>JBEKYC010000005.1:0-174311 GCA_049511415.1 Bryobacteraceae bacterium | reverse complement strand
GTCGGCACCTTCCATGAGCCGCAGGCAGATGTATGTGTGCCGCAGGCTGTACGCCGTGCGGGGTTGTCCTTCACGGTCGTTCTTGAGGCCTTCTTCGTCCAGGATGGTGTTGAAGAGCTGTCGGTGGGTCTTCGGGAAAATCTGATCGGTCGGCTGCGACTTGTTCCTCTCGACCAGTCTCTGGAAAGGCTTTACGGCCCCGCTGGTGCTCTTGCAATAGCCGACGCCGCGTTTGCCGCGGACCTCGATCTCAAGGATGGTTTCCTTACTGCCCTCATCCTCGACGATCTTCACATCGCGATATTCAAGGCAGTTCGCCTCGTCAGGCCGCAGGCCGGTATTGGCCATGAACAAGACATAGTCGTGAAGCTGTTCTGACTCCCATTTGTAGCGGGGATTTTTCGGACTGCGCGCCCGTCGCCGGGTGGCTTCATAGAGCTTCTTGTATTCCTCCGGGGAAAACCATGCACGATGCGAGATTTTTCCGGACGCCCGGTAGGGCTCGGAGAGATCCGGAAGCCTGTCCAGCCATCGGTGGCGCACGGCGGCTTTGAGGGTCTGCCGCAGAACCACGATTTCCTGATGCATGGTACTCCGGGCTGGCGGCTTTCCGTATTCCTTCACCGCTTCCTCGTGGCGATGAATGCGGTACTCCTGTATCTGGCCGGGCGTGATCTCGGAAAGTCCCATGTCGCCAAAGAAGGGCACCAGATGAAGCCGGAGGCGAGTGCTGTGGCCTTCAACGTACTCGGGATTACGCTGGCCCTCGGTGATGATCTGGTATTCGCGCTCGAATTGCACAGCGGCTTCGCGAAAGGTTTTTTCGTCGTTTATTTCGCCGTTGCGAGCCTTGCCGCGCAACTGCAGATACCAGTCCTCGGCGAAGTCCTTGGCCTTGCCCAGGCTGTCTTCCTTGGTGGAAACCCGCCGGTTCTTGCCGGCGAGGTAGGTGGCACACTGCCAGCGACTGCTATTGTCGCGTCTGTAGACGTGGACCTTGCCGCCGAGGATTGTGTGTTTCTCTGGCATCGCGCTTACGCAGCGGAAACGGCCAAACTGTGCAACACTTGTGTAAGGATTTTGAGTCTGGTTCGTCTGCCAATTCCGACACTCGGCCACGTTTTGAATTCTAGCACGGCACCGTGCGGACCGGCTTGATCGACACAGCCTGGCGAGGACCAGCTTCAGCGTGTGGGTTGTATGATCCGCCGATGAAGAGCGTGGGGAATTTGCGCTCCAGAAAGATCGGGAAAATCGTAACCGCCTGACAGGTTTTCGGAGACGTGCCCACGACTGTCGAGTGCTATAACTGAAACCGTCGAAATGCCCGCTTCATTCCACTGTCGAACGGTGTCGTCGATTGGATTTTCCATCAGGCCGAAATTCTTCGTTGCGCGACGCGCATGCTACAATCCCGAAATGGCCGATGCTGCCGAAGTTTCCATCAGGGCGTCTGCCTTCCCTTCCCATGCCGAGATCCGGCGGCACACGGCTATCGTCCGGGTTACGCATTGGATCACGGTACTGTGCTTTTTTGCTTTGCTCATCACCGGATTCGAAATCGTGATCTCGCACCCTCGATTCTATTGGGGCGAAACCGGCAACATACTGACTACACCATTGTTCGTGCTGCCGATTCCGTCGTCGAGGGCATCCGTGGTGACCGGGTACGGATACGTGTTGCCGGACCAGAACGGCTGGAGCCGGGCACTCCACTTTCAAGCCGCATGGCTGGCTGTGTTGACGGGTTTGCTGTACGTCGTCTCGGGCCTGACCACCCGGCATTTCAAGAAAAACCTGCTCCCTCAGAAACGCGATGTCTCGCCCGGAGCGCTGGCGAAGGCAGTCGCCGGTCGTCTGCGGCCGGAACGGGCGGATGGGTCGGGCGCGTGGTCGTATAACACGCTGCAGAGACTGACTTACCTGTTGGTGATTTTCGTGTTGTTTCCCCTGGTGATCTGGACGGGTCTGGCGATGTCTCCGGCTTTTGTTTCGGCTGTGCCGGCCTCCGTTACTTTACTGGGTGGGCAGCAATCCGCGCGCACCATTCACTTTCTGGTCTCCCTGTCTCTGGTGTTGTTCCTGCTGGTGCACGTAACCATGATCTGGCGGGCGGGATTCAACAGGCGGACGCGGGCGATGATCACGGGGCGAGCCACGGAGCGTCCGGAGGACATATGAGGAAAGTCTCACGCCGCAAATTAGTTACCGGCGGACTAGCGGCCACGGCGGGTGTAGCGGGCTTTGGCGTGGCCGCGCGGCTGGCGGAGAAATATGGACTCGTGCCGCCCGATCACCGCGGAATCTACGGCATCGGCGAAACCCTCACGTACGGTTTTCAGCGGCTGTTGACCAGGCACTCGCTGGCCCGCGAGTTCCCTCGTACACTGATTTCCAAGCTGCCTCTGGCCAATGACACCGCGCCGCCGAATGAGACATACATGCGGCTTCGCGCCGGCGGGTTCGCCGACTGGCGGCTCACAGTCGACGGCATGGTGGCCCGCCCCGCTTCTTTCTCGCTCGCCGAACTGAAAAGTCACCCGACGCGCAGCCAGATCACGCAACTTGCCTGTGAGGAGGGCTGGTCGTATATTGCCGAGTGGATCGGCGTGCCTCTTTCCCACGTGCTGCAACTGGTGGGGGTCCACCCGCAAGCCCGGTACGTGGTCTACTTCTCTATCGAGCCCGATTGGTGGGATAGCATCGACATGGCCGAAGCGCTGCATCCGCAGACCCTCCTCGTGCATGCCATGAACGGCGGCGATCTTTCCGCCGGCAGCGGCGGGCCGGTGCGCATGCGGGTGCCCCGCCAACTCGGTTACAAGAGCGTCAAATACATCACGCGCCTCACCGTCACCGACAATCTGAAGAAATTCGGCAAGGGACTCGGCTCCGCATCGCCGGAAGGCGGCTATGCCTGGTACGCCGGCATCTGACCATTTCCCGGATCACTGGCGGTCATAGATCACAATGTAGGGTTCAAGCACGCCGGCATCGTGTTGCAGCACGGTGGTGGTCCGGCCATCCGGCGAAACGCTGATGTCGGCGGTGTTCAGCGACTTACCATCCAGCTTGGTTTCCGTCCGGATCTTGCGGCTCCCTTTGCGCTCCGCGGCCAGCGTCATTCCCGCCGGCGCCCTGGGACCTTGGACTTTGTAGTCCGCCCCGTCGAATTTCAGGCTCACCGTGCTGCCTTCCACCGGTATACTGCGTGTGATCCCATCATCGCCGTTTGCCAGGATGATCACGAGGTCGGGGGTGTGGGCCGTGATCTTGCTGGATCTCCAGGTCCCCGCGAAGTCTTTCTCGCCGGCGGTTCGCCGGTATCTGGTTTCACTGCTGAACGCCGAACCGTCCTCTCCGGTACCCTCGCGCGCTCTGATCATCGACTTTCCGTCGGGCGACAGCCACCAATGGTCGATGGAGGCTACCCGCCCATTGAACTGGTAGGTAAACTTCCAGGTGCTGGCGGCGACGGCGGTCAGGATCACACTGCCACCGAGGGGCCAAGGCTGGTCCTTCCCGTTCGCGGTCAGAGTCCACGAAAACGCACCGTAGGTGAATTTATAAGCATTCGGTCCGACGGATTGGACAGAGTCGCTTTGTCCCGTGAGCTTGCTCTTCGCCGGGTTCAACTTCCATTTGCCGACAAACGGGTTGCCGGCGGCCTGGAGCACGGTTGCCAGGCAGGCGCCTGCCGCAAGCAGCCAGGTTACGCGACGCTGCATGTGCATCCTCCTTGGGGCTCGATCCACATGATATCAAAGCGATGCGGAGGGGCCGGTTGTTACATGTGCGGCTGGTGGGGCGCAGCCGAGGCGCCGCCAAACCCGCAACCAACGATTTTGCGGCTGAGATAAATCCCGCGCCGAACCACATCATTCCTTGGCACTCTTCAGAACCCGGTCGGCGGCGGTTTTCGGCATTGAAGCGCACGCCATCGACGTGGAAGTCGATATGTACGCGGGCAATCCGCGCGAGTTCATCACGGTGGGCATGCCGGACACGGCGGTGCGGGAGAGCCGGGAACGGATCAAGTCTGCGCTGCTCAATTCGGGCTTCGGCTATCCGAACAAAGCGGTGACCATCAATCTGGCGCCGGCGAACGTGCGGAAAGAAGGCGCCGGTTTCGATCTGCCGATGGCGGTGGGTATCCTGGGCGCGATGGGCGTGGCGAAGGCCGCCGATCAATACCTGTTCGTGGGCGAGTTGTCGCTCGATGGGACGCTGCGGCCGGTGCGCGGCGCGCTTTCGATCGCGGTATGCGCGCGGCGCTGCGGGATCGCCAAGCTGATCGTGCCGGCGGACAACGCGGCCGAGGCCGCCGTGACGCAAGGCATTCAAGTATTCGGTTTGCGGCATCTGTCGGAAGTGGTAACGTGCCTGACCGAACCGGAGCGCTTCCAGCCGGTGTCCGCGCATGCCGCGGCGCCGGCGGCTTGCGGCGATGGCGTGCCCGATTTTCGGGACGTGCGGGGACAGGCCACGGCCAAGCGCGCACTGGAAGTGGCCGCGGCGGGAAATCACAATGTGCTCATGATCGGTCCGCCGGGATCGGGCAAGTCGATGCTGGCCAAACGGTTCGCGGGCATTCTGCCGCCGCTGACGTTCCAGGAGGCTCTGGAGACGACGCAGGTCCACAGCGTGGCGGGTCTGCTGCCGGGCGGCGCCGGGCTGCTTTCGCAGCGGCCGTTCCGGGCGCCGCACCACACGGTGTCCGACGCGGGGCTGATCGGCGGGGGATCGGGTATGCCGCGTCCGGGCGAGGTGAGCCTGGCGCACAACGGCGTGTTGTTCCTGGATGAACTGCCGGAGTTCGCGCGCAACGTGCTGGAGATGCTGCGGCAGCCGCTGGAGGATCGATCGGTGACGGTGGCGCGGAGCAATATGACGCTGTCGTTTCCGGCGAGCTTTATTCTGCTATGCGCGTTGAATCCGTGTCCGTGCGGATTTTACGGCGATACCACACGGGAATGCCGATGCACGCCGGGCATCATTCAGCGCTATATGAGCAAGCTCAGCGGACCGCTGCTGGATCGCATCGACCTGCATATCGAAGTGCCGGCGGTGCCTTATAAGGAGCTGCGCGACAAGGTGGACGGCACCACTTCGGCGGAGATGCGGCAGCGTGTGGAGCGGGCGCACGCGCTGCAGCAGAAACGTGGTTTCTATAACGCGCACATTCCGCCGCCGGTGCTACGCAAGCTGTGCGGGCTGGATGATGCGGGCGAGCGGACGCTGGAGATGGCGGTGCGGCGACTGGGGCTTTCGGCGCGGGCGCACGACCGGATTCTGAAGGTGGCGCGCACGATTGCGGATATGGGGGATTCCGAACGGCTGCAGGCCAAGCATGTGGCGGAGGCTGTGCAGTATCGCAGTTTGGACCGGAATTATTGGACGTAACGCGATAGCTGGGGACCCGGTTGAGTTCCGCGGCGTTTGGGCATAGAGTTAGGTTTCTCCAGGAGTCTCTCATGGCGAATATCACGCGGCGGGAGGCGCTTGCGGGCGCGGCCGCCAACCTGATGATCCTCAGGCCCGGGATCGCATTCGGTTCCCAGGCCAACTCGGCCGTGTCATTCGGCCTCATTGGAGCCGGCGGACGCGGGCGGTACGTGGGCGGGCACATGGCCCGCGACCCACGCGCTCGTCTGGCCGCGGTGTGCGACATCTACCCGGACCGCATCGACCGAGCCAAGACCGAGATACCAGGCGCTGCCGGCGCGCGCGTTTATCACACGCACGAAGAACTGCTGGCGCAGGCGGATATTGACGCCGTGCTGATCGCGACGCCCGTGTTTCGGCATCCGGAACACTTCGAAGCCGCCGCACGTGCGCGCAAGCATATCTACTGCGAAAAACCGGCTGGGGCCGATGTGGCCGGCGTGAAGCGCATGCTGGCGGCGGCCGAGAACGCGGATCCGTCGAAGACGGTGCAGTTCGGATTTCAGCAGCGCTTCAGCCCCGGGTACCTGACGGCCGAGAAGATCCTGCGCGCCGGCAAGATCGGCACGCTGACATCTATGATGAGTTACTGGATTCTGGGCGGCCGTCCCATGACGAGCTTCCAGTCGCCGTATCCGCCGGAGGATTCCAAAATCCGGCTGTGGAACTACTGGCGGGAGTACTCGGGCGGTTGTATCGTGGAGCAGGACTGCCACGGCGTGGATGTGCTGAACTGGTTTGCGGACGGGCATCCGGTGAAAGCGGTGGGGCGCGGTGGCACGCGTTACAAGATCGTCTACGGCAACGAGACGTCCGACCACCACGACATCATTTACACATATCCTGGCGGCATGGAGGGGTGGCTGGTCAGCATCAAATATGCGGCCGAATATCGGGACGTGAAGGAGCAGTTTTTCGGTTCCGAGGGCATGCTGGAGACTGCGCGCACGTATTACAGGTGGCACGGGCCCATGGCGCAGGCGCCGCTGAAGAACGCGGACGATCTGCGGGACCGCAGCCTGATCGAAAAGGTTGAATCGAAACGGGAAATCACCATCGACGCGGTCGAGTCGTTCTTCACCAGCATAGTCGAGCGCAAGCCTTACAATATGGCGGCCCGCGCGGCGGACAGCACGTTCACCAGCCTGCTGGGGCGGATGGCGTATGAGACCAGGAGAGAGGTCACCTGGGAAGAACTGCAGCAGAGCGCGTGAAGGCTTCGCTTGGTTAACAAGGGTATCGAACGCGCACGGGTGTTAAACTCGCTTATGGCCGTAACAGGCGGAACGATCCGTGGACCAGAAAGACCGCGCCTCCCAAATATTCCAGTTCGGCGTTTATGAAGTAGATCTCGCGCAGGGCGAGCTACGCAAACACGGACAGAAAATCAAACTGCAAGACCGGCCCTTCCAGTTGCTGGCGGCACTATTGGAGCGTCCCGGCCAGGTGGTGACGCGCGAGGAACTGGCGCGGAAGTTGTGGATCGACACGCTGGTGGATTTCGACAACGGGCTGAACATCGCAGCCAAGAAGGTGCGCGAGGCGTTGGACGACGATGCCGCCACGCCACGCTACGTGGAGACACTGCCACGGCGCGGTTATCGATTCATTGCGCCGGTGCAGGTCCGCAGCCTGGTGGCGGAACCGGCCGACTCCGCCAAGACACAGCCGCCGGTGGAACCTGCGGTGGCGCCGCGCCTGCCGTTTCTGGCTCCGCATCCGCGACGAATCTATGTCAGATCCGCGGCTTTGGTCATTCTGCTGTTTGTGGTGGTGCGCGTTTACTGGCTGGTGACTTCCGTGCGACCGGCCCGGCTGGTGAAGGCCGTGCAGTTGACGCAGACCGGCCACGCCGAATACGACGACGGCATTGCGACGGACGGCTCGCGCGTTTATTTCACGGAACGGGAGGGCGGACGCTGGGCGCTGGCGCAGGTTTCGGTGAATGGCGGCAATCCGCAGACGCAACAGGTGCAGATCCCCAATCCGGACATTATGGACATTTCGCCGGATCGCTCCAGCCTCCTGGTTTCGGGCGGATCGGGGGTGGAAGGCGACCGGCCGCTTTGGGTGGCGCCGACGGTGGGAGGATCGCCGCGACGATTGGGGGACGTGGTAGGACGGGCGGGAGCGTGGTCGCGGGATGGATCGCGCATCGTTTTCGTGCGCGGCTCAGCTTTGTTCATCGTGAATACGGACGGCACCGGTTCGCGCAAGCTGCTCGACACGGCCGGCATAGTTGATTCCATCCGCTGGTCCCCGCCGCCCGATCACGAAGTGCTGCGCTTCTCCTCGTGGGATCCGGCCGGCAAGCCGTTTGGCTTGTGGGAGTGCGGCGTGGATGGGCGGGTGCTGCATCGCCTGCTGCAGAACTGGAATCCGGGAAGCACGGCGGCCGATGGCGACGATCGGGGCACGTGGGCGGCCGGCGGCGAATACTTCCTTTTTCGATCGGTGCGCGGCCGGGTTTACAGCGTCTGGGCGATGCGCGAGAATCGCACGTTTCCGCGGGTCGCGGAAGGGCCGCCGGTGCAACTCTATTCGACGCCTATGACCTTTGGAACGCTGGCGCCGAGTCCCGACGGCAAGCAAGTGTTCTTCGCCGGCGGACAGGAACGGCGGGAACTGGTCCGCTATGACGCGGGGCACAAGCAGTTCGTCCCTTTTCTGCCGGATGTTTCCGCGCGATGGGCGGTTTTCTCGAACGACGCGCAGTGGGTGGCCTATGTGACCCTGCCGGATGAGACACTGTGGCGCAGCCGCGGCGATGGGAGTGAACGGTTGCAGCTCACAACCTCCATGTCTGCCCACCAGCCCAGATGGTCGCCGGACGGAACGCGCCTGGTTTTTTCGGGTGTGTCCGCCGGGCAAGGCAGCAAATTATACGTGATCTCGGCCAATGGCGGTGTTCCGGAGGTGGTTACTTCAGACCTGTACTCGGATATGGAAGCGGGGTGGTCGCCGGACGGGAACTCGCTGCTGTTCGCGCGCAATCTGCCCTCAGGCGCCTCCGGCCAGGCAGGCCTGTATCTTATGGATTTGAAGACCAAGAAGCTGACCTTTCTGCCGGGTTCGGAAAGCATGGGGCGTCCGGCCTGGTCGCCGGACGGGAGGCATATTGCGGCCACGAACCGCGCCGGAAGCCAGATTTTCCTTTTGAGCCTGGAGACGCGCCAGTGGACGCCGCTGGCGGCCGGCGAGGGACTGGGGGTTCCGTTTTGGTCCCATGACAGCAAGTATGTTTATTATCAGGAAGTTCTGGGTGGAGCTGAACAGCCTATCCTGCGCGTGGAGATCGCCAACCGGCGCACCGAGCACATGATGAGCGCGCGACAGATTCCGCAGCCGAACGCGGTAGGGTATCTGTTGGTAGGCCTGGGACCGCACGACGCGCCGGTGGCCACCGTGATTCACACCAATTCCGATATTTATGCGCTCGACGTGGAATTGCCCTAGATGGCAAGTTAAATCTTGCGTATTCAATAACCTACGGCGAATCGCCGGGGCCGCCGGGCAAAATCCCCGTTCAACACCTGAACTTGCCGTACAACCAAGGAAATCAACAGTTTGATGGCGATGGGTAGTGTCGATTAACCAATCATAACTATACTAGTTCAATCGCGCATGCGGTCTGGCCGTTTTGCGTGTGTTTTGGAATTCTTAGCCGGCGCTAGAGGAGTTCACAACGGATGCACAAGCCTATTAAATATGTTGAAAAAGCCTTGACCTACGCGGCCAAAGCCGCGTGGACCGTTTTCGACGCTGCCAATCAGGTGCAGCAGAGTCCGTCGTTCACTCCGAACTGGTCCGATAAGCCCCTGCTGAAGTCGTATCAGAAGACCAAGCCGCCGCTGGGCTGGCCCCGCGAAACCGATTCTCTGTGCCCCCGTTGTGTGCCGGAAGCACGCAAGGAGATCCTGGACGGCAAGAAACCGCTATCCGCCCTGATGAACGAGAAGGTCGGAGAGATCAAGGCCAAAATTATCGAGCGCGATGGCCAGATCCTGATGGTGAAGGACTGCCCGATTCACGGACATTTCGAGGACGTCATGTCCATCGATACGGTGTTCTTCAAGCATCTGGAAGAATGCTTCCCCGGCCGCGACATACGCGCGCACAACGATTCGCATTTGCATCATCATGGATCGAGCACGATTACGCACGGGCGTGGATCAGTGCTGACGATTGACTTAACCAACCGCTGCAATATGATGTGCGATCCATGCTTCATGGACGCGAACCAAGTTGGATTTGTGCATGAGCTTACCTGGGAAGACATTCAGACGCTGCTGGATAACGCCATTTCAATCAAGCCCAAGCGGCAGATGTCGGTGCAGTTCTCCGGCGGCGAGCCGACCATCTCGCCCTACTTCCTGGATGCGGTGAGTTATGCACGCAAGGTCGGCTATACCAGCGTGCAGGCCGCTACCAACGGCATCGAGTTTGCCAAGAATCCGGATTTCTGCCGCCAGTCCGCGGAAGCGGGATTGCGCTACGCGTACCTGCAATTTGACGGGATCGGCAATGCCGCAAACTCACACCGCAAAGTCGGCAACCTGTTCGACGTGAAGCTGCGCGCCATCGAAAACCTGTACACCAACGGTGTGGACATCGTGCCCGTGATCACGCTGATCAACGGCATCAACAACGAGCAGGTGGGGCGCGTGATCCAGTTCGCGCTGGATAATCCTAAGCGCATTCCGTTTCTGTCGTTCCAGCCGGTATCGTTCACGGGCCGCGACGAAGAGGTCACCGACGAGCGCCGCATGGCGCAGCGTTACACGCTGGCGCACCTGGCGCACGACGTAAAGAATCAGACTGGCTTAGGCGAGCCGTCCCGCGACTGGTTCCCGCTTTCGTTCATCAGCACGTTTTCGGATTGGTCCGATCTGGTGCACGGCCCGGAGCACCAATGGGGACAGTTGAGCTGCGGCTGCCATCCGAATTGCGGCGTAGGCATGGCCGTGATGGTGGATAAGCTTACCGGCGAATCCGCGCCGGTCACCTCGTTCTGGAATGCCGACCAGTTGGCCAAAGACGTGGCGCGGGTCAACGATGCGGCCCGCGGCAAGTGGCTTTCGATCATCGGCATGGCGCTGGCCACGGCGCGCAACTACGATCCGTTCAAGTCGCCCACGCATTTCAAACTGACGGACCTGATGAAGAAGCTGGACAAGACCTTCGGGGCTACCGGAAAGAACTACGGCAAGGTGGGCTCGGACCGCACCATGGCGGATATTGAGAAACGCCGCCAGGATCGCTGGAATTTCCTGTTGATCGCGGGCATGTGGTTCCAGGATCTGTTCAATTACGATTTCCGGCGCACGGAGCAGTGCATCATTCCATACGCCACGCAGGAAGGCGAGATTTCGTTCTGCGCTTATAACACCGGTATCGGCTGGCGCAACATCATCGAGAAGATGCACATGACCGCGACGCTGACCAAATGGTACGAGGAGCACGGCCGGCATGAGATTTTCGCGGGTGGGAAAAAGGTCGCGATGCAGAGCGCGGATCATTCCATGGTGCTGCGCGATAGCATCATCACCACCGACGTGCAGCACGACCTCGATAAACTGGGTATCGCCAAGAACTCGGGCGAAGAGAAGTTGCGCGCCCGAGCCGCCAAAATCAAACAGGACGAGGAAAACGCCCGTATGGCGCGGCTGTATCGCCAGCATGTGCTGCAAGAGCAGCCCCAGGCGGAACTGGTGCCGCTAGCGGCAATCAAACCCGCGCCTGTCGAGGAGCGGGAAGAAGTCGGCTCCTTCGGCGATTAGTGGGGTGGGGCAGGCGGTTTCGCCTGCCCTGGCTTACTGCACCGCGATATAAAGTGTCTGCGCTCCCGGCGCGCCGCCGAGAGTAAATGTCAGCGGCACCAAGTTGCTACTCGCTACCTCCGGAACAGTCAGATTGAACTGATACAATCCCACGTACCCGGGCGCCAAGCCTTCGTACGAGAGAGACGCCTCAGTGTTTCCGAAGTAGAGGTGGAACGGCGCCGCCAGTGTGTTAAATTCTCCGGCGATTTGGCCGGCGAGGATGTTAGGAGTGACTGCGCCAAACCCGACGCCGTAGAGGATGATGATGTCTCCCGGTTGCGCGCGGGATGCGATGCCGACGATGGCGCCGGTAGGAAGCACATAAGTGCTGTAATCGGGGAACAGCGCGGCCACATACTGATTGCCGCTAACCTGGAACGAGTATGGCGCGAGCAATCCCGGCTCCTCGGCGTTCACGGAAGCCAGCTTACCGCTGCCTCGATGGTCGATTTGGCGGAAGTCTACATGAAAGAGGGGCAAGATACCCACGCCGAGCAGATGCTTCGGGAGGCTGTGAGGGCATTAGTTGCAGATTTTCCCGTGGGCGACGCACACATTGGATTGGCCGAGTTGAGTTGGGGACGATCGCTGCTTCGGGAAAAGCGCTACGCGGAGGCGGAGAAGCAGCTTGCGACCGGTTATCAGATATTGGCTAAGCAGGCGCATCCGCCGAGGGACCGGATGATGGAAGCGCGAGAGGATCTTGTGGCGGTGTACAACGCTCTCAAGGAGCCGGATAGGGCGGCAAGGTTCCGGCCGTGAAATTGCTGCTTTCCGGCTGCCATCCGAATTGCGGCGTAGGCATGGCCGTGATGGTGGACAAGCTTACCGGCGAATCCGCGCCGGTCACCTCGTTCTGGAATGCCGACCAGCTAGCCCAAGACGTGGCGCGCGTCAACGATACGGCCCGCGGCAAGTGGCTTTCGATCATCGGCATGGCGCTGGCCACCGCGCGCAACTACGATCCGTTCAAGTCGCCCACGCATTTCAAACTGACGGACCTGATGAAGAAGCTGGACAAGACCTTCAGCGCCACCGGCAAGAACTACGGCAAAGTGGGTTCGGACCGCACCATGGCGGATATCGAGAAACGCCGCCAGGACCGCTGGAATTTCCTCCTGATTGCCGGGATGTGGTTCCAGGATCTGTTCAATTACGATTTCCGGCGCACGGAGCAGTGCATCATTCCATACGCCACGCAGGAAGGCGAGATTTCGTTCTGCGCTTATAACACCGGCATCGGCTGGCGGAACATCATTGAGAAGATGCACATGACCGCGACGCTCACCAAGTGGTATGAGGAGCACGGCCGGCATGAGATTTTCGCGGGTGGGAAAAAGGTCGCGATGCAGAGCGCGGATCACCACCGACGTGCAGCACGACCTCGATAAGTTGGGTATCGCCAAGAACTCGGGCGAAGAGGAGTTGCGCGCCGGAGCCGCCAAAATCAAACAGGACGAGGAAAACGCCCGTATGGCGCGGCTGTATCGCCAGCATGTGTTGCAAGAGCAGCCCCAGGCGGAACTGGTGACGCTGGACGCGATCAAGCCGGCGGCGCAGCCCGTAGCGCAAGTCGAAGAACGGGAAGAAGTCGGTTCGTTCGGGGACTAGTGGCTCTCGCCTTCGGACGTGACCTCGCCCGCAAAGCTGCGGTAGGTGTAAAAGAAGTATGCGGCGGTGAGCAGCATACCTGGGATGAACCACATCAAGCCGACCCGCAGGCCATATGGCGCGGCGGCCGCGTTTTCGACCGTGAGGCCGGCGCGCGGGTCCAGGTTGGAAGGCAAGACGTAGGGATACAGCCCAAATGCGGCGCTGGTCAGCATCCCCACGATATACAGCGAGGAACAGAGGAACGCGGGTATTTCGCGGCGGCTGATGGCGCGCATGCCGAATAGTCCGACGATGGCCAGCAGCGGAAACACGTAGCCCCAGGGGCGCGCAGCGAAGCTTTCCCGCAGCCGTGGCTGGATGGAAAAACTGGCCCAAGTAATGGCAACTGTCAGAGGCAGCAATGCCCACCAAGCCACTCGGGCGGCCTGACGCGCTCGGTTCGCGAGATCACCTTCCGTTTTCAGCGCCACCCAGAGTGCGCCATGCATCAAGAGCGTGGTGAACGCCGTGACGGCAACCAGCACGGTATACCAATCCAGAATGCCCACATCGCGGCCGAGTCCGAAATTGGTCCACAGGGGGAGAAAGAATTCGTTGGACTGGTCCAGCGGCACACCACGTATCACGTTGCCCAGCGCCGCACCGAAGAAAATGGCGAGCAGGGCGCTCGACCCGCCGAAGACCACGTCCCAGAACGGCTTCCACACCAAGCTGTCGATATGGTTCCGGAATTCGATGGAGATGCCGCGCAGGATCAGGAGCCACAGTACCATCATGAGGGGAAGGTAGAAGCCGCTGAAGCTGGAGGCGTAGAGCGCCGGAAAGGCAAAATACAACGTGCCGCCGCCGGCCAGCAGCCACACTTCGTTGCCGTCCCAAACAGGACCGATGGAGCGCAGCACCTGGCGGCGCTCGCGGTCGGTTCGCGCCACCAGGATATGAACCACGCCGGCGCCCAGGTCGAATCCATCGAGCACTACGTATACCGCGATCATCACGGCGACGAGCATGAACCAGATGGTTTCCATCAGGCGGCCTCCGGCCCGTGCTCGATTTCACGATAGACGAGCAACAGGAAGAGGATCGCCAGCACCGTATACATGCCCATGAAGCCGATCAAGGTAAACAGCGCGTTGCCGGCGGAAACATGGGGCGATACGCCCTCCGGGGTGCGCATCAGGCCGTAGATGAGCCAGGGTTGCCGGCCGGCTTCCGCGGTGATCCAGCCCGCGGTGTTGGCGATGTACGGGAACGGCGCCGCGAGCATCAGCAGCCACAGCAGTTTGCGTTCGGCAAACAGGCGGCCGCGCGCGAGCTCCAACGCGGCCAGCGCCATGATCGCGATGAAGATGGTGCCCAGTCCGACCATGATGTGATAGCTGAAATACAGCAGCGGGATATTATCGGGCCAGCGGTCCGGCGGAAAAGCGTCCAGACCGCGAACTTGGGCTTTCCATCGCTGGTAGGTCAGGAAACTGAGGGCCCGTGGAATGACCAGTGGGTTATCGAGCCGGCGATTCGCCACATCGGGTTGTCCGATCAGCGCCAGTGGGGCGCCTTCCGCCGTATCGAAGAGCCCTTCCATGGCGGCCAGGGTGGCGGGTTGGTTGAAGGCGATGTTCTTGCCCTGCGCATCGCCGGTGGGAAACAGCATGAGCGCCGACGCGGCTACGCCCGCGATCACGCCCACACGGACGAAAGTTCGGCCGTACGACTCCTGCCGCTGGACGAGCAAATAGAATGCTCCGACCGCGGCCATCGCGAAGCTGCCCGTGACCACCGCGCCCGCCATATTGTGCAGATATTGCCAGACGAGCCAGGGATTCAGCAGCAGCGCCCAGAAACTGGAGAGAAGGATTTCGCCATGCCGCCCCAGCGCGTAGCCGACCGGATGTTGCATCCAGGCGTCGGTGGCCACGATAAAGAATCCGGAGAGCCACGATCCCAGGAAAACCAGAAAGCCGGCAAACCAGTGGCCTTTGGGTCCCAGCTTCTTTTCGCCGTAAAGGAACAGGCCCAGAAAGCTCGATTCCAGGAAGAACGAGAACACGCCTTCCATGGCCAGAGTTTGCCCGATCACGCCGCCGGCGGCTTTTGAAAAATGCGCCCAATTGGTGCCGAATTGAAACTCCATGGGGATGCCGGTAACCACGCCCATGGCGAAGTTGATGCCGAAAATGCGCGCCCAGAAGCGCGCCGCGCGGTTGTAGTGCTCGTTACCGGTGCGCAGGGCCATGGTCTTGAGCGCCACCAGCAACAGCGCCAGACCCATGGTGAGCTGGGGAAATATGTAGTGGAAGGTGACGGTGAAAGCAAAATGCAGGCGGTGGAGCGTCAACGCGTCCATGATGTCAGAGTGGGGCCTCGTTTCATGGTCGCACACGCGAACATGCCTGCACGGCACAGTTGATTCTCTTTCGGTGTTCGTGCAGAATTTCGGGCGCCGATACTGGGTCTTTACGGCGAGCTGATGGGTCCGGCGGCGCTGGTCAGCCCGCTGCGCATCCGGCGGCAGGCTTCTACGTGCATCGATTGCGGCAAGTGCGCCAAGGCTTGTCCAGAACTGTTGCCGGTCGACAAGCTGGTGACGATCCGCGCGGTGGAGTGCGCCGGATGTCTGGAATGCGTGGCGGTCTGCCCGGCTGCGGGCGCGCTGGCGATGTCCGCGCCGCGGAAGCGACCGATGCCGACGTGCGTGATTGCCTCGGCGGCGGTGTTACTGTTCGTGGGGCATCCGCGGTTACGATCTGATCCCGCATGCGCGGGAGTTCTCGCATCCGTAAGGAGGGCGGCTAGTTCCCGCTCTCTACTATCGCGATGCCCCACGGTTGCAGCGCGATGGGGCCGCCGGTGGTGATTTTGGCGTTGGAGAGCAGTTCCGTGCCGGACGCATACGGGTAGATCACGTGCTGGGGAAGAGAAGAGAAATTGAAGTAGTAATGCATGGGTTTGCTGTCGCGGCCGGCGCCATGCTTCACCCTGACCGCGGCCGGCAGTTTCTGGTCTAGGCCAATCAGTTGCGCTTGCGACAGCACACGCTCCATGACCTTTTCCTGCAGTTTGTCGCTAAGCACCGTACCTTCATAAGTCACGATTCCCTTGCCGAAGCGGTTTTCCGTGACTGCCGGGTACTTTCCGAAGAAGGGATGGTCATAATAGGCCAGCGCCTTGGCCTTATCGAGCAGGAGCATGTCGGCCCAGTCGGTGACCTGGTTTTCGGCCCCTGCCTGGAACGGATCTCCTCTTAACGGCAATGGCTTGGTCAAATTGGAGAACTCCTGATAGTGAAAGCCCGCGGCTTCGCGTAGCGGTCCCGGCGCCATGACGTGGCGCACGGTCGAGTATTCGTCGCAGAAGCCGCTCTTGAGAGTGAGCACCAGGTGACCGCCGGCGCGCACGTAATTGACCAGGCGTTCCAGCAGCGCGTCACTGGCGATGTAAAGCGGCGGCACGACGACGACTTTGTAAACGCTTAAGTCCTCCGTCTCGGGGAAGATAAAGTCCACGCCGATATTGAGGCGATAGAGCGCGCGATACAGGCGGCGCATTTCCAGTTCGTAACCGCCCGGATGACTCCACGGCATATCGCCCGCGGGATGCGATATCAGGAAAGGCATGTATTCGGTTGCGCGGCGCGAATCGTTGCTGTACAGCAGGGCGACCGGGTGCGCGGGCTTCAGGTCCGCGATGCGCGGGCCGATGCGTTGCAACTCATGCGCGGTGCGCGCCACTTCCGCATAGGCGCGGCCGGGCTCCAGATCGTGCGACAGTACGCCCTTCCAGTAAGTCTCCTGGCCGTAATGCAGCGAATGCCAATGCCAATACTCGACCATGTTGGCGCCGGTGGCGGCCATCAGGTAAACGTCCTGGCGAAGCTGGCCATCGTAGGGCGGGAACTGGGTACGCGAATCCCAGCCGATGGTCTGCGCGTTTATCTCGGTGACCAGATAGTTCGTGCCTTTGAGCGAACGGGCGAAATCGCCGCCGTAGCTGGACCCTTCGCCGTCGTACGCATCCTGTGTGGTGTGATAGGGATTGATGCCCACGACATCGAGGCTCTTGGCAATGGCGTGTTCGTCGACATCGGACCGCGTGGCGCCGCCAAAATCCTGCATGACAAACTGGTCCGGACGCAAGTATTCGCGCACCAAGGCCGCCTGCCAGGCGAGGTAGCGGGTGGCGAGCGAATCCTGATAGCGGTCCCATTCGAGTTTCCAGCCGGGATTCAGGATGCCGTTGCGCGGCGGCACTTCGGACCAGTCATGCAAGCTCTGGCCCCAATAAACCAGCCCCCAGACTTGGTTCAGCCGGTCAACCGTTCCGAAATGCTCGCGCAGGTAATCGACGAAACCGGCTTGTACGTTGGCGCCGGCCGTGCCGTAGGAGGTGGTTTCGTTATCGATCTGGTAGCCGATGATGGAGCGGTTGTCACGGTAGTGCTCGGCGATCTTGCGGATGACCCGCTCCGCATAGCGCAGGAAATCCGGATTGGTGACGTCCATGTTCTGGCGAATGCCGTAATTGGCGCGTTGGCCGTCCAGGCGCGTCACCAGGATTTCAGGATGCTCTTTGAACATCCATGGTGGGATCGAATAGGTGGGCGTTCCCATGATGACGCGGATGTGGGCGCGCTCGAGGCGCTCGATGATGCGGTCCATCCAGGCGAATTCGAAGTGGCCGTCCTGGGGCTCCCAGAGGCTCCAGGTGGACTCGCCTACGCGGACTACGCTGAGGCCGGCTTGTTGCATCAGTTGGACGTCTTTATCGAGACGGTCCCCCGGCATGTACTCTTCGTAGAAAGCGGCCCCATAAAGGACCGTATCCATCTGGGCAGGGTCAAAGCGCTGCGGCGTCTGCCCCTGGACGTGGGCCGCGAAGGTGGCCAAAAGGACCGCCAGCGGCAGCGAGGCTTTCATAGAGGCATATCGTATCAGGCGGGAAGGCCGATCCGTCGCGCGCTTGCCCCCATGCTAACGTGAGGCGTGGCCGGCGGCTTCCCGCACTATATAGTGGATTGTCTTTCGATCATTGTGATCGACCTGCTGCTGGCCGGGGACAATGCACTGGTGATCGCGATGGCCGTGCGCTCGCTACCGAAGCCACAGCGCCGCGCGGCGCTGCTGACCGGTGGATGGCTGGCGGTCGTCCTGCGGGTGGCAGTCACCTTTCTCGCCGCCAGATTGCTGGAGGTGCAGTTCCTACAACTCGCGGGGGGTCTGCTGGTGGTCTGGATCGCGGTGAAAGTGCTGATCGACGCGCGCGCGGCCGAGCGGGCGGTCCCCTCGCCGCGGGACTTGTGGCGGGCAATCGGCTCCATCATCATGGCGGATTTGACGATGTCTACCGACAACATACTGGCGGTAGCGGGCGCATCGCGCGGCAACCTGTGGCTGATCCTGTTCGGACTGGCGTTGAGCATTCCACTGGTGATCTCCTCGAGCACGTTCCTTTCGCTGATCATGGACAAATACCCGATCACCATGTACGTCGGGGCGGCTATTCTGGGCCGGGTGGCCGGCGAGATGATCCTGGGGGATGCGTTCGTGCGAAGTCTGGTGCATCCATCGGACGGCCTGCGCTACGGCGTCGAAGGATTGCTGATCGTCGGAATTATTGTCGCGGGGCGCTGGTTCACGCGACGTTGACAATCATTTACAGGCGTTCTTCCTGAGTGTGCGTCGAATTGGTTGGAGGATGAAAAAGATGTTGAAAAAAATCGGACTTCCCGCAATCGCGCTTCTGGGTATGCTGGCATTCGCCCCGCATCCGGCAAAGGCCGGCGTGAGGTTTGGGGTCTACGTGGGAGCGCCGGTTTACACTGCTCCTGTGTACCCGGCGTATCCTCCGGTGGCCATAGTGCCCGCTCCGGCTCCGGTGGTGGTTTTTGGCCACCCCTGGGTGCGACCTGAGATTCGCCGCGACTGGCGTTGGCGCCGGTAAGTGCCCTGAGCGAGTGGACTGGAGGGCGGGACTGATGCTCGCCCTCCGGGCTATTTGTAGGCAACATCCCAAAGTTGATGGAATTGCTTGGTCAGCCGGCGCGGTTTTGCCGTGTAGATATGCCGGCCCAGTTTCCGAGCCTTTCCACGCAGTTCCTTGCGGTCCCTGGTGATGAGTTTGAAGAGTAGATCCACATCGGTCGCATTGCCGCGCGACGCAGGATCATCCCGCAAAGTCCGTTCGAGCACGACCAGGTTGTGATCCTCTCCCAGTAAAGTTTCCAACTCTTTCAAGCTTTTTTCATATGCTTCGATCGGAGCGGTCCAATAACGCTCAAAAAGGCGCACGTGATACCAGTGGTCCTTCACGCGTTTTCGCCATTCATGATAGTTCTCGTGCGACGGGGTTGTGCAGACTCGATGGAAGGCCTTGCGGCCTTTGCGAAATGCGGTTTCCAGCCCGGGGGCCAGCGCCGCGAAACCGTCCGCGAGCAAAGGCCAGTTCCTAACGCGCTGGGAAGAACGCCGTAACTCCGCGGCCAGCGGACGCAAGACACTCTCGAGTTCCGCGGGTGGCTTTCTTCGAGCAGCCAAGCCGCGGCGCACCGAGGCAAGTGCAGTGGCGCCCAATGAGGCACGATATTTCTTGCGCAGCGCATCGAATGTCTCAATCATTACGCGGGCATCCCGAAACTGAGACAGTCGGCGGCCCACGTCCCGAAACCAGGCGTTCTCAGGCGGATATATAGCGTCCAGCTCAGGGCGCATCAGCCGCATGGCCCCGCGAATCTTCTTCATGCTCTTGCGGGCTTCGTGGATGGCTTCATCCCGGTTGGTTGATCCGGCGCCGCTCAATTCGCGCGCGGCAGATACGATTTCTTCACGAATGATGCGCCGGATGCCCGCAGGCACGCGCTCGCCGGATTTCAGATAGTAAGGCACACTCTGCTTACAGGTTAGCGTCTTTTGCGGGGTCCCCGGTGATATCATCGAATCTCCGATGCGGTCTGTCTTACTCTGCGGCGCAGTTCTGACGATTCTCATGCCTTCACAAGCCCAGGAACGCACGCAAGCGCGATCAATGGTGATTTCCCGGCACGGAATCGCCGCTACCAGCCAGACTCTAGCGTCTCAGGCGGCCGCTCAGGTGCTGGCGCGCGGCGGCTCGGCGGTGGACGCGGCGATTGCCGCCAACGCCGTACTGGGGCTGGTCGAACCCATGAGCTGCGGCATCGGCGGCGACCTCTTCGCGATCTATTGGGATGCCAAGACCGGCAAGCTCACGGGCCTCAACGCCAGCGGATGGGCGCCGCGCGGCCTGACCATCGACTACTTGAAATCCGAAGGCCACTACGCGATGCCGCAGTCGGGTATCCAGTCGGTAACCGTGCCGGGCTGTGTAAATGGCTGGGAGAAGCTCCACAAGCGGTTCGGGAAACTGCCATGGCGGGAGCTGTTCCTGCCCGCCGTTTATTACGCCGAGGACGGCTTTCCGGTGACGGAGATTATCGCCGAGGTCTGGCGCGATGGCGCTAGCAAGCTGTGGGGTGACGCGGCCGGGCGGCAGATCTTTCTGCCCGAAGACAGAGTTCCCGAGACCGGACAGATCTTCCGCAATCGACGGCTGGCGGCCGCCTACAAGCTGATCGCGGCGCAGGGAGCCACGGCATTCTATCAAGGCGAGGTGGCGCGCGCGATTCTGAAAACTTCCGCGCGCCTGGGCGGGAAGATGTCCGCGGAAGACCTGGCCGAGTTTCAAGCCGAATGGGTCGATCCGGTGTCCGCGGACTACCGTGGCTGGAAGGTGTATGAACTGCCGCCCAACAGCCAGGGGATCGCCGCGCTCGAAATGCTGAACATCATGGAGACGTTTCCGCTGTTCAATTACGCGCCGGCCAGCGTGGAGGATCTACACCTGAAGATTGAAGCACAGAAGCTGGCTTATGAAGACCTGCGGCGCTACGTGGCCGATCCGCACTTTGCGCAGGTCCCGACGGGTGGCATCATTTCGAAAGGCTACGCGCGGGAACGTGCGGCGTTGATCAAGTCCGATGAAGCCAACTGCGGGGCCACACCGGGTAAGCCGCCGGCGACGGCGGGCGATACGATCTACTTGTCGGTGGTGGATCGCGAAGGCAATATCGTCTCGCTGATCCAGAGCGTGTATCTGGCTTTTGGATCGGGCGTGGTGGTGGATGACTTCGGGTTTCACCTACAGAATCGGGGGGCGCTGTTCGAGATGGCTCTGGACCACCCGAACGGGCTGGCGCCGCGCAAGCGGCCGTTGCACACGATCATTCCGGCGTTCCTGGAGAAGGACAATATCCACATCGGATTCGGCATCATGGGCGGGTACAACCAGGCCCAGGCGCATGCGCAGTTCGTTTCCAACCTGGTGGACCACAACATGAACATACAGTCGGCGCTGGAGGCGCCGCGATTCACCAAGGTGACGTTCGGCGGGTGCGACGTACAGATCGAGGGGCGCGTGCCGGCGGCGGTGCGTGACGCGCTGACGTCGCGTGGGCATCGGCTGGAAGTGTTGGGCGATTTCTCCGGTTGGATGGGCGGCGGACAGGCGGTGCTGCACGATTCCGAAACGGGGGTGAACTATGGAGCGTCGTCGCCGCGTAAGGATGGGGCGGCCGTGCCGGAGGCGCCGCCATATTTTGGGCCTCGCCCGCGCGGTTAGCGGACGCCGATTTCTTCGCGCAGCACCGTCTCGACCTTAGACAGGTGCAGCGTGTCCGCCAGGAATCGCGCGCGGTCGGCGATGGCCGCCGCACTGTCGATGTCGTGGCCGCTGTCATACCACTTCATCTGCTTGGGCCCGGTGGCTTCCTGGTAGAAATCCTCGGAGTCTTTGTGCGGCACGCCCGGATCGTACCAGGCGGATTGAAACAACTTGGGAATGGCGGGGGCATGCCCGATGTAGTTCTTGTCGTCGACAACCGAGATCAGTTTCAAAAAATCTTGCAGCCCACTGCCCAGTTGCCGGCGGACGCCCGCGGCCCATGCGCCGGGACTGGTACCCACGTGAATGCTCATGCCCAGCAGGCCACTTTCAAAGACCACGGCTTGGAAGCGGTGATCGATACTGACGGCCACGGCGCCCATCATGGCGCCATAACTGTGGCCGACCAGCGCCAGGCGGGTGAAGTCCACATCGTCGCGAGCCTGCAACAAGTCGGCAGCGCGGCGCAAGCCGATGATATCTATGATCATCTGGTCCCTGGATTTCTCGGGCGTTCCCGCCGGCGTATCTTCCGATTGCCCGACCAGCACTGAGATAGCCCCCAGTTTCGCCATCAGGACAGCGTCGCCAAGGAACTGAATAGCTCCGCCGGAATGCATCCAAATGATGGCGGGCTTGCGTCCGCCGCCATCCGGCACAACCAGGTAGCCGGGCATGCGTCCGGATTTCGGCAGGGAGTAGATTATGGAATAGAGCTTATAACCGCCGCGGGCATCCATTTCCTTTTGTTCCAGGTTCAGCGACACGGCGCGGTCATAGTCGTATAGCTTGGCGAGTTCGTCGAACGACTGCGCCTGTGCAGCGGACCCGCACAGAATCCAAAATGCCACAGACAGGGATCGATTCATAGGTTGAGAGCCGTGGGATGAGCCGGCTGATACAGGCCGATCCGTCCGCCGCCCGGGAGACGGATGCTGGTTTTTGATCCCCAGCGGGCTTGCTCGACCGGTCCGCATGTCACGCTCCTGGCGGCCAGAGACGCAATGACGGCCTGCAGATCATCGCACATCAAGTACAGATCGGTGGCGTTATCGCCGTCGGCGGGATGCACGGCCAACTCCGCCGGAGGCAACTTGAAGATGAGCCATCCATGACCCGCATCCACGGAGGGAAACTGCAGCACGTCGCGGAGAAATGCGCGGTCAGCCTCTGCGTCGCGGCTGTATAGAATCACGTGCGCGCCATTGATGGTCATGGTTTCTCTCCTATGGCGAAGAGATGCTTGCCGCCACGCAGATACAGGACGCCATCCGCGATAGCCGGCGTAGCCATCACAGTCTCGCCCAAATCGTTCTCGGCGAGGAGCTTATAATCGTGCCCCAGCGCCAGCACGTAACTATGGCCTTCCTCGTTCGTGATATATAGATGGCCGCCGGCAGCTACGGGAGAACTGGTGAAGCCGGAGGTGCCGCCGCCCAGCCGTTGCTGATACTGGCGCTCACCGGTCGACATCTGGTACACGCTCAGGACGCCGGAATCGAAGCAAAAATAACCTAGGCCGCCCGTGAGCAGCGGCGTTTGCATGTAGTTGCCGCCCTTCGGCTCGGTCCAGGCGAAGGCCGACTTGCTATCGGTAATGTCGCCGGCCGCGTCCGTGTGAATGGCGTAAATGGGCCGGCCCTTGCCGTGCGCGTTGGTGACCACCACCAGGCCGTCGCCGAACACCGGCGTGGGGACGGGAATGTCGCCGATGCCTTTGAGGCTCCACAGTTCCTTGCCGGTTTTCAGATCGTAGCCGCCAATGTGTTTCCAGCCGTTGACCACTACCTGCCAGCCGTTCGCGCCATCAGCGGTGTAGGGCGCCACGGCCGGCGAACCGAAGGTGGGCACGTCATTACGCGCGGTGCGCCATAATTCTTTGCCTGTTTTGACATCGAACGCCGCCAGGAACGAGTTCTTCTGCACGTCCGCCTGAATGATAATCATGTCGCCGTGAATCACCGGCGAACTGGCAAATCCCCATTGCGCACCGGGGACCATGTAGAAGCCGGAATCCAGAACTCCGAAATCTTTCTTCCAAAGCAGCTTGCCCTTCAAATCGTAGTTGAATAACCCTTCGGAGCCGAAGAAGACCACCAGATGCTTGCCGTCGGTGGCGGGAGTGGGATTGGCGTGCGTCGATTTCGGATGACGCATGATCTTCGGCGGGCCGCTGGCGGCCACACGCTGCCAGAGAATCTTGCCGGTTTTCCGGTCCAGGCAGTACACATTGAAGCTCTGCTCGGGTTCGCCTTTAACGGGCGCGATGTCGCCATAAAGGCCGACCTTGAGCTTCGACTCGCCGCTGGCGGGAATCGCACTGGTGATGAAGATACGGTCGCCCCAGACGACGGGGCTGGAATGTCCCAGGCCGGGAATTTCAGTTTTCCAGCGGATGTTCTTGCCGGAATCCACGTTCCACTCGGTGGGTGGTGAGCCGGCGCCCAGACCGTCGGCGGCAGGGCCGCGAAATTGCGGCCAATTGGTCTCCGCCGCGACCGCTGACGCCGCGACAGATAGCAGGCAGATTGTGAAAAGCCTCATCCAGCCAGTCTATCGCGCCAGATCGTACGCCGCGATGGTCTTGCGGTCGCGCAGGTACAGGCGCGTGCCCACCAGAGTGGGAGGCGTCCAGGCGATGCTCTGCAAGACGGAGGCTTTCGAGAGCACTTCGAACTTTTGCGGCGTGGCGCGGCAGAGCGCCAGCGTGCCGTCCTGATCGGCCAGGATGAGCTTACCATCCGCCCAGAGCAGTTGCGCCTTGGCGAAGCCGCGCTCCTGCCAGGCGACCCTGCCGGTTTTGAGTTCGACGGCGGTCATGAAGACGGGACCGTTGTAGGCGCGCGAAAAGTAGATATAACCATCACGCTGGATGGCCGTCCCGATATGCAGTTCGAGGTGCGTATCGTGCCAAAGCTCATCCACCTTGGTCTTTCCACCAGATTGCGTAAGATGCAGCGCACGCGCGCCGGCGCCATATGCGGCAGCCACGAACAAGATGTTACCGGGCGCCCACACCGGCGTACTGATCGCCAGCCCGTACGGGACGTCGTTCTCATGCGTCCATAGCAGCGCGCCGTTGTCGGGATTGAAACCGAAAACGGTCTTGGCCGCCACTACCGCTACCTGGGCTTGGCCATCCACGTTGATCAACAGCGGCGAGGAGTGCGAATTGGTGAACTGCAGTGCTTTCCAGACGACCGCGCCGTCGCCCTGGCGGAAGGCGATTACGCCATCGCCTTGGCCGCCGGCCTGGAACAGTAGCATATCTTTGTACGGCAGCGCGTGAGAGGAATAGCCGTATTGCAGGGCGCTGGCGTGGAACTCGTTGTACAGATCGTGCGACCATTTCGGCTTGCCGGTCTTCTTGTCGAGCGAGTTGATCTTGCCGGTGCCGCTGGCCGTGATGAGACGGTCGCCGACCACTTGCGGCATGGCGTAGGGTCCCGGTCCGACCGCCTCGGAATAAGCGTTGGTGAACGGACTCTTGTAGGCGTATTCCCACAGTGTCTTGCCGGTAGCCGCGTCGAGCGCCGTGATCACGTCGTCGGCATTGCGGCGAAAGGCCGTGTACAGTATGCCGGCCTCCTCCGCGATGGCGGAGTAACCATCGCCCAGTGGGCGGCTCCAGACCTTGCGCGGGCCGGCCGCGGGCCAGGAGTCCGCCAGTCCGGAAGCGTGCACGATGAAATCGCGGTTCTTGCCGCCCCATAGCAGCCAATCTTCGCTGGCCGGCGCGGTCTTCGCGGCGGGAGCGGTTTTGGCGGCTTTTTTGTGGGCGGTCTGGGCCATGAGCGCCAGCGCCCCAAAGGACACAGCTAAGGCAATGCACGCGTTGCGCATGATCTGATTGGACGCCGGTGAGGGCCGATTGTTTCCGAAAACCGGTCTCTTTTACTTCTCCGGCAAAGGCCGCATCATCAGATTCCGGAACTCCACGACACCCCCCTTATTGTGCTGCTGCAATGCCAGCAAGCCCTGCATGTAGGTGTTCTTCTCATCCACGTAGTCGACCACCACTTTGTCGTTGACCTTGATAATGATGTGGTTGCCGCTGGCGATCACGTCCTGTGTCCACCAGGTATCGTCCGGGATCAGTTGCTCTTTGATGTCGGCGAACCGGTACAGGCTGCCCGTGCGGCGCCAATCCGAATGCGTGTTGTTAACCTGCGCTTCATAACCGGCCGGCCATTCCGGACCGAACTTGGCCCGGAAGTACATGCCCGAATTGCCGCCGTGGTTGATCTTCACTTCCGCTTTGAACTCGCAATTCCCACATTCGTGCAGCATGTAAAACAGGTGGCTGCGTTCGCCATCGCCCACGATTTTGCCGTCCCGGACCGACCAGCTTTCCGGGTTGTCGCCGGCCTTCCAGCCGTCCAGCGTTTTGCCGTCAAACATGCGAATCCAACCGCTGCCTTCGTCCGCGGCCATTAGACAGGCCGCCGCCAGCAGCGCGGCCGCGGCCACGCGCAATTGCAGTCTCATGATGGGACCTCGCTTCCCGCGTCATTGTATCGCACGGCCCTGTTATGCTGAGAGTACATGTACCTGAAAATCCTGGCGCATCCCGTCTTCGTCAACCTGAATTTCCACATGCCCATGATCGTGGACCTTTCGCATCCCCTGGTGATGCTGCAAGGCGAAAACGGGTCCGGCAAATCCACCCTGCTGCATTCCATCTATCACGCGCTGAAGGGCCAGCAGGCGGATGGTTACATTTACCGCCTGGATCCGGGCAAAGTGGAGATTGGTGAAGTCTATCTGTTCGACGCCGAGGCGCACAATCCGCGCACCAACCTGGATTTCTTCAAGGAAGACAAGCGGCTCCACGAGTTCCTGAGCATGGCCAGCCATGGCCAGGTGATGCTCAGCATGTTTCACGAGAATTTCCCAAAGCTTCCGGATGGCACAACTTTATTGCTGGACGAGCCGGAGATGGCGCTCTCCGTTTCGAACCAACGCCGCATTTTGAAGATGCTGCTGGAACTGGTGGATCAGAAGAAATTCCGGGTGATCTGCGCCACGCACTCCCCAGTGCTGATTGATGCGCCCGAGACTTACACCATCAACCTGGACAACCACATCAACCGGAACGTGCTGGCCACGGATTTGGGCGTGCAAGGGGCCAGCACGATTCAGTAGGATCATCTTATGAGCACCATCGCAACGCCGGAGGCTTCCGAGTACGCGGTTTATTATGGCCGCTATGTATCACTGGTGCCAGGCGACGATGTCGTAGCGGCCCTGGAAGACCAGCCGCGCGAGACGGTGGGTCTGCTGGCCATGCTCACCGAGGAGCAGGGTGACTTTCGTTATGCGCCCGGCAAATGGAGCATCAAGGAGATGCTGGGACACGTGATTGATGCCGAGCGCGTCTTTTCTTATCGCGCCTTGCGATTCGCGCGTGCCGACGAGACGCCGCTGGCGTCCTTCGAGCAGGACGATTACGTGCGCCATGCCAATTTCTCCGCCAGCGGTTTGACGGATCTGATCGAGGAATTCGTCTGCGTCCGCCGGGCTACGGTTTGCCTTTTTCGCTCGTTGAGCCCGGAAGCCTGGATGCGGCGCGGTGGGGCCAGTGGAAATCCCGTATCCGTGCGCGCTCTGGCGTACATTATTGCAGGGCACGAACTGCATCATCGGCGGGAACTGAATCAGAAGTACCTCAGCGCCCTGTAGGAATGGTACCCCCCGCCCCTCTACACTGGTAGCACAATTGCTCCCACCCCGCTACCGCGCGTGAAACGCCTGTATTCTGCGATTTTTGCGCGGCATTTCACCCAGGGGTGGGGCATTTGACGCTACAAGACACGCTGCGAAATCACGCGTTCACCACCGGCTTAGCTGACCGTCACATCGTGACGCTCGCATCGCTGGTCACGGAGATCCAATTTGTCGAGGATGAGGTGATCTTAACGGGCGATGAGCAGTCCCGGTACCTGTACCTGGTGACTGCCGGCAGCGTGAGTATCGAACTTAGAACCCCAATCTTCAATGTCTCCGTACTGGCAGTGGGGCCTGGCGGGGCATTCGGCTGGTCGGCGCTGCTGCGCCATCAGGACACCCTGTTTCAGGTCCGGGCGCGTGAGCGGACGGCGGCGCTGCGCTTCGCTGGCGCGGATCTGGCGGAAGCCTGCCGGAAGGAAGGCGACCTGGGCGTCGAGATCCTGCTGCGCACCTTGCAAGTGGCGGCCGGACGCATTCGGGCAACGGAGGCCATGTTTGCCGAAATGTGCGGCGTGCGCACGCCGCAAAGACTCACTAAGATTCAACTTCCGAAAGAGGAGCACTCACTGCAATGAAAGAACAATACGACGTTGCGATACTGGGCGCGGGATTCGAAGGGAGCATGCTGGGAACGATATTGGCCTGTAACGGGGCCAAGGTAGTCATCATCGATGCCGGCACGCATCCCCGTTACGCCCTGGGCGAATCCACCGTGCGCCATACCTTCCGCATGATCAAGATCATGGCGGAACGGTTTGGCGTGCCGGAGTTCAAGACCGAATTCAATTCGGGAAAGGACATTCACAAGCACGTCTCATCAGGCTTCGGGATCAAGAAAAACTTCGGTTTTCTGCTGCATCACGAGGGACAGCACCAGCGGCCGGAGGAGTCCACCCAATTGGTGATTCCACCGTACCGAGAAGGCTACGAAGCTCACTTATTCCGGCAGGATACGGACGCCTATCTCACGCATCTGGCAATCCACCACGGCGCTACGGTTAAGTACTTCACGCGCGCCAAGAATGTGGATGCCGACAGCCAGGGTGTCACAATTGAAACCGACAAAGGCGATACCATCCGCGCGCGCTTCATCGCCGACGCGTCGGGCGGTGGGCACGTGCTCACACGCCTGTGGGGACTCCGCGACGAACCCATCCGCTGTAAGACCAACACGCGCTGCCTCTTCAACCACATGATCGACGTGAAGCCATACGACGATCTGAATCTTCCTTACGGCGTACCCAGAGCGCCGCGCCGCTGGTACGAGGGCACGTGCCATCACATGTTCAATGGCGGCTGGGTGTGGGTGATTCCGTTCGATAACCGGCCCGGCTCGACCAACAAGCTGGTGAGTGTAGGGCTGAGCTTCGATATACGGAAGTTCCCCAAGCCTACGGACATCACACCGGCTCAGGAGTGGAGCCAATTCCTCTCCCGTTTCCCCAGCATCTACGAGCAGTTTAAAGATGCTAAACCGGTGCGCGATTGGGTCTCATCGGACCGCCTGCAAATCTCGCTGAAACAGAGCGTGGGGGCCCGGTGGGCCATCATGGCGGGCGGCACCGGCAGCGGGTTCCTGGATGCCATCTTCTCACGCGGGTTGGCGTCGTCGATGGAAGTGACCAACGCTCTGGCCGCGCGGTTGATCCAGGCTTTAAAGCAGGACGATTTCACGGCTGACCGTTTCGAGTACGTGAGTCGCGTGCACGAGGTCAACCGCACGAACAACGATCGCACGGCCAGCGCGGCATATACTTCCTGGCGCGATTTCGACCTATGGAATGCCTGGTTTCGCGTCTGGGCGCTGGGTGTCGGACTGGGCGACTTGAAACTGGCCAGCATTTACCGCCGCTACAAGAAGACCCACGACGATTCCATATTGCCCGACGCCGAAGAGCCGATGGGCTTGTTCTATAGCCAGCATGCGGGATTCGGCAGGCTTTATAACGCGGCCGAAGCCAAGATGTGCGAGGTGGAAGCCGGCGTCACAGATCCCAAGGCAGCGTCGGCGTATATTTTCGATCTGATCCGGAAAGCCGATTTCGCACCGCCTGCCAATCATCTGGGCGACCCCGCGCATCACTTCATCAACATTGGCACGCCGTGGGCGACCATCAGTACGCTGGCCTGGTTGGCCACGTCGGCGCCGCCGGAGATTAAGAGCTTGTCGGCGGGTTTGTTGGGCGACCTGGGGCGGACGAAGCATCCCGTCGGCGCCTAGCGCTTTTCATGGCAGTGAGGCCAGCCTGCGCTCGCCTCACTGCATGCTCAAACTCTGGTGATAATCCGGATAGGCCGGCTTCTTGTACTCCGGCGGCGGATTCTTCTTGAGCTGTTCCATCACCACCTCCACTGCCTTTTCCAGTTGCGGATCGTGACCCTGGCGCACCAGGGCCGGGTCCTGATCCACTTCTACGTCGGGCGTGATGCCGTGGTTTTCGACTTCCCATTCGCCTTTCAGGCCAAAGATCGCTACGCGCGGGGCAGTTACACCGCCGCCGTCGATCAATTCGGGATAGTCGTAGATACCCACCAGACCGCCCCACGTGCGATTACCGACCAGCGGGCCGATGCCGGCCTTCCGGAAATACCAGGGCATGGCATCGCCGCCGGAACCGGCAAATTCATTCACGATCATCACCTTGGGTCCATAGATGGCGTCGGCGGGGCTTGAGAAATCGTGCCCTTCGCGCGCCGTGATCAGGCTCATCAACGGCCGGCGCAGGTGGTCGATGATGTAATCGGCCAAGTCGCCGCCGTGATTGAAGCGCTCGTCCAGGATGGCGGCGTCTTTGCCCACCTGCGCGAAGAAATAGCGATTGAAGTTGGTGTATCCACCGCCGGCGGTGTCCGGCAGATGCACGTAGGCCACCCGGCCGCCCGTCAACCGATCCACCTTGCGTCGGTTGGATTCCACCCAGTCGAGATGGCGCAGGCCGAACTCATTGTCCACGGGCACAACCGTGACTTCTCGTGCGTCCTTTCCGCCCGGAGCGGCGCCCACTTTCAGGACTACCTGCTTGCCCGCGGTCTCCTGGAAGAAACTGTAGACGTCATCGGAACCGTGCACCTCGCGCCCGTTCACCGCCAGCAGGTAGTCGCCGGCCTTGACGTTGACGCCCGGTTGCGTGAGGGGCGCTTGAAGCTGCGGATTCCAATTCTCGCCGTCGTACACCTTGGCGAAGCGGTAACGGCCGCTTTCGATGGTATAGTCGGCGCCCAGCAGCCCGACTCTGACCTTGGGCGGCTCCGGCCGGTCACCGCCGCCGATGAAAACGTGGCCCAGCGTCAGATTGCCCAGCATCTCTGTGAACAGGTCATTCAAATCGTTGCGGGAAGAGATGTTCTCCAGGAACGGCGCGTAGAACTTCTCGGCCGCTGTGAGATCGAGACCGTGCGCATGCGGATCGTAGAGGAAATCACGCTCGATGCGCCAGACCTCGTGGTACATTTGGCGCCACTCCGCGCGCGGATCGACGTAGACTTCCATCTCGGCCAGTTTCAGCGGACCGGCGTCCGGCTTTGGCGGCTCGCCCGTGGGTGCAACGTGCCACTGGTCACCCTGTTTGTAAAGCGCCTTCTCGCCGTTAGCGGAGACGAGGAAAGCTGTGACACCATCGAAGAGCTTGTCGGTTTTGCGCTTCTTCAGATCGAATTTCTGAATCGTTAGCGGCGGGTTGCCATTATCGTTAAAGAACGCAGGAGCTTCCTGCAGGAAGACTTCACCGGCTTTCCCGGCGGAAAGGCCCTGATAGTTGCGGGCCGGGATGGGCAGGGCGACAATACGCTGCTGGATGCCTTCAAAGTCGATCTTGACCGGCGCCGGCTCTTTCGTTTTATCTTTGTCTTTATCTTTGTCCTTGTCTTTATCTTTATCTTTGTCGGCAGCGGCGTCCTTTTTGGCTTCTTCTACCTTCTCATCGTCGCTCTCCGGGGCCATGGGTGACGGATCGTCCTTCGACAGCACCGCCAGGTATACGCTGCGCGTGCTCGGCCGGCCAATGCTGGACATATCCAGCCAGCTCGCGCCCAGGCCGACATCCGTGCTGGCGGTGAGATACAGATACTTGCCGCCCTTATCCCAATCCGCGTAGAGCGCGTCACTGAAACCGTCGGTCAACTGGTTCGCTTTAGCGGATTCCAGCCCGTACACATACACAGCATGCAAATGGCTGACGAGTTGCTTGGTGTAGGCCAGCCACTTACTATCGGGCGACCAGACCGGATTCAGTGTATGAAACGGGCTGTCATAGTAATCGGTATCGACCTTCACCGGCGCACCCTTCTCGACGTCCACGTACCACAGGTTGAGGCGCTTGTCCGTGTAAGCGATCTTTTTGCTGTCCGGCGACCAGACCGGTGAATAGAAGTACGACGAAGGTGTGCCGAGGTTGATCTTGGTTATATCTCCCAGGCCGTTCTGATCGCGAATGTGCAAGGCGTACTCGCCGGATTCATCGGAGAACCAGGCGATGCGCTTGCCGTCGGGCGACCATGCCGGATCGCGGTCGGCCACCCCGGGACTGTTGGTCAGGTTGCGTATGTCGCCCTTTTCGGCCGGAACGGTGACGATCTCGCCGTGAATCTCGAATACCGCGCGCGCCCCGGTGGGCGATATGTTGGCGTTCAGAATGCGCCTGGCTTCCAGCTTTTCGTAATGCGGCAGGACCTCGGGAAACTCGCCGGGGAGGCGCACGCTGACGGTCTTCTCCTGCTTCGATTTCAGATCGTAAACATGCAGCGAACCGAACTGCTCATAGACTATCGCGCCCGGACCTGCTTCGGCTGACTTGAAGTCCAATCCCTTGTTCGCGACGACCTCCGAAATCTCGTGCGATCCCGTGTCATAGACGAAGAGACCGACCGGGCCATTGCGGTCCGAAAGAAAGTAGATCCGCTTATCCACCCACATGGGGTTAAAGTCATTCGAATTATTGCGCGGTATCTTCTCGACGTGGGAGTCGGAGAGGCGCGCGATCCAGATGGCCATGGTTTGGCCGCCGCGGTAGCGCTTCCAGGCTTCCTGCCATAAGAATTTTGGGGTGTAGGCGATGTGCGAGCCATCCGGGGAGAAAGCGCCGCTGGATCCCATGGGCAACGGCAGCTCGGTTGGGAACCCGCCCTCCACCGAGACTGTGAACAGTTTGGGAGGATCGGTGTTGCTGGTACGGCTGGAAATGAAGAGAATGCCCTTGCCGTCGGGAGTCCAGCCTTCCACGTGGTCGAACGAAGGATGATAAGTCAGACGGCGCGGCTCGCCGCCGGTGGCCGGGATGACGAAGACGTCCGGGTTGCCGTAATAGTCCGCGGTATAGGCGATCCATTTACCGTCCGGCGAGAAGTACGGGTCAAACTTATCGCCGACGCCCGCGGTCAGGCGCTGGGCATCACCGCCCTCGCGGCTGACGGTCCAGATATCGCCGGCATAGGAGAAGGCGATCTTGTCGCGGCTGATCGAGGGATGATGAATTAAGACAGGTTTGGGTGCGTCCGCCGAACATGCCGCGGCAAGTGCGGCGAGGCAGAGTTGCAGTTTCAACGTACGGTTCATAGTGTTCCTTTGTGATAGCTTTCCGGCGGTCCGAGGTAGCTTGGCTTCAGCCCACCCAGGTCGACGATCATCTTTTGCAGCACGACGCCCGGATCCACCATCCAGTACTTCAGAATATGGTAGCCCGGCCCCTTCAGACCGTGCGTGGATCGGATGTCGCGCACATTGTCTTTGACGGACTCTTCCCAATCGCGTAACGAATTGTGGGCCAGCGCATCGACGATTTGCGGCGCCTGATCGTCAAATGCCACTGCGAATCGCAGGCCGCGGCCCGGCACGAAGTTCAGCGTGGGCGCGATGATGGTGTGCACCGTGACAGTTCCCGGATTAAATAGGTACATACGATATTCCAGGCCGGGAGTTCCATTTTCTAGCGTGGCGCTTGGGGCGGTGACGGGCAGGATGGTCATGGCGGAGAGGGTGCGACCGTAATCGTCGATCCGTTCCCAATGCGCCGCGGCGGCATCGGTCTTTCTGCTGTAGTGCGGCGCTTCGATGGAGACGTAGCCGTCGGTTTCCACGAAGCCACGCAGGGATTCCCTGGTGAGATCGCGCGGGTTCGTGGTGGCGATCTTGACGGTGGCCTGGTGGGCCGCGCCGGCAATCGTTATCGCGCCTTCTGCCGCGCCGTTCGGCACTTTGGTCCAGTCGACGGTCACCCACAGACGCTCATCTTTCTCGATCGTACCCCGCGCTTGGCTCAGCACGATCCAGGGAGCACTGACGGACGCCGTAAAGGCAAACGGTGCGCGTCCGCGGTTGTAGATGTCGATGTGCCGCCGCGGCTGATTGAAGGAATCGAGCTGCAGCGCAGCCGGCTCGACGCCCATATTTGCGGCTTCCGGAACCTCGATGGTGGCAGCCGCCGGCATGTTGTTTTTATCGGGCTGCTGCCAGCCGGTATAGCCAATGTGGGTCTGATCCATCATGTGGTCCCATTTACCGCCCGCCAGCGCATGGTTATAAGTAGCCGACCAGTCCGCATCCGCCTGGAACAACCCGCGCACGCGTGCGGCATAGTCGTTGGTGCTGGCCCGTCCCTGCTGCGCGTACAGATGATTCCTGGCGGCGGCGATGTACAGCTCGTTCACGATTTCACAGGCCTTGGTGGGGTACAGAACTAGTTCGAAAAACGCGTCTTTCGCAACGGCTGGCAGAACCTTGTAGATGCGCTCCGCTTTCTCCGTGATGGCCTTCCAATCCGCCAGTGCGGTATCGGCTTCATCGTAGTTCTCGAGGCTGAACGTGCCGGGCTCCAGGAGCTCCGGCTTGCGGCGTCCGTTGTACTTGGTATATTTGGCGACGATGTCCGCGATATCCGCGGCGTGCTCCGGTCCAAATTCGCGGGTAGCCCACATGCGGCCGAATTCGGCGATCTTATCGTGCGGCCAGCGCTTTGGATTCCACGCCAGGCTCAGGAAATACTCGATCGGGAATTCCATGGGCTTCAGATCCCCCACGTTCACGATCCAGATTCGCCGGGCATCATACTCGTACGCCAGGTTCATCTGCTCCCACACCTTGGTAATGGGATTCGTGTTCAGCCACTTATAATTGCGCGGGCCTCCGACATAATCAAAATGATAATAAATGCCCGCGCCTCCGCCTCTTTTGCGTTCTTCGGCCGTGGGCAGGCGGCGGATGTTACCCCAGTTATCGTCGCACCACAGGAGAGTTACATCGTCAGGGACGCGCATGCCCGCTTCGTAATACTCCTGCACTTCCTTATATAGCGCCCAATCCTGCGGCACCTTGGACAGGTCCGGCCCGAAGTATTTGGAGAGAATAGCCCGTTGATCGGCCACGATCCTTTCGAGCAACTCCATGTTCGCCTTGATGTCTGTGTTGCCGGTCATCGGCATGTCGCCATCGCCGCGCATGGCCAGCGTGACGATGCTCTCGTAAGCCTTATTGCGCGCGATGCCTTCGTCCCAAAAAGCGCGCAGCACCTCGGGGTTGGTGGCGTAATTCCACGGCCCTATGCCGTGCCGCTTCCACTCCTGCTGCGCGCGCAGCATGGGCTCGTGATGTGAAGTGCCCATCACGATGCCGTACTCATCGGCGAGTTGGGGGTTCAGCGGGTCGTCTTCATTGAACGCACTGCCCCACATGGCTGGCCACAGATAGTTTCCCTTCAGCCGCAGGATCAGCTCAAAGACTTCCACGTAGAACTTGGAATTCCAGCCGCCGAATTTCTCGCGGCTCCATCCCGAAAGTGACGGCGCTTCGTCGTTCAAAAAGATGCCCCGATACCTGATCGCAGGTTCACCCTGCACGAATCGGCCAGGCCTCACGAACAAGGCGTCCTTGTGCGCTACCGGGACATCCGCCCACCAATACCACGGCGAGACGCCGATCTGTTCGGAAAGATCGTAGATGCCGTAGATCGTTCCGCGTTTGTCACTGCCCGCGACGACCAACTTCTGTCCCACGACCTGCGTCAGGAAGGCTTCCCATTTGCCGGCGATGGAGGTCGTATCCACTAGCCGCGTAACCAGCGGGCTCTTTTCGAGCGAGCCGATCACGATCACATGCCCGACAGTCCCCGCATCGTGTGTAATCGCCGGTTTGCAGCCGGTGACGCGCTCGATATCGGCCTGCAGATCGGCGGCCGCCCGAATGACTCCGGCGTAATCCGCCGGATCTACGTAGAGCGAGGCGCAGGTCTTGCCTTGCGTGATCGGAAAACTGCCCGGCCGGGCCGCAGTCTCCACATATGAGACCTGCCCCAAACCATACAGGCCGCAAGGCAACGCGAGCAGACATACCAGCGGAAACTTGCCCATCTACAAGACAGTAGCACCTGTGGGGCAGGCCATCGTTTTTTGCGGCCTGCCGACTACCGTGCAATAGAGCCGGGATCCAAACCGCCGGAAAGCGTGAATCCGCCGCCGACCGCACCTACGGCCGCCGTTTTGCGGTCCAGGCCGATTAGCTGGCGCAAGCGATATACGGCTTCGATGCCCGTGCAGTGCGCGCCCAGCAGATTCTGCAAACCGAACTCCTTCAGCTTCGAGGCGGTCCACGCCAGTGTATCGTCACTGGCTTGATACAAATGGAAGCCGCCCAATGCCGCGTAAACCGGCGCCGGAGCGATCTTGGCGCGGGCGTACTCCAGCGTGTTCACGATCCCAGCGTGGCCACAGCCGGAGATCACCACCAGCCCCTTCTCGGTGACGACCACCAGCGACTGATCCTCCGGCAGATTGTCTTCCACCGTGGCGCCATCGGCGAGGCGCAATTTGCGGCCGCGGCCCCAATTCTTCTCCGGATATTTGCGCGGGACCGGCCCGGTGAGCCATACGCCGGGAAACAGTTCGCGCGGCTCTCCGTACATGACAAAAGTCCCGCCCGCGGATTCGTAATCGCGACGGGTCGCAATCATAGTGTTTGCTTCCCCGGTTCCATCATCGGTGCGGCTGCGGAAGATGCCTTCGCCCGCATGGGCACGCGCCAGGGCCGCAGGGTTCGACTTCGCATATGCGCTGCGCAGCGTCACCAGCCCCGCCGTGTGGTCCAGATGGTGGTGCGACAGAATCACGTCCGGAACATTGGAAAGATCGATGCCCAGCGCGCGGGCGTTATCCAACACGGTGTTCGGATGCGCGCCGGTATCGAACAGAATCCGGTGCCCGTCCGCCACCACGAGCGCCGCAAAGCCCCACTCGCCGTAGCCTTCGTCGGCGGTGAGCATGGTGGATAGAAGCCGCACTTCGAGGGAAGCGACCTTGTCGGCAGCGGTACAGCTCGCCAACGACAACAAACCCAGCAGAGCGATGCGCGCGGTCATAGCATGCTACCGTAGCACAATCGAGGAGCCGGTCATGTCGCGCATATTATGTGTCGCAATCCTGGCCGCCGGAGTCTGCTTCGGCCAGCCGCGAGGCATTCTGCTGGAGGATCTTACCTGGGTGGAAGCCGAAAAGGCGTTGAAGCCTGAAACTATCGTCGTGATTCCCATCGGCGCCGAATCGAAAGAGCATGGGCCGCACCTGAAACTGAAGACCGACTTGCTGGAGGCGGAGTACTTCACGCGGCAGGTCGTGGAGCGCGCCGACGTGGTCGTCGCACCGCTGGTCAACTATAGCTACTATCCGGCATTCGTGGAGTATCCCGGCTCCACCACGCTGCGCCTCGAAACCGCGCGCGACATGCTGGTGGATATCTGTCGCAGCCTGGCGAATTACGGCCCGAAGCGTTTCTATGCGCTGAACACCGGTGTGTCTACACTGCGCGCTCTGGAGCCGGCGGCGAAGATACTGGCGGCCGACGGCATTCTGTTGCGGTACACGAACGTGCTCACGGTTGGAGAGGAAGCCGAGCAGCGCGTGAAGCAGGAGGCCGGCGGGACACATGCCGATGAGATCGAGACGTCGCTCATGCTCTTCATCGATCCGGCATCCGTGGATATGACCAAAGCGGTGAAAGACTACCATCCGGGCCAAGGCGGCTTGACGCGCGATCCGCACAAGCCGGGCGCGTATTCCCCCAGTGGCGTCTTTGGGGATGCCACGCTGGCCACGCGCGCGAAGGGCGAAACCGTGGCCAACGCCATGGTGGAAGGCATGCTACGCGAGATCGCGGAACTTCGGCGGACGCCCCTGCCCTAACGCTGGCGCGGCACTTTCGGCAAGCGCTTGACTACCACGTCTTCAACCGATTCGAGCGCCACCCCGGACTCCGTCTTCTTATCGGGAACGCCGCGGCGGAACCATCCACTGATTGTAACCACCACCACCGGATTCTTTTTCACGTCCTTTACCATTTTGCGGAATAGCTTGCTATTCAGGAGGCGCACAAGATGCTGGTCGTCGGGCGTGAGGAATTTCAGCTCGGCGCCGCAACTGTCGTCGGCCACGCCGGCCGGTATGTCATCCACTCCCGATTCGACCAGGGCGTGCAATTGCACCAGTTTGCCTTCAAATGTATCGGGATGCGCGGCGATCTCGCAAAGAGTGGCCTTCACCGGTTCGCGGCTGGATGTCTGCGCCAAAAGGAAAGTGAGCCATAGCCATACCGCCGCCATTTAATTTCGATCTTATCGCATGGCCCTGATGTGCCGTTCCTGCCCCGGGTGTGACACCGCCACCACTAGAGAAAGGTGTAACTTTTCGTCCTATCTCAGCATCGATACAAGTGACAAAACCGAGTCATTACTCTTAATTATGAAACTTGCGTACGCACTGCTTCTATTATCCATAGCGGTCCCTCCGTTCAGCGCTTGGGCTGGTACATCCACCGAGTTTCCAGTTACTTACAGCGGCGGAAGTCTGCCTTTTCAACACCATAGGATTCATGCCACTCTGGGACGGAATGAAGTGATCTTAATGCAGCACGGCCAGCGCATCGCGATTCCGGCCAAGAGCATTACGGAGATCTCCTATCGCGCCGCCAATCACTATGTCGGCGTCGAGTGGTCCAATGCCGGCGGCAGAACCGAGAAAGCGGAAGTGCTGTTGAAGCTCAGCCGCGGCGAATATCGCGAATTCCTGGCCGCGCTGGAACAGATCACCGGCATCAAAGCCATCGATACCAGCCAAGTTCCCACCGTAGTCCGTTACCGATCCTAAGAACCTCATCCTGCTAGACTGGATTTGCATGCGGTTGCGCACCGCCAAGGACCGTCTCAAGATTGAGCACAGCATCATCGAAGGCGTGCGCGAGATCCTCGAGCGTGTGCTGGCCGATAACCCCGCAATCCGTTCCATCATTCCTGGCGTCATCCGTCCGGTGCGCGATGCGCGCGGCCCAGTGAGGTTTCGCATCACGGTGCCGGTGCAGAACGGCTGGAAAGGCATCGCATTCAGCGCGGGTGCGCGCCAGGAACTATTCGTCAGCACAACGCTCACAAGGGTTCAGGTCGAACAAGCCATGGAACAGGCGGGCGCCCTGCTCGGGTGAAATCGCTACAGTTCGCGGCCCGCTACGCCGATATCTCAGGCATGTTCGAATGGAAACCCGAATACAGCGTGCAAATCCCGGAAATCGACACCCAGCATCAACGCCTGTTTGAACTGGCGGGACAACTGAACAGCGCCATGGCGGCAGGCAAAGGCAAAGCCGTTCTAGGGCAGATGCTGGGCCGTCTCATCGATTACACCAAAGTGCATTTCGCCACCGAAGAGAAGTTCATGCGTCAGTATGGCTACCCGGAAACCGAGACGCACAGGACGCAGCACGAAAAGCTCACCGCGCAGGTGTTGGAATTTCAGACGCAATTCCAGCGCGGAGAAACGAAGCTGACCATCAGCCTGATGTCATTTCTGAGGAATTGGCTGACTCAGCATATCGCCGGCTCCGACCAAAGGTATAGCGCCTTCATAAGGGGCAAAATGGCCGCTTAACGGAACATTAGCAGCCGGATGGTGTCTGTACATCCATGCGCGGCTGCTTGCAGGATCTTAAGTTCTCGTTGCGTGTGATGCGTAAGTCGCCTGTCGTCAGCGGCTTGGCGGTGTTGTGTCTAGCCTTGGGGATCGGCGTGAACACGGCGGTCTTCAGCATGCTCAACTTTCTTTTCTTCCGGCCGCTTCCGGTGCGGGCGGCGGACCGCCTGGTTGTGCTGAGCCATGACGGGAGCCCGCTGATTTCCTGGCAGGACTACCACGGTCTGCGCGACCGCAGCCTGACTCTGGAAGGTATTGCGGCCTCGAATCCCACGGAATCTAGCCTGGAATTCGACGGCGAAACGCATACCGCGGCCGCGGAGGCGGTCTCACTCAACTATCCACGCGTGATCGGCGTGCGTCCGTTTTTGGGGCGCTGGTTCGAACGCGAAGACGAGCCGTCCGCCGTTATCGGCTATCGCACCTGGCAGCGGCTCTTCCATGGCGATCCGAATATCTTGGGCAAACGCATCCGTTCGGAGACGCAATGGTACACCATAGTCGGGGTCGCGCCTGAGGAGTTCGCCGGGATCTACTTGCCTCTAAATATAGACATGTGGGTGCCGTATCAGACGTGGAGCAAGCAGTATCCCGATCTGGGGGCCAGGGTTTTCGTATTTGGCCGGATGAAGGCCGGTATCGCCCCTCTACAAGTGGACGCGGACCTGAATGCCCTTATGACCCGGATCGCCAGGGAAAGGCCACCCTCCGAGAAAGCCGGTGGGCGCCTCGTTGCGGAAGTGGTCCGTGGGGTTCCCAACCCAAGAAGCCGGCAACAGTCCGGACCTATCGCCGCGGTGCTGATGGCCGTGGTGGCCACGGTGCTACTGATCGCGTGCGTGAACGTGGGCAATCTGTTGCTGGCGCGCGGCGCGGCACGCGAGCGCGAATTCGCCATGCGCATTGCCATTGGCGCGCGGCGAGCGCGAATGATCCGGCAACTTCTCATGGAAAGCCTGGTGCTGGCCGCAGGCGGGGGATTGGCGGGATTCGTGTTGGGCGCATGGACGAGTCGTCTCTTACAGGTTCTGTTGCCCACCACCGCCTTCGGTGAGGCTCTACGTCTGGACTTGGCGCCGGATGCTCGGGTTACGTTGTTTTGCGCCTCGTTGGCGCTGGCGACCACGTTCATCTTCGGCCTGGCGCCCGCGTGGAGAGCCAGCCGGACAGATGTGTCGCTGGCGATGAAAGGGTCGCTGGGCAACCGGCGGTTCGGTTTGCGCCGCGCTTCCCTGGTCGCGCAAGTTGCCTTGTCTATGGTCCTGCTTTTAACGGCCGGCCTGTTCCTGCGAACGCTCTTCGCTTTTCAGTCGGCCGATCCGGGCTTCGCCATAACGAATCGCCTTTATGTGACGGCACTGGCATCGCCGCCGGAATTTAGTCCCGAAAGCGGCCTGCAGTTCTATGCGCGGACGCTCGACCGGCTGCGGGCGATGCCGGGCGTGAAAAGCGCGGCGATTACCAACCTGCTGCCCCTCACTCCCATCAATCCGGATTGCGCTTCCGAATCGGGACATGACCCCATAGCGGCGACCACCAGCGCGGTCAGTCCGCATTATCTCGAAACCATGCGGATTCCCCTCATGGCCGGTCGCGATTTCTCCGCTACGGACCTGCCGGATAGCCGTCCCGTCGGGATTATCAACGAAGCGCTGGCCCGCCAGTTGTGGCCCAAAGTCTCGCCAATCGGCAAGCGCTTGTTTCTCGGCTGCCGCCAAACCCATGCCCTGGAGATCGTCGGTGTGGCGCACGACGCGCGCGTAGTCTCGCTGGGCGAGGCGCCCAAGCCCCACATTTATCGCGCGTTCGCGCAAGATAGCGGTGGCGTCCAAAACATCGTTGTGGAAACCGCCATGGACGCCCGCGCCATGCTGGAACCCGTCCGGAAGCTGATCGTCGCCTCGGGCACGGGTGCGCGAATCTACGGCGTGCGGCCGCTGCGCGAGTGGGTGGATCGTTCGTATTGGCAGGTGCGCTGGGCCGCCAGCATGTTAGGAGCTTTCGGCGGGCTGGCGCTGGTGTTGGCCGCGGTCGGCCTTTACGGGGTAGTGGCCTATCACGTCAGTTTGCGGACGCGCGAGATCGGTATCCGCATGGCGGTCGGCGCGCAGCCGAGAGATGTAGTGCGGCTCATCCTGTGGCAGGGACTGGGCTTGACGCTGGGCGGCGCCGCGATCGGCTGGCTGCTCGCTGCGATTTTGGCACGCGCCATGATACGGCTCTTGTACGGCGTCAGTCCGACGGATTTGCCAACTTACGCAGCCGTTGCTTTAATTTGGCTGGCTGTCGGCCTGGCGGCGTGTTACACGCCAGCGCGTCGCGCGTCGCGCGTGGACCCCACCGCCGCCTTGCGTTGTGAGTGAATGCCGGTTCACGCCGAGATGGCGTCCAAATCCGACCTTTTGATCCGCCAGCGTCCGCCCAGCCGCGGACCTGTGTCTAAGCCACGAAGTTTTCCGTTGGCCAGCAACTTGCTAAGAGTGGAAGCAGGCAAACCGGTATAAGCGGCAGCCTCGGGCAGCGACAACCATTGGCTCGGGTGATACATGGGTGGCTGAAAGGCTTGTGCGGGTCCAGCCTGAAAGGTCTGTGGAAATGGAACGGGACTTAAATCGCGTGTATCGCGCGCGGCTGCGGCAGCCGTCCTGGCGTTTGCTACGGTGACTTCGTGAGATCGCGTTTGTTTTTCGCGCACAACGACCCTCTTCTAATAAGAATAGTGAACTGGCGAAGGCGAACGTGTCAAGAGAAAGGAATTTATTCCGCTATTCTTTACAGCCGTTCAGCGCTGCGCCCAGTAGCGGCTGCGTGCCTGCACGACCAGGCCCTTTCGACGCGTAATGATTTGTATCTTGCGAAATTCCGACACGCTTACAGGTTGATCGGAGACGTAGCCAATATTGTATTGGCTGCGGAGTTCCTCCTGCAATTGCGTGAAAATATCATCCAGGCTCAGCTTCTTGGAGACCTCGAAAAAACCTCCACCCGTCTCTCGCGCCAATCGCATCAGGACGGAGCGCCCGTCGCCACCGCCGAAGATGCCATAGTAGCCTTCGTCGGAGAACAAAATCGAATAGATCACTGTGCCCGCTCTTTGGGCGGTTTCAATGGTCTCCGCCAGCGTGGCTTGGCTGCCGGTATCCACTCCGTCCGATAGAACGATCATCGCCTTGCGCTGGCCCGTCTGATTGCGCATGATCTCCATGGACGCCTTCACCAGCGCGTCATAGAGCATCGTGCCACCGCCAGTCTGGCTGCGCAGATCGTTCATGGAAGGCGTATCGACGCGTTGCAGCGCCTCGTTCAATACCCTCACCGACGAGGTTAGTTCCTGGCGTAAGATCGGCGAGAGATCGAACTGCATGACAAAGACCTGATCCTTTTTCTCGCGCACTACTTGCTCCAGGAAGCGAAAGCACGCGCCGCGCTCCGCTTCCATCACGCGCCGCTGGCTCATACTGGTATCGATCATCAGTCCCAGGGTCAAGGGTAGATCGGTCTCACGCGAGAAATAGCGGATGTTTTGCGGACGACCGTTTTCGGTAACCGCAAAATCATCTTGCGTCAGATCGCGGATGAACGCGCCTTTCTTATCGCGTACGGTGGCGAGCACGCTGACTACCTTTACTTCGGTGGAAAACGTAGGCTGATCTTGCGCCGCGGCCTGCCACGCAAACCCTAACGAAAAAACCACTAGCGCGGGGCGCATCAACGCTGTCTCCAAGGCTCGGGACCATTCGCCAGGTCCGGCATCCGCGCGAAGAATTGCGGATTAAAGCCCGCGTCGACATCGTAATCGACGTCCCAGGTCCACTGGCGCAGACCGCTCGACCACGTGACCCGTCCCGGCAAGAGAATACCCTGCAATTCGCGGTAGCGTTCCAACCGGTAATCGTATCTGTCCTTCGATTTTCTGCCTTGCATTTCCATAGCTGTCACTCGCTCCGGCAGGCCGGCGGTATCCAATGTGATTCGAAAAGTATCCCCGCCCGCCTCCACGGTCAACGTGCGGCCCTTCGCGGCGAGAACGCGCGGATGTAGCCAGGCGCTCTCCAAGAGGTAGATCACCTGATTCAATGTCAGCCGGTCGCGTTCCCTGGCGGTGATCGCGAAAGTCACGCGCGGTGTGCCGTTCGCATCCATCGCTACCCGGCTCGCCGTTCCATCCACGACGATCGCGCGAGGGTTGCCGGCCATACCGCCGCCATTCAAAGCCCGATACTCGTACTCGCCGCTGCCTCGTCCATCATATTCGAAGTAGCGGTCCGGGAACACGCACAACCAGGTTGTGGGTGGCCCCATCAGATTCACCGCCGCGGGCTTCATGTAGACGGCCAGCGACCGGACACTGTGCAGCCGCTCGCGTCCCCCCTTGGCCTTCACCGCCACTTCCCAAGACTCTTGCGGATCCGCCGCGTGGGCAGCGATCCCGACGAATAGCACCGTAACCGGTAGCCAACGCTTCATGGATTAGAAATCGTACTGCAATCGCACACGCGCGGTGTTCCGGTGATCCTGCGAGATGGGAAAGGCACCGGTAACACTCACCACGCCCACGGCGTCGTCTCCCAGGAATAGACCACCTGCTACAGGTAACCGCGCGATTCCGATCATTTTCGAGTAACCATCGACCTGTCCGTATGCCAAGGCGCAGGCCATCGCAAGCCGCCCGGCCCGCATTCTTCCTTTACGTTAGCAGAGTCGCCGCGGCCCCCCGAATAACTGGCCGGTGAAATCGCCTGCCCGGCAGACGCGATACCCTGGAGAATACGTGAACGACGCACAATCCGCGGTTTGCTTCGCCGCGATCATACCAGCCTATCGCCCGGATGAACGGCTGCTCGAACTTCTGGCCGGCCTTTCCGAAAAATCCGTGCCCGCCATCGTGCTGGTGGATGACGGCAGCGGTCCGGCCTACCGCGAAATCTTTGCTCTTGCCGCGGCGTTTCCCAAAGTCCGGCTGGTGCGCCACGCGGTCAACCTGGGTAAAGGCGCCGCGCTGAAATCCGGTTTTAATTTCGCCCTTTGCGCCTTTCCAAACCTGCAAGGAGTGATCACGGCCGATGCCGACGGGCAACATCACCCCGACGACATTGAGCGGGTGGCGGCGCATCTCGCCCAGCACCCGGACCGGCTGGTGCTGGGGACCCGTACCTTCTCGGGCGACGTTCCGCTTCGCAGCCAGATCGGAAATGTAGTGACGCGCCTGGTGATGCGCGCTTTGGTGGGCCAGAATCTTTCGGACACGCAAACCGGGCTGCGCGGCATTCCCGTGACGCTGCTGCCGCATTTGCTGCGCACGGAAGCGAATGGTTACGACTTCGAACTCGACATGCTCATCGCCGTGCGGCAGCATTCGTTCCAGGTCGACGAAACACCCATCCGAACGATTTACGAGCCGGGCAATCGCACCTCGCATTTCAACCCTCTGATCGATTCCATGAAGATCTATTTTGTGCTGTTGCGATTCAGCTCCGTATCGCTGATGACCGCCGCGCTCGATTCACTGGTCTTCTATATCATGTACCGGCGCATCGGCAACCTGGCTCTCTCGCAACTGCTGGGCAGGGTGTTGGCGGTGGCGTTCAATTATACAATGGTGCGCCGGTCCGTTTTCTTTACCAACCTGCGGCACGCCGCGGTGCTGCCGAAGTATCTGTTGCTCACGTGTTTCAGCGGATTGGCCTCCTATGCGGGCATCCAATTTCTGACCTCGCATTTTCACGTTTTCCCCTTGCCCGCGAAGCTGATCGTGGAGTCGTTGCTGTTTTTCGCCAACTTCGCGATTCAGCGGGATTTCATTTTCGGCAAGAGCTCTCCGGTGGCGGGGACGCCGCGGGCCGAAGAGCCACTGCTGCACCGACTGCCGGCCTGGGTTCCGCCCGCCGTTCTGGGCTCTGCCGGAATCGCCTTGTTGTGCGTCACCGCATATGGTTTTTACGCTGCCGGATGGTTGCCTGACGCCGGCTGGACGCCCACTGGCCGCCGCCGGCTGCTTCACTACGTTTGGAGCTACGCGGCATTCGCCGGAGCCATCCTGGTGTTCGCTCCGTCGTTCTTCGTGCCCCTGGTAGCCGGGATTCTGCTGGTCGCGACTGCCATCGCCATCGGGCCCACAGCCTTGTTGGCCGCCGCTTTATTTTTGATTTCATCGTGCGCCCTGGGATCGCTCTTGATGGGCCGCCGCCGGGACCGGTCACCGGAAAGCCAACTCTGCGCCACTCTGTTGGGCATGGCGATCTACATCTTCCTGATGAATTTTCTGGCGCGTCTGCCTGTGAACTATGCGGTGGTTTATGCCGGTTTACTGGCAACTCCAGTGCTGCTCGATCTGCGCGGCACGGGATGGCGGCTGGTCGGCTGGTGCCGGGCTCTGGTTGAGTCTCGTTCGCGTGCGCGGCCTCAGGTGGCAGCCTTCGCGTTGTTGACGTTTGTGATTGGCATGCACTGGTTCGCCATGCTTCGGCCCGAATCGGGCTCCGACGGTCTGGCCATGCACCTGGCAATTCCGCATAACATCGCGCTACACCACATTTTGACCTACCGGCCGGATCGCATCCTATGGTCGGTCATGCCCATGGGCGCCGACTGGTGTTACACGCTGGTCTATTTGCTGGGCGGCGAGTTTGCGGCGCGGTTACTAAATTTCGCGATGCTGCTGTTGGTGGAGGCGATGCTTTACTGCATCGTGCGCCGCTTTGTCAGCCCGGCCATTTCGTTCCTGGTTCTGGCGCTCTTCGCCAGCACTTCGGTGGTGCAGATGGTGACGGGCTCCCTGCTGGTCGAGAACTTCCTGGCAGCCGTTGTCATGGCAACACTTCTTGCCATTTGGCGTTTCGGAGATACCGCCGAGCGTCGATTCCTGTACGCCGCGGCCGTCCTCGGGGGGACGGCACTGGAAATCAAGCTTGGGGGACTCGCCTATCTGCTGGTGGTCTTGCCCGTCGCGATCGTAGAGGCGCGCCGCCGGCGGAAAGGCCTGGGGGCAAGGCCGGTGCTGACGGCCTGCCTCGCCATTGTTCTGCTCCTGGCGGTAGCTTTGCCGCCTTACATCATCGCTTGGCGAATGACGGGGTCTCCCATTTTCCCGTTTCTGAACCAGAGATTTCCTTCCCCCCTGCTGGATCGCTCCGCGGTTTTCACCGACTACCGTTTCACGCAGCCGCTGACCTGGCACACGCCGTTTGACCTGATCTTTTATTCCTCCCGTTATTATGAAGGGCGTCCCGGATCTCTGGGTTTTCAGCACCTGCTGCTCGTGCCGCTAGGATTCTTGGCCTTGATTTTTGTCCGGCGGCGGCCCGCCTTGGGAGCCGCCTGGGCGTCGCTGGGCGGGGCTGCCATCATACTTATTTTTCTTCCCAACGCCCGCTATTTATATCCGTCAATGCCTTTACTTCTCGTGCCGCTGGCGGTCTTGCTGAGTTGGGTGGCCCCCAGGTCCCTCAGGCGTGTCCTGGTTGCCCTGGCCGTGGCTTGCGTAATGCTCAACGCTTGGTACCTGCCCTCGTCGAACTTCCAGCATGGCGACTTCTATGGCCGATCCCCACTTTCGACGGCGATGCGTCAGACTTATATCCATAGCAATGCACCGATGCGCGAGATTGGCCAATACATGGACCGCGAACACCCCGGCGCTCCCATTCTTCTGACCAACAGCTCCGAACTCGCGGCATTCAACGCCGAAGTCTATTCCCTCGGTTGGCACCAGTACGGTGTCTGGACCCGTCTTCGGCTGGCGCGGAATCCGCAGGAGGTAGCCAGCATTCTGGAGCACTGGGGCGTGAATTACGTTGCCGCGCCAAAGCCTGGGTTGGGCGTCAATATACAGCCCCCCGCCTTGAACGATCTTCTGCGGCGGTGCTCCACTCCCGAATACCAGAGCACGGCCTTCTATCTAGCACATCTTGAAAAAGGCTGCCAAGCCCCACAGGAGCGGCATCCACTACTCGTCATGCCGGGATATTACGATGATTTTGATCCGGCCATTGTCTATCGGGGTGGTTGGGAGCAGGATAAAGTCTGGCCGCAAACTTTTGCGCATACCGTCACCTATACAAACTTGCCTGGTTCCGACGTCCAGTTCGCGTTCCAGGGCGATGTATTGAGTTATGTATATACCAAGGCTTCCAACCGTGGGATGGCCGGCATAACCATTGATGGAGTGTATAAGACCACCGTGGATTTCTATTCGAACAAGACACAGTGGCAGGCCCGTTCGATGTTCGGAGGTCTGGGCCGCCGTCCGCATCTGGCTGTAATCACGGTGCTGCCGGACAAGAATCCGAAGTCTTTGGGAAATTTCGTCGATGTGGATGCCTTCCAGGTTCAATAGCAAGCCTATGAAATCGGATAAGTTCAGCCGGATCGCGGCGTATAGCATAGGCGCGGCACTGTTCATCTGGTTCGTGTACCTGATCCGCGGAGGTTTCACCTCATGGTTCGATAATGACGACTTAATGAACCTGCACTATTACTGGTCCCGCCCTTGGCCGGCTCTACTCAAGGCGAACCTGTGCTTTTGGTCTAGTTACTACCGCCCGGGCGGCGGCCTGTTCTATCGCGTCATCTATTCCCTGTATGGATTCAACCCATTGCCGTTTCGGATCGCGGCATTCGTGTGGTTGTGCTTGGACTTCCTTTTGCTGGCAGTGGTCGTTCGCCAACTTACCGGATCGCGTTGGGCTTCTCTGCTGGCTCTGCTCCTGCTCGGCATTCACCCCACCTTCGCCGCGGCCTACTTCGATACGGGCACGATCTACGATGTTCTGGTCTACGCGTTTTTCTGGACCGCATTTGCTTGCTACGTACGCATCAGGCAACGCGGGCGAGTACCCGGGCTGGCCGGCACGGCGTTCTTGCTATGCCTGTTCGCCGCCGCGCTCGATTCCAAGGAAATCGCGGTCTTGCTGCCCGTAGCGGTCGGGCTGTATGAACTGATCTGGCATCCCCCCGCGCTTTGGAAGCCTGCCGGGCTCTGGCAATGGATCTGCCGTGAGGGCCGCTTGGCCGCTGTGGGCGCCATATTCGATGCCGCATTCGTCATTGGCAAGCGATACGGTCCGGACTCGTTGTGGGCGGTGGAAGCATACCGCCCGCATTACTCCGCCGCGGCTTACATTCAATCGCTGTCGCATTATTTGCATGAGCTCACCTTTTGGCCCGATCTCAAGCCGCTCCAGATGGGCGCGCTGCTGGCCGCCATGGTGGCGATCGCCGCGGCCAGCAGGCGCCGGGATCTGATCTGGGCGATTGCGTTCATACTGGCCGGCGTTCTGCCGCTTGCCTTTATTCCTGGACGCGGCGGGTTCGCCTACATGGTGCCGGCGGTAGGCTGGGCAGTCTACGTCGCCGGGCTGCTCGACTGGCTGCTCGAACTCCTGACGGGCAGACATGTCCTGGTGCGTGCTGTGGCGCAGGCCTCCCTGCTGATTTTGCTTGTGTTCAAGCTGGCGCCTTGGCAGCGTGACTCAATCGAAATGCACGCCGCCGCCGCCCACGACATGCAGCACCGTTTCCAGCGCTATGAAGATCAGATCCGCCGGCTGATACCGGCGCCGCGAAAGGGCGCGCGTATCCTCTTGCTCTCGGACGCGGATGGTTACCAGGATTACGACGTCTACTTTTTAATCCGCCTGTTGTACGGCGACCCGAAGCTGGAAGCCGAGCGCATGGCCGTATGGACGGAACATCATGTCCAGGTGGACCCCCACCACTATGACTATGTCCTCGATTATGTGGCTGGCCGCTTCATCTTGGTAAATCCTAAATAGCGAAGGCGAAATCCATGCTGGCGGATGCGTAGCGCTTACTCGACCGCCATAGTGACGGTTGCCAATCCGGCCACGCCACCTGCACTGATCGTCACCGGTACGGCGCTCCCGGGTGTCACGCTTGCCGGTACCTGTGCATTGATCTGCATTACACCGGCGACCAGTCCGGGCGCGCCGCCCTGATAGCTCACGATTGCTGCCTGGCCACCAATGGTCACCGTGACTGGCGCCGCGGACACTGGTGGATTGGTTGCGGAAATGACTACGCCATCCGCCGATGCCGGGGTCAGCACGCCGGTGCCTGTGGCGTAAATAGCCACCGTGGATCCACGCGGCGCCGGGTGTGCCGCGGAATTGACCGAGTAATCGCCGTTCAAAATGCCCCCCTGCCCGGAGGTTCCCAACTCGAAAATGGCGGGTGCCGCCGGGCTGACCGGAAGCGTCACGGAGTATCGGGTGTTGGCCGGAGCCCACAATTCCATAACAGTCGAGGATTTGCCCGCTACTGAAAACGGAACGACCGCGTTGATTTGTCCCGCCGCGGCATAGAGCAGCGGGGCAGCCACGCCGTCGAACGTGACAGTGTATCCTTGCAGCGAAGTGCTCACATTGCCGGCGGAGTTCAGGACCAGCTTTAGGGGGTCCGTGGGCCCGATGCCGATGCCAAACACGGAGATCAATTCTCCGGGCGCAATTGCCGAACTGGTGTAGCTGGCGGCATTCACCACCGCTTGAATTCCGGGGACCGGCAGCAGACCATAAACCACCACCTGGCTCGAATCGGTGGGCACGTACACCCTGCCATTGGCCACTGTCGGATTCGCGAATTTCGTGAAATTGCCCAGCGCATCGCGGGTCGCTTGCATACCGCTGTTCCACAATTCCTGGCTAACGTCCATGGCGTCAAAAGCATGCAACGCGCCCGGCGCCGGGAAGCTACTGGAGCCGACCGTGGTCGCCCAAAAAATTCCGCTGCCAGGCACGAAGGCATTGGACGATACCGTCATACCGCTGAATGGCAGTGCATTCTGCGCCGTGCTGTTGACGGCCAAAGCCGTGGTGTTGAACGCGCCGTTCTGCATCTGGAATTCGCGCAACGGGTCGCCTTCGCCCCAGACATAGAGAATGGGCCCGTCGGGCCGGTTCCACAATGCCATATTAAAGATTGCGAACCGCCCTGTGGGAACTGCTTGAAACGTCTGCAGTACACCCGCGTCGGCATCCACCTCGTGTCCCAGGTTGGTGGTGTCCGCGAGCGCTACCAAGCCCGCTTTGCCTCCCGCTACCAGCAAGGTGGTTCCCGGCAACAGGATCGGTCCACTGGAACCGAGGTCCTGATCGTCGTCCGTCCATCCGGCATATTCGGCCGGTGTGAACCAATCCGCTACCTCCAACGACGGGGTCAAATGCAACACCGTCTCCCCCCAGGACATGACGCCGTCATAATTCCCGTTGCCCGTGGAGCAGTAGATCCCGCCGTTCGGATCGGCAGCCAAACCGCGTCCTCCCTGCCAGATCGCCGAGCCGGCCGCCGACGGCGTGGTGTTGAAGACGCCCGTTTGTTGCTGCAGATTGGTTGAATTATAGGCCAGCACCCAGCCGTGCCAAGGCACATAATCGCCGTGCGATCCGAAGCCTATATAAATCGCGCCATTCGCCAATAGCAGTCCGGGCCGCTGCAGGTGACTGGCGGCCAGGAGCGGTAGTGATCCGTTGACCGCATCGCCGGTACCACCCCACCCGGTGCCATCGACGGCGGCCTGTATCTGAACCGGGCCATTCAGCTTTTCCGTGCCCGTGGTTAGATCCAGGGCATGCAGAAAGAAGGCATCATTCCCGCCCGTCACGGTCTCCGCGACGACATAAATCGTGTTGCCGGTCCGGTCGATCGTCGGTGTACTCAGAATTCCCACCTCGTTCAGGATGTCCGAATACGGCGCCGCCCCCGCCACGTCGAATGTGGCGGGATCCACGGAAGTTCCCAAATTCACCTGCCAGAGGGGCGCGGTCCCTGACGTGGCGTCGGCATCGAAGGCGAACACGCTGTTGTGCATGGTTGCCACGTAAAGCACGTTCAGCGTGCCTTTCCCGGGAATGCCGAGTGCGTGGACATACAGCGGCTGGGCGTACACTTGCCCGTCTACCGGATAGGCGTAGATCTGGCCGAATTGCGCGGGATTCACGTTGCTCGTGTTAAGCAGACCCTCGTTCAGATTCTGGCTGGTGCGGTTGTTGTCATAATTCGCGGTCAGCACATCCAGCTGGGCACGGGCCGCGCCAGCCGAGGCTAACACTCCCAGTATTAGTATTCTGCGTGCATGCATATATGTCAGATGTGTTAACGACGACGGATAAATGCAAGAGGATACAGCCCGCCAGACAGAAATTTTCGGCTTTAAGGTATACTTCCCCCAAGGAGTTCCCATGCTGACAAGAAGGGGTTTTGCTTCTCGTTTTGGCGCCGCATTGGCCGTAGGCCGGATGCTGCCCGAGATGGCTTACGCGCAACGCGCGGTGATTCAGGGGAACCTGCCCAAAGACATCGTCTGGCTGAACGCGAACGAGAACCCGCTGGGGCCGCCTGAATCGTCCCTTGCGGCCATGGCCGATGTTCTGTCGTCATCCGGCCGCTATCACTATCAGGAAGTTGGGGATTTATACGCCGCGCTGGCCGCCGGCGAAGACTTGCAGGCGGAGAACATCACGGCCGGCTCGGGGTCGAGCGAGGTATTGAATGCGGCCGTGGACGCCTTCACCGCTCCGGACCGTCCGCTGGTGGTTATGCAGCCCACTTACGAAGGACCGCCCGAAACGGCGCGTGCCCTAGGCCGTCAAGTCATCCAGGTCCCCCTTTTGCCGGACTATTCGGCCGATGTCCGGAAGATTGCCGCCGCGGCAGATAAGACGCACGCGGGTTTGATCTACCTATGCAATCCCAACAACCCCACCGCTTCCATCACGCCGAAGGCGGGTATATCGTGGCTGGCGCAGAATCTGCCCTCCGATACAGTTTTGCTGGTGGATGAGGCTTATATTCACTTCGGCGAATCGCCGGAACTGGAATCCGCGATGCCTTTTGTGCGCCGGGGGAAGAATGTCGTGGTGGCGCGCACGTTCTCAAAGATTTACGGGATGGCCGGGGTACGCGCGGGATTCGCATGCGCTCCCCCGGGCCTGATCGAGCGCATGCGCCCGTTTCGCATCAATGTGCTGTCCGTCATCGCGATGCGGGCGGTGATGGCGGCCCTGAAGGAGTCGCCTACCCTCGTCCCCGAGCGGCGCGCCATCAATTCGCGCGTGCGGGGGGATTTGTGCGCCTGGCTGCGCGAGCGCCATGTGCCCTATATCGAACCGCAAGCCAATTTTATGATGATCGATGTGGGCCGGAACGCGCGCGAGTTCATTACCAAAATGCCGCCCTTGGGCGTTGCGGTAGGCCGTCCATTTCCGCCGCTGGATAATATGCTGCGCGTGACGATCGGCACGCAGCCGGAGATGCAGAAGTTCCGGGACGTGTTCTGGCGCGTGTACAAGGTGTAGCAGCCCTAGTGGATCGCCAGCAGCACCACGAACAGCACCAGGATCGCAACATCGGCGATCAGTCCAGCGCCGTTCTGCTGCAACTCGATCAGCAGGCTGGATTTTGGAAGTGAGCGCATTGCATTTCCCTAGCCAAGAGACGCCCACCACGTCTCTCCGGTTGCACCATTGTGCAGCACCTGGGGTGCTCGTTTCCAATTTCCGGAGCGTTTGCTTGACTTCCGGATAAATCGAGTCCTATCATGTAGTTGAACACCGGCGGGGAATTCGATCCTGCAATCTCCGGAGGCCGATTTGATCAAGCTGGATATTATCAACGAAGTGGTGAACAAGACCGGCATTACCAAAACCAAGGCTGAGATGGCGGTCGAAACCGTCTTCGAATCCATGAAGAAAGCTCTGGAACAGGGAGATCGCATCGAACTGCGCGGCTTCGGAGTCTTCAACGTGAAACCTCGCAAGACCGGCATCGGACGCAATCCGCGCACTGGCGCCGAAGTCTCCATCCCCCCAGGTAAAGCCGTGCGCTTCAAGCCCGGCAAAGAATTGCAGACCCTGCAGTAGCCCGGCGGGCGGATAATTGTATTGTGTCCCCACAGGATTATTCGGCGGCCACGTATCTCCCATACCCGGAGAACGGTAAAGGACTAGGTGTCTCCCGCTCATTTCCGCGAATCCACGAGCGCTATTGGCTGCACGCTCTTCTGTTCTTAATCACGCTATTCTCCACTACCGTAGTGGGGTCCAGCCTGCAGGCAGACTTCAATCGCAACCTGCCGTTTGATGTCGAGCAGTATTTGCGGGGCTTCGTCAATGTTTGGAGCCATCCAGGTATCCTGTGGCAGGGTCTGCCATTTTCCCTCACGCTGTTGACCATCCTGTTAGCCCATGAGTCGGGGCATTACCTGGCTTGTCTCTATTATGGTGTGGACGCCAGCCTTCCGTATTTCCTTCCCGCGCCAACTTTGATGGGCACCTTTGGAGCGTTCATTCGCATCCGTTCCGCGATTTACTCCAAGCGCGTGCTGTTTGATGTCGGCGTGGCCGGTCCGCTGGCAGGGTTTGTGTTCTTGCTGCCCGCGCTGGCGGTGGGGGTTGCGTTTTCAAAGGTGATTCCGGGGATCGGGCTGCAAAGCGAGATTCGGTTTGGAACGCCGGGGCTGCTCTGGATCTTGCAAAAGGTTATTTTCCCTGGAGTGGCTGCCTCCGACATCTATCTGCATCCCGTGGCTCGTGCCGCCTGGATCGGTATTCTGGCAACCGCGCTGAACCTGCTTCCCATCGGTCAGCTGGACGGCGGCCACATTCTTTACGCTCTGGTGGGCGATAAGCACAAGTTGCTTTCGAAGATCTTCATTGCGGCGCTGCTGCCGCTCGGCTTCCGTTGGTGGCCCTGGTGGTTGTGGGCCGTGGCGCTTTTCTTCCTGGCGCGCCGGCATCCTGTGATCGTGGACCCCTCGGGCATCGGACGGGGCCGGAGATTACTGGCGTTAGCCTCCTTGATCATTTTCCTGCTCTGCTTTACGGTGGCTCCCGTGATGGAGGGCGCCCCCTAAACCAGGAGCCATGAAGATCACCGCCACGATCATCACGCTGAATGAAGAACGTCACATAGCCCGCGCCATCGAGAGCTTGCGTTGTTGCGATGAGATCCTGGTGCTGGATAGCGGCTCGTCCGACCGAACTACCGAATTGGCGGAAAACTTGGGAGCGCGGCTGATCGAAAGTCCGTGGCGCGGTTACGCCGGCCAGAAGAATTGGGCCGCCGAGAGAGCGGCGCATGATTGGATACTATCGCTTGACGCCGACGAGGCCCTCAGCGAGGCACTCGAGGGCGAGATCTGGAACCTCAAGAAGAACGGTCCGAAGTATGACGCCTATACCATGCCGCGCTTGGCGCAATATCTCGGCCGATGGATTTTGCATAGTGGCTGGTATCCGGATCGCAAGGTGCGCCTGTATCATCGCGAAAAGGCCAAGTGGGTCGGCGATTTCGTGCATGAGAGCGTGCAGGTGCGCGGACGGGTAGGTCATCTCGATGCCAACCTGCTGCACTTCACCTGCGATTCAATTTCCGAACATCTGAAGACCATGGACCGGTACACCACGCTGGCGGCGGAGGAACTGGTTTCCCGCAAGACGCCTGTCGGCTGGCGCCATTTGATCGCCGACCCGATTTGGACTTTCCTCAAGGCCTACTTCGTCCAGCGAGGATTTCTGGACGGCATCGAGGGGCTAACCATCGCTTACATGGCGGCCCTCTACACGTTTCTGAAATACGCCAAGACGCGCAATATGAGTTCCGGGCGATGAAAATCCTGCACCTCGATTCCGGCCGCGAGATGCGCGGAGGCCAATGGCAGGCGCTGCGCCTGATGCAGGGTCTGCGCGGGGAAGGTATCGCCGGCACGCTGCTCTCGCCGCGCGGATCGCCTCTATCGTCCAAGGCGCGCGCGCTTGGTCTCGACGTCCACACGATCGGCCCCTGGTCCGTATACCGCCTCTCGCGGCAGGCCGACCTCGTCCATGCGCATGATGCCCGTTCCCATACTCTGGCCGCCCTGTTGGCGCGGTCGCCCCTGGTGGTTTCGCGCCGCGTGGCGTTTCCCGTGCGGTCGCGCTGGAAGTACCGGCATGCGGCGCGTTACGCCGCGGTCTCGCAATTCGTCAAGCGAGTGATGCAGGAAAGCGGCGTACCCGAAGAGAAGATCGAAGTGATTTACGACGGTGTGCCGTTGCCTGAAGCTGCGCCCGGCGGCGACGCGGTAATCGCGCCCGCCAGTGCGGACCCGCTCAAGGGCGTGACACTCGCCCGCGCCGCCGCCCGCTGCGCCGGGGTCGATCTGCGGCTTTCGCGCGACCTGGAATCGGATCTTCCGGACGCCGCTCTATTCCTGTACCTGACGCATTCCGAGGGTCTCGGCTCCGCTATCCTGATGGCAATGGCAGCCGGAGTACCCGTAATCGCCAGCCGCATCGGCGGTATCCCGGAAATCGTTAGCCACGGCGAAAACGGCTGGCTTACCGAAAACGATCCGGAACCGATCGCCGATGCGATTCGCACGCTACTATCGGACCGCCCGCTGGCTCGCCGACTCGGCGCCGGTGGCCGGCAGACCGTAACCGAAAAGTTCACCATTGGCCAAATGATCCACCACACCATCCAGCTTTACCGGCAGGTGCTCTCTTGCTAGAAGCCTGCTTGGCCTTTCTCTTTGGTCTCCTCATCGGCAGCTTCTTGAATGTCTGCATCTATCGCCTGCCACAGGACTTGTCAGTGGTGCGGCCACGCTCTTACTGCCCGGCGTGCAGCCATCCCATTGGTTGGTACGACAATGTGCCGCTCCTGAGCTTCGCGGTCCTCGGTGGACGCTGCCGTCACTGTAAAGCCGCCATTTCCTGGCGCTATCCGGTAGTGGAACTGTCGACCGCGTCTTTGTTCCTTGTATTCGTACTGCGCTTGGGGCCGGGTTTGCCGGCCCTAAAGTTCTGCCTTTTGAGCGCACTGCTGGTGGGACTGGCATTTTCGGACCTGGAAGCGCGCATCCTGCCGGACGAGTTCACGCTGGGCGGTACGGTCGCCGGTTGCATACTCGCCTGGTTCGTCCCCATAAAGGGAGATGTGGCCGGCGAACTGCTTTGGATCGCGCGCGTGCATTGGAGCCCCGCCTGGATTTCGGTAGGCGTAGCGGTGTTAGGCGCAGCCGTGCCGTGCCTGTTCTTGTGGCTGGCGGGTTGGATCTATCTGAAGTTGCGTCATCGTGAAGGACTTGGCTTGGGGGATGTGAAACTGATCGCCATGACTGGGGCGTTTCTGGGTCTGGACGGCGCCCTGATGACCTTGATCATCGGCTCGCTGGCCGGCTCGGTAATCGGCTATGCCTATATTAAGATCGCGCACAAAGACGCGGGCACCTATGAATTGCCGTTCGGCACGTTTCTGGCGCTGGCCGCCATTGCCATTTCGTGGCGCGTTTCCGCCATACTCTAGACCACACAACGGCAACGCTTAAAGCGAGCGCTTGGCGCTCCGTTTCGTGGTTTCGCTGCGCTTGACTTGCGCGCGCCGCCTGCCGGAGGCCAGGTTTTTGGCGGCTTTGTCCTTGGCTTCCTGGCTCACGGCGATGTGGTTCACTACTTTAACTGCGCCCGAACTACGGGCCAGCCGCGTGGCCACGCCCTTGTGTTGCAAAACGTCCGTCTGCCCTTCAATCGTCGCAACACCGCCTTGCACGTGAACCTGGAAGTGGTGCGTCGATATTTTGGAGGCGGCAAAGCGGCCGCGGATGGCTTTCTCAATCTCGGCATCGGGGCGCGTGGCCTGCGGCTGGCGTGCGGCCGGAGCGGTGGTCGTTTTGGGTATCGTGACACTTTTGGTGGCTGCGAATCCCCAGTTCAGGACCCCCAAAACCAGCACGGCGGCCCGAACACATTTAAGCATTAGCGGATCTCCTTAACTGAAAATGTGGCATGGCCGCCGATTTGTTCTCACCCGAAACACGCGGTATAACAGACTGATGCCTTTGTACGGCGGAATTGAATCCGGTGGCACCAAGTTCGTGTGCGCCATCGCCGAGGAAACCGGCAAGTTGCTGGAGCGAACCGAGTTTCCTACCACTACGCCATCGGAATCCATAAGCCGGGCCATCGACTTCTTTGCCGCCCAGCCGCATGCGCCCTGCGCCATTGGCATCGGGTCGTTCGGCCCGGTGGACCTGAATCCGGCATCGCCTAATTTTGGTTTCATCACTTCCACGCCGAAGCCCGGTTGGCGCGATACGGATTTAGCCGGCGCGGTCGGACGCGCAACCGGCCTGCCCGTAGCTTTCGATACGGACGTCAACGCGGCGGCGCTGGGCGAAGGCCGTTGGGGCGCCGCCCAAGGGCTGGACACTTTCCTCTACCTCACCATCGGCACCGGATTGGGTGGCGGCGGACTGGTGAACGGCCGCCTGATGCACGGACTGGTCCATCCGGAGATGGGGCACATCCGCGTACCCCACGATCTGACCGCCGATCCGTTCCCCGGCGGCTGCCCTTTTCATGGCGATTGTCTGGAAGGGCTGGTTGCGGGACCCGCCATTGAAGCGCGCTGGGGCCGCCGCGGCGAAACGCTTCCGCCGGATCATCCCGCCTGGGATCTGGCCGCGCACTATATCGCTCTGGGCCTGGTCACCTTTATCTGCACGCTCTCGCCGCAGCGGATTATCCTGGGCGGCGGCGTGATGCGTCAGCCCGGGCTGATCGATCGCATACGCGCCAAGGTGCCGGCTCTGCTAAACGGCTACGTGGCGGCGCCCGCCATTGTGCCGCCGGCCCTCGGCGGCGAGGCCGGCGTCTTGGGAGCGGTGGCACTGGCGTGCGATCTGCGCGCCAACGGGTGAGTACGATGATGCACTCCCTCGGATTGGCACTGCCGTTTTTGCTGGCGGGCGTACTGTGCGCCGCCAATGATCTCGCCCCGGGCATGAATCGCTTCGCGGCGGATTCGTACCGCCAACTCGCCCCAGGCGACCACAACCTGATCCTTTCCCCGTTCTGCATTTCCACGGCGCTTTCCATGCTGCTTGCAGGCGCCCGCGGCCAGACGGCTGCTTCCATCGCCGCCGCTCTGCGCCAACCGTATCCGCAGCCCGGCTACGATGCCGCCGTGGCCGCGCTGGTTGCGGATCTGACCAAAACCGGGAACATTGGCGCCAACGAACTGTCGATCGCCAACGGGCTATGGGTCGAGCGTGGGTATCCGCTGGAGTCTGCCTTCGAGAATGCCATCCGCGCCGTTTACGGAGCCCCACTTACCCTGCTGGATTTCTCGGCCAGTCCCGAACCGGCCCGCGCCGCGATCAATGCCTGGACCGCCCAGCACACCAAAGATAAAATCCGCGACCTGTTCGGACCCGGTTCGATCAAACCGGATACACGGCTGGTGCTCACTAGCGCGATCTATTTCTACGGCAAGTGGCAATCGCCGTTTAAGGCCGCCAACACTACGCCGGAGCCGTTCCATCTCGCGTCCGGCGCGACCGTGGAAACGAAGTTCATGCACCAGAAGGCCGGGTTTCTGTATGCTGAAACGCCTGCCGCCCAGATTCTGGAGATGAAGTATGATGGCACGCCCATCGTGTTCGATATCCTGCTGCCGAAGACCAACGACGGCCTGGCGGCGCTCGAACAATCTCTCGATGCGGACACGCTGGCCGCGTGGCTGCGGACGCTGGCGCGCGAAACCGTGGATGTCGCCGTCCCGAAGTTCCGCGCGGAATCGTCATTCTCGCTGCATGGTGTCCTCGCGCAGCTCGGCATGGCGAATGCCTTCACCCACGAAGCGGATTTTTCCGGAATTGACGGCCGGCGCGATCTTTATGTTTCCGAAGTGGTCCACAAAGCCTTCGTGGACGTGTCGGAAGCAGGCACGGAAGCCGCCGCGGCCACGGGTATCGCGGTGCTCGCCCTGGCCAAGCGGAAGCAACGCCAGATCGTCTTCCGCGCGGACCATCCGTTCGCTTTCTTCATCCGCGACACCGCTACTGGCGTAATGCTGTTCGAAGGCCGCCTGGCGCAACCCGCCAGTTGACGCCGGCCGCCGCCGATGCTATATAGGTAGTATGTCTACGGTAGACAGTCCACGGCAGTCCTTGGAATTTCTGCAAGGCACGCTGGAGGTGCTGATCCTGCGCAGCCTGCAGCTCGGCCCCAATCACGCCTACGGCATCACGCAGTTTCTGGAGCATCAGTCCGGCGACGAATTCGCCGTGGATAACGGCTCGCTCTATCCCGCCCTGCAGCGCCTGTTGCAGCGGGACTGGATCGCGGCGCAATGGAAAACGTCGCCCCATGGCCGGCGCGCCAAATACTACCGGCTCACGCCGGCGGGACGCAAACAACTGGTCGTGGCTACCTCCCGTTGGGAACGCTTCGTGGCCGCCATGGGACGGGTTCTGGAAGCGGAGGGCTGAGTATGCTGCGCGTATGGTGGTCCAAACTGCGCCGGCTCCTCGGCGGACGTCGGGCGCTGGCGGATGACGTCGCGGCCGAACTCGCCGCGCAATTGGATTTCGCAATCGAGGACAACCTGGCGCGCGGCATGCCGCCGGCGGATGCGCGCGAAGCCGCACGCCGCCGGCTCGGCAATCTCACGGGCATCCAGGAGCGCACGCGCGAAGCCTGGGGCTTTCCGCCGCTCGAAACCTTCCTCCAGGACCTGCGCTACGGTCTGCGCGGCCTCCGCCGGTCGCCCGGCTTTTCGCTGGTCGTCATCCTGACGCTGGCATTGGGCATCGGCGCGAACACCGCGCTGTTCAGCGTCGTCAATGCGGTCCTGTTGCGCCCGCTGCCCTATCCGGCTGCGGAGCGCTTAGTTTGGCTGGGCGAAGCCGATCCCAAGGCGGAAGGCATCAGCGTGACATGGGTGAACTACCAGCACTGGCGCAACCGAAATCACAGCTTTGAAGCCATGGCCGGCTTCCAAACCGCGCATCTGACAATGACCGGCCGCGGCCCGGCCCTGTTGACGCGGGCCGCCGTGGTGACTAACGGCTTCTTCGGCCTGTTGGGATCGCGTCCCGTGATCGGGCGAGTCTTCGGCGAAGCGGACGACCGGCCAGGCGCGCCCGCCACCGTTGTGCTGGGCTACCAGTTTTGGGTTGACCGCATGGGCGCGGACGATCATTCGCTCGGCGCCACCCTGACGTTGAACGGGCAGCCCTACGAGGTGATCGGTGTGCTGCCTCGCGATCTTCGTTTTTTCCAACAATCCATCGATTTCTATCTACCCCTGCGCCAAATGCAAGGCGAGGTCACCGATCGGGCACGGCATGGATCCATGCGCGTGCTGGCGCGATTGCGGCCGGGAGCCACGCTGGCCGCGGCCATGGCGGATCTGGATTCGATCATGCGCCATCTGGCCGAAACCGATCCCGGACCCGAAAGCCAGCATCGCTCCGCCGGTGTCTTTTTGAGCGATTACCTGACCCAAGATGCGCGTCCTACGCTGCTGATTCTGCTGGCCGCGGTCGGACTGGTGCTTCTGATCGCCTGCGCCAACGTCGCCAGTCTGCTCCTGGCGCGCGGCACCGCTAGGACCCACGAGATGGCCGTTCGCGCCGCCATCGGCGCGGGCCGCACCCGCCTGGCCCGCCAGTTGTTGACGGAAAACCTGGTGCTGGCGGGGATCGGAGGTATCCTGGGCGCCCTGCTGGCACAGTGGGGCGCGCGTGCGCTGATTGCCTTGGGACCGCCCGATATTCCGCGGCTTGCCGAAACCAGCTTTGATTGGCGCGTACTGCTGTTCGCCGCCGCACTCACGCTGGCAATCGGGCTGTTCACTGGATTGGCGCCGGTGTTGACGGCCGGGCGTGTCGATCTGCTCTCCGCGCTGAAGGACAGTTCCCGTTCCGCGACTGGCCGCGGCGGGCATGGATCGCGGAGCGCCCTGGTAGTCGCGGAAATCGCCATCACGCTGGTGCTGGCGTTCGGCGCGGGCCTTCTGGTGCGCAATCTGGTCGCCGCCCAGACCGGCAATCCCGGCTACGATCCGGAGCACGTGCTGGCGCTCGAATTAGTGCTTCCGTCTTCGAGCTATAGTGACCCGCAAACCACACGGAATTTCTATAGCCGGCTGCAGCAGGACTTGCGGGCGCTTCCGGGCGTCACGAGCGTGGGCATCGTGAACTGCCCGCCGGCGGCCGGGGATTGCGGTGACTGGTTTTACTCCGTCCTGGATCACTCCGCGCCGCAGCCGGGCGAAGTGCCGCTCTCGCTGTTCAACACGGTCGATGGCGATTACTTCAATACCCTTCACATTCCACTACGCGAAGGCCGCGCGTTTACCCCCGATGATCGGTCCGCCGCGCCCAAGGTGGCCATCGTCAACCAGACCTTGGCACGCAAATGGTGGCCGAAGGAAACAGCCGTCGGACATCGCATCAAATCGGGCGGCCCCTATCGCCAGGGACCGATCTACGAAATCGTTGGCGTGACGGGTGATGTCGGTCAGATGGGTTTAGGAACCACGCCCTACCCGGAGATTTACCTGCCGTTCACGCAAAACGCCTCGGACGCGATGGTGCTGATGATTCGCGTGACGGGAGATCCGCAATCGCTCGCGCCCGCCGTCCGCCGTCAGGTAGCGGCTCTGGATCGTAACCTGCCGATCCAAAGGTTGCGGCCGTTCACGCAGGCGGTGGCTGCCACACTGAGCGGGCAAAGATTCGGCACTGCGCTGCTGGCGCTAATGGCCGGGCTGGCCATGGTCCTGGCAGCTGTCGGAATTTACGGTCTGCTCAGTTACTGGGTACGTGTGCGCGAAGGCGAAATCGCTATCCGCATCGCGTTGGGCGCCCCGCGTGCGGTAATCCTGCGTTGGGCCGGCCGGCAGGCGCTACGCCTCACGTTGATCGGCGCGGCCATCGGAACCATGGGTGCCTGGGCCGCAACGCGTTGGTTTGCGGCCCTGGCCGTTGGCATTCCCGATCGTAATCTCACCACGCTAGCCGCCGCGGCGGCAGCGGTGATCGTGATCGCCATGTTGGCCGCCGCGCTTCCGATCTGGCGCGCCACGCGAGTCGATGCGGTCGACCGTCTGCATCACGCTTGAATGCCGCGGAAGCTAGTCAGTGGCGATGCTGATTGAGACTGCCTGGCAAGCCGGTCTGGCAACCGGCAACTATCGCGCCCAGTCACCCTGTTTCGACGACCCTGGCCGCCAACTTGGTGCGTATCTCGAAGAAGCGTCATCGCGCACTGCTTCGGTGGTTTCGCGCCGCGGCCCCTCAGGATGCCTGTGGCGTGAAGGAGAAGACCGTGCCAAAGCCGGAGCCGCCGGTGTGAGTCGAGCCATAGAACACCCCGCCAGGGCCGACTACGATACCCGTCGGATACCCTCCGTCGCTGCCGTTCGTGAAGAAGTACAGCACGGTTTCGGTCCAGGATCCCCCCTCAGAGCTTGGTGGCGCGAGGGAGAATATCGTGCCATAGCCGTTTGAATGGTACCCAGCCCCTGGCCCCCCGGTGGTGCCATACAGCACTCCGTGATACTCCAATAAAGAATTGGGATTCTCCCCATCGGTCGAGCCGGCGGTGAATCGGTGGAGCATCTCGGGTCTCCACTCACCGCCAGGAGAGGCCGGCGGAGTGAGTGAGAACACCATGCCGTGGTCGTTGTGCCCATGTCCGCACGTTGAGGCCACGCCGTAGAGTACCCCCCGCGCGTCAGGCTGGATGAGCTGGCCGGCTCCGCATCCCGCAAACGCCTGGGGGAAACTGTAGAGCACGGTCTCGGTCCAAGTGCCTCCAGGAGAGCTCGGCGGCGTTAGCAAAAATACCGTGCCGCTGTTATTGGTCCCGCCATAAGCGGTGGTTCCATAGAGTACTCCCCCGCTGCCGGCGAGCACATTCGCGGTAGGCTCCTCACCGTCATTGGGAGGACCCTGGAAGGTGTAGAGCACCGTCTCAGTCCAGTGGCCGCCGGGAACTGCCGGCGGGGTGACCGAAAACACCGTGCCGAAGCCATTCCCCCCGGCGTGTCCGCCAAATCTGCTGGTTCCATAGAGCACGAGGCCCCCGCTGGGCCCGCTGGCGACGATCACCGAATTGGGATTTGACGGTTCAGCGGATTCGGCGGAGGTGAACTCGTCGAGTACCTTCTGGGTCCAGGCGGCGTCCGGAGATGCCGGCGGGATCAACTCATAGATAGAGCCGTTATTGGAGTAGTTGACATAGGCGCCGACGCCGAATAGCAAACTGCCGCCGCTAGCTATTGCCAGGGGACCGCTGGAGGGGAACTCCTCGTCGCCGCCGGGAAAGCTGTAATAGCTAACCGTCCAGGGGCCCCCGGCGGAAATCGGCGGCGTCAAGGAGAACGCGGTCCCGTAGCCCGCGGTTCCGGCGCCCCCAGTGGTGCCGTAGAGCACGCCTCCGGCGCCAATCGCCACGGTGTTGGGACCGGTGCCGTCGGCGCCGCCAGTGAAAGTGTAAAGGGTGGTCGGCGTCTGCGCCGCCGCAGAGGAAGTCAGTATCAGGAGCGCCAGGAAAAGCGTTCCGCCAATTTGCAATCGCGCGAAGCCGGTGGGCCATACTGCCTCCAGTTGAGATCAATTTTGCGCCAGCAGGCTCCTCGCTGTCAACGAAATTGTGCGGTGGCGAAATCGGCTCGCTCTCGTCGGTGGATGATAAGCCGCGGCCGGATCTTGCGCGGGCCAGAGGCTCTCGCATCGGCCAGAAGATCGGTTCGCGTGCATCATCGCGGCTTACTGTTGTTGGGTGCGATCCGCAAAGCTTTACGACGCGAACGGATTTGGGTAGCTCTCGCCGGGTTGTAGCTGCCATCGCATGGGAAGACCTCCGCTATCTTGAGGTAGTCATGGGCGCGGCCTTAAAGTAACGCACCGGACGGAAAGCGCGCCTATAATGGGTTATTGCTTCAGGTCTCGTGCGAATAGGTACATTGTTTGCAATTTTTTCTGGCTCGCTCCTTCTGGCTGCGGAGCCGCCTCTGCGGCCGGTAACCGTGTGCGAAGTCATGCGCGATCTCTCCGCCTACGATGGCAAAGTGGTGGCTATCGTGGGTCGATTCTCGCTGCGCCAGGGGGGCCGCTGGCTGGGCGAGCAGAAATGTCCGGAAAAGTTCGTGACCAGCGGTCAGGAATGGCCCAACGCCCTCTGGTTGGCATACGATCCGCGGGACGCGCCAAAACCACCCGCGGTTCTCGCCGTGGATTCCGCGATCCTGGCTCAAAAACTGAACCAAGTGAAACTTGGCACCTCTCTAACCAAGCTGCCATTCGGCAGTCCGGATTACGATAACTGGGCGGTGGTGTACGGCCGTGTCGAGACGCGCAAAGACCTGGTCGTCGCGACTCCCGGAGGTCCCCGGAAGAACGGTTTCGGATTGCAAGAATCCTCTCCCGCCCGCATAGTCTGCCATGGCGATGCCGTGGTCGTATTCATGAACGATTAGCACGGAGATGCCTAGAGTTTCCGCCGCGACAGGACCACCACCGCCGTAATCGCCATCGCCGCCAGGGCCGCGGCCGCCGCCACTTTCGGCAACGGATCCGGAGCAGCGGGAGGCACGCAAGCGACTCCGTTCTCGTCCACCCGTGCCGGCTCCTTCGCATATCGTCCCCTTGGTCGCGGAAAATCGCGAACCAAAGCCGATAATCCGGCCGCCACAGCGGGACCGCTCATCGTTGCCCCATGCCCTGAGCCGATTACCCGGGGATGCAAATCGGCGAGCAATTCCACCGAGCGCCGCGCCTGAATCCAATCGTAGGTGAACGGCGCGGGCGGGCGTGAGATGTGCGGTTCCTGCATGGCAATCCCCGCGGGCGAATCCAGGTCCATGGTGATGCAGGCGTCACCGGAGAGGAGAATGCGCTCGTCATGATGGAAGAACGCCACGTGTCCGGGTGCATGTCCGGGCGTGAAATACCAGCGCCAGCCCGGCAGTCCGGGGACCTCGCCCTTGTCCGGCAGGTCGTGTAAACGCGACCCCAGGTTCACCGTGGAACTCGGAAAGAACCGGCTCATGAACGAGAATGCGCCCCCGGCCATCGGATCCTTTGGTGGATAAGCAGATTTACCGGTGAGAAACGGGCGCTCCAGACGATGCGCGTAGATCGGCGTGTCCCAAGCCTCGGCCAGTTCGAGCGCTGAGCCGGCATGGTCGCGATGCCCATGGGTGAGCAGGATCGCTTGCGGGTGCGCCTCGGGCCCGTAGCGCTGCCTGGCCGCCTCCCGAATGCGCGCGGCGTTTCCCGGCGTGCCTGTGTCGACCACCACCCAGGGACTGCCCGGCTCGCCTACCAGATAAATATTGGCAATCAGGGTCGGCAGCAGCGCGACTCCCGGCGTAACTTCTTCAAGTGGCATTTGATAACCCGATGGGGCGGACCCGCGTCCGCCCTACTATCAGGATACCCGCTTCACTGGCCATCGCCGCCGGTTGAGCGTACTCTGCTGCGCGGACGTCAGAATCAAATAGAACGCCGCCTTCGCTTTATTCCGAATGCCGGTAATCTCGCCCATGGTCGATCCAATGGACGATGCCAGTCAGGTGCGTCGCCCGATGCTGCACCATGGTCGCCGGATCCGGTGGCAAACCGGCCGAAAGCACAGCCGTCATCATAATCAACTTCGGAAATGTCTTGGTCAAAATTTGTTTCTCCTTTTCCGCGGCAACTGACACAATACTGTTTGCCGGCGGTACATCAGGGAGACGGCACGTCAAATCCTAAGACCCCCGCTGCAAGCGTATTCGAACCACCGTGGGGCCGAAGCGCCAATGACACATCTCGGATCTCTCCAGGCCATTGAAAAAGGCCCGGCCAGAACCAATCCACAACCGGAATCGCAAGACCCCATGCTATAACTGGGCTCGAAGGTCCCGCGCCGCCGGCCGGCCCTCGGCGCCAGCCCGCGACAAGATTTATGCGCAAAGCCTGCACCGCAACCGATTTCAGCCATGCAAATCCACTCGACGCGCGGCCAGCCCAGCCGCATCCCAACCCACCGCGCCCTGCTTTCGCGCCGAACCCGCCGCAAATTGGTTTCGCTGTTTTTCGAAGCAATTGAATCTAAGATACTTATTGGCTTCGTTCGTAAAAAATGCCCTTTTGCCCCAATCCGGCCCAACGCCCAATTAAGCCCAAATCCGCACAAGCGCCAGGCATCAGCCGCTGGCCGCCGGTCCGCGGAGAGCGCCCCACGCCCAGCTACAATCTAAGGGTGGATAGGCTCCAGGAACTCCGCCGCCGGCACGCGGCGGCCGAACAAGGCGGCGGTGCGGAACGCCGCGACCGCCAGCATAAAGAGGGCAAGCTCTCCGCGCGCGAACGTGTCGAGTTGCTTCTCGACGAAGGCACCTTTGAGGAACTGGATAAGCTGGTGACGCACCGCTGCCGCGACTTCGGCATGGACGAGCAGATAATTCCCGGTGACGGCTTTGTGACCGGCTACGGCTACATCGACGGACGCCTCGTCTACGTCTTCGCGCAGGACTTTACAGTATTCGGCGGCTCTCTCTCGGAAACCAACGCGCAGAAAATCTGCAAAATCATGGATCACGCCATGAAGAACGGCGCGCCCGTGATCGGCCTCAACGATTCCGGCGGCGCGCGCATCCAGGAAGGCGTCCTCTCACTGGGTGGCTACGCCGATATCTTCCTGCGCAACACACTGGCCTCGGGCGTAGTGCCGCAAATCTCCGCCATCATGGGCCCCTGCGCCGGCGGCGCGGTCTACTCACCCGCCATCACGGACTTCGTCTTCATGGTCGATCACACCAGCTACATGTTCGTCACCGGCCCGGACGTCATCAAAACGGTGACCCATGAGGACGTCACCAAAGAGCGGCTGGGCGGTTCCATGACCCACAACTCGGTCAGCGGCGTAGGCCACTTCATCGCCCCGGACGATGCCGAGTGCCTTCGCATGATCCGCGAGTTGCTCGGCTACCTGCCGCAGAACAACCGTGACGACCCGCCGCGCCGTCCGTGCACGGACCCCGCCGATCGCATGGATCCGGCGCTCGACACTCTGGTGCCCGATGAATCCAACCTGCCTTACGACATTAAAGAGGCAATCCACCGCGTGGTGGACGATGGCGAGTTCTTCGAAGTCCATGAACACTTCGCGCGCAACCTCGTGGTTGGTTTTGGGCGTCTCGACGGGCGTTCCGTTGGCATTGTCGGCAATCAGCCCGCTTACCTGGCAGGCTGCCTGGACATCAATTCGTCGGTCAAGGGAGCCCGCTTCGTGCGCTTCTGCGACGCATTCAACATCCCCATCCTGACGTTCGAGGACGTGCCCGGCTTCCTGCCCGGCACGGAGCAGGAATTCGGCGGCATCATCCGCCATGGCGCCAAACTGCTCTACGCTTATGCCGAGGCCACCGTGCCGAAGGTAACAGTCATCACACGCAAGGCCTACGGTGGCGCCTATTGCGTGATGGGATCCAAACACATCCGTACGGATATCAACCTGGCATGGCCCAGCGCGGAGATCGCCGTCATGGGACCGGATGGGGCGGTCAACATCGTCTATCGCCGCGAGTTGTCCGCGGCCGCCGACCGCGACACCGTCCGTGCCCAGAAAACCGCGGAGTTCCGCGAGCGCTTCGCGAACCCGTTCATCGCTGCCGAGCGCGGTTTCATTGACGACGTGATCGAGCCGCGGGAGACCCGCCCGCGCGTGATCCGCGCCTTCCGCATGCTGGAAAATAAGGTGGACAGCACGCCTCGCAAGAAGCATGGCAACATTCCTTTATAGAAGCGTTGCGCTTCTGCTCTGCTCGTTCGCCGCGTTTGCGGCCGAGCCGAAATCCGTCAACTGGAATCAGGTGAGCGCCGAGACGCTACGGAATTTTCAGGCGTTGGTGCGCATCGACACATCGAACCCGCCGGGCAACGAGAGCGAAGCCGCCCGTTATCTGAAGCGCATCTTGGATCGCGAGGGCATTCCATCCAAAATGCTGGCTCTCGAGCCGGCACGCGCCAACCTGGTTGCGCGCATCAAGGGCGACGGCTCCGCCCGTCCCATTGCCATTCTGGGTCACACCGACGTAGTCGCGTTTGATCGCGCGAAATGGTCCGTGGACCCTCTGGGGGCGGTCCGCAAGGACGGCTTCCTGTACGGCCGCGGCGCCATCGATGACAAAGACATTGTGACCGCGGGCCTGATGGTCATGTTGCTGCTCCATCGCAGCCATATCCAACTCCATCGCGACGTGATCTTCGTGGCGGAAGCCGGTGAGGAAGGCTCCCCGCATGTGGGCATCGACTTTCTTGTGAGCCGGCATTGGGAAGAGATCGCGGCGGAGTGCGCGCTGTCGGAGGGCGGCGCCGCGGTGTCTCAAGGCGGCCATGTTCGCTATGTCGCGATTGCTACTTCCGAAAAGGTGCCCCGCGGCGTGACCCTGATCGCCCGCGGATCGGCCGGACACGCCTCGCGTCCTACCCCCGATAACGCCGTGGTGCGCCTGTCGGCCGCCATCGCCAAGTTGGCTGGTTGGCGCACCCCCATGCGTCTGAACGAAACCACGCGTGCCTATTTCGAGCGGCTGGCCTCCATCAGCGCGCCCGAGGATGCGGACCGTTACCGGCACGTGGGCGACTCTGCCCGCGCCGCCGAGATCGACCGCTATTTCGAGCGTTATGAACCGGCGCACTATGCCATTCTACACACCACGCTGACCCCAACCATGCTAAAGGCCGGCATTGCGCGCAACGTGATCCCGTCCGAAGCCGAAGCATATGTCGATATCCGCGCGCTCCCCGATGAAGACATGCCGCATTTTTATGACGAAATGCGCGCGCTGATCGGGTCCGGCGTGGAACTGGCGCCGCATAAATCCGACCGGCCGGCCACTCCGCCGTCGCACACGGGCACGCCATTATTTCATGCCTTGGAGACGGCACAAAGCAAGATGTTCCCGGGAGCTGTCAACCTCCCATCCATGCTCACCGGCGCCACCGACTTGGCGCAGTTGCGCGCCCGCGGCGTGGAGGCCTACGGCTTCGGTCCGATCGTGGGAGCCGGCGACGCCGGTGAGGCGCATGCTGACGACGAGCGCATCCGCGAAGCCTCGCTCTACCGCTTGGTCGAATTCCTCTGGTACACAATTCTGGCCATCGCCGCGTGAAGCTCTTTCACGCCGGAAAGATATGCTCCACCAAGTTAGCTGTCAATAGTCGACAGAGATCAGCAGGTGATCTTGGAGTTTCTAATATGAAAATGTTAGTGACAAAGCACTATTGGTGGTCGCGGCTGCCTGATGTTAAGCTTTTACCCATCAAACGGGAGGGGGTCCCATGAAATGGTATCTTGCAGCGGCGGGATTAGTCGCCGCGGCCGCCGGAGCCGCCAACCGCGTTGCGACCGTGCCTATCACTTTCACGGATGTCACCGCGCAGGCCGGCATTAAGTTCGTTCACAATAGCGGACGCGCCGGGAAGAAGTGGCTGCCGGAAACGGTCGGCTCGGGCGTGGCGTGGCTGGACGCGGACGGTGACGGCTGGCCCGACCTGTTGTTCATCAACGGCAAAGACTGGACGCCACATTCCCGCAAGTCGTTCCCGGCCCTGTACCGCAACAACCACAACGGCACGTTCACCGATATCACCATTGGCAGCGGGCTCGACGTCGAGATGTACGGCATGGGTGTGGCCGTCGGCGATTTCGATAATGACGGTCTGGATGACGTCTATATCACCGCGCTGGACGGCGATCGCCTGTTCCACAACGAGGGCCACGGCAAATTCCGGGACGTCACGAAGACCGCCGGGATCAATAACGTCAGCTTTGGCACCAGCGCAGCCTGGCTGGATTACGATCGTGATGGCAAACTCGATCTATTCGTCGCTAACTACGTCCAATGGACCGCCAAAGGCGATATCTGGTGCTCGCTGGACGGTTCCACGAAATCGTATTGCACGCCCGAGTCGTACAAGGGAACTTCCTCGAAACTGTATCATAACTTGGGCAACGGCAAGTTCGAGGATGTAAGTCAAAAGGCAGGTATTGGCGATCCCTTGAGTAAGTCGCTGGGCGTTACGGTCCTGGACTATAACGGCGACGGCTGGCCCGACCTGTTCGTCTCCAATGACACCCAGCCCAACAAGTTGTACCGCAACAACCGCAACGGCACTTTCAGCGAAGAGGGCATGCCGGCGGGTGTTGCATTCGGCGAGGACGGCGTGGCCCGCGGCGCCATGGGTGTGGATTCAGCCGACTACGATCATAGCGGCCGTCCGCACTTGCTGGTCGGCAACTTTTCCAATCAGATGCTGGCACTCTACCATAATGAGGGCACCGGTTTGTTCGTGGACCAGGCGCCGTCATCGACCGTGGGCCGCGCCAGCCTGCTGACTCTCACATTTGGCGCGTTCTTCTTCGACTACGATCTGGATGGCTACCCCGATATTTTTGCCGCCAATGGTCATATCGAGGAAGAGATCGGACGCGTGCAGCCCAAGGTGCAATATAAAGAGCCGCCGCTGCTGTTCCACAACCTGGGCAAAGGACACTTTGACAACGTGACTGCCCAAATGGGGCGCGCTTTTAACCGGCCTGTGGTGGCGCGCGGCGCCGCCTACGCGGATTACGACCACGATGGCGATCTGGACATCGTAGTGACGACGAATGACGGCCCGGCTTATTTGTTCCGCAACGAAGGGGGCAATCGCAACAACTGGTTGTCGATCCGCCTGGTGGGGCGCAAGTCCAATCGGGACGGCATTGGCGCCGTCGTGCGCGTGACCAGCAAGTCCGGCAAGCAATGGAATATGGTGCGCAGCGGATCGAGCTATTGCTCGCAAAGCGATCTGGCGCTTACCTTCGGGCTCGGCGCCGACGCGGAGGTTCAGGCCATCGAGATCGAGTGGCCCAGCGGACAGAAACAGAAATTGGCGGGCGCCGCGGCAAACCAATTCCTCACCATCGATGAGTCGGCCGGTATTGTCGCGAAATCCGGCCCCGCCCGAAATTGAGCTGGTTTTGCTAAGTCCACGTTAAGGCCTTCCCGACTGATATTTATCAAAGGTTTAACCCCGTGAGAGCGTTCGAGAAGCCATAATGGTGCTTGGAGGACTCGAAACGAATGACATTACGCTTAATCCCAATCGCCCTTATGGCAACCGCGCTGTTCGCCCAGGCGCCCGGCCATTTCGGACCGCGCGGCATGGCGGCAGGAAAAACCACCGCGATTCAGAGCTACCTGAATCTGACTGAGGCCCAAATCACGAGCCTGCAGCAGTTGCGGCAGTCCGAGGCGGCTGCTCTGAAGCCGATTTACCAGCAAATGGGGCCGATGCGCCAAAGTCTGCGCACCCAGGAGCAGAGTGGCAGCGCCGACGCCGCCACCGTCGGCAAGTTGGTGCTGGACATGAAATCCCTGGAGCAGCAGGCGGCCCCCATCCGCGCCAGTTACCAGCAGCAAGCCCAAGCGGTGCTGACTGCCGACCAGAAGACCAAGTTGGCGGCTCTGCAGAGCGCCGCCGCCTTGATGCCGGCAATTCATGAAGCCGGCTCGCTGAATCTGCTCACGCCCCCGGCGGGCTCCGAAGGCGGGCCTCGCGCCATGGCTCGCGGTCGCTTCGGCCACTAAGAATCGCTGGTTGGTGGCCGGTTTCGCCGCCGGCCACCAGTCATGGTGTGTCCAGCGCGCCATGATATGCTGGCATCCGGATGTTCAGTCGCCAGCACCGCAAGGCCCGTGTTTTGTTCGGGCTGTCCGACCTCATCCTCACCGCGCTGGCTTTTGAGGCGGCTTACCGCACTCGATCGCTGCTGCGCCTCGAACACATCTTTTATATCCTGCTCCCTATTAAAGTGCTGGTGATGGGCTTCGCCGCTGGCGTGTGGCTGCTCATCGGCCTCTGGATGGGCGTCTACGATAAGCTCGATGCGGGCGATCCCCGCATCGTGTTGCGCGATTCCTTCCGCCAGTGCCTGTACGGTGCAGTAGCCTTGGTGCTGTTCGAGTTCTCCCTGCGTCTCGATCTCAGCCGCCCCTTCCTGGCCCTATTCGCGACCTATACGTGGACGCTCCTGTTCCTGTTCCGGCTGCTTTCCGGACGCATGGCGGGGGCCATTCAGCGACAATTCGGCGGTCCGCACTTTGTCATGGTGGCTGGAGCCAGCGCCCGCGCCCGCCGCCTGGGTGAGGAACTGGAACGATCCGCGCAGTACGGTATCCGTCTCACCGGCTTTCTCGCGCCCGAGCCGGAAAGCGCGCCGCCTCAAATCCAGTTGGAGTCCGTCTATCCGGTGTATCCCTTGAGCGAACTGCCCCGGTTACTGCGCGACGGCGTCATCGACGAGATCATCTTTGCCGTTCCCAGCGAGACGCTCGCCGGCTTGGAAGATGTATTCCTGATGTGCGATGAAGAGGGCGTGCGGACTCGCGTGGCCGTCGATTTCTTTCCGCATGTCAATAGTGAACTATACCTGGAACGGCTGGGATTCACACCGCTGCTGACCTTTTCCGCGGCGCCTCACGACGAGATCCGTTTGCTGGTTAAGCGCGCCACCGATATGGTGCTCGCGGCGGCGGCCTTGGTCGTGCTGCTTCCGTTCATGATGCTGGTGGCCCTGCTGGTGCGCCTCACGTCCCCGGGCCCCATCATATTTAGACAAGTGCGCTGCGGGTTGAACGGCCGCCGCTTCCTTTTCTATAAATTCCGCTCCATGTGCGCCGATGCCGAGAAAATGAAGGCCGATTTGGCCCACTTAAGCACCCGCAAGACTGCCCTCAAAATCCCCGAAGATCCGCGTTTAACCACTGTGGGACGATACCTGCGCAAGTTTTCCATCGACGAGTGGCCGCAACTCTGGAACGTGCTGAAAGGCGACATGTCATTAGTGGGACCGCGGCCGGCCGTGCCCGACGAAGTGGAGCAGTATCAGGCCTGGCAGCGCCGCCGTCTGCGCATGCGCCCCGGACTGACCTGCCTGTGGGCCGTCTCCGGCCGCGACAATCTGGATTTCGAAAGCTGGATGCGCATGGATATGCAGTATATTGACAACTGGTCGCTGGCGCTCGATTGGAAAATCATCCTGCGCACGATTCCCCGCGTCCTTACCGGGCAGGGGGCGAACTGACCACCGGAGCGAAACATGCACCTGTTACCAACCCAAGACGAAGTTGTGCGCGTTCTGCGCGATACCGGCGCTCTGCGCGACGGTCATTTTCAGTACACCAACGGCCTGCACTCCAACGAGTACCTTCAGGTGCCGCTGGCCATGCGCTATTACCAGCATGCGCGCATGCTTAGTGTGGGACTGAGCCGGCTGCTGCGCGAGAATGCCGAAATCCGCGCCATCATTCCCGACCTTTCGATCGTGACTCCGGCCAATGCCGGCCTGCCGGTGGCTTACGGCGTCTGCGAAGCCTTGCGCGCCCGCCAGGTTTATTGGGCCGAACGCGAGGATGAAGGACAGCCGCTGCATTTCCGTCAGTATCTGGAACAGCACCCCGGCGAGCAGGTCGTATTGGTTGACGATATCCTCCGTTCGGGACGCAAGCTGACTGAGATGCAGGCGTTGCTCGAGTCGCGCGGCGCCCGTGTGGTGGCCATGGCCGTGATCATTTACCAGCCCACGCCGGGTACGCGGGATTTTGGCAATCTGCCGCTCTATTACTTAGCCCGGCTGAATGCCAGCTATTATGCCGACGCCGCGCATTGTGACCTCTGCAAGATGGGCGAACCCATCGAAAAAGTCTGGGTGTAAGGTTGCGGGCTTCAGACCGGCACTTCCGCTAAAATAGAAGTTAAGGAACCGATATATGGAATTCCTCGCTACCAGTCTGCTCGAACTGATCACGCAAACCTCGACCAACCTTCCGCCCGACGTGCGCGCCGCCATGTCGCTCACCGCCGCCTCCGAGACGCCGGGCACCCAATCGTCCCAGGCGCTGAACATCATCCTGTCGAACATCGACATGGCCACGGACGATCGAGGCCCCATCTGCCAGGACACCGGCATGCCCACGTTTGTGGTGCATACTCCTGTGGGCGTGAGCCAGCTCGAAATCAAGCGCGCCATCCGTGCCGCCATCGCCGAAGCCACGCGCCTTGGTAAACTGCGTCCGAATTCCGTCGATTCGCTTACCGGCAAGAACAGCGGCGACAACCTCGGCACGGAAACACCCGTGATGCACTTCGATCAGTGGGAACATGACGATATCGAAATCAAGCTGATTCTGAAAGGCGGCGGCTGCGAAAACAAGAACATACAATATTCGCTGCCCTGCAACGTGGACCATCTCGGGCGCGCCGACCGCGACCTGGAAGGTGTCCGCAAATGCCTCCTGCACGCGGTCTGGCAGGCGCAGGGCCAAGGTTGCGCGCCCGGAGCGCTGGGCGTGTGCATCGGCAGTGACCGTGCGCACGGGTATGAACTCGCCAAAGGCGAACTTTTTCGCACGCTCGACGATATCAACCCGAATCCGGTGCTGGCCAAACTGGAATCCGAAATCATGGAAGAAGCCAATAAGCTGGGCGTGGGGGCGATGGGTTTCGGCGGCAAGGCTTCCCTGATCGGATGCAAGATTACCGCCGCCAACCGCCTGCCCGCCAGTTTTTTTGTTTCCGTGGCCTACGATTGTTGGGCCTTCCGCCGGCTCGGCGTGCGCCTGGATGCATCGAACGGCGCCATTCTGGAATGGCTGTACCGCGATCCCAGCCGTCCGGTGGAACGTATGGCGCAGGCCGAAGGCTTCCCGCTTTCGGGCCGCGAAGTCGTGCTCAACGCCCCGCTCAGTGAGTCCACCGTGCGCGCGCTGCACGTGGGCGATGTCGTGCTCATCAACGGCGAGATGTTCACCGGGCGCGATAACGTGCACGCCTACCTGATGAAGAATCCCCCGCCGGTCGATCTTCACGGGGCCGTGCTCTATCACTGCGGACCCGTGATGCTGAAGCAAGGCGAACGCTGGATGGTGAAAGCCGCGGGACCCACCACCAGCAGCCGCGAGGAGCCTTACCAGGCGGACGTGATCCGCCGCTATGGTGTGCGCGCCGTGATCGGCAAGGGCGGCATGGGCGCCAAAACGTTGGCTGCGCTTCAGGAGTGCGGCGCGGTGTATCTGAACGCCATCGGCGGCGCCGCGCAATACTACGCGCGCACGGTGGAAGAGGTTTTGGGCGTCGAGTTGATGGAATTCGGCATTCCGGAAGCGATGTGGCGGCTGCGGGTCAAGGGCTTCGCCGCCATAGTAACCATGGACGCGCATGGCCACAGCCTCCACGCCGACGTGGAGAAGGCCACCGCCGCGGAACTAGCCGTCTTGCAAACGGTCTGACTAAACTCGACGAGAGACGAGGCCCGTTGGATCTCGACTTTGCCGGCCTGCATGACCCCTTCTTGCACGATACAAACAGAGCGTTAGAGAATGGAACGATGAAGGACGCCGTATACTGGATCGCGACTGGCCTGCACTACCCGGATTACATGCTCCCGATCCTGGGGCCAGCCAAGCTGCTCGCGGTGCTCGCCCTGCTCTATCCCCGTACCCGGCTGCTGCATGAGTGGGCCTACGCCCGCATCACCATCGACGCGCTGGGCGCATGCTTTTCTCAGTGCGCCGTCGGCGACACGCCGACCCACGCGATCTCGCCGCTGGCCGTCGCCTCGGCCAGCTACCTTCGGCGCCCGGACGCCCCGCGGCTGGCGCCGAAGTCATCGATGCGAGCCGCCGCGGTGCTTCTCGCGCTCGTCTGTGCAACCGGCTTGTCCGCCGCGCCCCTTGACCGCCAGGACGTGGAATATGGCCGCCCGGATGGCAAACCGCTTCTGCTCGACCTGCACATCCCCGATGGCCCCGGCCCGTTTCCCGCCGCAATACTGATCCACGGCGGCGGCTTCGACGAAGGCAGCAAAAGCACCAACGTACGGCCGCTTTTCGAGCCGCTCACCAGCGACGGATTCGCCTGGTTCAGTATCGATTACCGGCTGGCGCCCGCGGTCCATTTTCCGGAGGCTATGGAAGATGTCAGAAGCGCCATTCGCTGGCTCAAGGCGCATGCCGCCGAATACCACGTGAACGCGTCCAAGATTGCCATCATCGGCGAATCCGCCGGCGGCTTCTTCGTGAATTACCTCGGCACGCACGAAACTGCGGACACGCCTATCGCCGCGGTGGTCGATTTTTACGGACCGTCGGACTATGGCAAGCTCGCCCTGCTGCGGCGCGAGCACCCCGAACGTTTCAATATGGCGACCATCGACCGCCACGCATCCCACGGCGGGGGCATCCATTTCTTCGGCGTCGAACAGCTGGATGCCGCCGGCCTCGCGAAACTACACGCCGTTGCGCCCATCGCAGCCGTGCACAAAGGAATGCCGCCGTTCCTGGTCATCCACGGAACCAAGGACGATCAGGTCGACTACGAACAATCGACTGCGTTTTGCGACGCCATGCATCAGGCAGCCGTGGCTTGCGAACTGATCGCCATCGAGGGCGGAGGGCACGGCATGTCCGGCTGGCGCGCGCCCGATATGCAACACTGGAAGCCGGAGATGATCGCATGGCTACGAAAAACTCTGCAGGTAAGATGATGCGGGCCATGCAGCCGGCCCTGTGGGCCTTCGCCTTGGCTGCGCCGCTCGCCGCCCAGGTGCGCGTCAGCCAGCAAGGTATCGAAACCATTTCCGTCGAGATCAAAGGGCAGCCCTTTACGACCTTTTACATCGGACCGGAAACCAACAAGCCCTATCTCCATCCTTTGCGCGCGGCCAGCGGCAAGATCGTCACGCGCGGCTACCCCATGGAAGACATACCCGGCGAGACCCACGATCATCCGCATCATCGCGGGCTGTGGTTCTCGCACGGCGATGTCAACGGATTCGACTTCTGGGGCAACGAGACGCGGGGTGGCAAATTCGGACGCATCGTCCTGGTGAAGGTTGATGGCGTGACCAGCGGCAAGGAATCGGGAGGGATCGATGCCACGTTCGACTGGCGCGATCCTGACGGCAATACCCTGCTGACCGAGGCGCGCCACATGATCTTCTCCGGCCAGCCAAAAGCGCGCACCATCGATTTCGATATCACTCTCACCGCCCGCCTGAAGGCCGTATTTGGAGACACCAAGGAGGGCACATTCGCGCTGCGCGTGGCTTCGGCGCTCGAAGAGCCGCACGCCGGCACACCGGCGCAACCGCCGCGCACCGGCCACATGGTCGACGCGCAGGGGCGCGAGGGCGAAAAACAGATCTGGGGCAAGCGCGCCGACTGGGTGGACTACTATGGCGTGATAGATGGCGAGCCGCTGGGCATCGCCATGTTCGATCATCCGTCGAATCCCCGGCATCCAACATGGTGGCACGCGCGCGGCTATGGCTTGTTCGCCGCCAATATCTTCGGCCTGCGCGATTTCGAAAACGATAAGGCCAAAGACGGCAGCCTTACGTTACAGCCCGGCGAGACTTTGCGCTTTCGCTACCGCGTCGTGATCCATCCGGGCGACGTGCACAGCGCGCACATCGCCAAGCTGTACGCGGCCTACACCGGGATTCACTAGCGTCGAATGCGCCGCATCCAGCCGCCCATCGCGATCCCGGCACGCGCGCTCAGCATGGCGATTACCAGCGCCAGCGCCATGGTCACCCAGAACTCGATGGCACTGCTTTCCATGGGCGTGAACTGATACCGTACCCAATTGTCATCCAGCGGGACAAAAAAGGGAAAGTACTGCGTGCCAAAGACCCAATTACGCGCGGCAGGCGATTGCAGAAAGTTCGCAAAGGGCCACTCGGCCGCAACGAAAGTTCCCACATACAACACACCCAGCACCACTGCCCCGCGCCGGCGGAACAGGTCGATGGCCAGGGCCGGCACGATGATCAGCAGCGGAAAGGGCGGTGGAATGAAGTGCGTCACATGATGAAACACCGGCCCCAGCTTGGGTTCCGCGGGAAACAGCGGCAGTAGCCACAGGAACAGCAAGTTCAGCACCGTGAAGATACCCGCGATGGCGGTGGCCGCCCAACGGTAGTCCACCACCCGCGTCACGGCCACCAGAAACAACGGCGCGAACAGCGAGAGCACCAGGTAAAACGTGGCGCTGTGCATGCAATCGGTGAACGTATACTCCTGGAAAATCGCGATAGCGATGCCCAGCAGGTAGGTAAAGCTGTAAAGCAGAAGTGCCTGCAACTTGCGGCGCAGCGCTCCTTCGGCACGATTCATCTCCCCCAGAATCAGCACGACCGTGCCGAAACGGATCGCCATCAAGCCGAGAATCAGCACGACATGCGGAGGACTGAGGATCTTCACATCCAGCCCGTAGGCGGCGTGCCACCAGTTATCGAACGGCGCGGAGGTGACCATCGCCACTCCGCCCCAGCAGCACAGAAAGGCGCCCAGCGGCCCGTAAAAGCCCCAGATGCGCACCGCGCCGGGACGCTGTTCCGGGGCCCGGCTGAAGGTCGTGTGGAAGATCAGCCACGCGGCGGCCGCGCCCGCCAGGATGCCGCCGAAGTGGATGAACAGATGCGGTGCAGTCCAGAAGGTATCGCGGCCGATGCTTTCGTGCCACGAGATATCCCACACGCCGCCGAACGAGGCCGAAGTCACGGCCAGCGTACAGGCCCAAAGATACCAGGGAATTGACGTACGGCCCGCAGTGACCTGATCCTGCCAGGCGATGGTTGCGCTCTGAGCCACGTGATCACCTCCCGCGCGTGGATGTTACTTTAGCATACAAGGAAACGGTAGTTCATCGGAGAACTCCGCCATGCCGGAGCCACTGCTATCGGTGGCCCTGGCTAGCATCTCTAACGACACACAAGCCGCCATTGAGCGATTTTTGCAATCGGCGCGCCAGCCCGCCTTGCTGGAGCCTGGCGAGCCGCTGCTGCCCCTGAAGGCGGATAACTTTACGCTGCAAATGCGCAGCTCGCGGCTCACGTTCCAGGCGTGGGACGACACCCGCAATCTGGTGCGCCGGGTTACGGGTGTGGCACGCGAGGCACGCGGGCGCCTGGAACTGGTGGTGGAACGCTTCGCGCGCAAAGAGGGCCGTGTGTTCCTGATCGACCTGGCGCGACCGTCGAGCCAGGATTTCGAGCGGCGCAGCGAGCGTCTGATCTTTCGCGAGCGCCTCCGCCAATTCCTCACGCGCCAGTTCGCCGATTGGACTCTAGCCGAAATCAGCGCCGAACCGAACCTGGAAGCCAGCCTCTCGCCCAGCTATACACGCGCGCTCCTGCGCCGGGGGCAAAGCGGGTGGGCGGCTATCGGCGCAGCGCCGGAAAGTGAACCGTCCGGCCTGCTGGCGTTCGGCCTGATCTGGCTCGACTATCTCCGCCACCGCGAAAAACGCCTTACCGTCGAGGGTCTGGCTCTCTACGTTCCGCGCGGGCAGGAACGCCATACCAGCCTGCGTTTGCCCTGGCTCAACCAGGAGGCGGCGCGTTACGAATTGTTCGCTTACGACGAACACGATTTCACCGCGCATATTGATCCGCGCGATTTCGGCAACGTGGATACGCGCGTCGAAATCTGCCGGAATGCGGCGCCGCTCGGGGAATTCGAGCGTCTGTTGGCATCCGGAGAAGTCGAGCGCGTCGCCCGCCATGATGGCGCCGTGAGCCTGCGCGTGCGCGGCGTGGAGTTCGCGCAGATATCCGGCGACGGCGTGCGGTTCGGCTTGGCGCAGCGGTCGCGCGCCGGCCTGCATCACCTGCCGGAAATCGAGCGACTGGCCCGCGATCTGGCCGAGCGGCGCTCGCCGGATTCCGAGGATCGTGAGCATCCGCTTTACCGGCAGAGCCCCGAGGCATGGCTCGAATCGCAGGTGCGTGCGCAGATCCAATGCGTGTACGCACCTCTGGAACCCGCTCCAGTGTACGATCAAGTGCCCGCCTTTGTGGGCGGCGATCGCGGCGTGCTGGATCTGCTGGCGGTAGAGCGGTCCGGGCGCCTGGCAGTGTTGGAACTCAAGGCCACCGCCGATCTGCAGCTACCGCTGCAAGCGCTGGATTACTGGCTGCGCGTGAAGTGGCACCTGGATCGCGGTGAGTTCACGCCCAACGGTTACTTTCCCGGCATTGCCCTGCGGCCGGAGCCGCCGCGACTGTTTCTAGTCTGTCCCGCGCTCGAATTCCATCCGGTTACGGAGACCATACTGAGCTTTTTCGCACCAGCGATCGAAGTGGAGCGCGTAGGCGTCGGGGTAGAATGGCGTAAGGGGCTGCGTGTGATGTTTCGACTTCGCGGCGCCGAACGGCCCTGTCATCCATGCTCAGGTACCTGAAACAAGCTAAATCCGCCTTCTCAATGCTTAGCCCGGACGAGGTGCGATCCCGTGCGGAGCGTCCCCTGCTGGTGGGGTTGGTTGCGGAAGGCAGCCCGTCCTACGCCGATATCGAAGACTTCCTGATGCCTTCCTCCGTGTCACACGAGAAGCGCATGCAGGTGATTCAATCGGTATATCGCGCGTCGGACGCGGGCATCCCCGAGAAGTACGATTTGGTCCTGTACCAGCAAGGACTACCCTGTCCCACAACAGCATTTACTTTCTTTCGCGACGAGCCCGAGCGCACGGTGGACGAGATACTGCGCGCGCGCGAGGATCTATGGCTGGTCCTGGCGCGCAATTTTCAGCCGTTCCGCAAACCGGTGGTCGATCGGATTATTGGCTCCGTGGCGCGCGAGAATGCTATCTTCGCGGTGGCCAGCGCGCTGCCGAACGTGTTGCCGAACTTTCTGGAACTGCCGTGGGCCATCGGCGAATTCGCGTCCGATACTGCCTTCATCACCATGAACCAAGTGCGCATGGCGTTTATGGTAGCGGCGGCCAGCGATAAGAGGGTGGGTTATAACGAGCAGGTGGCCGAACTGGTCTCGATCGCGGCGGGGGCTTTTGGCTGGCGCGCGCTGGCGCGCGAACTGGTGGGATTCATTCCGCTGGGCGGCGGCCTCATCCCCAAGGGCGCGATCGCGTACGCGGCCACATACGTATTGGGAAAAGGGCTGGAGCACTTTCATGGCGTGGGTTATGGATACACACGCGCGCAGCGCCGGGACGCTTACCAAGTCGCCTATGATCGCGGCAAGGAACTGGTGGGCGCCGTGCTGCGCAAGCGCGAAACGGCGCCCCAGCCGAAGTAGCCTACCTCGAATCGCCGGCGGCTCTGACTTCCACTGCCGGAATATTCGCCTCCCGCACCTGCTTGTTGAATGCCGGCAGATCGCCTGCAAACAATTTCTTCAGCTTGTCCAGTTCGGCGTTTGATTGCGTGGCGATATCCTCGTACACCTGTTGCTCCTGTTGCGTCGGCGCCGTGTCGCTCTCCTCCACATCGCCGCCCAGCGCCGCCAGCTTGTTGTTCAGCTTAATGGGGAAGTTCAGCGCGTCTTCGCCGGCCTTCAACTTGGTCTGATAGAGCACCTCCTCGACCTCGGTCAGTTTCTTATCGAGCGCCTTGGCGGCGTCTTTGACCTTGTCTTCCTTTTCGTAACGCGCCAGCTGCTTCCTGGCTTCGCGGATATCGATCACCGCCTGGTTCACCGTGCTCAGTTTGTCACGTATTTGCAAAGCCAGCGCAAGCTGCGCCGCATAGTCTTCGGGCCGCGCCTTCACGCGCGGATCGGGACGCACCGTGAACGGCTGCGTCTGGCTGTGGCCGCCCACCGTCAGCTTCGCGGTATACTCGCCCGGCGCCGCGGTGGGACCCGTGACACTGCCCGCCCACATGATCAGACCGGGAAACTTGGTGGCATCCTCGTATCGCAGGTTCCACACGAAGTGGTTCAGACCCGCTTCGGCCGGCAATTTCGAAGCGCCGCGCGGCGGCCCGAAAGCCTCTTCTTCCGGATCGCCGGGTCCCTCGTCCTTCTTCTCGATGTTGGAATACTTCTTGACGAGCTTGCCCTTGTCGTCCAGGATTTCGAGCGTGATCTCCTCCTTCTCCTTGGGCTTCTCGGCGAGCGAATAATAGATAGCTGCGCCGCTGGCGGGATTCTGTCCCAGCGGCCGGCCCGAAGGAATCTCAAAGCCGCCGCGTACGCCGCGGATCACGTTCTTCGGGTGGAAAAGATGCGCGGGTTCCTTCAGCGCCGCGGGCAATAACTGGTAGAGCAGGGGCACGTCGTCCAGAATCCAGAACGCGCGACCTTGCGTGGCAACGACCAACTCCTGCTCGCGTTTGTGAAACGCCAGGTCCGTGACTGGAACTACAGGCAGATTGAGTTGAAACGCCTGCCAATCCTCACCTGCGTTCAACGAGATGTACATGCCGGTCTCCGTGCCGGCCACCAGCATCCCTTTATGATTGGGATCTTCGCGCACCACGCGCGTGAACGAATGATCCGGGATGCCGTGGTCGATGGCCGTCCAGGTCTTGCCGGTATCGTGGGTCACAAACAGGTACGGTTTGAAGTCGTCCCACTTGTACATGGTCGCAGCTACATAGGCGGTCTGCGCGTCATGCGGCGAAGCTTCGATGGAATTGATCTGGATCCATTCGGGCATTCCTTTCGGCGTGACATTGTCCCAGTGCTTCCCGCCGTCGCGCGTGACGTGTACCAGGCCATCGTCCGAGCCGGCCCAGATCAGTCCTTTTTCGAGCGGCGATTCGGCTACCGTGAAGATCGTGTCGTAGTATTCCACGCCGCTGTTGTCTTTAGTGATCTCGCCGCCGGCCGGCCCTTGCTTGCTGCGGTCGTTGCGCGTCAGGTCCGGACTGATGGCTGTCCAACTGTGTCCTTCGTTTTTGGTTTCGAAGAGGATGTTGCCGCCGGCCCAAAGCGCCGTGGAGTCGTGTACGGAAAACAATAGAGGAAAATTCCACTGGAAGCGGTACTTCATGCCCTCCGCGCCATAGCCCATGGGATTGTCGGGCCAAACGTTGATGCTGCGGAATTGCGCGCTCGCATGATCGTAGCGCGTCAGATAGCCGTCGTACGAACCGGCGTACACGATCTGCGAATTGCGCGGGTCGGGCGCAATCCAGCCGCTCTCGCCGCCACCCACGGAATACCAATCCCGCTCACCGATCCCACCGCCATCGGCGCGGCTGGCGACGCGCACGGTGCTGTTGTCCTGCTGCGCGCCGTAGACATGATACGGATAATCTTCATCGAGCGCCACGCGGTAAAACTGCGCGGTAGGCTGGTTGTCCTCGCTCGACCAGGTCTTGCCGCCGTTGGTGGAAACGGTGGCGCCGCCGTCGTCGCTTTCAATCATGCGGTCGGGATCGTTGGGCGCGATCCACAGCGCGTGGCGGTCGCCGTGGGGCGCTCGGATCATGGAGAATTTTCGGCCGCCGTCGATCGACTTCCACATAGAGGTATTCAGCACGTAAACGGTCTCGGCGCTTTTGGGGTCGGCGAAGATGTGCGAATAATACCAGGCGCGCTGCCGCAGGCTGTTATCGGAATTGGTCTTCTGCCACTTCTTGCCGCCATCGTCGCTACGATAAACTCCACCCTCGGCAGCTTCTACAATGGCCCACACGCGCTCGGGATTGGCCGGCGATATGGTGACGCCGATGCGGCCGATGATGCCCTTCGGCAATCCTTCGTTGCGCGTGATCTCGGTCCAGGTGTCGCCGCCATCGGTGGATTGAAACAGGCCGCTGCCTTTGCCGCCGCTGTCGAATGTCCAGGGTTTGCGCCGGATCTGCCAGAGCGTGGCATAAATGAGGCTTGGATTGGATGGATCCATGGCCAGATCCACCGCGCCGGTGTCCGCGTCGCGGTAGAGCAGCTTCTGCCAGGTCTTGCCGCCGTCCTTGGAGCGAAATACGCCGCGCTCCTCGTTGGGGCCGAAGAGGTGGCCCAGCGCGGCCACGAACACGATATCCGGATTGCGCGGATGGATGGCGATGCGTCCAATGTGATAGCTGTCGGCGAGGCCCATATGCTTCCAGGTCTTGCCGCTATCGGTGGACTTGTACACGCCGTCGCCGTTGGCGGCGTTGCCGCGCACGCAGGCTTCGCCCATGCCCGCGTAGATCACGTTGGGATCGGATTCCGATACGGCCAGCGCGCCTACGGAGCCGCTGTGCAACTGCCCGTCGGAGACGGCGATCCACGTGGCGCCGCTGTCGGTGGACTTCCAGATGCCGCCTCCGGTGGCGCCGAAGAAGTACGTGGCAGGCTGCGTGGTGACACCCGCCACCGCAACGGCCCGGCCCCCGCGAAACGGACCGATATTCCGATACTTCAATTCCTTAAGCGCGCTGAAGTCCACTTGCGCGCACAACATCCCGACTGTTAGCATCCAAGCCGACAAGATCCGCATAGCAGCGTATGATACATCAGTTCAGAGTGACGAAGAGGACACCCGGAAGGAGCAATTTGGGGTAAGCTAGGGATTCATATGCGCGAAATCGGTCAGATCAGCCCGGAACCCGGCCTGTATCGTTGTGCGATATGCGGCAGCGAAGTTTATGTGCAAACAGGGGAGTCATTTCCGTCATGCCCCGGGCAAGACCACGCAGCCAGATGGGTTCTGGCGGAAGATCGCGATCTGGCGCTGGCCGGCGCGGCGCGGTAACACCGCTCTGTGCACTACTGGTGACGCAGGGCCTCCATAGGCGAGATCACGGCGGCGCGGCGGGCCGGCAGGTAAGCGGCAAGGAACCCGATCGCCGGCAGGAGCGTCATGGTGAGAGCCAACGCCAGCGGGTCGTTCGCCTTTATGCCGTAGAGCAAAGAGGCGCTAACGCGTCCAGCCGCGAATGCCAGCGGCAATCCGATCGCTACGCCTAAAGTGACCAGGAACAGCGCGTCGCCGAGCACCATCCACTGGATGCCGGCGGACCCCGCTCCCAGAGCTATCCGCAGCCCAATTTCGGCGGTGCGCCGGGCTACCGCATAAGCCATCACGCCATAGATGCCGATACCCGCGAGCAGCAAGGCCATGGCGCCGAAGAATTCGCTCAATACGGTGATGGCGCGTTCGACGAAGATCGAATCGTCGACCCGCTGCTGCAGCGTCCGCGGCTCGATCAGCGCCACTTCCGGATCGATCTGGCTTAGCGCACGGCGAATCATCGGCAATAGCGATTCCGCCGGGAGTTGCGCGCACACCAGCACCGCGGGATCGAATTCCATCGCCATGACCCCCTGGTTGAGCGGCACGTACACAGTCGGCTTGGTGACGCTTTTGATCCCATCATGCAGGATGTCGCGAACCAAGCCGACGATATAGGTTGGATCGCCGCCGTCTTTTTTGGAATCGTCGAAGCTGACGATACGGCCCGTGGGATCCGGCGTTCCGGGAAAGAACTCGCGGCCGAATGCCTCATTGACGATCGCGATCTTGCGCGCGGAGCGCATATCGTTTTCGTCGAACTCCCGGCCCCGTAGGGGACGCACGCCGATGGTCTGGAAATAGGCCGGACCAACGCCCTGTTCGTTCACTTCGACCCCCTGTTTGGCCGTGCGTGCCGATCCGGGAACGCGAATGCCGGCGCTCCAAGAGCCACCAAGATAAGGGCCGGGAAAGCTGTAACTAGCCGCGGCGACGCCGGGGAACGGCCTGACGCGGGCCAGCAGCAGGGCGCGAAACTTCTCTTTGTCCACGCGCTTCCAGGCGCGCGGATAATCGAGCGAAAAAGTGGCCACGCTCTGCGCCGAAAACCCGGGATTGATGGCACGCAGTCCAGCAAGAGAATGGGCGAACAGTCCCGCGGAGACCACCAGCACCACGGAAAACGCCACCTGCGCGACCACCAGGGCCCGGCGAAAACCGGCGCGCGCGGCGCGTCCGGTATATTGCGATCCGCCGTCCTTCAGCGCCGCCGCGGGATCGAGAGAAGTAGCACGCAGGGCCGGCGCGAGTCCGAACAGGATTGCGGACAGAGCCGAGATACCCAGAGTGAAAGCCAGGACGGCGCCATCGGGCGAGACGGTAAACGATTCGCCCGCGCCCGGCGGCAGAAACAGGAGCAAGTAACGCGCGCCCCAGATGGCGAAGGCCAGACCCAAGGCGCTGCCGAGGAAGGCGAGCAGCAGGCTTTCGATCAGCCATTGCCGCACCACGCGCAGCCTGGTGGCGCCCAACGAGAAGCGCATGGCGATTTCGTGACGGCGCGCGGCGCCGCGCGCGATCAGCAGATTCGCCACATTGGCACAGGCGATCAGCAGCACCAGCCCAACGGCGGCCATCAGAATCGCCAGCGGCTTGCCGAACGCCTCACGGAGCATGGAGATACCGACGCCGGCATCGCGGACCTCGATCTTCTGGTCCAGCGCAAATTTGCCGAATGCGGTCTCCCGCTGGCCGCCATAGACGCTCATCAGATACTGCTGCATGATGGTGTTGGCGGCAGCCTGAATACGGCCTTTGCTCACGCCGGGCCGGCAGCGCGCCATGATCCACACCCAGTGCATGCCAGGCTGCATGATATTGCCGCGGTTCATCATCGCGGGCGCCCACATGTCGGCATGGTTCTCCACTTCCACGCCGCGGAACGCCGGCGCCGCCACACCGATTACGGTCAAAGGCTGCTCATCCACGCGCAGCACACGCCCCAGTATGGCGGGGTCCATGCCCATGCGGTCGCGCCAGAAATCGTAACTTAGAACCACCCACGGGTTAGCTTGCGGCGTGCGATTGTCCTGGCCGGTGAATAGCCGCCCCAGCGCGGGCTTCACGCCGAGCACTTCGAAGTAGTTGCCGGAAACGAATTCGCGCCGGACATACTCGACCTGGCTGGCGTGGCCGGCGTCGAAGCGCACTTTTTCCGGGCCGCTGCGCGCCAACACACCATTGAAGAGGTCGTCGTGCTTGCGGAACTCCAGGTACAGCGGGTAGGAAGCATAACCGCGGCCCCACCCTCCGGTACGGAACAGATTCACCAATTGTTGGGGTCTTTCCACCGGCAGCATGTGGAGCATGAGTGCGTTCACCAAAGAAAAGATGGCGCTATTGGCGCCAATGCCCAGGGCTAGCGACAAGACTGCCGCGGCCGTGAAGCCGGGATTGCGGCGCAGGCCACGCAGCGCGTAGCGCAGATCTTTCGACAGGCTCTCGATGGCCGGGATGCCGCGGCGGTCGCGATAGTCCTCCTGCATTTGCGCGATGCCGCCAAATTCGCGGCGGGCGGTTTCGCGCGCACTTTGGGGATCGAGACCTTGCTCCTGTAATTCGGCTGCGCGCATTTCGAGATGCGTTTGCACTTCGGCACTTAACTCGCGATCCGCGCGGCCCGCGCGGAGCAGGGCGAGGAGACGATTCCACGGTGTGCGCATGGGATACCTATTCCAGCGGCCGCAGGAAGCGCTGCATGAGTGCTACGGTGCGCGCCCAGTCGTCTTCTTCGCGCGCGATCTGCTTGCGGCCGGCCTTGGTCAATTCATAGAATTTGGCGCGCCGGTTCTTTTCGGAAGCGCCCCAACGAGAAGCGATCCAGCCTCGCTGTTCGAGCCGCAGCAGGGCGGGGTAGAGCGTGCCCTGATTGAGATCGAGCGTGCCCGTGGAGATTTGTTGAATGCGCTTGGCCAATCCGAAGCCGTGCTGCGATCCCATGGTTTCGAGTGTGCGCAAGACCATCAGGTCCAGCGTGCCTTGCAGAACATCGGTCTTGGGATTTCCTTTAGACATCCAAGAGGAATGTACCGCTCTTCATTTAGAATGTCAAGAGGTAGCTGCGCCTGGCGATTCCAGTTAATAGCGGATGCGTGTCCGCACGGCTCGGAGTTCCTATTTACCGCATCTGCCGCAGGCGCGCGATGCGGTCTTCGGTGGACGGATGCGTGGAGAACAGATTGCCGAGCCATTGGCCGGTGAACGGCTTGACGATGAACAAGTGCGCGGTGGATGGGTCGGCTTGCATCGGAATTCGCTTGGAATATGTGTCTAACTTCTGGAGCGCGGAGATGAGCTCAGTGGGGGCGCCGGTGTACTTAGCCGAAGCTTCGTCGGCGGAGTATTCGCGCGAACGGGAGATGGCCATCTGGATCAGCATGGCGGCGATGGGGCCCAGAATCATCATGAGCAGTCCGGCGATGGCGTTGCCGCCGCCGCGGTCGTCCTCGTCGCTCGCGCCGCCGAACCAGAAGGCCATGCGCGAAATGAACATGATGGCCGCGGCGATGGTGGCGGCCACCGAGCTGATCAGGATGTCCCGATGCAACACGTGGCCCATTTCGTGCGCCACTACGCCTTCGATTTCGCGGTCCTCCATCACGCGCAAAATACCGATCGTGAAGGCCACCGAGGCGTGTTGCGGATTGCGTCCGGTGGCGAAGGCGTTGGGGCTCTCCTGGTTGATGATCCACAGGCGCGGCATCGGCAGACTCATACGCTGGCAGACGCTCTGCACGATGGGCGCCACGCGACGGTAGATTTCCGGATTCTCCTGCTCGGTGACCGGCTGCGCGCCATAGGAGGCCAGCGCAATCCGGTCGGAGAAGAAGTAGCCGGAGAAGTTCATGAGGACGGCTAGGCCCAGCCCCATATAGAGACCGTTGCGTCCCGCAAAGGCCTCCCCGGCGAAAAGCAGCATGGCGCTGAGGAGTCCCAACAGGAGGACGGTCTTTATGGTGTTGGTGGTGGTCATGGGGCTACCGGTTCAGGGACCGGGACGAGCTTCTGGAAACGAAGCTCGCCCGCGATCGGATCGGCGTCCACTTCGATGGTGTCGCCTTCCAGGAAATCGCCGTTGAGCAGCTTGAGCGCCAGCGGGTCCTGGATCAGGCGCTGCACCGCGCGCCGCATGGGCCGCGCGCCGTATTGCGGATCGTAGCCTTCCTTGATTAACAGCTCGCGAGCCGCATTCGTCAATTGCAGGTATATGCCGCGATCGCGGAGCAGCTTGCCGACGCGCTTCAACTGTATATCGATGATCATGCCCAGATGGTCGCGCGTGAGGGAGTTGAAGACAATGATATCGTCGATGCGGTTCAGGAACTCCGGCCGGAATGTGGAGCGCAACGCCTCCAGCAACCGCGTGCGCGTCACTTCGTTGGCGGAGCCTCTGGCGTGCACCGAGAAGCCGATCGGTCCGACTTCGCGCACGCTGCTCGACCCCACGTTGGAGGTCATCACGATTACGGTGTTTTTGAAGCTTACCGTGCGGCCTTGGCCGTCGGTCAGGCGGCCGTCGTCGAGAATCTGCAGCATCGAGTTGAAAACGTCCGGATGGGCCTTTTCGATTTCGTCGAACAGCACCACCGAATACGGCCGGCGGCGAATCTGTTCGGTAAGCTGGCCCCCTTCGTCGTAACCTACATAGCCCGGAGGCGCGCCGATCATGCGCGCGACCGAGTGCTTCTCCATGTATTCGGACATGTCGACGCGGACCATGGCTTTCTCGTCGTCGAACAGGTAAGCCGCCAGGGCGCGCGCCAGCTCGGTTTTGCCGACGCCGGTAGGTCCCAGGAAAATGAAACTGCCGATGGGGCGGTTGGGATCGCTGAGGCCGGCGCGGTTGCGCAAAATAGCGTTGGAGACAAGGCGCACGGCTTCGTCCTGTCCGACCACGCGCTCCTTGAGGCGCTCAGGCATCTGCACCAGTTTTTGCGCTTCGCCCTGCATCATGCGCTGCACCGGTATGCCGGTGGATTTGGCTACGATGCGCGCGATATCTTCCTCGTCGATTTCTTCCTTAAGCAGAGCGGAGTCCTTGACGGCTTCCAGATCGCGTTCGGCGGCCTGAATGTCTTTTTCGATTTGGGCGATGCGGCCATAGCGGATTTGCGCGGCTTTCTCCCAATCGCCCTGGCGGGTAGCCTGCTCTTCGTCCTTGCGCAGTTGCTCCTGCTCTTCCTTGAGCTGGCGCACGCGCTGTATGGCGGTCTTTTCCCGGGTCCAGCGTTCCTTGAGGACGGCCACTTCGCCGCGCAGGTTCTCCAGTTCGCTTTCAACATGGCGCAAGCGCTCTCTGGAGGCGGCGTCGCGCTCGAGGCCCAAGGCCTGGCGCTCGATCTCGAGATGTGTGACGCGGCGGTCCTTCTCGTCGATTTCGATGGGCATGGAGCCAATTTGCAGACGCAGGGCGGCGCCGGCTTCGTCGATCAGGTCGATGGCCTTGTCGGGCAGAAAGCGGTCCGTGATGTAGCGCGCCGAGAGGAGCGCGGCCGCCACGATAGCGGAATCCTTGATGCGCACGCCGTGGTGGATTTCAAACTTCTCTTTCAAGCCGCGCAGAATGGCGACGGTGTCGTCCACCGTCGGCTCGCCGACCAGGACGGTCTGGAAGCGGCGGGCCAGGGCCGCGTCTTTTTCGACCTTCTTATATTCGGACAGAGTCGTGGCGCCGATGCAGCGCAGATCACCGCGGGCCAGAGCCGGCTTGAGCATGTTGGCGGCGTCGATAGCGCCCTCGGCGGATCCGGCGCCTACCAGCGTATGCAGTTCGTCGATGAAACAAATGATCTCGCCGTTGGACTCGGTGATTTCCTTGAGAACGGCCTTCAGGCGATCTTCGAACTCGCCGCGGAACTTGGTGCCGGCAACCATGGAGCCAAGATCCAGCGCGACCAGTTTCTTGTTCTGCAACTGATCGGGGACGTCGCCCCTCACGATGCGCTGGGCCAGACCTTCGACGATAGCCGTCTTACCAACGCCGGGCTCGCCGATGAGCACAGGGTTGTTCTTGGTGCGGCGGCTCAGGACCTGCATCACGCGCCGAATTTCGTCTTCGCGGCCGATGACCGGATCGAGTTTGCCGTCGCGCGCGGACCTGGTGAGATCGACCGCATAGCGCTCGAGAGCCTGGTATTTGGTTTCGGGATTGGGATCGGTGACACGCTGCGTGCCGCGGATCGAGACAAGAGCCTTCAGGATGGCCTCGTGAGTAGCGCCGGCGCGTTCCAGCAGCTGAGCCGCCGGGTCGCGTTTTTGCGCGGAAATGGCCAACAGCAAGTGCTCGGTGGAGACGAACTCATCCTTAAACCGGGTGGCCTCCTCGAAAGCTTTCTCGAAGACCTCGTTCAGAGGCTGGGAAGCATACAGGCCCGGCTGGGGGGGCATGTTGACCTTGGGGATATTCTGTAACTGGCGCTCGCCTTCGGCTACGATCGCGTCCGGCTGCACGCCGCATTTTTCCAGGACCGGGCGAACAATGCCTTCGCGCTCCTGGGCCAGGGCGATCAGCAGATGCAGGGGATAAAGGACTTGGCCGTCGGACTTGGCGGCTACTTCCTGCGACTGCTGCAGCGCCTCCTGGGCTTTTTGGGTGAATTTGTCAAATCGGATCACGGGGTCCCTGCTTTCTTAAGAATATCAGCCATGCGTGAGCATACATAGAAACAGATGGGCGGCGGAGTACGCCGCCGCCCTCGTGGTTTGACGCGTCTTATTGCGTTACTTCGATTTTGACCTGGCGCGGTTTGGCGGCGGCTTTCTTCGGCAACTTCACGGTCAGGACGCCTTTGTTATAGCTGGCCTCCACTTTTTCGGTATCGACCGTTTGGGGCAGCGAGAAGCTGCGCGTGAACTGGCCATAAGCACGCTCAATGCGATGGTAGCCTTTCTTGCCGTCTTCCTTTTCGAATTTGCGCTCGCCGGACAGCGTGAGGGTCTGGTTTTCGACGCGCAAGTCGATGTCCTTGAGATCTACTTCGGGGACATCCGCTTTGAGAACGAGTTCATCCTCGGTTTCAAAGATATCGACCGCTGGAGACCATGGCCGGCTGGTGCGCGGCTCGCTCAACAGACGGGTAAAGGCATCCTCGAAGAGACGGAGGTTGGCCAGGGGGTCAGTGTGGGTGAGAGACATTTGCGTTTTTTGCTCCTTTTAGAATGGTTGGACCGTACTTCATCCAATCACTATAATAAAATCTTAGCGCAGTTTTGTCAAGTATTTTGAAGCGCAGTTGCGTATGTAATGGAAAATATTGAAATAGGAGGAGTTGTTTAGCCGAACGCCTGCCAGCAGAGTTGCACGCCCATACAGGTGAGCCAAGCAGATAGAGCTACACGCAAGGGCCGGGCGGGGAGAACCGCGAGGAGATTAGCGCCGATTAAAGCACCGACGATGCCACCGATAATCAGGTGTATCAGGATACCGGATTGGTAATGTCCAGCAAACAAGTGGAAACTGCCACCTACCAAAGAACATGCCAGGCCGAACAGGACATCGGTGCCAACTACGCTGGCTGGAGTCAGCGGTGTGAGGTTCAGGAGCGCAACACCGCCTAAAGCGCCGGCGCCAGCGGAAGAGAAGCCCACTTCGCTGCCGACGCCGAAAGCGATCAAAGGCAGCCATCCGGACCGGTCCTGCATGGTGCGGTTGTGGGCGCTGCGTTGGAGGGTGCGGATCAGGTTATACAGGGCCATGCTGGTGACCAACGAGCCAATCACCAGGAAGATGGTGCCGCGGTGGTTTTTTGCGTCCAATAAACCCATCAAATAAAAGCCCAGCAAGACTCCGGGAACACCGCCGCAGACCAACCGCAATAAAGTCGGGTAATGCACCTGTTTGCGTACCAGGTAGACCGGCGCGATGGTGAACTTGATGACCGCCGAAAATGCCAGCGCGGTACCCACGGCCTCGGCGGGAGGCACCTTGAAGAACAACATCAGGACGGGCGCCAGAAGGGAGCCCGCACCGACGCCGGTTAGTCCCACGCCTGCTGCGATCAGGAAGCCCACCAAAATTTCGGTCATTGTCCCTTGTGAGAGTGTCCATACATTCTAGCGCGGATCAATCTAGCGTGTCTATTGAGATTTGGTAACAGGTGGTACGAAAAGGACTAATCGAAATTTGGCTTCGTTTCGCGGAAACAGGCAGATCGGTCGACAGCGACCGATCTGCCCACGTTCAGCGGGAAGCGGCGGCGGCGCCGGCCAGAGCGTTGGCGATGGCCGTTCCGTCGGGGCTGCCAAAACCAGTACACGCATCCCATCCCGGTCCGGCGGAATAGCCGCCAATCTGGCCTGTGATGTCGTTAGTGCCACTGGTAATGTCGTGCATCGCATTGGCATTCGCCACTTGGGCATACAGCAACGGGTTGATGAACCCTGCCGGAGTTCCCAAGCGCTGGTTGATGCGGGCGATCAGGGCGGCCCATAGTGGAGCGACGGCGCTGGTGCCGCCGACGGTGCCGGATTGGCCGTCGGCCAGAATCTGGTAACCCGTATTCGGATCGGCGTTCCCTGCCACGTCCGGGACGCCGCGTCCCACGCGGCCGCCGGGATTGACGGATGGCGGCACATTCGCATTGGCCTGCCAGGTGGGGGGATCGATGAAGTCGCTGATACCGCCGCCGGTAGCGCCTCCGTCGGAACCTTCATTCCAAACGGTTTCGCTGGAAATGGCCGTGCCTGACGCTTGCAAAGTGGTGCCGCCGCAGGCCAGCACAAACGCGCTGGAGGCTGGGAAATCGCAATGCGCCAGACCATCGTCAATCTGGTCGCGGGAACCATCGTCGCCGGCCGCACAACATATTGTGACACCCATGGCCGCCGCGCTCTGGAAGGTCTGGTTGAGGACTGAAATGGCCTGCGCCGACCAAATGTCGTTGCCCTCGGCAAAGCCCCAACTGATAGAAATCACGGAAGGTTTGTGGACATTGTCGTGAACCGCCGTAGTCAAAGCATCGACCCAGCCCTGCTCTGTAAAGTTCGAGAAATAAACCACCAGGTTGGCGCCGGGCGCGACCGCTCCGGCCACTTCGATATCCAGCATGACTTCGGTATCGGGACTGTTGTCGCCGGGTTGCGGCTGATTGTTGACACCATCCACGGAGACCGCCGTGACGGATGGCGGATTCATGCCCAGTTGCTGGAAATAGGTGTTCAGATCGTTGGTACTGTAGCCGCCGCCAAATTCGAGAATCCCGATGGTTTGGCCGCTGCCATCGGTGCCTGCCGGAAAGTCGTAAAGCTGCGCGACCTGGAGCGGCGTGAAGCTGGATTGCACGTCGTCACGGGTACCGGCGCGATTTTCGCGTTTCAGCCTGTGGCGAAAGTGCGGCCGCGCCTGCGGGCGGTTGTCGAATCCGAAGACGCCTTGCACAATGCCGTCGAGATTCTCGGGGATGTAAATGGGCCCGGTCCTACCGCGGAAGGCGCCGTCGGCGTGTTCATAGTTGGCCAAATATACGCCAAATGCGGCGCTGAGGGCCGCGATCGTACCGGCGAGGACCACGGTCCGGCGCGGCAGGCTGGCTTCGGATACGGTCAGGTTGTGCTGGTGGGCGAAGGCTTCCACTGCGGCCAAATCGGCCGGGTCCGCGCCATAGGTAGCCGCGAACCGATCGCGGGTCAAGTATTTACGCTGGTGGGGCAGGGCAGCGGTCAATTCCGCCGCAGAGTTCAACTGCTCGATGGCGTTGCGGGGACGCAGCAAGATGCTGATTCGAATTTGTTGGTTGGGATCCGGTGCGCCGACGGCGCGGGAGCCGCGGCGGGCTTTGCGGTCGCTGCCCTTCAAAGCGACGCGATTCTTATGTTCTGGCATGATTTTGTTCCTTCCTCGTGCTGAAAATGAGCGGCAAGGTGGGCAACCCTCCTGGTCCGCTGGTATATGGTGAGCGAACGGGGAGATTTATTGCAGCGGGAATTGCGGTCATCGGTACAATTCCGACTCTGAGGAACCCGCCGCGAGCTCTATATGAGCTTGCGGCGCAGTAAATCGAGGGCCATCTGGGTAGCGAACTGACGGATGCGGGTGCGGTCGCCGATGAACTGGCGGTGCAGCACCTGGCAGCCGACCGGGTCAGCCAAACCCACGTGGACGGTCCCAATTGGCTTCGTTTCGCTACCGCCATCGGGTCCGGCCACGCCGGTGATGGCGAGCGCGAAGGTAGATCCGGCGCGGCGGCGGGCGCCCATCGCCATGGCTTCGGCGGTCTCTTTGCTCACTGCGCCGAATTCCGCGATGGTCTCCTCGGTTACGCCTAACCACTCCATTTTCATACGGTTGGAGTAAGTGATGAAACCTCCCAGGAAGTATTCGGAGCTACCCGGCACGGAGGTGATCCGTTCGCCTAATAATCCGCCCGTACAGCTTTCCGCGACTGATAGCGTGGCATGCCGCTGGCGGAGCATTTCGCCGATAACCTGTTCTAACGATTGGCCGTTGCGGGAGTAGAGACGATCCCCCAGCAGCAATTCAATGGGTCCGCCGACCTCGGCAATCAAGGCGGCGGCCTCCAGTTCGGTTTCTCCATGGGCGCGCAAGTGGATCTGAATGTCGCCGGCGGCGGCCAAGATGGTGGTTGCCGGGTTCTGGTACTTCTTGTATACCGGCGAAATGAGTTGGTCCAGATCCGACTCAGGCATGCCCGCCACGCGGAAGACGAGTGTGCGGATGACGCGCTTGGGCACGATGCGCGCGAGGCGCGGCAGACACTGCCGGGTAAACATGGCCTTCAACTCGTGCGGCGGACCCGGCAGTAGGATGACTATCGAGCCGGAATCCTCGATCCATTGCCCGGGCGCGGTCCCGCGGTCGTTGGCCAGGATCTCCGCGCCCTGAATAATGAATGCCTGACGTTTATTGGTCTCCGCCATTTTGCGTTTCATCTGGGCGAAGCGCTGCTCCAGGAATTCCGTGATTTCGGGATGGTAGACTAGCTTGCGATCCAGGGCGTCGGCTACGGACTCGCGCGTCAGGTCGTCCTCGGTGGGACCCAGTCCGCCGCAGAGGACCACAATTTCGGTGCGCGAGACAGCCCGGTGCACGGCTTGGGCCAAGCGCTCGCGGTCGTCGCCTATGACGGATTTCGTCACCACCTCCACGCCGAGGCCGTTGAGTTGATCGGTAAGGAACAGGGAATTGGTGTCAACGCGCTCGGGGGTCAGCAGTTCAGAGCCTACCGCGATGATTTCAGAGTTCATGCGGAAATCGTCAGGAAAGCGTCTTGCCCTTGATGCCTACATCCGCGCGATAGAGGGCATTGGTGGTTGCCAGGACCAGCGCGCGGGAGGGCGTAAACGCCAGCCCCACAATCCCGGGACCGGATGCGAATAGTTCCGCTTCACGGCCGGGTGTAATGCGCACGACGCCCTTGCGTCCGGCCAGGGACGCGGCCACATACAGCCGTCCCTCCTCGTCGAACGCCATGCCTTGAGGACGGCCGAGGCCACGATAAAAAACCTCTACGTCGCCGGCATGCGACACACGGTACACGCAATCGAAGCTGGAGGTGGTGGGACCGGTGACGTACAGGTACCCGTCGGGTCCGAAGGCGAAGTGATACGCGGCGATGGAGGTCTCCAGGGTGGCAAACACGAAGATCTGGCGGCTCGGGCTGATCTTGAAAATGGTGCCCTGGCGGTCGCCAACGTACAGGCTGCCGTCGGGATCGAAGGCCAAGCCGGTGGCTACTCCCATACCCTCTACAAACGTGCTGACGTTGCCGTTCGGGGTTACCTGATATACAGTGCCATCGGACCGACTGGAGATGTATAGCAGCCCGTCATGGTCGAACGCCAGGCCGGTGGCGTTCAACATATCGTTGATGAACGGCTTGATGTTGTAGTTCAAATCGATCTTGAACACGGCGACGGCGACTTTTTGCCCGCGAGATCCGCTAAAGGTGCTGTAGATGTTGCCAAAAGTGTCAACGGCTGGGTTGGCAACCGGATGCAGGCTGTCGGCGATCGGGAAACCAATATCGCAGGCCCACGCATCACTGGTCTGGCTGCCGCTGGCCACAACCACTTCGCCGGCGGCGGCGCCTTCGGGAACACGCACGATCACCAGCGAGTCCGAGCCAATGACGACCGGCGCAACCACATCGCCGATAGTGACGCGGGGCCGGTCGGTTTTGGCAAATCCCTTGCCCTGGATGAGCAACTCGCCGCCAGCGATAGCCGCTCCCGGTCTGACCTGGGCGATCTGCGGGCGGCCGTTAGCCGATTTACGAATGGGCATTAATAAAGATTGAAGCATCCTGCCAGAAATAAGACAAGTGCGGCGTATACACCCGCCATCAGGTCATCGGCGACGATACCCACGCCGCCGGGCAGGGATTCCAATTGGCGGACGGGCCACGGTTTCCAGATGTCGAAGAGCCGGAAAAGCACAAAAGCGGCCAAGAAGGACTTCCAATTCAGTGGGTGGGCTCCGGCCAGCGTCAGCCATTGGCCGGCAACTTCATCGACGACGACGATTTGGGGATCTTTGCGCCCCAATTGAACCGCGGTGACCCCGGCAGCCCACATCGCGGGTGGCGTTAGAGCCACTGCCAGCCCGGCGTAGGCCAGCGGCGGGAAAGCGGCCGTGTGGTCGATCAGCAGGGCGATCAAGATAGCGGCGGCCGACCCCGCGGTGCCAGGCGCCTTGGGTGAATAGCCGCAACCCATCCATGTGGAGATGAGGGTGGCGAGTCTACCGCGGATCGCCATCATCGTCCAGATCGGCCAATTGTTCGGGTCGCAGAGGGGTGGAAATCACGTATTTGTCCGAAGCCCAATTACCCAGGTCGATGATGCGGCACCGCTCGCTGCAGAACGGGGCTTCAGGGCCGGCAGGTTGGACTTCTTTCTTGCAGATAGGGCACTTCATACGCAATCAAACCCCCTTTGTGTCGCCTTTGTCCAAAATTGCATGCATCTCTATTCTAAAGGCGCGGAACTTGGCGCGAAAGGCCGCGTCCAGCCTGATTTGGAAAACGGGCTGGCGAAATGCGCGCGCCGGGAAGATGCGCGGACTTATAATGAAGTTATGGCAAGAGGTTGGGAAAGTAAAGCGGTCGAATCGCAAATTGAGTCGGCCGAGAGACGGGTCCCTGCGCCTCGCGGTAAGCAAGCTTCGGCGCAAGATTTGGATTTGCTCCGCAAAAGAGAAAGCTTGACGCTTTCTCGCACCCGTGTCCTGCGGGAGCTCGAAACCAGCCAGAATCCCAGATATCGGAATCTGATGCAAAAAGCCCTTGACGATCTGGATGGGGAGTTGCTGCGTCTGGAACGCGGGACCGCTCGCGCGGCCACGGCTTAACGTTGTATTATCGCAAGCGTGCCTGAAGCCGGGACAGTCGTCTGCCCGGCCGTGCATACCTGTATCCCGGTGAGGCAGCTTGAACATACTCGAACTGACAGCCCTGATTGGAGTTATCTCTCTGGCGGCGGGCTTTCTGGGATCTCTGACCGGACTTGGCGGCGGAGTGGTGATCACACCCGCCATGGTCTTGTTGCTGGGCATCGATCTGCACTACGCCATTGGCGCGACCCTGATTTCGGTAATCGCCACGTCGTCGGGCGCAGCCGCCGCGTATGTGCGGGAAGGATTCTCCAATATCCGGATCGGCATGTTTCTGGAGATCGCCACCACGGTGGGCGCGGTATGCGGCGCCTACTTCGCCGCGAGGATTTCTCCGGCGGCCCTGGCGGTGGTGTTCGGCGTCGTATTGTTGCATTCGGCATGGGCGTCGACGCGCCCGCACCCCACGGCGCAAGAGGGCGAGCCAGACGATCCACTGGCCAAGCGGCTGCGCCTGAACGGCAGTTTTCCCACGCCGGCGGGTGTCCGATTCTACAAGGTGAGCCACGTTAAGACCGGTTTCAGCCTGATGTTCGTAGCCGGAGCATTATCGGGCCTGCTCGGTATCGGCTCCGGTGCTCTAAAAGTGATCGCCATGGACCGTGTCATGCGCGTTCCATTCAAGGTTTCGACCACCACCAGCAACTTTATGATCGGAGTGACAGCCGCGGCCAGCGCGGGCGTGTACTTGCAGCGGGGCTATATCGATCCGGGGCTCACCATGCCGGTGGTATTAGGGGTGCTGGCCGGTTCGCTGGCCGGCGCGCGTTTGCTTCCCGGCGCTCCGACAAAGATCCTGCGATGGGTTTTTGCCGTAGTGGTGGGCGTACTGGCGGCGGAGATGATCTACAACGGCGTCACGGGGCGCATGTAATGGCGGATCAGACGGGCCGGCAGGCGCTCAGCGATCAGCAAGTGGATGAGATTATCGGGGCGCTACTGCGCTACGGCGTGATGTTATCGGCGGCGGTGGTATTTGCGGGTGGTGTCTGGTATCTGGCGCAGTACGGCGGCACCGCACCGAGCTATCACGTATTCCGAGGCGAGCCGGAGTACCTGCGGCACTGGCGCGGGGTCGTGTCCGGGATTCCTGGTTTCCATTGCCGGCGAATGATTCAACTTGGACTGCTGCTGCTGATCGCCACGCCCGTCGCACGGGTGGCTTTTTCGGTGGTGGCTTTCGCGTTGCAGCGGGACCGCGCCTATGTGGTCATCACGTTGATCGTGCTGACTGTGCTGTTGCTGAGTTTGACCGGCAGACTTTAGATTCAGTCGGGCCGCAATGCCGACAACCGGACGAGTCAAATGACAGCCGCCGGCCAAACGCTTCCACAAGGGTTCAACCCGGCGCTGCCAGCGCTCGACCTGGGAATCGGGCGCCAGGCCGTGCGCGCAGAAAAGAAACCGGCCACCGGGCTTCAACACCCGGCGGGCCTAAGGCAGTGCCTCGGCAGGCGATTGGACCGAAGGATGGCACGGCGATGCCATTCGGACGAGGCGGCGACTCCGCGCGGCTACGCAAGTCGGTCATGGGATCGACACCTACCACGATATTGACGATGTGGGGATCGTAGAGGGCGAGGTTTACCGCCGCCACCGATTCCGAGCTCCAGGACGGCTTGAGGTACCACCTTAGCCAGTAGCTCCATGATCGGCCTGGTGGCGCAGGCATGCGTGATGTAAAAGGACTGCATTTCTTCGAGACGGGCGTCAGTCCGCGGGGATACGGTCGGGCTTGGCGGACCACGACCAGCGCCAGCTCGCGACGTAGGCGGCGATTTCCTTGCGATAGGTCTTGGCCGTGGCCAGCCCCAACATCAACACGATGAGCACCGCCGCGGCCAGGACCGTCTGGCCCACGTCAAGGTTGTTCTTACACCACGGCAGCCAGCGCCCGTAGACCAATTCGATGTGCACCCAGTAAACCAGCAGCGACGTAATGCCGAACTGCCGCACCCAACTCCAGCCGGGCGCAGCGGCGTATTGAGTCCACACGTAGGCCAAAGCAAGGATCATAAGCATGACGCCCAACTTGACGAGCACCTGCGCGGGACTATCGAGCCAGAAATCGGATTTGGGATACACAGAGAAGGGCAGATTGGCGAAATAGCGGGCGCAGAGTATCAATCCAATGCCGAGCAGAGCGCACCATTGCATGGCACGATCGTGCTGTTCGTGTTTCAACTGGCGGATCAGGCTCCCGGCACTCATGCCGAAGGCCAGATAAGCGGCCCACGGGAAAAAACTGAAATAGTTGTAGTCTGGCGCGATATAGGCTTTTACAATCCAAGGCACGCCGGTCCAGTTCAACTGTGTGACCAGGGGTGAGACGCTCGCGATTAGAAGTCCCAGCCCTGCGCAGATGCGGACACGTTGCGCCGTGGTGAACACGGCCATCACGGACATCAGGGCGATGCCGAATCCCATGCAGTTCAGAATGTCCACCTTTAGCAGGTTGGTCCAGGGGCTGGGCCAACTGAAGAGCCAAAGCTGCAGGCGCAGGAGCATAGCAATGCCGAACAGGTATCCGGCACGCCGCAGCGTGCCCACAATCCGGCTGGGCCGCGAAACACTCTTGCGCTCGAAACTGTACATGAGGAATGCCAGGGTGACGCCGGTCAGAAACAGGAAAATCGCGGGGGGCATGCCGCCGCAGAATTGCGAGAGCATGTATGCCGCCCCGCCGCGCAACTGGGGCTTCAGGAAGGAATGGAAGGCATGGCCTTGCAGCATGATAATGCCGCCGATGCCGCGCAGCCAGTCCAAATACGTCAGCCTGTTTCTTGTTCCGCTTGATTCCATGCGCCTGGTTTCGCCTGGATTTTACTTCTGTGGGTATTCCCTTTTCACTTTTGCCGGTAGTTGCAATTTCAGGTCCGCATCCGGCAGTTCCGGGTTAATCTTCACATCCGTATAGGTAGCCAGTTGATAATCCCCCGCCTTCAGGTCGAACTTTTGTTGCACGGGATAGCCCGAATCGGAAATCCACAGCTCGAATTTCGTTAGATGCTGCAAAACCTCTTTAGATTTCGGTATTAGTTCCAGGTGCTCGGTCTTCTGGCCGTCGATGGTTTCCGGGCCGATCAGCCGGAGATTGTACGAAGCCTCCAGGTCGGCACGTGAGGTGCCGAAACCGACCAGAAAGAATTGCTCCAGCAGGGCACGGCTCTTGCCCACATCGAATTCCTGGACGGTTTTGATCTTTGGATAGTAGATTTCCAGCTTATGGCCCTGAAAAGCAACCGTTTTCGCATCCGGCTCTGTGACGTCGATGAGCATGTGCAGGTCCCGTGGATGGGTGCGTTTGAGACGAATGGCGCCAGAATCCACGGTGTCGTCGTTGATCACGGCGATATGCGAAATGCGGCGCAGATGAGCTGTAATGGCGTGGAATCCCGCGCCAGCCTTATCAATGCGGTTGAGCAAGTTGTCCAGATCGGATGGTGGTAGGGCGATAACGGGGAGCGCGGCCGCAATTCCCAGAATGGCGATGGTGTGAAGGCGCATGCGGCTGGCGCTCAAGGTTTGGCGAAGACCATGTAACCCTTGGTGACGCCGTCAGAGTCCGCCACGGGTTCGACACGGGTCACGGTCAATCGCTTCTGGTGAGTCTGTTTCATGAGCAGTTCGGGTAGCTTTTGCACCTGTTGATCCTTGGACAGGCCGGCGAGCAGCTCGGGCTCCACCCAATAGACACTGCTGCCGTGTTCGGCAGGCAAAGCCGCGATGGAACTAACCAGGGGGGTGCGGGGCTGGTCCCGAAACCACGCACGAGGGGTCAGGAAAACGAACAGGACAATAATGCCGACCATGACATCGTACTGCCAACTGGCGCGAGGATAATCCCAGAAGATGAAGCGCTTCAGCACTGGAAACCTCAGGATAACAGGTTGTGGGCAATCGGTCGCAGGATCGCTTCCCTTCTAGGCGCGCTTGAGCCGGAGGCTGTTGGCGACCACGGTCACGCTGGAGAGCGCCATGGCTGCCGCCGCCAGTATGGGCGACAAGCGCCACCCGGTGAATGGATAGAGCACACCGGCCGCGATCGGGATTCCGATGGTGTTGTAGGCGAAGGCCCAAAACAGATTCTGGCGGATCACACGCATGGTACGGCGGGACAATTGGAGCGCGTCGGCTATCCCATTCAGATCGCCGCGCATGAGGGTGATTCCCGCGGCTTCCCTGGCTATATCGGCGCCTGCGCCGATGGCGATGCCGACGTCGGCCTGGGCGAGCGCGGGCGCGTCGTTGATGCCGTCGCCTACCATGGCCACCTTTTGGCCGGCAGCCTGCAGGCGGCGCACTTCCGCTACCTTCCCATCCGGCAGAACCCCTGCCAGCACTTGCCGGATGCCTACCTGCCGCGCGACGGCTTCCGCAGTGCTTTGGTTATCGCCGGTGATCAGCCATACTTCGAGGCCCATATCTCGCAGGCGCTGGATGGCGGCGGCGGATTCGGGCTTCAGCGTGTCGGCGAAGGCCAGCACGCCGGCGGGTTGATTATCGACGGAAACGAGTGCGATGGTTTTGCCTTCGGCGGCCAGGCGCGCGGCGGTAGCGAATTTCCCTGTGGGATCGAGACCTCCCTGCACTTTCACCGCGTGGCCCTCGACCTGGGCCTCGACACCGAGTCCCGCCATGGCTTGAAATCCGGCCGCGGTTGCAAGGGCGATCGAAAGCGACCTCGCGTGCTCCACGACAGCCTTGCCCAGCGGGTGCTCGGAATCACGTTCGGCGGACGCGGCCAGCCGCAGCAGTTCGGTTTCCGTGAATCCGCTCGCCGGAATCACATCCGTGATTCGCGGTGTACCCGTGGTGATGGTGCCGGTTTTATCCAGCATAACCGTGCGGATGTGGCAACCGGCTTCGAGCGCTTCACCGCCTTTGATCAAGATTCCGCGCTCGGCGGCGCGGCCGGCGCCGACCATGATCGCAGTGGGCGTAGCCAGCCCCAGAGCGCACGGACAGGCGACGATCAGGACGGAGACGAAATTCACCAGGGCGAATGAGAGCGGGGCAAAAGCGATCCAAACCAAAAACGTAAGCGCCGCTACCACTAACACGCCAATGGTGAAGTAGCCGCTGACCACATCGGCCAAGCGCGCGACGGGCGCGCGCGAGCCTTGCGCCTGGCGCACCAGTTCTATCATTTGCTGCAGCGCCGTGGCGCGGCCGATCTTGCGCGCCTCGAAACGCAGGCTGCCGGAACGGTTGATGGTGCCCGCGTAGAGCAGGTCGCCGGGTTGCTTACTCGCCGGCATACTTTCGCCGGTGAGCATGGATTCATCGACTGCCGAATTCCCTTCGACTACGGCGCCATCGACGGCAATTTTTTCGCCCGGCCGCACCACCACGATGTCGTCGATGCGCACCTGTTCCAGGGGAACGTCCATCTCGACGCCGGCGCGCGCCACGCGAGCGGTCCTGGGTTGCAGGTCGCGGAGGCGGCGGATGGCGTCCGACGCCCGGCCGCGGGCGCGGGCTTCCAGGAGCCGCCCCAGAAGGATCAAAGAGATAATCATGGCGGCCGCCTCGAAGTAAACCTCGTGCCCGCCGCGCAGGGTTACCGCCAGGGAATAGAGAAACGCCGCGCCCGTGCCCAACGCGACGAGTGTGTTCATGTTCGCGGAGCGATGGCGTAATGCGGTCCAGGCGCCGGTGTAGAAGGGCGCTCCGGCGTAGCAGACCACGGGAATGGTGAGGACCAGTTGGATCCAACTCATGGCGCCCAGGTGCATCAGGCCGGGGATCATACCCAACACTACGACCGGCGCCGCGAACGCGACTGCGATCCACAATCTCCGCTGCAGCGTGGCGCGCTCGAGATCTTCCGCGCGCTCCTCGTCCTGGGGAACGCCGTAGCCAAGCTCTTCGATAGCATCCACCAGGTTGCGGACCGCCGTGCGGCTGGCATCGAACTCGACAGTGGCTATGCTGGTGGCGAAGTTGACATGCGCGTTGGCGACACCAGCCGTGGCCGCGAGTTGCTTCTCGATGCTGCGCGCGCACGCCACGCAGGACATCCCGGAAAGGGGCAGGTCCACCCGCCGGGCAGGTGCGGCACTCATGGCTGTACAGTGTACCCTAACTGCTCGATGACGTGCCGCAGGTCAGGTAGTTGGGTGTGGTCGGCGTCGAATTCGACGATGGCTGTGCCGCCCGCCAGGTCCACCCGCGCGTTGGTCACGCCCGGGCTGGTAGAAAGTTTGCGTTCCACCGTGCGGGCGCAACTGCCGCACGTCATCCCGCCGACGGGGATTTGGACGGTGTGAATGGCCATACCCTAATGATGCAATGGCGGCGGCATTGGTGGCGCGGGCCGGCGATTGGACTACTATATAGACGACGGCAGGCGGACTCCAACCATGAATAATTTGCGGCGCGTTCTGGCCCTGGCAGGGGCTCTGGCGGCGGGCGCGATGCCGTGCCTGGCTGCGTCAAAAGCATACGTGGCGCTGTGCTGCTCCACTCCGGCAACCATCTCCATACTGGATACGGGCACGGGGGCAACTGTTGCGGAATTTCCCGCGGCTGCGGGCGCGGCGATCATCGCGCCAACGCCCGATCACCTTTCCATGTATGTTCTCACACAGCTTTACGAAGGCGTACCCGGAGAAGAATGAGGAGCTACGCCGGGAGCGGTGAATAGCCTGGTCGTACTGGACATTACAGACGGTCATTCGTCGGCTGTGATCCCGCTGACGGCCATGCCCTTCGCCATCGCATTTAGTCCCGACGGCGGCCGGGCGTATGTGGCTGCGGTGGATCGTCCTATGGCGCGCATCTGGTGGTGATCGACACGGAAAACAAAACGGTGTTGCGCGATCTGCAACCGGATCGAATCGAAACCAACCAGCCGCGCGTGATCGCCGGCTTAGAGAGCCACTACGACGGGTCGACCGTCACAAACATACCGGCGCAATGGCAGCGCTTAACACCCCATTTAGGCCGCATACCCGGTCAGATCGGCAGTGTGGCATACGGCGTGGTCAGCACGATGAACGGCCGAACCGGATTCGACTACCTCCGCGGAGTCGAAGTATCGGATCTCCAGGCGCTCCCCGCCGCATTCCGCCACGTGCATCTTCCCGCACAACGCTATGCCGTGTTCACGCATCGCGGCCATGTGTCGGGCATCAGGGATACCGCCACCGCCATCTACCGCGCCGGCGAAGTGGAAATCTGGTTCGCCGTCAAATAACATAGCTTCAGCATGGAAATCGATGTCTTACGTTCTCCCGTCAATTTCCTCCAGCACATGCTCGGCGCTTTGCCGCACGAGCGCGCACTCCGCGATTACGAGTCCTGGTGGGAAACCGAAGGCAAAGCCATCTCCGACGCTACCGACCGCGCCGGCACGCCATGGCTGCGCATGTTCGACCGTAGCGGCCGCCGCGTGGATGAAATCCTGTTCGCCCCCGAATACTGGCGTGCCCTCCGGCAGGGCTACAAAGCCGGGGTGGTCTGGCGCGCCTTCGACGATCAGTCCCTCGCCGCCTGCGCCCTGTTCGATTACATCACCTGCTTCTACGATCCCGGCCTGACGTGTCCCTATGTGGTATCGCTGGCCACTGCCGTGGCGCTCGATCAGCATGGCGGCGAGTCGCTCAAAGCCCGCTTCCTGCCGCCCCTGCTGCGCCGCGATGATACCGTCTGGCAGGGCGCCACCTGGATGACCGAGATCAAGGGCGGCTCCGACTTGGGCGCGAACGTCGAAACCATCGCCCGCCCGGCGGACGGCCACTGGCTGCTCACCGGCGACAAATACTTCGCCAGTAACGCCGGGGCGGACCTGGCCGTTGTCGCCGCGCGTCCCGCGGATGCGCCGCACAACGTGCGCGGCCTCGCTCTGTTTCTGCTGCCCAAGCGCCGCGAAAACGGCGAATTGAATTATACTGTCCGCCGTCTGAAAGACAAAGTGGCGACCCGTTCAGTGCCCACCGGCGAAGTGGAACTGCGCCACAGTGAAGCATGGCTGCTCGGCTCGCGCGACCAAGGCGTGCATCTGATCCTCGAAGTGCTGAACCTGTCCCGCGCCACGAATTCCCTCGGCAGCGCCGCCATAGCCCAGCGCGCGCTCGCCGAGTCGGCGGACTTCGCCCGCGGCCGCATCGCCTTCGGCAAGCCGGTATTCGAGCAGCCGCTAATGGCGCAGCAGTTCCGGCAACATATCGAGACGCTGCGGCGCGCCTTCGCGCTCGGCTGGGAAAGCATCCAGCGCCTCGACGAAGTGTGGCGTCAGAAGCCGCCTTACTCCGACCGCTATCATCTCTTCCGCCTGGTCGCGCACTTGGCCAAGTACTGGACTTCCGATGTGGCGCCGCAGATCGCCCGCTGGGCCATGGAGGTGCATGGCGCGCTCGGCGTGCTGGCAGAGTTCCCCGTCGAACGCTGGTTTCGCGAGGCCATGGTGCTGACCATTTGGGAAGGCACCTGCCATCGCCAGATCCTCGACGGCATGGAGGTGATGGAACGTAAAGGCGCGCATCGCCTCCTGTTCGAGTCGTTGCAGGAGGCGGCCAGCCCGGGCGAGATCGAGGGAATGCGCCGCCGCGTGGAAGCCCACCTGGCGCTGCCGCAAGCCGAACGCGAAGCCGGCGCGGAAGAGATGTTCCGCGAACTGGCGATGTTCACCGCCGCCGCCGTCGCGACTCAGTTCAGAGGCTTGCCGATCTCCCAGTGATGTCCGAATGGACCGGCAACCCGCCCGACGCGCCAGCCGTACGGCTGATCCGCCACTGCCCGCGCAAGTGCGGCGTCCGGATCTGGCACCACCATCACCATACGAATGGCGCCTGCGAGCGTCTCGGGGCTGAAGTTTGGAGTGCTCCGGCGATTCATCCGCCACCCAGAATTCAGCGCCGTCCACGGATAACTGCGCGACTACGCCCGCCGTCCTGGCCATCCAGCCGGAATAGGAGCAACGGATGTTTGGGTTCAATGAATCTGACATTACGCTGTGCCTCTACAATATTAAAGGGCCTCTCCCTTGGCAGCCTGTCCGTGCTGCAGAATGGTCTTCGGTAATGATCCTTGACCGCAAATCTTGAAGGAGCCGAAATCCTTGTACCAGTCGCCTTCCGGCACGTCCGGCCGGGATTCCACCCAGAGACGAAGCTGGTTGAGATCGGCGATGCTAATCTCGCGGCTGTGCATCCGATCGATCAAGTGCAGGCGGACGGCGTTGGGGAAATTGCCCAACTCTCGATTTCTGGCATCAGCCGCCGAAGACTAGTCGGCCCATTTGATCGCCGAGACGCTTTACCTCTTCGGGATCATTCGCATTACGGAAGCGCTCGGCCAAGTCAAAGAACTCCTGCTGCTTCTGCCTCTCCGCCGCTATTCCGTTTTCGACCAGTTCCACTAACATCCTGTTGGCGCTGACCCGCCGGGTCTTTGCCATCGAGCGCACTTGGACTGCGATATTTGCCGGAAGGCTGACACTCTGGCGCACGATCTTGCCTGCCGTTCGCATAGAACCATTGTGCACCAAAATGGTGCCGGTGGGTGGGACCTTACACTCTGCGCGCTGCGGACGACGCCTCTGAAGCGGTCCAACATACTCAGTACACTTACGCGTTCCGCGGTGGGAATCGTGAACTTCACCATCGACTCTCGACCGTACGATAACGCATCCTCGTGGCTTGCAAGGTGCCAATCTCCTTTTTGGTGATCCGAACAAATCGAGTAATCGCTCTTCTGCAGTACGTGTCGCACGTGAGTCCGGACATGAGGCCCAAATGTCGCAATGTGGGGCTCCAGGTGGCGCTTCGTTGTGCCGGCAAACTCCAAATAGGCCAAAATGGCCGCCTCATGATCCTGCCGAGCGAGATCTCCTCTGAATGCAAAGAAGGCGGCAACATAATGAGACCGGGTCCAATCGAGCAGCGGCGATGGGAAACCAACGTGCCGAAGGTAAGCCCAGAATTCGTAGCCAGGGAATTCCGGGAGGGTCAAGGACTCCCGCCCCGCAAGCTCATAAGAGAACTTGTCGAGGTCGGGGACGTCCCAGTGTCGCCCCGTGACCGACTCGATCTGCGGCTTTGCTGCGAGCACCTTTTGGTGAAAGCTGCGAATTTTGCAGTGAGCGGCGTTCGGCACATAGCGTTCCAGCGTGGTCTCAAGCCGCCAGTTGCTGGAGGCGTGGCCGCGAAACAACCACGGTGATGCATAGAACCCGGGTCGCTCAGCCTTCAGCTTGGCGCGCTCAGATTCGAGATCGCGGACGCTGGTCTCGAATTCGTCCCAACCCCTCATGGCGCGGACTTCCATACATTCTAAGTGTAGCGGTGGAAGCTCCGAAGGCGCCGAGCCTGCTCCAACTACGTGGATCCCCGGTGGCAAAGGGAATCGCATCGCCGTGTCGAACAGGTCTGACCCAGCTTACGACCGCGCCAGTATCCCAAAAATCTGCGCCCCATACTGCTCCGCCAGCCGTGGACCGACACCCGGAATCTCCAGCAGTTCCCGCGTCGTAGCCGGTCTTTCCGCCGCGATCGCCTGCAACGTCTTGTCGGTGAATATTCGGAACGCGGGCACTTCCCGCCGGCGCGCCTCCGCCAGGCGCCAGTCGCGCAGCGCCTTTTCGACTGCGGCATGCGAAGCCGGCGGCGCAGCCTTCTGGGCGGGCTTGGCCTTCTCCCGGCCACGGCGCCGCGCCGCGCGCGCTTTCTTCCGGCGCTTCGGCGCGGCCTCGATCTCCAGTTTCATCTCGAATCGCGGCACCGCCGATGCATCGATCTCTCGTCCGGCCGCGCTCGGCGCCGCCACGCGGTAATCCACCCGCCGGCCGTCTTGCTGGAACGACGCGTCGGACAACTCCACCCATCCGGCGCGCGCCATCCCGCCCAGCACCTGTTCGTACGAGTCGCGGTCCAGCGAAAAGTCCGCGAAGACCTCGCCGTGCAATCGCCCGGTGGCCTTTCTTCCGGATTTCTTCAGCGCCGCCAGAATGCGGCCCGCCGCCTTGCGCTCGCCCTCCGAAGCTTCCCGGAAGCTCTGTGCGATACACTCATCCGGCGCGCAGAAATCGCAGATCCCGCAGCGCTGCTGGGTGTCGGCAAAATCGCCGAAATGCCGCACCAGGCCCAGCATGCGGCAGTCGCTCGATTGCGTGTAGCGGATCATCAACTCGATCTGCGCCAGCTTGTGCTCGGCCTGTGCCAGGTACAGCTCGCGCCAGGCTTCACTGCCGCGCCGCAGCGTCTCTTCCGCGTCCACCAGCGCGCCGCCGTGAATCCATAGCTTTTCGAGTGCCTTGTCGAAGACGTCTCCGTCGATGCGCACCACGCGTTGCACGACTTCTTTCAGCAACGCCTGATCTGTCAGGCGGGCGTAGATGCTCTCCAGAACCGCGACGTCCGGATAATCGCGGTCGAAGAAGTAATCGTGCGTAAAGCGGTCCGCATACGCATGCATCAGGACCGCGCGAGACGGCGCGCCATCGCGGCCCGCGCGCCCCACTTCCTGGTAGTAGGCTTCGAGCGAACCCGGCAGCGCCGTGTGAATGACCGTGCGGATATCCGGTTTATCGATACCCATACCGAACGCGATGGTCGCCACGGTGACTTGCAGTTCTCCGGCGAGAAAGGCCGTCTGCACGCTCTTGCGACGCTGCGAATCCAGGCCCGCATGGTAGGCCGCAGCGGGAAAATCCTGTTTCAACTCGGCGGCAAAGCTGTCCGCCTCGCGGCGCGTCGGCACGTAGACGATAGCAGGACGCCGCGCGGCATCCTGCAACAATTCGCGCGCCAGATCGGCGCGTTCGCTTTGCGGCGCCTCAACCACCTCAACGGCGATATTGGAACGCCGGAAGCCGTGAATGAAGCGCTGGGCCTCGCCGAGGCCAAGCTGTTCGACGATGTCGTTCTGGACCAGGGACGTAGCGGTGGCCGTCATGGCGATCACCGGCGCCGGACGCAGATGCGGCAGATACTGGCCCAGCATGCGGTAATCGGGACGGAAATCGTGGCCCCATTGCGAAATGCAATGGGCTTCGTCGATGGCCACCAGCGATGGCTTACGCTTGGCCAGCATGGCCGGAAAGCCCGGCACGCGCAAACGCTCCGGCGCGACAAAGAGGAATTGCAGCTTGCCTTCCAGATAATCGATGGAAGCCTGCCGCGAAGCCGCGCGATCGCGGCCGGAATGAATCCGATCCACGGCCAGATGCATGGCTTTCAACTTGGCGACCTGGTCTTCCATCAGCGCGATCAGCGGACTAATGACCAAAGTGGTGCCGCCGCGCGCCACACCCGGCAGTTGATAACAGAGCGATTTGCCGGAGCCGGTCGGCATCACCAGCAATACGTCGCGGCCGGCGATAACGGCCTCGCAAACGGCCTCCTGATTGGGCCGGAAGCATTCGTATCCGAAGGCCGAGTGCAGCAAATCCGTGAGACTGGCGCCGGCGGGGAGAGCGGGCTTAAGCTCGCGCGGGGCTTCCGGAACGCCGGCGTTGGCAGCCGGCGCTGGCCGTGATTCTACCTTCCCCACCACTTCTCTTACATAATTCTCAATTCCCTCGATAAACGGCGCCAGCTTCGCTGTGCCTTTCTGAATGCGTTTCAGGTAGGCTTCCCACTGACCCGTCATGGCGGGACTCTTCACTTCGGGATGCACCACCTCGATCAGATGAATGCCCTTTTCGGTGGCCTGCAGGCTCTTGCCGTCGCGCACGATATAGCCGCGCTTCAGCAGGACTTCGATGATGGCCGCGCGCGTGGCCGGCGTCCCCAGGCCGGTTTCTTTCATGGCGTCCGACAGCTCTTTCTCATCGAGAGTCTTGCCGGCCGTCTCCATGGCCGTCAGCAGCGTGCCTTCGGTAAACCGCTTGGGGGGCCGTGTCTTCTTCTTCTGCGCTTCGGCGTCCAGCACGGCTTGCGGCTGACCCTCCGCGAGTCCCGGCGGCAGCGACGGCTCTTCTGCGCCGCGTTCCTGGCGCCGCTCCGGAACCACGTCCAGCACCTTCCAGCCCAATTGCACCACTGCCGTTCCACTGGTGTGATATTTGTCGGTCACCCCAGGATTGGCAATGGCCGTGATCACGGCGGTTACGGCCGTGATGTAATCGTCGTGCCATGCGCTCAACAGGCGCCGGCAAATCAAATCGTAAATCTTGCGTTCATCGGCCATCAGATCTCCGGCTTGTATCGTGGTCGGGATGATGGCGTGATGATCGGTGACTTTCGAATCGTCCACAAAACGGCGGCCGAGCGGCCGTTCGCCGGCGCCGGGCGCGATTAGTTCCTGGTAGCGCCCCTCAATCGCACGCACCACCGCAGGCAGCGTATGCGCCACATCCTGCGAGAGATGGCGGCTATCGGTGCGCGGGTAGCTGATCAACTTGCGGCTCTCGTACAATGCCTGCGCGATCTCCAAGGTCTTCTGCGCGCTGAAGCCGAACAGCCGGTTGGCATGCCGCTGCAGTTCGGTCAAGTCGTACAACGGCGGCGGCGCCATGCGCTGCGTTTCGGATTTAATGGATTCGATTCGCGCGACGCCGCTACGCGCCCGCTTCACTATGCGGCCGGCTTCTTCGCCATCGGGCGGCAGCCGCATGGCCATCTGAATGGAATCCTTCACCGGCTCGCGGAACCAGGCGCCCCGATACTTCGCTTCCGCCACGGGACTGAACGTCGCCTGCACCTCGATGTAATCTTCCGGCACAAAGGCCCGAATGACTAACTCCCTCTCCGCCACCATGGCCAACGTTGGCGTTTGCACACGGCCCACGGAGAGTTCGTCATTCAGCGCCAAAGTGTACGCGCGCGACAGGTTCATGCCCACCAGCCAGTCAGCCCGGCTGCGGCCGCGGGCGGCATCGGCCAGCGGATCGTATGCCGCTCCATCCTTCAATTCGCTAAAGCCCTTGCGGATGGCGTCCGGAGTGAGCGACGAGATCCACAAACGGCTGAACGGCTTCCGGCAGCCGGCGGCTTCGTAGATGTATCGAAAGATCAGTTCGCCTTCGCGGCCGGCGTCGGTGGCGCACACCACCCGGGCAACTTTCGGCGAATTCAGAATCTTTTGGACGACCTCAAACTGATCTTTGGTCTTCTCGTAAATGACCAACGGCCAATCATGCGGCAGCATAGGCAACAGGTCGCGCCGCCAATGCTTCCACTCCGGTCGAATCTCGTGAGGTTGTGCCAGCGCGACGAGATGTCCGATGGCCCAGGTCACCACATAGCCGTTGCCGTGCAGATACCCTTGGCCGGTCTTCGTGGCGCCCAGCACCCGGGAGATGTCCCGAGCCACGGAAGGCTTTTCCGCCAACACGGCCACACTGGAATTATTCTCCTGGCCGTCCATTTGCCGAGCGTAACATGCAGTAACCAAACGCGATACGGAAGGGCCCAGGAATTCCTAGCGGTACTGCTCGGAATTGACCCCAAAAAATGAAACGAATGGTATTGATTTCGACACAATCCTACGCTAGCCTTGGTGGATTACCCAAATGCAGCTTGACCGATTTACCTGGGGTGCGGCCCCCGACGCGCTTCGCTGGCCTTGGGCTTTCGCGAGTGTTGTGGGGATCGCGTTTTTATCGATTTCGGCACCTCTGGCGGCGCAGGTAACGCCTGCGCCGGGATGGTGCTCGATGGCGCACTGCAACGCGCAGATGACCGACTTCGTGCCGCTGACACCGCCCGGAATCGGTCAAAACGTTTACGTCAGAAACAGTGACACATCGCAGAGTGGCGTGTCGGTAGGAGACGGCTGCATATCGAACGGAACCTACGTAGCCTGCGCATACCGGCAGTCCTGGAATGCTCTGGTCGTCTACAACGGGGACGGCAACATTGTATGGGGATCCCGCGATCTGCTGGACAATCACAATTTCGCCGGCATGCCCATCATGCAGGCGGATGGCAGTGTGGTGGCGGGAGACGATCAGCACATCTACAAATTCAATAACGATGGCAGCGTGGCGTGGTCCACGCCTACGCCCGGAGGCGTGCCCGTTGGTCTCGTGCCGACACCGAATGGCGGGATTTTCACCGGCACGGCGCCGCAGCAGATCACGCAATGCTGGCAGGCTAACTGCACCCTGGCTTTCACCGTATACAACGGCGGAGATGGATATTCCACCGCCAACGTGATCCTGGCAGGGGGCGATTGCCCCGGAGCAGCGGCTTCGGCGACGATCTCGGGGGGCGCAATCACCACAGTGACCACAACGTTTCAAGGCACGGACTGCGATGTGGCGCCGGACGTCATCATCAATGGCGACGGGAGCGGTGCCGCTGTGGGCGCCGTGTTTATCGCCGCCGCGCCCAATGCTCTCTACAACGGCACCACCGGCGCTTTGGTGGGTAGCACGTACTTGTATCAGACCGGGAACAGCGGTCCGTACTACGCCACCATCAACACGGCTTGCGTCAACAACGGCAGCTATCCCAACCGGGTCTATGTACTCACCAATCTCACAACGAACAGCGCCTATGGAGCTTTGTGGGCTCTGGACGTCGACCCGACAAACCTGACCAGTCCCATTACTCCGGCATGGAACCTGGTGATTCACGGCCCTTCGGGCGCTTCGCCGCTATGCGTCGGCAATAACCTCTATTTTGACGGCGCCGGCATCGTGCCGACCGATAACGTGGGGACCTCCATATTTGGCGTGCAAGACAATGGCACTACCGGATCGTTTCTCTTCCAGATTGCGCTGGGCCCGCAGGAGCAGCCGGTAACCTGCAATTTCGCCATCGATCCCCGCGCGGAAGGCGGGTTTTGGCACCAGATTCGGTTTGATCCCAACCTTTACCATCGCAATTTCGCGACCGGCGCTCTGATGGAAACAATCAACGTCAGCACTCTCCTGGCTGCCATGGGGGCGCCCCCGTCCACTTACTGGCAAGCCGGAATATTTACCGAGTACGGCAGTTCCACGCAGCCATATCTGATGTTGCCGGAGGCCGCGTATCCCGGAAACCTGGGTTACCTGGCCATGTTGGACGTCGCCGCACAGCAGCTTGTTTGGGCCGTGCCGCTAGCCGGAAACGATCTGGACCCTTATGACACGCCCGGCGGAGATGCCGCCCTGGTCATGGATAGCAGCGGCAATCCGGTGGTGGTGATGAACGCGAAGCAGAGCGGCGCTTATTTCATCACCAATGGCGGACCGGCGGGAGTGCTGTCTCTACAGAGCCTGGAATTCGGCCATCAGCTTGTGTCCACTACCAGCGCGAAGCAGAAGGTATCGTTTACTAACAGCTCTGGCGGAGTCCTGAATATCAGCGGGATTACAGCCGGCGGGCAGTTTAAACAATCCAACAACTGCGGCCATAGTCTGGCGCCGGGCGTGACTTGCACCATTTCGGTGACTTTCAACCCGGCGGCGGCGGGCATACAGACCGGGGCTGTTACCATCACCACTAACGCCATAGCCAGTCCGCAAGTGGTGAGTTTGGGAGGCACCGGAGTTGCGTCTCCGCCGCTGGCGGCACTCTCCTCATACGGACTGACCTTTCCGCCGCAAATTGCGGGTACGGTGAGTTTGCCGCAAACTGTTACGCTGAGCAATATCGGCGCCTCGGTGCTCTCGATCACCGGCTTTAGCGTCAGCGGCGCCGCCGCCCAAACTAACAACTGTCCGACCAGCCTGATCCCCGGCGGCACTTGCGCGATTAACGCCATGCTGGCCGCGCCGCTCATTGGAAGCTGCGCGGGATACATCACCGTCGGCAGCAACGCGGCCAGCGGGCCACTGAACATTTCGCTGTCGGGCACATGCACCGCGATTCCCAAAATCGAATCGGCTCTTTCCACTTCCAGTCTGGTATTTCCTCCGCAAGCGGTGGGGACTGTAAGTGCGGCGCAAACAGTGACGCTGACGAACATCGGCGTGCGGAATCTAAGTGTGACCAGTATTATTGCGGCCGGCGATGCGACGCAGACGAATACCTGCGGCAGCATCGTTGTCACAGGCGGGTACTGCGTCATTACCGTTGCCTTTGCTCCGGCAGCCATCGGATCGCGCACAGGTTTGGTAACCGTAGTGGACGCTTCGGCGGATAGCCCGCATTTAATCTCGATCTCAGGCATCGGGACAGCTAACCCCGTACCTCTGGTGAATCTGCCGCTGCTACCGTCCGCGGTGGTCCCGGGAACATCCGGACTGACACTGACCGTGAACGGCAGCGGCTTCGTGCCCACCTCGACGGTCTATTGGAACGGGAACACGCGTACTACGACCTATATCAGTACTTCCCAATTGACGGCTTCTTTGACTACGACCGATTTGGCTGCTCCTGGAACCGGTTGGGTCAGCGTGGTGAGTCCCGGCCCGGGCGGTGGGTCATCCAATGTCGCCTGGCTGCCGGTCGCGTACCCGAGTCCCGCGCCGTTCTTCAACAGTTCCCAATTCCCGGCCAGCGGGTCACCTACGTTTATAACCTCGGCAGATTTCAATGCCGATGGCAAACTCGATCTGGCAGTCACTAACTCGGGTATCAACACGGTTTCGATCCTATTGGGTAATGGTGACGGCACCTTCGCCCCCAACGTGGATTATGCTAGTGGAAATCAACCCGTGGCAGTCGCATCCGGTGATTTTAACCACGATGGGATCCTGGATCTGGTAGTAGTTAATCGGTCGGATAACACGGTTTCCATTCTGCTGGGCACCGGCGGCGGCGCGTTTGCGGCGCAAACTCCCTATGCAACCGGCAACCAACCCGCTGGAATTGCGGTGGCCGACGTCAATGGCGATGGCAACCTGGATCTGGCAGTGGTGAATACGTCGGATAACACGGTTTCCGTATTGCTGGGCAATGGCGACGGGACGTTTGCCGCACATGTCGATTATCCAGCCGGCCCGAATCCGATGGCGCTGGTGGCCGCGGATTTTAACGGAGACGGCAAGCCCGATTTAGCCGTTGCCAATGACATTACTCCCGGCGGCAGTCTAACCGTTCTGCTAAACCATGGAGACGGCTCCTATCTTCCGGGAGTCGCCTATGCCACCGGTGACTCCGTATCGCTGGTGACAGCCGATTTCAACGGGGATGGAAAGCTGGATCTGGCCGCGGTGAACAGCCAGGCGCAAACCCTGTCGGTGTACATGGGGAATGGAAATGGCACCTTCAGTCTCGGACCGTCGCAGACCGCGCGTCTTTCGCCGAACCCGGTGTCGGTGGCGGCAGCCGATGTGAACGGCGACGGCACATTGGAGCTGGTGGTGGCGAGTAACGCGGATGATAGCGTGGTTGCGCTGGCCGTGAATGGCGCGGTCGCCATCTCGGATCTTTTACAATATGGTTCGATTCCGGGGGCCGGCTCGATGGCTCTCGGCGATTTCAACAACGATGGCAGCATCGATGCGGCCGTGACACTGCCGGCGTCCAACGGGATCGGAATCATGCTGCAAACGCCCGAGGTGGCGTTCTCCAGCGCGTCCGTGAGTTTCGGCAATGTTGCAGTCGGCAACACCAGCACGCAGAGCATTACCATCTCCAACAGTGGGAGCGCTTTACTCAATATTGGCGGGATCAGCGCGAGCGGCAACTTCTCCCAAACCAACAACTGCACCGCGCCCGTAGCGCCTGGCAGCAGTTGCACAGTCTATATCACATTCAGTCCCGGTACTGCGGGGAACCTAACTGGTGTGCTTAGTGTTCCAACTAATTCGTCCGGCTCGCCCCAGACGGTGAACTTGAGCGGCACCGGCACGGGGTCCAGCGTGTCCGTGAGTCTGTCTCAGACCGTCACGCTGGGTGGACTGCCGGTTACCGCGAACACAATCACGTTGGGCAGCCCGGCCCCTCCGGGCGGCGTGACAGTGAGTCTCGTCAGTTCCAATCCGGCGGTTGCATCGGCGCCGGCTTCGGTCCCCGTGGCGGCGGGCGCAACAGTCTCCTCCAGTTTCACGATCTCCACCTCGCTGGTGAGCGCAACTACCCCGGTGACTATCTCCGGAACGGTAAATGGATCGACGGGCACCGCCGTATTGACTGTGAACCCGCTGGGAGCCTCATTCGGCCTCGCAGGCGGCGCCGTTTATGGCGGCGTCACCCTCGGCGCGAATACGCTGAACCTGCCATCCGCCGCGCCGGCAGGCGGTCTGGTGTTCACACTCTCGTCCTCGAATCCGGCGATCGCTTCAGTGCCGGCTTCGGTTACAATCGCCGCCGGCGCAACGGCGTCACCAGGCTTCAACATCGTAACCACGGGAGTGTCTTCCTCTACGGGCGTAACGATTACGGCCGGCTTGTCCGGTATTTCCGGTACGGTGGCTACGGCTACGCTGAACGTGCTGCCGGCCGTGCCCGGCTCGGTAGTCCTATCGCCAAGTACCGTGGCTGCCGGGCTATCCACCACGGCCAACGTCGTGAACCTTCTGGGAGTGGCGCCGGCGGGAGGGTTGACTGTGAATCTGTCCAGTTCCAGGCCCAGCCTCGTGGTGGTCCCCGCTTCGGTGACAGTTCCCGCCGGTGCGGGGGTATCCGCACCGTTTACGATCACCACAAACTATGTTTCGACCGCCACCGCTGTGACGATCACCGCCACGGCGGCCGGAAGCAACGCCAGCACAACGCTTACCTTGAATCCGGACGGCGTGGCTTCAGTAAATCTGAGTTCGGCGGCGATCGCCGGCGGCACGTCGCTCTCCGCCACGGTAACTCTCCTGGCGCCCGCACCTTCGGCCGGAGCGGACGTACTACTCAGCGCCAGCAATCCGGCGATTGTGTCGCTTCCTTCCTATGTCAAAGTGAGCTCCGGCTCTACGATGTCCGGACAATTCAAGATCACCACTTTGCCCGTCACCGCAAGCACGCCGGTAACAATTACTGCGTCGTACAATGGCGGCGCGGCTACCACCACACTGACCGTCAATCCTCTGGTACCGGTTTCCGTGAACCTGTCGCAGACCTCGGCAATCGGCGGCAAGACGATCTATGTCAGTGTCAGCTTGAATGGTGTCGCGCCCGCCGGCGGAGCTCTGGTGTCGTTGTCCAGCAGTAATCCCTCGGCTGCTCCGGTGCCGCCAAGCGTAACGGTGGCGGCGGGCGCCAGCACATCGCCCAAGGTGAGTTTTGTCACCGGCTCGGTCTCCTCAACCACTTTGGTGACCATTACGGCGACGTACCAGGGGTACATCGCAACGGGCACTCTGACGATCAGTCCTTAGCCGCCGGCTTGGTACTGCCGCAGGCGTTCGAACAGATGTGCTCGGGGAACATCTGGGAGAACGATCGCAGCAGGTAGGCGCGGGCGCCCTGGTGCGAGCGGAACTCCTTACCGCCTTCCAAGACCAGGTTCCAATGCCGGGCGAAAAAATGCCCGGATCGAAGCCGCGTAATGCGCGAATAGAACGGACCGTCTTCGGTGTCATGCACGAAATTGAACGGCTCCAAGCGATCGAGCCTGTCCCTACAGCCTTGACAGATAACGAGATGTTCTTCCAATCGGACGGCGCGGGTGGGTGCAAGCCTTCCTAAGGAATAGCTCTCCAACGCCTCTACTGAACAATGACCATCCGCACGATACGGCATAAAAAATCTGTAGACATCTCCGAGAGAAATATACAAAACGATCTTTAAAACTTTAATCAGGTATTTTCCTGATATGGTTATGGGCCGAGTCTCCTAAGTGCCGGGCTGGTACGCGGCTACCGTTTCTGTGATAGGGTAGAGATTCATTTCGCAGGAGGACAGATGGAGGCCCTTGGCCTGATTGAAACAAAGGGACTGACGGGCGCGATTGAAGCGGCCGACGCCATGGTGAAGACGGCCAACGTGGTGCTCACCGGGAAGGAATTCATCGGCGCCGGATACGTAGTAGTCAGCGTGCGCGGCGACGTGGGCGCCGTGAAGGCTGCCACGGATGCGGGCGCAGCCGCGGCCCGCCGGGTCGGCGAACTGGTTGCGGTGCATGTAATCCCCCGCCCGCATGATGAAACCGAGAAGGTGCTGCCAGGCGCCGGCCCGGTCAAAAAATCGCTCGGGTGATGCTCGAAGACAAAGACCTCGTCTCGATTCAAGAGGTCCGCACCAAAGTTGAGAAGGCCTTCGCCGCCTGGAAGAAGTACCGTGGGTACAGCCAGGAGCGCGTGGATGCGATCGTGGAACACATGGCCGCGGCTGGCCGCGCCCACGCCGAGAAACTGGCGGCGATGGCGGTGGAAGAGACCGGTTACGGCAACGTCAAAGATAAGATCGCCAAGAACCTGCTGAACGCGGATCTGCTGCCGCGGAAAATGCGCGGCATGCGGACCATCGGCCTGTTGCGCGAAGTTCCCGAGGAGCGCATGGTGGAATACGCCGTGCCCGTGGGGGTAGTCGCCGCGATTCTGCCCACCACCAATCCGACATCCACGGCCATCTACAAGATCCTGATTTCGCTCAAAGCGGGGAACGCCATCGTGCTCAGCCCGCATCCGCGCGCCGTGCGCTGTACTTGCGCCACGGCCGATTTGCTGTATCGCGCGGCGCTCGAAGCCGGGGCGCCCGAAGACATTATCCAATGCCTGGGATACGCCAGCCTGGACGGAACCAATGCCCTGATGCGCCATGAGCGCACCGGGGTGATTCTCTCGACTGGCGGCCACGGTATCGTGCGCGCGGCATACTCCAGCGGCAAACCGGCGTTCGGTGTAGGTCCTGGGAATGTGCCCGTGCTGATTGAACGGACGGCCGACGTGCGCGACGCGATTGCCAAGGTGATCGAGGGAAAATCGTTCGATTACGGCACGGTCTGCTCCAGCGAGCAGGCCATCGTTTGCGACGAGGCGATGAAGGCGCAGGTGCTGGCGGAGTTGAAAGCGGGCAAGGCGCACTTCTGCACGGCGGATCAAAAGCAGGCGCTGGGACGCTTGCTGGTTACGCCCAACTGGACCGTCAATCCGGCGTGCGTGGGACAGGCGCCGGCCAAGATCGCCAACATGGCAGGCTTCGCCGTGCCAGCCGAAACATCCATTCTGGTGGTGGAACTGGATGGCGTGGGCAAGCAGCATCCGCTGTCGATGGAGAAGCTATCCCCGGTGCTGGCGGTCTACTGGGTGAAGGATTTCGCCGCCGGCATGGACATTTGCGAGAGCCTGCTGCGATTCGGCGGGCTGGGGCACACCTGCGGCATTTACTCGCAGGACGATGCGCGGATTCGCGCGTATGCGGAACGCATGCCGGCCAACCGCGTGCTGGTGAACACTCCCACGCCCCAGGGATCCACGGGCATTACCACGAACGTGTTTCCTTCCATGACGCTCGGTTGCGGCGCGGCGGCAGGAAACATCACCAGCGATAATGTCGGCCCGCAGCATCTCTACAACATCAAGCGGCTGGCCTACGCGGTGCGCACGCCGGCCGAAGCGTTCGATAACCAGGCGCCCACGGCGGCAGCCGGGCCTTTGGCGGCGGACGTCGTGAATCGCTTCCTGGCGCGCCGTAGCAGTCCCGTGCCAGCCCCGGTAACACCCGCACCACCTCCGGCGGCGCTTGTGCCGTCCGCCGGCTGTGCTTGCGGACACTCCACTCCGGAGACTCCCAAGCCGCAAATCGTGGATTTCGTGTGCGAGGAAGACGTACGCAGCGCGATCAAGCATTCCCGTAAAATTTACATCGGTCCCAAGACCATCGTGACCCCCGCGGCACGCGATCTGGCAGCGCCCTCTGATATTCTGGTGTTGGCCTAAGCGGAGGATTTATGGACCTGAATCTGGATACCTTGAAGCAGGAGATCCTGGCTTACCTGGAGCACTCGGAATTTGCGATCTTCCGCAGCGCTCCGGGCGGGTTGGAAGGCCTGCCGCTGGTGCTTTGGGACGCGGAACGCTACCCGGATTACCAGATGTTCCTGGATACCGCGCGCAAGACCGGGTGCAAAATGATTCTGTTTGCAGCGCGGGAATTCGAGTCCACGGAGATCGACGAGGCCATCGAGGAACTGGGCGAGTGCGAACTGGAACGCGAGGAACGCCACGACCTGGAAGCCCGGCTGCGCGCGCTACGCGTACACTTGGGCGTCACCTGCTCGCTGGAACTGGCCTTCGATCACCACGCCCGCATGTACGTGTATGAAATTCGTCCAGACTGGTACGACGAGTTTCTGAGTATCGGCGACGAGATCGCCGTACACATGCCGGGCGACACCGAACAGGAAGACGACGGCTCGTTCGGCTACTTCTCGAACAACTGACGGTCGGCATGGCTATAGCGGCCCGCTGGCTGATACCGGATACCAATATGGAAGAGGCGGAGGCGCTGGCCAGCGCGCTGGGCATTGGCCTGCCGGCCGCGCGCGTGTTGCTCGCGCGGGATCTGCGCGAACCCGAAGCGGCGCGGCGTTTCCTGTATCCCTCGCTGGCCGACTTGCACGATCCCGGCGCTTTGCGCGGCATGGCCGAAGCCGTGGCGCGCCTGCGCTGCGCCATTCTCCGCCGCGAGCCCATCCTGATCTACGGCGACTACGACGTGGACGGGGCCACCTCGGTGGTGATTTTGCAGAAAGCCATCGAGCTGGCCGGCGGTACGGCGTCGTTTTTCGTGCCGCACCGGCTGCGCGACGGCTACGGCATGCGGTCCGACATCGTGGAGAAGGCCGCGGCCGAGGGCGTCAAGGTAATTGTCAGCGTGGATACCGGAATTCGGGCGGCCGAAGTGGTGCGGCGGGCCAATGAGCTTGTGATCGACGTCATCATTACCGACCATCATCTGCCCGAGGCGGAATTGCCCGCGGCACTGGCGGTGTTGAACCCTAACCGTCTCGATTGCAGCTATCCCGACAAGAACCTGTGCGGCGTGGGCGTGGCGTTCAAGCTGGTGGTGGCTTTGCTGGAGTCGCTGAACTGGCCGGCTGACAAGTTGCAACGGGTCACCGAGTCCTTCCTGAAGCTGGTGGCGATCGGCACGGTGGCGGACGTGGTGCCGCTGATGGGCGAAAACCGCATTATCGTGAAGCACGGGCTGGGCGGACTCAACAAAGTGCGCAATGTTGGACTGCGCGCGCTGCTGGACGTTTCGGGATTCACGGACGGGCGCGTGCCGTCGGCGACCGACGTGGCTTTTCGCATCGCCCCGCGCATCAATGCCGCGGGGCGCATGGATACGGCTAACGCCGTGATCGAGATGTTTTTGACGCGGAACGCCGAACGGGCGCGAACGCTGGCGCAGCAACTACACACGCTCAACGGGGAACGCCAGCAGGCCGAAGCCGAAGTCACGCTGCAGATCGTGGAAGAGTGTGCGCGGACGCCGGTGAGTGACAATCAACGCGCGCTGGTGTTCGCCGCGGACAACTGGCATCGGGGCGTCCTGGGCATCGTGGCGGGACGCCTGGTGGAGCGCTACCACCGGCCTGTATTCGTATTGAGCCGCAATCCCGAGGATGGTCTGGCGCAGGGATCCGGACGCAGCATCCGGCCGTTTCATCTGCTGGAGGCGCTGGAGTCGATGCCGGACTTATTTGAACGCTTCGGCGGGCATCGGCAGGCGGCGGGGCTGACGCTGGCCAACGATAAGATCGACCTGTTCCGCGCGCGGTTCAACGAATACGCGGCGGCTAGACTGACGCTTGACGATCTGGCGCCGCAGGTGGAGATCGACGCGGTGCTGCAGTTCCGGGAAATCAATGAGCGCAGCGTGAGCGAACTGTTCAGCCTGGCGCCTTTCGGCTGCGGTAACCCAACGCCATTGTTCGCCGCGCTGGACGCGGAAGTAGCCGGCCCTCCGGTAGTCCTCAAAGAGAAGCATCTACGTCTGATGCTGCGCCAGAATGGGCGCACGCTCATGTTAAAAGCTTGGAACTTCGCGGAACGCGCGTCGGAACTGGCCGCAGGGGCGCGCGTCGACGTGGCATTTGGGCTGGAACCGGATACCTATGCCGCCGCGCGGGGCCTACCGGGTTGGTGTGCGGTGTTGCGGCATGTGCGGCCAGCCTAACATCATTGCGCCACAAACACTACCGCAAGACCGCGCCCGATTGCATCAGGTAGTGCTCGGCGATGGGACCTAGAGAGAGTGCCGGAAAAAAGGTCAGCGCGGTAACGATCAGGATGGTTCCGACCAGCACGAATGCAAAAAGCGTGCCATGCGTGGGCATGGTGCCGGCGGTTACCGGTACGCACTTTTTGCGCGCCAAGCCGCCGGCTAAAGCCAGCGTTGGAACAATCACCAGAAAACGTCCGATGAGCATTTCCAATCCCAGCGTCAGGTTGAACCATGGTGTGTTGGCGTTCAAGCCGCCGAACGCGCTGCCGTTGGTTCCGACCGCACTGGCGTTGGCGTAAAGAATCTCGCTTAACCCATGCGGCCCCGTATTGCCCAAGTTCGCCACCAGGGCACCGGGAGGGTTCCAATAGCCGTGCGGCTGGAAGCGAATGACGAAGGTGCCGCAGGAGATCAACAGGTTCGCAGCGGCTGTAACAATCAGCGCCAGCATCACCATTTTGATGTCCTTGGCCTCGATGCGCTTGCCCAGATACTCAGGCGAGCGGCCCACCATTAGCCCGGATATGAACACGGCTAACAGTACCATGAGGATCATGGAGAAGATTCCCGAGCCGGTGCCTCCGAAAATCACCTCGCCGGTCTTCAGGTTGAGCATCTGAACGAGTCCGGCGAGTGGTGTGAAGCTGTCATGCGAGCTGTTGACCGCGCCATCGCTGGATGCCGTGCTGACCATCGAAAATAGGGCCGACCCGGCAACGCCGAAGCGTACTTCTTTGCCTTCCATATTACCGCCGGCCAGACCCAAGGCATCCAGGCGCGGGTTGCCGTGTTCCTCGCAGGCGGTTGAAACCAGGCAGCCGAAGATAAACAGCAAAAGCATGACTGCGAACACTGTCCATCCCTGCCGCCGATCGTTCACCGCTTCCCCGAACGTGTAGGTGAAGGCCGCTGGAATGGCCAAGACGAGGAGCATCTCCAGGAGGTTGGTCAACGGCGAAGGATTCTCGAACGGATGCGCGGAGTTGGCGTTGAAGAAGCCGCCGCCATCGGAGCTGAGCAGCTTGATCGACTCCTGAGACGCAACCGGCCCCAGCGCCAGGGTTTGGTGGGCGCCCTCCAACGTTGCGATCACCCGGTTGGCGTGCAATGTTTGCAGGATGCCTTGCGAGCACAGAAAGAGGGCGCCGCCCAGTGATAGTGGCAGCAGGATGTAGAGCACTGCGCGTGTCAGGTCCACCCAGAAATTTCCGAGCCGGGCACTGGATTGGCGGGCAAAGCCCCGGATAAATGCCATGGCGACGGCCATGCCCGCGGCCGCCGAAGTGAAGCTCTGTGCCGTGACGCCCAGCATTTGGGACCAGCAGCTGAGCGTGGTCTCACCTGAGTATGCCTGCCAGCTTGTATTCGACATGAAGCTGACAGCGGTGTTGAACGCCAGGTCGGGTGTCATGGGGGTGCCCCCAGCGGGATGGCCGGGCAGGAAGCGCTCCAGGCGCAGCAGGACGTAAAACAGCAGGAAATTCGCCAGGCCGAATGCCAGGCAGCATGCCGCGTAGGTACGCCAAGTCTGTTCTTTGGCGGGGTTCACGCCACAGAGGCGATACACGAGCCGCTCGCACGGCAGCGAAGGCTTCGAGAGCAGTGTGCGCTTTCCCTCGAAGACTCGCGCCATGTAACGGCCTAGCGGCTTAGTAGTAGCCAGCAGCAAGCCCAGGAAGACCAAGAGCTGGCAGAGACTTATCCAGGTCAAAGGCGGAACGCCATCTGCATTATGGCAGATTCTCGATCAGGACGCCGTAAAGAGAGCCTAAGGGGTGCATAAAAAGATTCAAGCGGAGATCGGCGAGCAGACTGGTGGATTGCGGGCTTCCGGGCGGTATACCGTGGGACTCGCGCATAGGTTGGCTCCTCGCTAATGCTGCGCGTAGCGGACCGAAGTCCTCCAGTTCCACGGTGACCTGCGCGAGGGCATCGCTTCGTTGGTTTCGCGCGCGCGACGTTCCCGATAGCGATCTTCCAGGTGTTGCGCCAGTTCTTCGATAAGACCCCCCTCCGCGTCCAGCGCCAGGCGCAGGAAAGCCAGCCATTGACGAACGACGTTTTCCAATCGGGAATGTTCGATTCCTGTTACGCGGATGATGGCCGCCACGGATTTTTCCACCTCTTCCGCCGGGAGCGAAGGATTTTGCGGCCGGCGGGGGTCAGGCTTTAGCAGCGCCGCCTCTGGCCGGCACTTTCGACCCAGCGTCCGGCGCACCTTTCCCTTCCAGGCGGTACAGCACCGGATACAGCGAAGTGACGTGGAAGCGCAGGGCACCGCCGCACCGGATCTGGAATCAATTCAAAGATATCGTAGACGTGGCGCGGCTGATCTTCGAGCAGGGACAGGACCAGCAGTTTTTTGTCCCTAACCGCCGATAGCGTACATGGGCCGCGGCGGGGCCACGAAGCGCGCGGTATTGATCTCGTGGCCTTGCCACTTGCCGGCCACGTTGCGGCGGATCAGCGCGGAGATGTCATCGTCGGATGCTCCGCCGCGCAGCAGTCCCCGGACGTCATCTTCTTCGATGGCAAACAGGCAGTAGCGCAGTTTGCCGTCGGAGGTGAGCCGCAGACGATTGCAGTTCAGGCAAAAGGGACGGCTCACGGAGGCGATGAACCCGACGCGTCCAATGCCGTCGGCAAACCGGTATTCTAACGCTGGGGCGCGCGGATCCGCGTCCGCAATCGGGATCAACGGCGCGATCTCGCGGGACAACATCTCGATGATCTCGTCGGCCAGCAGCACGTTACAGCGATCCCAGAGGTGCTGCGCGTCGAGGGGCATGAATTCGATAAAGCGCACCTCGAAGCCGTTCTCCCGTCCGAAGCGGGCCAGCGGAACCACGTCGGGCTCCACCAGATTCTTCACAGCTACCGCGTTCAGCTTGATTGGGCCGAAGCCCAGGCGCTGGGCGACGGCAATGCCTTGCAGCACCTGGTCCAGATCGTCGCGCCTCGTGATCTGGTGAAACCGCTCGCGGTCGAGGGTATCCAGGTGTATGTTCAGGCGTCGCAAGCCGGCCTCGTATAGGGGGCCGGCCATTTCCGCCAAGGCCACGCCGTTGGTGGTGAGGGCCAGATCGCGAATACCGGGAATTGCTACCAAGCGCTTGACCAAAACCGGGAGGTCCCGGCGCACCAGCGGCTCACCGCCGGTAATCCGCACTTTGTCGATACCCAACCCGACGGCCACGCGCACAAACCGTTCGATCTCTTCGTAGGAAAGGATCTCGGCGCGTGGAATGAACTTCACGCCCGCCTCCGGCATGCAGTAAAAACACCGGACATTGCAGCGGTCCGTGATACTGATCCGCAAATTAGTGTGGATGCGGCCGAACGAGTCGGTAAGTGGGAGGCTCACAGCAGCTTTGCTTTGATTGTAGCAGAGGCCAACGAGGCGAACAGCGCGCGGAGGGCGGCTCCGCGATGGCTCACGGTGAGCTTTCGTTCGGGCGCTACTTCCCCGAACGAGCAACCGAACGGCTCGAAGTAGAACAGCGGATCGTAGCCGAATCCGTTGGCACCGCGAGGTTCTTCCAATACCCGGCCTTCCACGGCGCCACGAAACGTTTCCACGAGGCGCGCACCGTCCGCCAGGGCGATGACGCAAACAAACCGGGCGGTGCGATCATCGACGCCACGCATCCGTTCGAGCAACAGCCGGTTGTTGGCTTCGTCGCCGGCATCCGTCCCGGCGAACCGCGCGGAGTAGACCCCGGGCGCGCCGCCCAGCGCATCCACCTCAAGACCGGAGTCATCCGCAAAAAGCAGTCCGGGAGCGCGCCCGCCATAATATTGCGCCTTCAGGATGGCGTTGGCATCGAACGTATCGCCGGTTTCCTCGCATGGCGGAATACTGTCCAATCCGGCTAAGGGCTCGACCTGGATACCGGCCCCGTCACCGGCGAGACGAAACTCGCGCAGCTTGCCGGGATTGGTAGTGGCACAATATACGGTCACGCCAGGCGCACCGCGGACTTCTGAATTTCGATCAACTCCGCGATGCCGTGGCGAGCCAGTTCCAGCATGCGCGCCATTTGCGCGTCGTCAAACGCATGCCGCTCGGCGGTGGCCTGAACCTCGACGAAGCGATTCGCGCCAGTCATGACCACATTCATGTCGACCTCCGCCTTGGAGTCTTCTTCGTAACACAGGTCCAGCATGGGGTCGCCGCTGATGATGCCTACGCTGGTGGCGGCCACGTAATCGGTTAGCGGCATGCGCTTCACCATGCCGTATTTCACACATTGCCGCAAGGCCAGGGCCAGGGCCACAAAGGCGCCGGTGACCGAGGCTGTGCGGGTTCCGCCATCGGCCTGCAAGACATCGCAATCGAGCGTTACGGTCCGCTCGCCCAGTAGCGACATGTCGACCACCGCGCGCAAGGAGCGTCCGATCAGGCGCTGGATTTCGTGCGTGCGTCCGGACGGACGGCCTTTGGTCACCTCGCGCGGTGTGCGTTTCTGTGTGGCGCGCGGCAGCATGGAGTATTCCGCGGTGACCCAGCCTTTGCCGCTGCCACGCAGAAACTGGGGCACGGAATCCTCCAGTGTTGCGGCGCAAAGGACGCGCGTGTTGCCCACGGAAATCAGCGCGGAGCCTTCCGCGGTCTGCAGGTAGCCGGTGGAAAGCTCGACCGGCCGCATTTGGTCGGGACGACGGTTATCCGTTCGCATATTTCATGACGAAGTAAAGGAAAACGAGCACGAGAGCGATACCCAAGATCAATAAAATGACGCACGGAAGTCCGCCGCGAGGTGGCGCCGCGCTCTTGGACTTGGCTCTCACAGGTTTGAATTTCGCCATCTAGAGCGATGGTAGCAAGGTGTGGCTGACGCTGGTGTTTAGGCGAGCAGTCCTGGTTGTGCCAGAATTGCAGACAGATGACCCATCGATATTGGATTGTGGCGGCGCTCGGCCTGGGAGCCTGTGGAAGGCCGGCACCGCGCGACCCCGCCAGTTTGTTGCCGGAGAGTGTGGCAGGCGGGTGGCGCCGCGTCTCGTTGCATGACACGCGCATCCCCCAGGCCGGCATCGAGCGCGCCTTCCAAGCGACCTACGAGGGGGCCGGCAGTCTGACGGTGGACTTGTACGAAGCGAACGTGTCGGGCACGGCTTTCGAAATGACCCAACACTGGCGGCCAGCACCCGATTCCGTGGTTTTCGACAAAGGCCGCTATTTCGTGATGGTGAAATGGCAGCGCGCCGACCGTCAGGCGCTCACTCAGTTTGTTCGAGAGTTGCAAAAAGAGCTGGGGGGACCGGCTGGGCGGGACTAAAGGCGGGAGATCGCGCGGGCTAAACCCCAGCCTCCATGGGAGTAAATTAGTACATACATGACTCCTGAAGAGATTGAAGCGATCGTGGGGGGATACCACGGTGACCCCTTTCGCATTCTCGGCCCGCACGCCGTCCGGAAGCGCGGCGGACAGGCCCGCTGGGAGGTACGCACCTTTCAGCCTGAAGCCGAATCCGCCACGCTGCGGATCGGCGAGCAGGTTTACCCCATGGAGAAACTCCACGATACCGGCTTCTTTTGTGCAGCGCTGGCAGGCACACCAGCCAAATACTTGCTGCAAGTGAAGCGGTGGGATGGTCCAACCGTGGAGTTTGAAGACCCTTACCGCTTCGGCCCCCTGATTACCGATTTTGAGCTGCACCTGCACTCGGAAGGCACGCACTACGAGTCCTATCGCACTTTGGGCGCGCACCTGATCGAAACCGACGGCGTCAAAGGCGTGCGTTTCGCGGTGTGGGCGCCCAATGCCGAGAGCGTCACAGTGTCCGGCGAATTCAATCAGTGGGACACGCGGCGGCATCCCATGCGGCGGCGCAACGCCGGAGTTTGGGAGATCTTCATACCCGAGTTGGGAGAGGGCAATTGCTACAAATACAACGTCCGCTCGCGCTTTAACGCGTATCAGCAGCTCAAGTCCGACCCTTACGCATTCGCCGCGGAGGTGCCGCCGAAATCCGCCTCGGTGGTGTGGGATCTAGAAAAATACCAGTGGCAGGACACTGCCTGGATGGAGCAGCGGGCACGCACCGACTGGCTCAAAGCGCCCATCTCGATTTACGAACTGCATGTGGAATCGTGGCTGCGTGGTCCGCAGGGGCAGTTCTTGAGCTACCGGGAACTGGCCGTGCAACTGGTCGAGTACATCAAGCGGATGGGCTACACGCACATCGAACTGCTGCCCATTATGGAGCATCCGTTTTCGGGATCCTGGGGCTACCAGGTGATCGGATATTACGCTCCCACTTCACGCTTCGGCACGCCGGAAGATTTCATGTATTTCGTGGACCGGTGCCACCAGGAAGGCATCGGGGTAATCGTGGACTGGGTGCCCGCACATTTCCCGCGCGACGCACACGGCCTGGTCTATTTCGATGGCACCGCCCTTTACGAGCACGCCGACCCGCGCAAGGGCGAGCAAAAGGATTGGGGCACGCTGATCTTCAATTACGGCCGCAACGAAGTGCGCACCTTTCTAATTTCGAACGCCATGTTCTGGTTGAAGAAATATCATATCGACGGCCTGCGCGTGGACGCGGTGGCTTCCATGCTGTACCTGGATTATTCGCGCAAGGCCGGCGAGTGGGTGCCCAACCAATATGGCGGCAACGAGAACCTGGAAGCCATCGACTTCGTCCGCCGCTTCAACGAACTGGCCCACACGGTGCCCGGCGCGATCACGATTGCGGAGGAATCCACGGCATTTCCGGGGGTTTCGAAGCCGGTCTATTTAAACGGGCTGGGCTTCACCATGAAGTGGAATATGGGGTGGATGCACGACATGCTGCACTACTTCGGCGAGGACCCGGTTTACCGGAAATATCATCACAACAACATCACGTTCAGCATGCTGTATGCGTTCACGGAGAATTTTGTGCTGCCGATCTCGCACGATGAAGTGGTGCATGGCAAGCGATCTCTGATCAATAAAATGCCGGGCGACGAGTGGCAGAAATTCGCCAACGTACGCGCGTTCCTGGCCTATATGTACGCGCATCCAGGCAAGAAGCTGCTGTTCATGGGCCAGGAGATCGGGCAGCGCGAGGAGTGGAACCACGACGAAGGCCGCCGCTGGGATCTGCTGGCATTCGATTATCATCGCAAGCTGCAGTTTCTGGTGCAGGAACTGAATCACTTCTACCGTGCGAACCCGGCGATGTACCAGGTGGATTTTCATCACGATGGTTTCCAATGGGTGGACTTCCGCGACGTGGAACATTCGGTGATCTCGTTCCTGCGGCGCGCGGAGAACGCCGAGGATTTCCTGTTGTTCTGTTGCAATTTCACGCCGGTGGTCCACGAGCGTTACCGGATCGGCGTGCCCGCAGAAGGAGTGTACGAGGAAGTTTTCGACACGGACTCGCACCTGTTCGGAGGCAGCAACCTTGGTAATCCCCAATGGATTCAATCGCAGCGTGGGCCGCAACACGGGTTTGCACAGAGCATCAGCGTCACGCTACCGCCGCTGGCGGTGATTGCATTTCGCAAACGTTAGGAGAACGGGCTTCAGCCGGCGGGACTTGGATCCCGCCACCAACTACATGGCACAACGATTCGACGCAATCATCATTGGCGGCGGCCACAACGGCCTGGTAACCGCCGCCTACCTGGGGCGCGCCGGGCGGAAGACGCTGGTCTTAGAGCGCCGGGAAATGGTGGGCGGCTGCGCCGTCACCGAAGAGATCTGGCCGGGATTTCACGTATCGACCGCCGCGTACCTGACCAGCCTGTTGCAGGAGCGCGTCATCCAGGATCTGGAACTGCCGCGCTACGGCTACCGGGTGGACGCGAAAGATCCGGCTTTCTTCTCGCCTTTTCCGGATGGCCGCTGCTTCTTCATGTGGCAGGACGGGAAGCGGACACTGGAAGAGATCGCCAGATTTTCCCAGCACGATGCGGAGGTTTATCCGGCGTTCGAGGCCCAACTCGAGCGCCTGGCGCAGGTGGTGGAAGGTTTGCTGCTGACCACGCCACCGCAGTTTCCGCCGCGCGGCGTGGGCGACCTGATCGAACATCTGAAGATCGCAGGCCGGTTGCGCAAACTTGCGCCGGCTGACATGGTCGCGCTGGTCAAGATCTTCACGCAGAGCGCCGCCGAATTACTGGACGAGTGGTTCGAATCGCCGGAGCTGAAAGTGACGCTGGCGACCGACGGTGTGATCGGGGCGAATGGCGGCCCGCGGTCGCAGGGAACGGCCTACATTCTGATGCACCATGTGATGGGCAGCGTGGCGGGGCATCGCGGATTGTGGGGCTTCGTACGCGGCGGCATGGGAGCGGTCTCAGAAGCCATTGCCACTTCGGCGCGCAGCCATGGGGCTGTGATCCGCACGGGCGCCGCAGTGCGGCAGATCCTGGTTCGCAACGGCCGTGCGACGGGCGTCGTGTTAGAGGGCGGAGAAGAAATTGAAGGCGGTGTGGTGGCATCCAATCTCGATCCGCGCGTCACTTTTCTGCAACTGCTGCCCGTGCGCGACTTGCCCGCGGATTTCGTAACGTCCATCCGGCATTTTCGCACCGAGGGCACCTCCTGCAAGATCAACTTGGCTCTTTCGGGACTGCCGGAATTCAGCGCCATGCCTGGTTCGCCCGGCCCGCATCATCGCGCCACCATGCATATCTGCCCGTCGATCGATTACATCGAACGCGCCTGGGATGATGCCAAGTATGGCCGGCCCTCCGATCGTCCGATGCTGGAACTTACCATCCCCACGATGTACGATCCGTCGCTGGCCCCGCCGGGAAAGCATGTAATGGGCATTTTCCTGCAATACGCACCGTACACGTTGCGCGATACCACCTGGGATCAGGAGCGCGAGCCGTTCTATAACCGCGTTTTGGAAGTGATGGAGGAGTATATCCCCAACATCCGCTCCATTATTATCGACAAACAGGTGCTGACGCCGCTCGATCTGGAACGCCGCTTCGGCATCACGGGCGGCAACATCTTTCATGGGGAGATGAGCCTGGATCAGATGTTCGTCATGCGGCCGGTGGCCGGCTATGCACGTTACCGCACACCGATCCGGGGACTCTATTTATGCGGGTCAGGAGCGCATCCGGGCGGCGGGGTCATGGGGGCGCCGGGATACAACGCGGCACGCGAGATACTGAAAGATCGCTAGCGCGATTCCGGATCACGCCAAGCGCTATTTGCGCTCTTTGACCGAATGGCTGACCCGCAGTTTCGATTGCGTCAGCTCTTTGACATCGAGTTCGCCATTCTTATCTTTATCCAACCTTTCGAACTCCGCCTCCATGAAGGTCATGTACTCTTGTTTAGAGATCTTGCCGTTCTTGTCCGTGTCCATCAGGAGCAGCAGTTGCTTGACCTCGTCCTCTCCGAGTGCGAGCTTATCCTGTGCTTTGGGCGCCGACGCCTTTTGCGCTAGAGCGTCGCCCAAGCTTGCCCCGGCCGTAGCCAATATCGGGAGAATTGCGATGATGAGCAAGAACTTGGTGCGTGGCGACATATGTCCTCCCGCTCAAAACTTCACCATCAGATCGATATCCAAGAGCCACTCTCTTTTGCGGAGATCGGGCGACCAGAGACCGCCCTGCGCGGAGCAGCCGGCGGCGGTCACTGACGGATTGCCATTCATACAAGCGTATTGAGTCGGATAGCCGTTGTTGCTTCCCGGCTCCAAGCCTCCCGCGGCCGGCGGTGTAATTCCGCCAGCACCGGACCAATAGGGCACGTTCGCATGGCGGAAATCACCCTCGAAGCGCAAAGTCAGCCACTGTTTGGGCATGTAATCGAAGGTTGCAGACGTATCCCAGGCCTTGAACGGATCCCCGGGGTTCTCCGTAAAGTATGGTGAGTTGATCGCGGCGGATGCGGCTGTCTCTCCGTTGATGGGCGGGAGCAACACAAGATACCGTCCGGGGTTGTTGATCACGCCGCCACCAAGCGTGAAACCGAATAAATCATGTTTGAACCACATGCGGGTGTATTCCATAAATCCCACAAAACTCTGCTTGGGACCTCCTGCCGTATCGCCGTGGCAGCTCACGCCGCCACCGAATTCGCAGCCCAGATCGCCGGTGAAGGATAATGCCATCTTGTCGAGGGTCTTCTCCGGCTTGTCGTAAAACTTGATCTCAATGCTGTTATCGGTATGAATGCGCGCGCGATTCGGAATGTACAGGTCGTCGTGACCCAGACCATAATTATTGGAAATGATGTTCAGCCATGGAAAAGGTGTGTATTTGATCTGTCCGCCGAGACCCTTCCGGGCGTTGGCCGAGGCATACGACTGCCATCCATTGATGATCCACGGTTCTATTTTCAAATGGTGTGTCGGGAAGATCTGAATGCGGATGCCCTGGAAAAACCATGGCGTATTGGAAGAAACGTACGAAGGTTGATATGCCCAGTTATCGAAATTGTAGTAGCTGAACAGTCCGATGTAGGACATGAAGATCCCAGCGTCAATGTTGATCCCGTGCAGGACATTCAAATGGTATCCGCCATAAGCTTCAGATAGATAACGGTCAGCATCGGCCAGATCCCACTGGCCTTTGGCGTAGCTGGGATCGTTCCGGATGGTGGCGGTGGAGTATTCGCCGAACTGGGTCATGAAGCGGGCACGCACATTGTCCCAGTGAAAATCACCACCCAGCCCTAGTTGTTCCAACTGAATTTCGTTGGACCGGAACAACTCGCTCGAACCGCCCATGGAGTCGTCCATAGGCCGGTTGAAATCAAAAGTATAAGTCAGGTCCGCGCGGATTTCCGGAGTGAAGAACTTGCTGTCAAAGGCGACGTCCTTGTTGCGCGGATTGCCATTCAGCCAGGTCCAATCGTAGTCGGCGAAAGGCGTCACGTTGTCGACGGCCGGCGCGGCGGGAGCGGCAGGCGCAGCTTGTTGCGGGGCTGGAGTTTCCTGTGCAGGAGTGGCGGCGGGGGCGGGAGGATTCCCAAGGCTGGCCAACGAGTCCGGCGCCGGGGGACGCGAGGGAAGGTTGGTCAATGAGGGCGTGCCCAGTGAGGCATACAGGGGCGCGTCCGGCGTTTTGCGGCCGGCATCCGGCGAGGCGGCCTGTGTCGCTGGCTGAGCCTTCACCTGTCGCAACTCCCCTTCCAATTGATCGATGCGCTTTTGCATGGCTTCGAGGCGGTCGATGCGGGCCTGCATGGCTTCGATCGCCTTCGCTTCTGACCCCGCCACCGCCGGCGCCGACGGAACTGCAGATGGCGCGGCTGCCAGAACGCCGGCTCTCGCCGAGAGGGCCAGCGCTACTCGCAGATCCTCATGCGCTTTTACGGAAACGAAGGCCGAAGAAGTTAGGAATCCGTCTTTACTCGCAATCAATTGGTACCGGCCAGGTTTGAGATTTACCGCCACAAAGGCGCCGTCCTGACCGCTCACAACGCTCTGGTCCGTGTTGTCACGCTGGCTGTGTATCACCACCTGCGCCTCGGCGAGAGGCGCCCCATCCGGCCGGAGGGTGACGCCGTGGACTACGCTGTCGCTCATTTGAGCATAACCTGGCACGATTCCCCACGCGATGAATGACGCTAGAGCTGTAGCCACTAAATGTTTGGTGATCATCTTGAGTGTATTCGCCTCGTCTCGAAGAATCTGAGTCATCCCAGTCGAAGATCATCTACCTAATTGCAAGGACTCCAGTATGGCAAAACAATTCCGCCAAAGGCGTAAGGAAGTTATAAAACTCCGATAGAGACTGCTTATCGACGCAATTAGATCTTTGGATATGACCGGGTGATTATCGAAGCACCACCATAACGCGGTGGTCCTAAAGATTGTGTGAGAATCCCATAAGGGTTGTATCAGCGTCCAGAGGTCTAGCGGTGAGTCTTGCCGGTCCGTGAGGGCGAGTTGATATTGGTGAACGATGTTCCGCCGTGCGCCTGTCCATGGCACACCAAGTTGCAGGTGTTTTTCGAGCGGTTATAAGTGATAGGAACCGGACCGTTGGCGGCCACGACATTAGCGTCAAAGTTGACCAGCCGTTCTCCCGAAATGGTCGGCGAGAAGCTGCCCATGCCGTGCGCCGTGTGACAGGCCGAACAGGAGAAGCCGGCGTTGATGTGCATGGCATGCCCGTTGAAACTGGTGTTCGCCATGATTTGATTCAGGTCGTGGCATTTCCCGCATAGAGCGTAGGGTCCGGCGGCGCTCAAGTCCGGATTTGGAAAGAGATTCACTATGGGAAGACCGGGGCGGGGCGCCTGACTCGCCTCGTAGCGGCGTTCCAGTATGTGTGTGAATTTGGAGCCGTGCGGGCCGTTGGGGCCGGCGCCGCCGAATTCACGGTTGTCATCGCTGTTGTGGCAGTCTGTGCACAGGATGCGCACGCCCATGGCGCGGCCCGGTGTGACACCATCCAGATTGAGCATATTCTGCCGCAAGCTGGGCTGCGCCAGAGTGCTGCTACTATCGTGGGTCACCGGGTGACTAGAAGAGGCCGTCGCCGCGAACTGCGGAATGATGTTCAGCGGATCGCCCGCCGAGACCGTCCAAACCGGCAGGTAACCGAAGACCCGGCTGGCGGTCTTGCCGGTGCTCGTGCCGTGGCAGCGCAGGCAGTTCTCGTACTGATTGACTGCCGCGGGCTGGACTGGCGTGACTCCGTCGGATGCGCTGATGCCGCTCACATTGGCTTGCGAGACGCGAATGGCCGGCGCCGGGGTGAAATTGACGACCTTACTGGAGGAATGCGGATTGTGGCAATCGGCACAGGTGGCGTGGCGGTTCTGATTGAGTAAGGTGCTCTCGCCCGCCGTGTGCTGATCGTTGGTGACCGGGAAGGGGTGGCCGGTCTTGGCGAATTCGGCCATTACGTTGGGGATGGCGGGCGAAATCTTGGCGCCGCCGCCGTGGCATAGGATGCAGTCCTGTTCGTTGACGCCGCGCAGCAAACCGGCGCCGGCTGGAGCGTTATGTACCTGGTGGCAGGAGATGCAAGCATTCTGCGCGACGGTGGGATAGTCTCCCAGGGGCAATGCGTTGCCCGCCCGCACGGTATTCGCCGCCACGGCGTGCGCCGCGGTGTCCCAGGAAGTGAGGGGGTTGGTTTGGCCCGGAGTCACGCGCTTTGGATCGTGGCACGCCAGGCACATCTGCCCGCCGATACTATTGATCACCAGAAAGTTCTGCGATACGCGGTCGGTGGCCTGCGCATGCGGGTTGTGGCAGGTAGTGCACTCGATGTTTCCTTTAATCAGTTGCACTGCGCCGGTCTTATCCATTGTCTTTCCCGAAGCGGTAAGCGAGGCAGCCAAATCGGGCGAGTCCTTCAGCGGCAGGACGAAATCGATGGGATGAGACTCTTGCAGGTTGGCGCCAAAGATGTCGGCGGAATTCATCTTGCCGGTCATGGCAATCTTTCCATAGGCCTGGGTTTGGCCCGGGGCCACGGTTCCGTCGTGACAACTGAGACAGAGGACGCTATCGGAACCCGCGGAAGGCTGGGTATCCGTCTCTTTAAAGGTGGTGCTGGTGTAAGTAGTGTAAATCTGCTTGGAAAGTTTCTGGTTCCACAATGGTGTAGCGCCGCCAATTCCGTTATGGGGCGCATGGCAATATGCGCAGGAACCCGGCAACTGCCCTCGGGTGGGCGCTCCGCCTCCGCCCGAGAGATCGTGCGCGCCAATGACATCGTTGCCTTGGGCGCCGAGCAGCCCGGCGCAGAACAGCGCGATGGCGGCCAGTCTCATTGGGCGGCTCCACTCGGCGCCAACGCCGGTCCGAAATAATGGAACATCTGAACCCGCCGGTGATAGGAATCCACCAGCAGAATCCGGTTGGAGCTATCGATGAAAAGGCCGGCCGGGAGTTGGAAGTCTCCGATGCCGGCGTCCTTGCCGAAATAATAAAGCAGACGATCCTCGCGGTCGAAAACCTGGACGATATTATGAAATGCGTCAGCCAGATAGACATGGCCTTCCGAATCGACGGCCACGCCTTTCGGCCGGAAAATGTCGGCTCCGCCGTCGGACTTCAATTCGTAGCGGAACGCGCCAGAGCGGTCCAGCACCTGCACACGAAAATTCATGGAATCGACTACCACGAGGTCCGGCCCGTCCAGGCGCAATTCCGTAGGCATATTGAATTCGCCGGGGCCGCGGCCGGATTTGCCGATGGTTTCGACGACGCTGCCCTGCATGTCCAGAACAAAGATCTTGTTCCGCCAGGAATCGCTCACGTAGATGCGTTGTGCTTCGGAATCGACCGCGATTCCCGTAGGGCGCTTGAAAATGCCTTCGCCGCCTTTCAACTCGCCGATCACTCGTTGCAATTTACCATCGCCCAAGAACACGAAGATCTTGCCGGCATCCGAGTCCGTGACGTAGATGCGATCCTGCCGGTCCACCGCCACGCATTGCGGAGCGCGCAGGGCATTTTCGCCTGCGGCATGCGATAAGAATTTATACTTCCTTTGCGCGAAGTCGAAGATGTGCACGCCGTAGGAGCCTGGGTCGGTGACGATGATCCGGCCCCGCGAATCGGCCGCTACACCGTAGGGGCGCACCAGACTGCGATACTCCGGCTCGCCGGCAAACGCATCCTTTAGTTTGGTCCAGAAGCCGCGCTTGCCACGCAAATCGCGCTCCGAACTGAAGTTGCCCTCGAACACCAGACGCCGTCCGCCATCCATCTCAAGCTGTGGCGCATCGGCGGGCACTGGGGCCCTGGCGTGCGGCCGCGCGGACACTGGGCCCGGCGCCAATAGCAGAAGCGCCAGCCCCATGGCGGCGCGGCCGTGCCCCGTTTTGCGCGTGCTGCTCAGAAGAAACTGAACCATCTTGTTACACCGAAATAAAACGACCCAAGCATACTGGGCCGGCTGCCCGACGCGCTGAAGTCCTGTACCAACCGGGCATAGCCGGCCTGGAAATAAACCTTCCGTACGATGTACAGAATCCGGGCGGTCAGTTGCGATGTGCTGTTATTGGAGTCGAGCGTGCTGTTCGCCGTGCTGCTGATTGCCTGAGAGTACGATAGCGAGAGCGATAAGCCCCGCAACGGCGTGGCGCCCGCTCCGAACGAATAAGCATGACCGCCATAAAGCACCACCGCGGCCGGCGTTACCACCGGCAGCGGGATCGGAGTGGCGACCAGGCCGGAGCCAGTCAGAATCGCGTTGCCGCTGGCCCGGGAATACGTTGCCGAACCCGTAAACCACTTCAAGAAGAGTGACGTCGCATAACTTTGGCTGAAACTGGACGAGCCGGACTGGTCGAGCAAGCCCGTTTTGGAACCGCTGGCGGTGGCCGACCAACTGGATCGGTGCGCGAACCGCCGGCTGAGGTTACCCGAATAACCGAAGCTGGAGGTGAGATAGGACGCCAGCAGGGTCTGCTGGTCCTGCGCGTAGTTCGCCAGGGTGGAAAAGGACCAGCGTCCGACTTCCCGCGTATAGTTTCCCGACCCGATGAATCCCACGCGCGAACCGCCGATCGAACTGATGGAACTGCGCACCGCGCCCACCGTGGCGTTGAACATGCCCCCCAACAGAAAATTGCCATAGGTTGCGGTCCCGGTGAGCGAATCGGAGTCGAACGTTTGGCCTGCGAAGCGCTGCTCCTGGCGCTGCTCGGTGCCATCAAAGGTCATGTGCAGCGCCGGCACCATGTACGAGGCGAAACCGGTGAGGTCTAGGGCGTGTGAGGACTCAATCGGCAGATTCTCGGTGGCGATGCCGCCGGCGGCGATAATCGATTGATATAGCTCGCCTGTGAGGTTATCCAGATATTGTGCGTTGGCGCCGAATGTGAGTCTTTCGACCGGGTTAAAAGTCATGCCCGCGTAGGCGGTGTCGAGAGTGCCGTCATACTGACCCTCGCTGCTGGTGTAATCCAGATCCGAACGCGTGGCGCCTGAAGAGAAATTACCGTGAAACGGCAACGCATGTCCCAAGCCAAAAGCATAGGAAGTAGTATCCGAGTCCGATTTCCCGGGGACCTCGGATGAAAAGATTTGTGGCAATTGCGACTGCGTGTCCGAATAATGATAGCTGCCGTTCAAATTGAAGCCCAAGAGGGAATAGCTGGAACTGACCACGAAAGAGCGGAAATCGGAAGTACTGTTGGTGTTGGCGCCGTAAATCGAATACGCCGTGTTGCCTTGTTGATAGCCGATCGAGAGAGTGGGGATGTTCGGCACGTGCTCGTTCCAGCCAAGGCTGAACACCTGGGAATCTCCGTGACTGGTATAATTCGCCACTCCCGGCACGCCGAAGTTGCCTTGTCCGTTGGAGAGATCGGCGAAGCTGATGGAGCCCGGAAAGTTGCTGCCGGAGAAGATCGACGCGGTGGCATTCACACCGCTGGCATCCGTGATCGACTGAAAGTCGGAATTGGTGCGGGATTGATTGTAGAACGGTTGGACCGTAAAGGAAAAAAAGTTCGGGTTGTAATAGGACCCGCTTAACGAGGCCGTGCCGCCCGCGGTAATGCCGTGGTCGGAAGCTGTCAGGTTGCCGTAATCGGCTGTGTAGCCGCCCGAGAGTGTGCCGGACAGGTCCGTGCTCAAGTCGCCAACCTTGACCTGCGCCCCCGCGTGCGGCGCGGTCGCCGCGAGTAACACATAGCACGCTCCTTCAAAAAGTCTCCTCACGGCGGAAGTTCCTTATGCTCCGATCGTCCAGCGGCGATCAGAGTTCTTCTATTTTCGACTTGGCCCTCAGCTTCTTATCCAAGGACGCGCGAAGCTGCTCGGTCTTGGTCTTCTCCAGTTGTTTACGCAGCGCACCCTTGGCGTCTTCAAACCTGCGCACGCCCGCCTGGACATGTGCGTTCAGCCGCACAATCGTAAAGGTCCGGTCCACCTGGATGATCCCGCTGATCTGGCCGGGTTGCATGGCCTGCAAAGCCTGCAACACCAGCGGAGGCAGCTTGGACCGCTCCACGGCGCGGTGGTCTCCCATCATCACGCGGTAGTCATCCTCCGAGACTTTCTCCGCGAGCAGACCAAATTGTTCATAAGTTTTGGTCGCCTGGGCCTGCTTCAGCGCCTGGATGGCGCGCCGGTTGGCTTCCTCCATTTGCGCGGGCGCAGCGGTCGCCGGCGGCACCATGGAGATCGTCTGCACGGAGAAGGTTTCGGGTATGAGGAAGGCGATGCGATTTTGGTCGTAATAAGCCCTGGCTTCGGCCGTGGACACGACCGCTTTATCGGAAATCTCCGCCTTCATCATTTCTTCGATGAGCAGCGTGCGCCGGATCCTGGTTCTTGCGAGGTCCGCGGAACCATTCACCTCGTTTTTCAGAAACTGCTGATACTCTTCCGGCTTGGAGAACTCCTTGCGGAAATCCGCCCACGCCTTGTCCATCTGGGCAACGGGCACGGTCATTTTCCGCTGCAGCGCCTCCTGGTACAGCAGTTCCTCAAAGACGATCATCTTTAATGCGCCCTTGCGGATTTCCGGTTCCATAGCCTTGGGGAATTCGCCGCCGTGCTGTGCCGCATACGGAAACATGGCGAGCATCTCGCGCCGCAGATCACGTTCCGTGAGCACGACACCGTTGACCCTGGCCACGGGACGCGCCGCGGGACTCGCGGAAGACGCGATCGTTCCTCCTGGCGCGGCTAATGCCGAGGCCAACAGGATGTAGGTGAGTAGCAGGCTTTTCATGACATTCCTGGAGAGGAGGGGGGAGATCGCCTCCCCCCGCGGCTCAACTGGGTTACGGAATCAACGTGGTGCCGATATTGCTGACGCCCGAGGTCGGAACGTTCATCAAATCGTGCATTTCGTTGGACTCGCCGCCGTGGCAGTTGCGGCAGAACTGGGCAGCCGCATTGCTGACGGTTGTGCCGCCGGAAGTGGGCGTGTACGGTCCGCGGATGAAGAAAGAGGTGTTCCAGTATGCCTGGGTGCCACCGATCTTGCCGTTCCAGACGATCTCACTATGCTGGTCGTGGCAGGATGTGCAAGTCACGATGGGAACCGGCGTTCCGCCAGTCGGCGTGTACGTCGCCAGGGAAACCGTGAAGCCATAGTTGACGTTGACGAACTGGCTGCTGGCGGGTCCGGTCATCTGCACCTGGCCATTAGCATTGATCGTGCAGTCCCAGTTGTACGTGCCGCCGCAGCCGAAGGTGGCCGACGGCCCAACCGGGTGGTCATTATTGTAATCGCCGGCCGTGGAGCCATCGTTGCCAAGCAACGTGGGAGCGTGGCCGCCGACGATCGGCAGGGTCTCCACGGTTTGGCCCTTCATCATACCGACTTTTGCCAGGTTGCCGTCGTGGCAGCTCAAGCAGGCGATGACGACGAAGTTGGGGTCCGACGCGCCCGTGAATCCACTGATGCTGGAAGGAAGGGTCACGCTATATTTGCCGGCATCGCCGAACGCGATGGTCTGGCCATACAACGGGGTGAGATTTTGTCCCCATAACGCAATGTTGCCGGTGCCGGGATCGGTGGTAGTCCCGACTCCGTTGCCGCCGTTGGCGCCGCTATGCGGAGCGTGGCAGGCAACGCAGCCACGTCCGTACACGTTGTGCGCACCAAGGACGTCAGTCTGTGCCATAGCAGTCATCGTTGACAAGGCAAGGATGAGAACTAGTAGCGCCAGTTTATTCATGATTTAAGGCCTCCTTAGCCTATAAAGCATTTGAAACGCGGACGTGGGCAAGGCCCCTTCATCCGTTTTGGCCCCTGGGCGGAGCCAACACCTAACGCGGCGCATGCGGCGCCGAACTCTGCGCGTTAACAGGCGCAATCTCTTTCTTCTTCCCCGCATCGGGAGATTTTTCCGCAACAGCCGGTTTCTTGCGGGTCTCTTCGGCCTCGGCGTCAGTCACATACTGAAACGCCTGCACCCGCCCCGGAAACTGTTCGGAAACGATGACACGATTCTTCTGGTCGATAGCGATGCCATACGCCGCCTGGAATTGCCCCGGGTAAGGTCCCTGTTCGCCGAAGTAAATCAACAGACGTCCCTCCCGGTCGAAAACTTGGACCCGGCTTTGAACTTCGTCAACCACCCAGATATGGTCATCACGGTCGAGCGCGATGCCCTTCGGCCGGGCAAAGTGTCCCGGCCCATCGCCGGATTTGCCAAACTCGCTGATGAAGTTTCCCTCGGGATCGAAGGTCTCTACCCGATTGTTCAGAGTGTCGGTGACATACAGGTTGCCTTCGCTATCCACCGCTGCGTTGGTAGGCAGCGAGAAATTCCCGGGATCGGTCAGAGTATGTTTCTTGCCGGCCGTGCCGATCGTGCGCAACACCTTGTAAGTGTCCGCGTCGAAGACGATTACCTGGTCTTTCCCGGTATCCACGACGTACAGGAACCGGTTCTCTTTATCGATCGCCATGCCACCCGGGTCCGTAAGAACGCCGGTCCCCACGATGGCTTCCTGCTGGTGCTGGGCGTTGAATACCAGAACATGCCGGAACTTGGAGTCGGAAACGAAAAGACGGTCGTTATCATCCATCGCCAGGCCGTTAATCAATCCGAAGCGCGCCTCTGTGCCGTTACGGATCAGTTGCGCATCCTTGGTTGCCGGATCGATGACGAAAATCGCTCCCACGGCCTGATCCGCGGCGAAGATATTGCCCTTGGAATCGGAGGCCACCCCATACACCCGAATGAACTGGAACGGTATCTTGATATTCTGCTCAGACTGCGACTGGGCGCCTGCCAGCACGTCCTTCCAGTTCTTTTTCTTGTTCTTGGGTTTCTCCAGTATCTTCGGGTCGAATTTTTCGCCCGTGTACATGTCCAGATACCGGATGCGCGCGATTTCCGGCGGCTGCGGCCACACCAGATTGGTGGTGTCGACTCGGATTCTCTGGGGAGTGGCCGGCGCGGCCGTCGCATTCTTAGTCTTCTTGGTGCCCGCGGCGACAGGCAGACTGCCGAGAAGCGCCATTCCCGCCAAAAGACAAAGGCATCTCATCTTAGTTGGCTCCACTGCGCACCACCTTCAGATCCAGCCCATTGGTATGGCAAGTCTTGCAGAAATCCATGTTGTTCGCCTGGTCCTTAACCAGCAAGCCGGGCTTGGCGGATGCATGCGGCTGATGGCAGCTCGCGCAACTGATTGCAGACAAAACCTTGGAGTTGGTGGGGTTTACGACATCCTGTACCGGGTGGCGCGTAGTGGGGTGTCCGAGTCCGTATTTCAGCGGCAGAATGGGAACTTTGCTAAAGTAGTTCTCCGGCAGCTTCACCTTGCCGCCGAAGATGGCCACCAGGTGCTCTTTCTCCAGCTTGGCCGGAGCGGCTTCGGGACCGTGGCACTCCAGGCACAATTGGTTCTCGTTCTTGGCCCGTAATAGCTTTGGGAAATCTCCGCCATGCGGCGTGTGACAGATGGCGCAGCTTTGGCCGTAGGCGGGCTGATGCACGTGCCCTTTTTTCTGCAGTTCCGCCTGATCACTGTGGCAGTTCAAACAGGCGCTCACCGGATCGGGCCGGATGAAACCTGGCGTCTTGCCGGCATGCGGGCTATGGCAATCCGTGCAATCGCCTTGCGCCCCCGGATGCGGCACTTTCGCGTTCTGGATCTGCTTTACCTGTTCATCGTGACAGGTGGCGCATAACTCCTTCGTGCTGGCCGCGGTGAGCACGACCTTGCCGTCCTTAGGCGCCTGATGGCAGGTGTCGCAAGCTTTGGATTCGAAGGGGCTATGCATGAACTCGCGCATCAACTTCGGGCTCTTGGATTGATGCGGATCGTGGCAGGTGAGGCAATCCGCCTTTTCGATCGGCTGGCCCTGATGCGCCTTTGCGATCTGCGCGTCTTTCGGATCGTGGCATTCGATGCACAGAGCCGGACTGGCCTTCGTCAGGTGATTGCGAAATTCAGTATCCGCCGAGGCGCCCGTTTTGTGGGTGACGTGGCAGTTATCGCAGCCACTGTCGAGCGCGGCGTGACGGCTGCCGGAAGCCGGAACGTTCAATCCCGTGTCGTGGCACTGCAGGCAGAGGTTGGAGTCCCGGGCCGCGCCATCCGTGGCTTTCAACAACTGGTTTTTCAGGGAAGAAGTGTGCGGATCGTGGCACTTCAGGCAATCCCGCACCGCCGGGCTGTGCACCAGACCCTTAGCTTGGCTGGCATCTTTGTCGGCGTGGCATCCAAGGCACAGCTTCACGGGTGTAACGGCGGTCAGCTTAATGCGCGTAACATCTTTATTTACTCGCACTTCGTGGCAACTCAAACAGCCGGTGGCAATGGCTGAGTGCACGAATTTGCCTTTGCTCTTGTCTTCATGGCAGGTGATGCACTTGGCCGCATCGGTGCCAGGCTCCAACGGCACCGGATGCGTTTTAGCAAGAGAGGAATACGCGCCCGCCAACACCATTAGGAAAGCAACAACTCCTTGTAACGCGAGGGTCGCGGCGGCCCGTCCTAACCGCTTTCGGGCGCCATTGACGGACTGCCGGCCCGTCGCCTGTCTGGCGGCGGCCGTCGTCCCAAGCTGCGTTGAGCCCCGACCCATGGTACCCTCTGCTCCAATCGAATCCGTCTGCGATCTCTTGGAGCACCTAAGTGAAAATTAGATCCGGACTAGTGCATTTGAGAGACCAAAAAACATATTGAGCTTTTAAGGTCCTATTTTATGAAGTATGCAGGCAGCCACGCCACTTCGATCCGGCGATTCTGGCCCAGCCGATTCAGGGCTTTGGTACTGTTTTCTTGCGGGAGCCGAGGACATCCGGATTGGAGCGGAATGCGGCAGGACTCGTGACGTGAAATCCTCCGGCGCCCTTGCGCGGCATCCTGATTTAGCGCGGTTATGGGCCATATCACCCAGCCTTCGGCGGATTTCTACCCATTTAAAGTGAGTACTGGAGGCGTGCAGTACCAGTGAGCCGTTGTGCTGCTGCGAAGTGCGACATGCGGTCGTTGGTTTTTGCAACTGTAGGTGTCGTGGGTGCTTTTACAGGCGGCCACGTCATTGGGATCGCGAATCTGTCCACAAGGTGGGCGCGTCCTGCGTGCCAATGCGCCGTGGAACAGCAGGTCAGCCGCAGCGCGGTATGCTCTAGAGTATGCGGCGATTGTTTGCAGTAGCTATTCTGGCGGTGATCTGTCTGGCCCAAGACGCGGCGGATCCATGGGCCAAGACGGAACTGATGGAGCCGGCGGCTCTGGTGGAGGCGCTACACTCGGCCAAACCGCCCGTAATCCTTTGCACGGCATTCTCGGTGCTTTATCGCAGCAAGCGGATCCCGCACGCCTTGGAAGCCGGACCGGGATCGAAGCCCGAAGGCATCGCTCTGCTCAAGAAGGCGGTGGCCGATCTTCCGAAGGACTCCGACATCGTGCTCTATTGCGGTTGTTGCCCGATGGTGCGTTGTCCCAACCTGCGGCCCGCCTATCGCGCTCTCCGCGAAATGGGCTTTCAGCACATCCGCATCCTGAACATCCCCACGAATATGCACGAGGACTGGTTTAACAAAGGCTACCCCGCGGAAACCGGGAGCGCCTCGTAGGCTGGGTGCGTGAAGTTCCTAGACCCGGGCGGACGCATGCAACTGGCCATCGATCGCCGCGGCCAGCCCGGAAATCGTGGGAGCCTGGTAGAGCTGCTGGGAAGTGATGGTCACGCCAAAGACATCCCGCACGCGGTCGAGCACCAGCGCGCCCATCAGCGGATGCACATCCATTTGCAGGAAGTTGGCGTTGAAGTCGATGTGACGTGCCCGAATCAGCGATGACATGATGCGCCCCAGACGGGTCTCGACCGTCAGCCGCTCGGCGGTTCTGGAACTGAGCGGCGGCACAGGCAGCGCGGCACGATCCACCTTGCCCTCCGCAGTGAGCGGAAACTCGCTCAAGAGCACGATGGCGTCCGGCCGCATATGGACGGGAAGTTCGCGGCGTAGGGATTCCGCGAGCAGGTCCGTCGAGAGCGCGGCGTCATCGGCGGGAATCACGTAGGCCACCAGGCGGCGATCGCCCGGTACGTCCTCGCGGGTCATCACGGCGCTGCGGCTTACCTCGCGATACGTATTCAAGACGTTTTCGATTTCCGCCGGCTCCACCCGAAAGCCGCGGATGATGATCTGATCGTCCAGCCGTCCGCAATACGCCAATTGGCCATCGGGTAGGCGCCGGACGATGTCCCCCGTGCGATACAGCCGGGCCCGCGGATCCGCGCAGAAGAAATCCGGAATGAACTTGCGCGCCGTCAACTCCGGCTGATTCCAATAGCCGCGTGCCAGGCATGGTCCGCTCAGGCACAATTCACCCGGCGCGCCCTCCCGCACCAAGTGCTGATTTTCATCCAGAATCACCGCGCGTACATCGTCGATCGGACGGCCTATGGGCGGAACCGCAAGCGAGGCCGGCTCCACCGGTACGTGACCGGAGGTCGCGATGATGGTCGTTTCCGCCTGCCCATGGTGATTCACCACCTTAAAAGGCAGGCCGGCCGGAGGATGCTGCCGCAGCACATCGCTGCCGGTTAGAAGATAACGAAGCGCGGTCCGGCGCGGCCAATCGAGCGCCATCAAGCGTTCCGCCAGCGCCGGAGGCGCGAAGGTCATGGTAATGTATTGGTCCGTGAGCCACTCGCGCAGCAGGTTAACAGAACTGCCGGCGTGCGCGTCGGCGAAATGCAGGCTTGCCCCGACAGCCAGGTAAGGCCAGATTTCCCATAAGGCCGCCTCGTGACCCGGTGGCGCCAATTGCGAGGCCGTGTCCGCGGCTGTGATTTGGAAGGCGCGCTGGTGCCAGCGGATCAGATGCAGTAGGTTGGCATGCGTAATCTCAACGCCCAGAGGACGGCCCGCTGGACCCGAAACGTAACTGATCGAGGCCAAGTCTTCGGGCCGGGGATCCGCCGGCATTTCCATCGGCTTAGTGAAGATCAACGGCGCTTCGTCCAGCGGGATTACCTTCCAGTCACCTTTCGGCAGACGGCCCGCCAAACCCCGCTCCGCCAGCACGAAAGGAGCCTGCACATCGCGCAGGATGGACTCCAGCCGCGCGGCCGGATCGGCCGGATCCAAAGCCACATAGGCGCCGCCAGCCTTCAGTACGGACACGACCCCCAGAATGCCCGCTGGCGTGCGATGCGCATACACGGGGACGGGCACATTCGCGCCTACTCCCAGCAGGTGCAGACCTTGCGCCAGCGCCGCGGAACGCTCGTTCAATTGGCCATACGTCAGGCGGAAGGCGTGTGATGACAGTGCCAGAGTGTCGCTGGGATGCGCGGCGATCATGCCGGCAATGGATTCGTCTCGAGAACCTGTGTTGCGAGCGTTGGTCAACATATGCGGCTGACCAGGATCATAACATCGGCGGTTCTTCCGGAAACAGATTGAGAAGACCCATGCGCGGTACTACGGGTAACCGTAGAACCTGTCCGCCCTAGCGCTCGAAAACCAGACCGGCGGATGGCAGAATCGGGAACATTTTATCGATCGTGACATGCACTAGACCAGTTTGGCGATCCACGCTGTCCAGACTCTCAAAAGCGTAATTCGCATGATCCGTGAGGTTGACGACTTCTCCATACAGGGTCATCTTCCACCGGTCGTGCGACCAGGCCTTGTTGATGCGCCCGTCCGTCCGGCTGTACGGTCCCAGGCGCTGGCTGTTACGCACACTCGACAGGTAGTAGTTTCCGTTCACCATCTGGATAAATCCGGGAAGGGGAAAGCCACTTCCCCAACTGGAACGCCCGCTCAAATTGACCGACGGCCGCAGCCGGTATGCGCCGTAAATATTAATGGTGTGCCGCTGGTCCCAGTCGGAAACAAATCGCGCTCCGGACGCGCCATCGCGCATCTCCGTCCGGCCGAAGCCATACGACACCCAGCCCGTAAAGCGGTTGGCGCTGGACCGTTGCAGGACAATCTCAGCCCCGCGCGCATAGCCGCGCACGGCATTGAAATATCGCGGATCGGGCGGCGGCAGTAAGACCCGGCCATCCAAGATCCGTGGGTCCAGATACGGCTGATCAATCAAATCGCGATCCGCGCGGTTGTAAGTCTCCAGGCGCAGCCGTGTGCGCTGGCCGAACCGCTGTTCGATGGCCGCGATGGCTTGGTTGGATCGCATCGGCCGCACGCGACTGCCGCCCAGCGTTGAGTCCTGCACCGAAAGATCCGGGAACTGCACGTACTGCCCGAAGCCAAGCTGAAAATGCGTGGACTTCGTCAGCGCCAGATTCGCCGACGCCGTGGGAGAAGTCGCGGTCACACCGTCACCGGTATCATGATCCGACCGCACACCCCCGGTCAGACGCAGCCGGCCGCCAAACAGCGCGTAGGATTGCTGCAGGTAACCGCCATCCATCCGCGCCGTGCCGTTCCAGCTTTGTTCGATCCGCAGCGGGCTGGTTACGAACTGGTTCGCAAACCCGGAATCGCGGATGAGGCGCATGCTCCAACCCGCATTCAGCGCGCCGGCACTGCTCCACATCCAGGTGGCCGTGGTGTTCCATACCCACTCCCCGTAATAGCCCGCGTCCAGAGACACATCATTCGGGTTATTGTCGCCGTACTTTTCGCGCATCCAGGCCGCGTGGCTGGTTACGACTACCTGATCGTTCGGAGTAAATCGCCAGCCTAGGTTTGCCAGCGTGTAATGGTAGCCCGCGTTCAAAAGGGCATTGTCGCCCAGTTGGTTCTTTACCGCGGAGCGATCCAGCCCAGTGAAACTCTCCAATATATATAGGGTCAGACGGTTCTTTGCGTCCAGGTCGTATGAGAGCCGGCCCTGGACATCCTCCAGACCGAAATCCAGCGTAGCGTTCGGAAACGTGCGGGCCAGCAGATACTGCAAGTAGCTTTTGCGGACCGCGACCAGCCACGATCCGCGCTTCTTTTTTCCCAGCGGCCCTTCCGCCATGAAGCTGGCGTTGGATGTGCTGGCCGATGCCCGCAGCAAGGTCTCATCCCGGCTCCCATCGCGCGTTTCCACATCCAGCACCGCGGCGGAGCTGTCCCCGTAGCGGGCCGGATAGGCGCCCTCGTACAGCGTCATCTCGTCCACCATATCGCCGTTGAACGCCGTCGCCGAGGCGGATTGATCCTGGCCCTGTAACGTATGAAAAGGCTCGTGCAGCAGCACGCCATCCAGATACACCCCGATGCGGCTGAAGTCCGCGCCGCGCAACGAGAAACGCGCGTCAAAATCGTTGTTGGACGTAACTCCCGGCAGATTCTGCACGGCGCGCAGCGGATCGTCGGCCAGCACGCTCGCCAGATTCTTCGAATCGTTGCCGGACAGCGTGATCGCGGACGGGCTGTCCTGGGGCGCGATGTCGAACGGTCCGGCCTTCACCTCGACGGTCTCCGTCTGCCGCAGGGTGTCCGCCGTGAGGACCACTTCGAAATCCTGCACCTCGCCAGGGTTCACATGGAACGGCCGCTGCAACAGGTGATATCCGACCGTGGAAACGTGCAGCACGTAATCGCCGGGTGGCACTGACGGAATATCGAAGTGACCCTTAGTATCAGTCGTAACGCGATAACTGCTGGCCGCCAGAGATACTGTCACATTGCTGAGTGCTTCCCCGCCGCGAGAGTCCAAAACCACCCCGCGCACCTGACCCGTACTCTGGGCCGGGAGAGACGTCACCGCGGCAAGGCAAGCACACCAGCTAAAGACGAACACGGATGACCGCAGATGCGGCCGGAATCCGTGTTTGTCCGTGTTCATCCGTGGCCGATTCACTTCTACTCCAACGGATACTCCACGCTACGCAGTAACCAATCCCGATTCGTCCGCACATCCTGCCGCAGCTTTTCGCACAGCGCCTCGCGCTGCTCGAAGAGCCGGTAGCCATCGTGCCGAGCATGCCGGTCCAAAAGCGCTTTCACGATGAACGGCATCACCATCGAATAATCCGCCTGCATGCTCTCGGTGGTCTTGAGATACTCGTTCTTATCCACTTTGCCCCAAGTTACTGCCTCAGCGGGCGGACAGGAAGATAGTGACCCGTCAGTTACGGGCGCAGTTACGATCTGCACGTCGAACTGGTAGCCGCGCACATTCGGCAATCCCAAAACCTGGCCGAGTGCCGGCTCCGGCTGCAGATTGTAATTCTTCGGCACGCCGCCGCCGAGTATCAATGTCGCGAGCGAGCGCGCCGGACTCTCGAACAACCCCCAGCGATGATACGCGCAGGCTTCAAATACTTCCGCATGCAAATCCAGATCGAACCCGTATTCGGGCAGGATGCCGGCCTGGCGCATGGCCCACAGCTTCATCGAATTCAGGAACACGCTGCCATCCGCCGGGGCTCCCACCAGCACCGGGATCGCCAGCCGGTGGCAGGTCGCCAGCAAGCCGGCAGGTACACCATGGCGCTGCTCCTGCACGGCGTAAAGCGCGCCCAACCGGTGGCGCATTTCGGTTCCTGTCATCTTCTTTTGGAATTCCGGCCGCGCCAGGCAGGCGCTCAGAAAACGATCCTGATCCAGCAGCACCGCTTCGTCAAACGCCATGTCCGTCACGCGGATGGTGCCTTCGTCCCGCAACGCCGCATCGTCACTATTGATCGATACTTCGTGAATCGGTTCGGGCTGGTGTGCATCCAGGCTGCGGTGTCCGTCGTGATAGCAAACTGCATCCGTGGTGCTGATGTAAGCCACCCATCCGGTTTCGAGCAGCGGAATCAGCCAGGCCAGATGCTGGCCGGATACGGTGACCGGCCCGGAGATGGCCAGCGTTAGCGGACATCCTTCCGCGATGGCCCGATCCAGAATCACATAAATCCGTCTGAGATAGGCTCCGCCAAATGCCGGCAGACAATGCCGGAAGATCTCGTCCAGGGTGTTGCACTCATCGACGCGCCGCACACGAACGGGTTGGCGAGGAGGATTCAGTGGCATTGTTTTTGACGATAGCACGGGACTGCCGTCGGCACACGGCAGGAGATCCTCACCATCCAGTTGATACGCGTGCTGCCGGAACTGGTCATTCCGCCCGACGTCCTGGCTGGCTCTTGGTCACTAATATCTGTCGGGATTCCTGGGTATGGTGCTCGACACTGCCTCCAAGGTGAGACGATATCTTGCTTACATGAAGACGACCGTTTGGTCCAAGGGCCAGATCGTTCTGCCAGCGGAGTTTCGGCTGGGATGGACCGTATCGAACCGGGGTAGGAGCTTGACGTCGAGCGTGTTGAGCGTGGGGACTATCGTCTCGTCCGGCGTGCCGCTCCAAAGAACGCGGGCGCCATCGATGGCTGTTCGCCTGTCGGCGGAAGGACTTCTTCTTGCCGATCGACTCTGAGTCGACGGATGCACTGTGAAGTACTTGGTCGACGCCGACGTTCTGGGCGACCCGACGAAACCGGCGCCCGATCCGCGCGTCGTGTCGTGGCTTCGCGCACATGAGTCGGACATTGCTGTCGATCCCGTCATTCTGGGCGAACTGCGATTCGGGATTCTATCCTCCCAAAGGAAGGGAGCGGACCGCCCTGGAACGCTGGTTCGACACGGGCGGCCATCTCTACCGTCTGCCCGGGGACGCGGACACGGGATTGAAATGAGCGGAACTGCTGGCGCAGCTTCGCACAACCGGGAAAGCCATGCCAATCAAGTATGACCTCATAGCGGCGACTGCGGCTGTCCACGGTCTGGCGGTCGGTCAGGCGAAACCGCGCTGATTTCGTAAACGCTGGCGTGCGCATGGTCGATCCGTTCATTGAATGAGTTCTCGTGGGTGCGCCTGCCCGCACCAGACAACCGGAGAAGAACTAACTGGACCACGTTACAAAGCAATCGGAACGTCTACACGTGGGCCGCGCCCAGCGGCGGCGCGGTCCGGAATCGTGCAGATCCATCGCAAATAAGTCCCGCCAAGCCCGGCAAACAGTGCCGGAAGATCCCATCGAGGCGAGTGGCATCATGCTGCATTGTTTGTGACGATAGCAGGGACTGCGCTCGCGTAGAATTGAGGAATGCGGATTTGGGTTGGTCTGGCGGCCGCTGCGCTCTGCTGCGGATTCGTTTGGGCGGACAAGGGTGACGAACCCCCTGTGGCGACGCAGAAGGTCAACGCTCAATACCCACCCGAGATGGAAACCTCATACGTCCTTGATACCGTAGCCGTACGCATGACGGTCGCCCCGGATGGCACGCCGTTCGAGTTGAATGCCGTGGCGCCGCTGCCGGATATCGTAGTCCATGCCCTGTCGCAATGGCGATTTGAGCCGGGCACGCACGGGGGGCAGCCCGCCGCCTATGCTGTCGGGCTGAGCGTTCCCGTGCGCCGGCCGATCACCCGCGCTGTGGAATTGTCGCTGCGCCGTCGCTGGACCACCTCGAACAAAGAAACTAAGGACGCCATCAAAGCCGGCTCGGGATTGGATGCCGCAGGCGCCGCGCAATTGGAGCAGGGGCTCGAAGAGAGTCCCGCCAGCGTTCCCTCGCGCATCACGCTGCTCGCCTACTTCGCCAGCGCCCCAGCGGCAAATAACTCCGAAGCCACATCTAAGGCGCGCGCCGATCAGATCGCGTGGCTGGCGGAGAAACTGCCGGATAGCCCGATCCTGGATAGCCCTCTGGTTTTGATCAACGCAGCGGGTGGGCCACTGGCCGATCAGTCCGGGTACCAGCGCGTGCGGGATCTGTGGTTGCGGAACCTGTCCTTGGATGCGGATAAGCCGGCCGTCCTGGCCCACGGCACGAACTTTCTGCGGGTCTCCGATCCGGAGAAGACCGAGCAGTTTCTCAATGGGGCGAAGTCTAAAGACGCCTCCATTTGGCTGGGCGATCTCTACGGATTGACCGTTCTCGGTGTCACCAGCCTGGACTTAAATACCGGCTTACCCGCAACCACCGGCGCACAAGTTCCCGATGCGCCTTTCGCCCGCAAAGCGCGCGCCGCCTTGCGCACCACCGACGATGCCCGCGTTCTGCTGTCCGCGCTGGCGGTCGTGACTTCCGGCGGGCGATCGCTGGCCAAGGCCGGCCACCTGCCGGATGGCTATTCCGCGTTTTGCCAGGAGTTGATCGACCATGCGAAGAAGATCCATCCGGCCACGCTCGCATCCTGCGACACTTCGGCGTCGGAAGCCGAAATAAACGCGCCACTACGAATCCGTGTAGGCGGCAATGTCCAGCAGGCCAAGCTGATTCGCCAGCCGCCGCCGACCTATCCTCCGGACGCCAGAAGCCGGCGCATCCAGGGAACCGTGCGGTTCCAGGCCACTATCGACAAAAAGGGCGAGATTAGCGAACTCGAATTCCTGCGCGGGCCACTGGTTTTCTACGAGGAAACCCGCAAAACGCTGTCGCGCTGGAAATACCAGCCGACACTCCTAAATGGCGAGCCCGTCGAGATACTGACCCAAATCGACGTGAACTACACCCTTTCGCGATAACCGGACATGAAGCAAAATCTGCTGCTCGCGGCGCTGCTCTTACTCTGCATCGCGCGATTGTGGCTCATGCCCCTTTCCTCCAGTTTCTGGGTTGATGAAATGGGCACCGTCTTCGTCGTGCGGCATGGCCCGCACGACCCCTCCCTTCGCGCCGTTCCGCAAGTGCCCGCGTCAATTTATTACGTGCTGCCACGCGTTACCGCCGGTCTCTTCGGCCCCTCGGAAATCGCCTTTCGATTGCCTTCCGTGCTGGCCCTGGCCCTGGCACTTTATCTCATCGCGCGGATCGCCGGCCGGCTGATTCATCCCGGCGCCGCATGGTTTGCCGCATTCGCCTGCCTGTCGTTGCGCGGGTTCAATTACCAGGCTGCGGATGCGCGCCCCTACGCCTTGGGAACTCTGGTCGCCGCGGCCGCCTTCCGGTTCCTGATCCGCTGGCTGGATAGCGCCCGTTGGCGCGATGCGTTGCTGTTCGCGCTCGCGGCGGCCCTCTTGTGGCGGGTCCACCTCGTCTTCTGGCCGGTGTATGCGGTCTTCGCACTATATACCCTGGTGCGATTTTGGCGTGCGGATACGCATGCCGGCTGGCGCCAGATCCTCACCGTCTTCGGTCTGTGCATGCTATCCCTGATGCCCGTCCTGTTTGGCGCGCTGGCCCTGTACCGCCAGGCCGGAGCGCACGTAATCGCACCGATGCCCACGGCCATGGATCTCATCCGGACGCTGAAACCGGGACTCATCGCAGTATACATTGCCGGCGCGGCCCTGGTGGGCCTCGCGCGTATTCGGCCCCTGCCGTCCGTTTCCAGCCAGAGCCTGATCCTCGGCTGGTGGCTGATCCAACCGTTGTCTCTGTTCGCGTTTTCGTGGGCAACCTCGAACAGCCTATTTGTCCATCGCTATCTGGATATCGCATTGCCCGGGGCCGCACTGGCAGCCACCGCCGGCGCTGCCGCGTTTCTGCCCGTGACGCGCTGGAAGCCGGCCTCCATGCTGCTCGGTATCCTGCTGCTTATGCTTCTGGGCGACTGGAGCCAAGCCTGGCCCCCGCATCACCACTCGGACTGGCGCGCCGCCGCGCAAGCCCTGAACGGCCTCCCGTCTGGACTGCTGGTGTTTTGTCCCAGTCCCTTCATCGAAGCGCGTCCTCCCGTTTGGCAACCCGGCACACCCGCGGCCGGCTTCCTCTACTCGCACCTGGAGGTCTACCCGGTTCACGGCAAGCTGATCGCATTTCCGTACGCGACTTCGCCGGAAGCCGAGCAGTTCGCCAGCGCTCTGGTCAGGCAAGTCCGGACGTCCGCGACGCGCTTCGCGATTTACGGCGCCACCTATGTTCTACCCGGGTGGCGCGATTGGTTCGCTGCGCGCCCGGAACTATTCGGATGGCGCAGCCGGAGCCTCGGTCCTTTTGGCGATGTGGATGTCGTTGTCTTCGAGCTTCCATCTGCCCAGCCCGGTTGACCATCCTGCTAGAATCGCCAGTGAATGCGCGACTGGTTCTCGCTGCCCAACTTCTTCACGTTGATCCGGGTTTTTCTGGCGCCACTCATCGTGTTGTTGATTCTGAAACATCGTGCTTTCGACGCGCTTGCCATTTTCGCCGTGGCTGCCGCGACCGACTCCATCGATGGTTTCCTGGCGCGAAATTTCGGCGCGGTGACGGCTTCCGGCGCTTTCCTCGATCCCATCGCCGATAAGCTCTTGATGGCAGGCGTTTACCTGGCACTGGCGATAGTTGCCAGCGTTCCGTGGTGGCTGGTGGCCGTTATCTTCGGCCGCGACTTTTTGATCCTGACCGCCTCCGCCGTAGCCCTCCGCTTTACCAAACTGCGCGCCTTTCCGCCAAGCGTTTGGGGCAAGGCCAGTACCTTCTGTCAGATTATGACCGCAGTGTTTTCCATGGGTCGCGACGCTTTTGGCAACCCGCTTCTGGCCACCATTGCAGCAGCGCTGATCTGGCCTACCTTCGCCTTGGCCGTATGGAGTGGGATTCAATACGGTTGGCGCGGCCTGCGCCTGTTACGGGCAGGTTAACACCTGCCTGCATGCTGCGCCACTCGGTTGCCTAAAGGAAGCTCCATCCTGATTGACGGGCGTCCCCGGTGGTTGTAGTCTAGAAGTTGACGGGTTGCAGATGACTCGCTACACACCGGCGCGACATTATCTTACGTTCGGACTCGTAGCGGTCGGGCTTTCGGGCTTTTCGGCTTGGCTGGGCCTCGGCTGGACGCCGGCGTTCATCCCCGCTGCTTTGTTCATTGTAAGCGCGACGCTCTTGCTGGCTCTCGCTTTTCAACCGGCCGTGGAAATTCACGAAGGTTACGTAAGCGTGGGCAAGCGCATCGTCCCCTGGATGGATATCCGTCGTTTGGACCGCACCGGCTGGGTTTCGCCTCTCATCGTGCGCCTGACGCTTTTCGACGATTCGCGCATGATCCTCGTCTACCCCGGCGACCTGGATTCCTGCAACAGCCTGCTGCGCCATTTGCGTCGTCTTTCCCGCGATGCCCTGATCGACGGCATCCCTTACCGCCAGTTTTGGGGTGAAGTCCTGGCCCCCGGAGAGCGCAGACAAGGTCCGCCGCCGCGTTACCGCTTGCTGCTCCCGGAAGACGAGGCCGAGGTAGAACGGCTCTATCAGCGCCTGAAAACAGTGGGCCACCTCGATCAGAAGAACTCCACGGACGAGAAGTAGTCCGTGAACTCCTGCCGTTCTCGTTTCCTGATAGCCTTCGTCTGCGTCGCCGCGGTGCTGGGTCTTTTGTCGGTTTCAAGCGCGTTGTGGATGACCGCGCTGGGCCGCCTATTGGTTCACGATGACGGGCCGGCTGCCGCCGATATCGCAGTGGTCCTGGCTGGTGACTACTACGGGAATCGCATCCTGTTCGCGGGGGATCTGGTCAAGCGTGGCTTCGTGCCTAATGTTCTGGTCAGCGGGCCCCATCTGATTTACGGGCAATATGAGTGCGATCTGGCTATACCGTTCGCCGTCCAACATGGCTACCCGGCCACCTGGTTCATCCGCGTTCCCAACGAGGCGCACAGCACGCGGGAGGAGTCCGTTTCTGTCGTAGAGGATCTTCGGCGGCGCGGCGTGCATCGATTTCTATTAGTGACCAGCGATTTTCATACCGCGCGCGCCGCCCGCATCTACCGGGCTGCGACGCCGGATCTGGATATGCGCGTGGTGGCAGTTCCGGACCTGTACTTCCATCCGGATGGTTGGTGGCGCAATCGCGAAGGTCAGAAAACATTCGTGATCGAGTGGCTGAAGACCGCTGCTAACGCCTTCGGGATGTAACGATGAGGCTGCTAAAAGACTTGGTGGCGATTCGATAAGAGCCTATGTGGGAATCGCTAAGGACGGTGCGCGTTTACCTGTGGCGCTACCGCCGCGGTCTGGCTCTGGGGCTCGGGGCCCTGGTGCTCAAGGACGTCGCCGGAGCCATACAGCCGCTGGCAATCCGCTCCGCCATCGACGGGCTGACCCGCGCCATGGGTATGAATCGCCTCCTGCTTTTCGCCGGCCTTCTGGTCGTGCTCGCCGCCGTCAAGGGCCTGTTTCAATACTGGATGCGCGTCATCATTATTGGCATCTCGCGCGATATCGAATACGACCTGCGCAACGACCTCTTCCGACATCTGGTGGAACTGGCGCCCGATTACTACGGCCGCGTGCGCACCGGCGACATCATGGCCCGCGCCACCAACGATCTGAACGCCGTGCGCATGATGCTCGGCCCCGGCATCATGTATTGGACCGAGACCAGCCTCACCTTCCTGCTCGCGATCGTCATCATGGTCACCGTCGATTGGCGGCTGGCGCTGCTCGCCATCCTGCCCGCGCCGCTGGTAAGCCTTGCCGTGATCTTTTTCGGGCGCGCCATCCATTCGCGTTTCGAACGCATCCAGGCGATGTTCTCCGATATCAGCAGCCGTGTGCAGGAAAACCTGGCGGGCGTGCGCATGGTGCGCGCCTTCGTGCAGGAGCAGGCCGAAGTGCGACGCTTCGAAGAATTGAATCGCGCCTACATCGCCGAAAATATCCGGCTCGTGCGGCTCTCCGGCGTTTTCCAGCCGCTGCTCGAAACCCTGATCGGTCTCACGTTTCTGACCGTGCTTTGGTATGGCGGCGGCCAAGTTCTGACGCACAAGATCTCGCTCGGCAGCTTCGTAATGTTTAACACTTACATGGGAATCCTGGTTTGGCCCATGATTGCGCTGGGGTGGGTCGTCAATCTCATGCAGCGGGGCAGCGCCTCGTTACAGCGCATCAACCAGATCTTTCAGGAGCAGCCGACTATCGCTGCGCCCCTCCGGCCCGTTCCTCTGCGCCACCTGCGCGGGGAGATCGAGTTTCGCAAGGTTTCAGTGATTCACCCGGCCGGCTCCGCCCTCGACGGCATCGAGTTGTCCATCCAGGCAGGCATAACCCTCGCGGTGGTTGGGCATACTGGCGCTGGAAAGAGCACATTGGTAAACCTCGTGCCGCGCCTGATGGATCCGACCGCCGGGTGCGTCCTGCTGGATGGCATTGATCTGCGCGATCTTTCCCCCGCTGAACTGCGCCGTCACATTGGCTTCGTTCCGCAGGAGACGTTTCTCTTCAGCGCCACCATCGCGGCGAACATCGCCTTTGGCGTGGAAAGCGCTACGCCGGATGAGATCCGCCGTGCGGCCGAGTTGGCCGGACTCGCGGCTGATATCGAGTCGTTTCCACGCGGATATGAAACCGTAGTCGGCGAGCGCGGCATTACGCTCTCGGGAGGCCAAAAGCAGCGCACCGCCATCGCGCGCGCGATTCTACGCGATCCCCGCATCCTTATTCTTGACGATGCGCTCTCGAGTGTCGATACCCTTACAGAAGAGCGAATCCTTCAGGGCCTGTCGGCGGTGATGCGCGGCCGCACGGTGATCCTGATTTCCCATCGCGTCTCCACTGTGCGCCAAGCCGACTGCATCGTGGTCCTGAACCACGGACGTATCGTGGAACAGGGAACCCACAGCCAACTGGCATCCGCCGGCGGATACTACGCAGCACTGTCGCAGAAGCAGATGTTGGAAGAAGAACTGGAGACGATCTAGGAGAACGGGGCCGCTGCGGGCATAACTGGCGGCCCCGGTAGCATCTATTGCACGTCGATGAAGCTAACCGTGCCGGACTTGTTGGTCCCGCCACCAGCGATCTGACCGATGACTTGGGTAAAGCCCGTCTTCGTCGGAACCGGAACCGTGAATATTACGCCGTATAGATAGCCGGCCTCGCAGCCACCCGGCCACGGATACGATCCGCTAGCCACGATCGTGCCGCTGTTCTTCAAGAGCAGGCCGACGGTGCAAGGGCCGGTATACGTCGAAGACGCGAACCATGTCGACACCGACATAGTCTCGCCCTGTTCCAGCGTGAAAACCGGCCATGGGAGCCCAATGTTATTGCCCCCAGCGGTTGGGACGCATTGCCCGCAAGGCACCCCTGAGGTCTCTTCACCGATCGCGACGATGGTCATCGCCAATCCACCATAGGCATTATCGGGCGAAGGCGAGGCATGTGTCGGACTGGGCATCGAAATCCCACGCGCAGTCGCTGATACGTCGACGGGTTTGTCCTCGGCCAATGCGGGCGAAGCGGATGCGACAGCCAGGAATCCGGCGGAAATCAGTGAGAAAGCGTACAAACGGTAACTTCGCATTTGATGAAAATCTCCTTTGCCGGCGCCAGAACACGATTTCGCGCACAGACAGTATCCGAAGCCGGTCCTGTTTAGTATGCTGAACGCATGCCCCTGGAGTCAACCCTAATGTGTAAATACAGTGAAACTTGTCTCCCGTGCGCCGTTTGGCGGTTCGGCGTAGAATTGAAGGCATGCGATGGCTGCTGCTTGTAGCTGTGTTTTTGAGCCCGCAGATCGCCGTGCGCCCGATGGCTGGCCAGTCCACTCGATCGTCCGACTTGGAGCTGGGCAAGTTGCTTGTGGCTGCCAGGGATTTACCTGACCCTAACTTTGCGAAAACCGTCGTGCTCTTAGTTCAATACGATAGCGATGGCGTGGTCGGACTCATTATCAACCGCCGTTCAAAGATTCTGATCTCGAAGGTGCTGGACAATGTAGCCGGCGCCAAGAACCGGACCGATACGGTTTATTCCGGCGGGCCGGTTAGCCAGACCGACGTGCTGGTGCTCTTGCGCACGCACAAGCAGTCCGGCGAGGCGGCCCGCGTACTGGGGGACGTCTTTTTGCTGTCCAATAAAGCGGATCTGGAGCAGGCCTTCACTACGGCAGTCGAGTCCGATCACATGCATGTATACGCGGGATACGCGGGTTGGACCGGACCACAATTGGAACATGAATTGGAGTTGGGGGCGTGGTACATTTTCCAAGGCACCGCGGCATCCGTGTTCGATTCCGACCCCGACTCGCTGTGGGCGCGGCTCATTCGCGAGACCGAAGTGCACGTCGCGAGTGCCGCTCACGGCCCAGTAAATTAGGCGTCGGACCGCCTGGGACCTGCACCGGCGCAATTCACCGGTCTCGACACAGGCGCTGCCGGCTGCCGGACAGGCATGATGGCCTCTGTATAGATTACCGTCGAAAAAATTTCTGTCTGCATGAACTGGTAGATGCTTGCGAGACGCCGGCACTCAGAACAGTCGTCGCGCTCTGAGCTGCATGTGTGGCGGAGCAACATCTCCAGATAGATCCGCAATTCATTCATGGCCGTGAAGTCATGGTATGCCGTCAGACGGACCCGATCAATGGCATCCAAAGTTAATGCGGGCGCGGGATCCGGAACGCATACGGCCGGATCCCGGCGCCAAAGGACTTAATGCGAAACGTTACTGCTCTTTTTCTTTCTCAGGCTTCTCGGGTTTCTCCTCCGATTTCGGCTTCGCTCCGGCCTTGGGTTTTTCACCCGGCTTCACTTTTTCGTTCGGTTCTTTAGGTGGCTCCACGGATTTTGGCGGCGGAGACGGCCTGCCCGGCTCGGGCCGGCTGGTTGTTGCCGGTGGGGCGGTCGGCTGCGCTTGCGCCGGCGGCCGGTACGGAGCAGCCGGCTGTGTTTGCGCGGGTGGCGGCTGCGGCGGCCGGTATGGCGCCGCCGGTTGCGCTGCCGCCGGTGGCGGCTGCGGCGGGCGATATGGAGCCTGATTGGGTGTGCTGGGCGGGTTCGGCGTCCTGATCGGCGACGCGGGCGGCGCAGCGCTAACCGCCGGCGTAACCTGCCGAGCCGGCGGGGCCACGCGAACTGTCGGCGCGGCGCTCACGGCCTGCGTGGGAGCAATCTGACGGACGGCTTGCATATTCAGGGGACGCCCGGCATTTTGTTGCAGCACGGATTGCTTAGCCGCGAAAGAAACCGGAGGAGCCGGCGGCGCGACCTTGGCTACCACCGGCATGCTGACCGTCCGGGCCGGGGGACGCATCGCCGGACGGCTTCCCGCCATCGGCGTGAGCGCCTGCCGGACTGGCGCCACCTGAGGCGCGACCGTCAAGCTCCCAGGCTGCAGTTGCATCGCCTGATTTCGCGGAACGGAAATGCCCGCCTGCGTCGCGGGGCGGCCCGATGCAAAGGCATTCTGCGGCATGGCCGTTACCGCATTCGGCGCGGCTATGTTGGCGAAGCGCTGATTTACGGCAATGTTATTGACTGTCTTGTTGACATAGACCGTGTTATATACGTTCGTAATATTGACATTGTTGACTACCGTCGTGTTGCTAACATTCACGGTGCGGAAGTAATTCTGACTCACTTGATAGGCCGGCGTATACATTTCGCCTGGGCCGAGCGGCACCCAACCAACCGCCGGTCCGCCGAAAGACAGCGAAGCGCCCCACCCTCCGCCGCCAATGAAAGCCACCAGCGCCGGCGCCCAAACCGTCTGCATGGCCGGAGGCCCACCCGCAACGATGGCCACCGGACCCGGTATCCAGCCCCACCCGCTGCCGATGTACGCCCAGCGGCCGTAATGGCTGGGCGCGAAGCCCCACGATGCATCATCCACCCAAGTCCAGCCCCACGGCTCAATCCAGGCCCAATGGCCGAAGCGGTAGGGCGCCCATCCGGCATCCACCGTCGGATACCAGACCGCGCCGTAACCCGGTGTATCGCGCCAAGTGCCGTGGCTGTCCAACTCCTCATATCCGATCACATCCGGCGGCAGATAGTGCGCCGAACGGAGCGACAGTTCATGTGCCTGCCGGTCGTCAGCCCAGCGTTCGAACCAGTCCGTAGGCGGCGCGTATTGCACGTTGTACGAAAGTGGATTGGCGCCGCTGAGTTGCGCACTGTTGCCTGCGGCTAAAGTGAAGGCCTGTCCTCCGCCGGTGATCTCCGCCGCGCCGGAGCGCACTACCACCCACGTCGTCCCGGCATCGGGATCCACGTTAAAGCGGTATTCACCCTCCCGCAAAATGGTAATGGCCGCGCTCGGCGTATCCACTTCGAAGCTTTCGTCTCCCCGCAACCGGCGCACGTGCAGGATCAGTTCGCCTTGGGCGAAACGAAGTTGCGCCAAGCGATCGTCCAGGTTCAAGAATCCAAGGCTGGTCATCGGGCCGATGCGCACCACCGCGTTATTCAAATGCAGCTCGGCGCTCGAGTTCGTATCCGCCCATAAGTAATCGCCGGTGGTGAATGGACGATTGATCACAGCCGGCGACCAGTCGTCCGCCCCAGCGGGCTGCATGGATACGTTGTTGGTGATCAGGTTCAAATCCGCCACCCGCGTGGGCGGGTCTTGTGCGCGTATCGGCAACACGGACACAAGGGGGAGTGTTGCGGCAAATAAGATCTTTATGAGTAACTTCTGTTTGTTTTCAATAGCCATGGCCTGAGCCTCTGTGCTCCACTGACGTGAGCATAGCAGACGGAGTTCCAACCACCCTAGAAGGTAAATTAACTTTAATTGTTCGGAGTTATACGGCACTCGAAGTTCGCCGAGTCACTCGTGTCGCCCGAACCTTTGTATACGGCCATTTGCGGGTAGGAGCATAGCGGACGTGTCATCTTGACCGCCTTCCCGGGGTTGTCATCCGCGTACTGTGTCGCCACAATAGGTCCTGGCGCTACGCCCTTTTCGACCCATTGCTCCAGCGCATCGTAAATACCATGCTCCGGGCCCTTGGCGGTGGTCGTGCCAAGTTGTCCGAACCAGCTAGGGCCGGGACCACCGATGCAATGCTGCATACCCGGAACCATGTAAAGGCGAACAAAGCCTTCAGCATTTTCCCGGCCCATCGCGTGCAATACGCCGTTGTAATAATTGATGGTATTGGCGGGTGATATAGCGGGGTCGTTCCACCCGTGATACAGAATCAACTTTCCGTCTCGCTCCTGAAACGCGTGCAGGTCGGTATCCACGGAATTCAAGGCGTGCGCGGTTTTCTCGTCGGCTGTCTGCAAGGCTACGTCAACATCGGCGGTAAGTGCGTTCCAAACGGGATCCTCGAAGACCATATAGCGGAAGTAATTCTCGGTGTAAACCGAACCGCTGCTGCCGCCCGGTCCGTTGCCGATGATCCAAGGCACCCAGCCCCCGCGTCCCTCCTCCGCCCCGGGCGAATAGCCGGGAAAAATCGCCGCGCCCTTGGAATTCCGACCGCCGGCATATAATTTCTTCAGCGTGGCGACCTGTGGCGCGGTCAGACAAGTGCGCGCGTCCGGACCCTTGCAGAGCATCGTAGCCGGATCGAAATGGCAGCGCGAGGGATCGTTGATGATGCCATCCTTTACGCCGTCCTGCGCATCGCAGGCAGCCAACACCGCGGCGCTGATCGCCGGAAACTTAATACTCGGAATGTAACCCGCGGGATTGGAGTAGATGCTCTTGCTGATATCCAAGCCCGACGCCAACATGTGTGTCCAGAAGTTCGCGGGCGCCCCGGCCAGAATGCCGTCGTAATCGGCCGGAAAACGCTGCGCCTCCATCAAGGCTTCCCGGCCGCCGTCGGAACAGCTATCGAAGTAGGAATGTTGCGCCGGCTGCCCGTAGAACGCCTGCATCAGGCTCTTCGCGTTCACCGTGGTCAGATGCAGCGCGCGATAGCCGAAGTCAGCTACTTTTTCCGGATGGTGGAAGGCCCAACTGGCGTCCTCGCCATCGGCTTCGTGCCCGGTATCCGTGCCCGCGGTGGCATAACCGCGTTTAAGATTCCCACCCATCGACCCAAATCCGATGGAACCGGCAAAGCCCCCATTGCCCACGCCCAGAAGTTTGCCGTTCCAATCCGACGCCGGCATCCAGACTTCGAAGCGGATGTAGGAATCGGCCGTAGGTGTAATCACGCCCGCTACGCGGCAGAACGCCGGCATCTTGTCGATCGGTCCGCCATATGGAGGCGTAAACAGGCCGGCCGGCACCGCCTGCGCGACAGTAATCGAGGTGTCCGGCAGTCTGGCGCCGGCAAGGCTTTCACAATTCGCCGCGGCTGCCGGCAGCGCAGCCACGAAGACACACAGAGTCAGTCCAAGAGTGCGCATACGTAGCGACATCATATCGCGATTCCGACCTCCCTGCCCCCATCCAAAATCGACCGCCGCCCCGCTTCGATCACGGCCTCGTTGTAGCTGCTGTTGCCAGGCGTCGCGATCAGCCCAGCGCAATCAATCTCCTCCAGCAACTCAAGCCGCCGGCCTTCCGGCGCAGCCTCGATGCGCAGCATCGCGGAGACAATCGCGTCAACGGATCGGTAGCCATATCCGACCGGGGTGAGACCGCCGCCCCCAAGATCCAGGTACTGAAAGTAATCCGGGCTAGGCTCCGCATAAATCGTCGCCCCCGCGCCGCCCGGCTGTCTCACGTATGCGTGCTTCAAACCGCGATACTGATCCGAGTGTTCGATCAGCGCGCCCTTATCGTTCCCGCTGCAATACAGCGTAAGCCCCTGCGTGTTGGTGCCCGGCGCATCGTCCGGAAAACCAAGTCCGTTCTGCACATTGAGACACGCTCCGTTGTCCCAGATCACGCGCGCATCCGTCCATAGGAAGCCTTCCCTACCGTTGGGAAACCGGTCGCGCACGCCATATACGCTGACGGCAGCCGGCCGAAGACCGGTGATGAAGTGCACCAAGTCCACATAGTGGCAACCGATGTAAGTGAAAGCGTCGGAGTTTTCCGCGGTCATCCAGTTCTGAAAATTAGAGTGCCGGTAATACCATTTCTCAAATAGCCGCGCGTTCCCGAGACGGAACTCACCGAACATACCTTCGCGGTATGCGCGGCGCGCCATCAGGCTGCGATCGTCAAAGCGCTTGTGATACTCCACGGCTACCAACAACTCGCGTGCGCGCGCCGCTCTCTCGATTGCCGCCGCATGCCGCGATTCCAGCGCCAGCGGTTTAACGGACAGCACATGCTGATTGCATTCGAGCGCCGCCATCACCACCTGGTAATGCTGCTGGTCTGGCACCGCCACCACCACGATCTGCCGCGGCGGCAGCGGTGCCAAAGCCTCTCGAAACAAATCCGGCCGCGTCGGGCCTTCGCAATCGGGATACGCCTGAAAAGTCTGGCCGGGAAACGCCCGCTGTAAAGCTTCGGCCCGGGCCAAATCGCGCACCGTGCTGAATCGCGACGCGCATACCGCGATCGCGCCGATGCGGCCCTGCCGCTGGATCTGATAAAGCGAGGGCAGAAGTTGATCGTGCGCGATCATGCCGCCGCCGATCAGGAGCACTTGTGGCGCCGACATCAGGCAGCCGCGTTCCGCGCGCGCACGGCGTCGCCGAGAGCTTCTTCCAACGCGCCGATGCTATCGAGAATCGCGGCTTCGGTAATCACGAGCGGTGGGCAGATCTTGATGGTCGCGCCGCCATGTCCCACCGGGCTGAACATCAACACGCCCTTCTCCACCGCCCGCCGCACTACGTCCCATGCCAGTTCGCCATCCGGTTCCTTCGTGCCGGGTTGCACGAAGGCTAAGCCGGCAACTAGGCCCTTGCCTTCCACGCGGCCGATCTGTGGCGTGCGCGAAGCGAGTTCACAAAGCTTTTGATGCAGCATGCCGCCCGCCTTCCGCGAATTCTCCGCCAGCCCCTCACGCAAGATCAGATCGATGGAAGCCAGTGCCGCCGCGCAACAGACCGGATTGCCCGTGTGCGTCGAAGTCATGCTGCCGGCGGGTTGCAAATCCATCACATCACTGCGACCCGCCACCGCCGCCAGCGGCAGCGAACTGGAGATGCCTTTGCCGAACAGCGCCAGATCCGGCACGATTCCGTAGTGCTCAAATCCCCACATCTTCCCGGTGCGCCCGAAGCCCGCCTGTACTTCGTCGCACACCAAAAGCGTCTTGTGGCCGCTGCACCATGACCGGAGATCGCGCATGTAAGCCGCCGGCGCGAATGCCGCACTGCCGCCCTGGTACGTTTCCAGGATCACTCCCGCCACGTTCTGCGGCTCGATGGAATTCTCCAACAAGCCGCGTTCGAACCGATGGAAGGATGTGTCCGCCGTGCGGTAGCCATCCGGAAAGGGAACCTGCGCAAATCCGCGGTCCAGATTCACGATCCATTCCTTCAGCGACGGAATGCCGCCCGCCTGCTGCGCGCCCAGCGTGCGCCCGTGAAAGGCCTCCGCAAACGATACGATGACATTCTTCGAACGGCCGCCCGACCTCACGCCGTGTGTGCGGCATAGTTTAATGGCGCACTCTACCGCTTCCGAACCCGTGGTCAGCAGAAACACCTTCCGCAACGGCGCCGGCAGGATCGAGACCAGCTTCTCCACTAGCCGTGCCCGAATCTCGCTCGGAAAGCAATAATTCGTCAGTAAGTGCGCGGAAGCTTGCGCCTGGATCGCCTCCACCACCTCGCGCCGGCCATGTCCGGCGTTCGCGATCAGCACGCCGGACGACCAGTCCACCCATTGATTGCCCCACTTGTCGAAAACCTGGAAGCCTTCGGCGCGATCCCATAACACCGGCGGCTGTCCCCGCATGGCGATCGGCTCGCAGGCGTGCAGCCGTTCCAGAATGGGCACCGATTCCGGGACCGGCAGTTCCGTGACGATCTTACGATACGGCGTGTCCACGCGCGGCACGGCGCGCGGAACCAGGCTGTATTCTTTAGCCAACATCGGGTGCTCTCCTACAATATCAGCGCAAGCGGATCTCATGCGCCTTGCCATCATCGGCGACTTGCGCCGACTGCCCGCCTTGTAGCAGGAACAGCAGCTTGCGAGCGCCTGGCTGGTAGGTGCCGGCCGCCGCGCTCACATGGATCGCCCCGCCCTCATACGTTATATTGGTCCGCCGGAATGCGCCCTCACGGTACGCCGGACTGATTCCGTCATCTTCGTAAAGCGAAGCCTGTGCCTTGCCCTGTGCGTCCGGATAGACTCGAAAAGTGATTGGATCAGTGGGCTTCTCGCCTACATAGTTCATGGCCGGACCCGTCGGGATTATGGCGCCCGCGCGCACGTAGAGCGGCACAGTCTCAAGCGGCGCGTCCGCATGAATCATGTGATGACCGGCGATCTGGCGGCCGGTCCAATAATCCACCCAGGTACCCTCGGGCAGATAAACCAGCCGGCTGCTTTGTCCGGGCTTCAGAATCGGCGCCGCCAGCAAATCGCCGCCGATCATAAACTCGTCGTCGATATCCAACACGTTGGCGTCATTCTGATAATTCAGGATCAGCGGCCTGAACATCGGCACACCCGTGCGATGCGCCTCCTCGAGCGCGCTATACAGAAACGGCAGCATCTGGTATCGCAGCTTCAGGTACCGCCGGATGATGTCCTCGTAGTAAGTGCCAAAGCGCCACGGCTCATGATCGTAAGCGTCCCGCTGCGCGTGATTCCGGCAGAATGGCGTCAGAAACGCGATCTGGTACCAGCGCGTTAGTAGTTCAGCGTCCGTGCGCCCGATAAAGCCGCCGGCATCCGCGCCTACGAACGGCTCGCCCGAAAGCCCCAGGGTTTCAAACATCGGAATGCTCAGCGCCATGGCATCCCACGTTGCCGTATTATCGCCCGTCCACATGGTGGAATAACGTTGAATGCCCGCGTAACCCGCGCGTGTGATGACGTAAGGACGCTCGTTGGGGCGCAGCCCCGTCAGGCCTTCATAAGTGGCCCGCGCTTCGGTAAGAGCAAAGAGGTTTCGATTCGCCGCGTAAGGGGAGTTCGCCCCGCCATCGCTAAAAACCACATCCATCTGCGTCTTGCCTGTCTGATCCAGAAAATCCGAAGGCTCGTTCATGTCGTTCCAGATGCCGGCCACCCCATGATCCAGATAGGCGCGATGCAGTCCACCCCACCAGTTTGCCGCCGCTTCCATCGTAAAGTCGGCGTAAACTGCCTTACCCGGCCACACCGCGCCGATCCATAACTTGCCATCTGCACGCTTTAGAAAATAATCCTTGGCCAGCCCGTCGTTATATACGTAGTAACTCTCGCTTTGCGCAGCCAACTCCGGCTTGGTTGCCGCCCTGCCGCCGCCCGGTGCGGGTGGTTGATACTTGACCCCCGGATCCACGATCACCACCACCTTCACTCCCTGCTTTCGCAGCGCGGCTGTAAATGCGCTTGGGTCCGGATATCCATGCGGCGACCACGTGAATACGCGATATTCGTTCATGTAATCGATATCCAGATGCAGAACGTCCAACGGCAGGTCCTCCGCCCGGTAACGTCTCACTACCTCTTCCGCGACTTTGTCGGGAAAGTAACTCCAGCGGCTTTGCTGATTTCCCAGCGCCCATTTGGGAGGCATGGGCAAGTGACCCGTAAGATCGGCATACCGGCCGACTACCTTTTTCATCGCAGGTCCCCAGAAGAAGTAATAATTCATCTCGCCGCCCTCCGCCACGAAGGCCGCGTATTCCGGTGACTCACCGCCGAAATCAAAGTGGGTGCGATAGCTGTTGTCAAAAAAGATGCCGTAAACGCCGCCCGGTTGCCAGCCGAGATAGAACGGGATGTCCTGGTAGATCGGATCGGTGTCTTCCTTATAAGCCGGCGTATCCGAGTTCCACATCGTGAACTGGCCGCGCCGTTTGTCCAGGCGCGCCGCCTTCTCCCCCAACCCGTAAAAGTGTTCGTCGAAACCCAGCACTTTGGCGGCCGCCACCGCCCCCGAGATCGAATCGTGCATCATGGGCCGGTGATCCCGGTTGACCGGCCGGTGCGTCGCGGCATCCCGAAACTCCACCAGCAGCGGGGAGCGCTGCACGAATACCTCCACCTCCGGCGTCGCGATCAGCAATCCGCTCGATTCTTCGCGCACCGTCCATTGGGGAACATCCCAGGCAGTCTTCGCGATCGCCCAGGAGTGGTCCCGCTCGGGCAGTGCTCCACCAAACGCGGCCCGCACGCGGATCAAATCCGGCGCCAGTATGGAAAACCGCACCTGCGAATGGTCGCGGCAGGTGATCGTCACGCTATCGCGGGCTTGCGTGAAGCTCTCCAGCGGACCAATTGGCGCGAAGTTCCTGAGGTCGATAGCCACGGCGGTGGTGGCTAGCCCGAATAAGCATGCGGCGGACAGGACAAGTGTTTTCATGACCGGTACCGAACGCCATTGTATTACGGTGCCGGACCACTGAGAATTTGCAGGTGTTTACGGTTTTTTCCTCTATAGTGAAGTTGTGCGGAGAGGGTGGCTGTGGTTATGCGTGTGCGTGCCGCTGATGGCGTCCGACTATGTCGGCAGCGCGGTATGCAAGACATGTCACGCGGATATCTGGTTCAACTTCTATAAGAACCCGCATTATAAGAGCGTTGCCAATGACGATCAACCGCCCGAGCGTACCGGATGCGAAGGCTGCCATGGACCCGCGAAGGCGCACGTAGAAGCCCGCGGCGGTAAGACCACCATCCCGCGCGCATTCTCGTTGATGAACACCGGCGCCGTGCTGGCTGCTTGCTTGAAATGTCACGCGACTGACTTCGGAAAGGCTAACATACGCCGTTCCGAACACTCCCTGGCTGATGTGGTTTGCACCAACTGCCACTCCATCCATAAGTCGCCCGTGCCGCGCTTCTTACTGGCTAAGAAACAGACGGACCTATGCTATGGCTGCCACGCGGACGTGCGCGCGCAGTTCTCCATGCCCTTCAAGCATCGGGTTAACGAAGGTTTCATGAATTGTACCGATTGTCACAATCCGCACGGCACTTTCGCGCCCAGCTGGGGAATGGCGGACCGTCCGCGGATGGTGTCGCAGGCCGAAGGCAATGAAGAAGCCTGCCTGAAATGTCACGTCGACAAGCGCGGCCCGTTCGCCTATGAGCATCCGCCGGTGCGCGTGGAAGGCTGCGGCGCCTGCCACTATCCGCACGGATCGACCAATGCCAAACTGCTACAGCGACCGGTAGTTTTCACGCTTTGCCTGCGCTGTCACAACGGCGCGGACAGCTTCGGCACCCGCAATAACGGCATTACTCCCCTGTCCTCCACCCACAATATGTTGGACCCGCGCTATCAGCGCTGCACGGTCTGTCATGTGCGCATCCATGGATCCAACAGCGACAGTTACTTCTTCCGCTAGAAAATAGCCATGCGCACGCAATTCTACATCGTATGGATTCTCCTGGCGCAGGCCACGCTCGCGCAGCAGACCATAGCCCCCACGCCCGAGCAGGCCGGTTCGCCCCGCGGCGACAATACCGGCGACTACAACGTAATGGAATCATTCGAAACCGGGTACCGTTTCGCGGAGGTGAGCGGCAGTTTGGGCACCTATCGCGCCGACGTGAATTACGGCAATGGCATAAGACTCCTGGGCAGCAACCTGTTCGTAAACTCGCGCGATGGGCAGGGGCGCTGGTTCGATCAAATCGTGCTGACCACCTCCGGACTCGGTAACGACCCTTATCAGTCAGTCGCCCTGCGCATCGAGAAAAACAAACTCTACCGCTACGATATGCTGTGGCGGTCGGACGATTACTATAATCCCGACCTGGTTCTGACCGCGGGAACGCACATGATGGATACCACGCGCCACATGCAAGATCACGACCTGACGCTGCTGCCGCAATCTAACATTCGGCTTCACCTGGGCTACAGCCGGAACACGCAAGACGGCCCGGCATTGTCCACCGTGGAATTGTTCAGCGCGCCCAACCAGAGCGATTTTCCGGTGTTCGAGAACATCCGCCGCGAGCAGGACGAGTATCGCCTGGGCGCGGATCTGCGTTTCGCCGGCTTCCAATTGACCCTGTCCCATGCCTGGGTCTTCTTCAAGGATGACAGCGGCTACCAGGAAAGCGGCGCGGAATTAGGCGACAATCCCGCGGCAGGCGTAACACTCAATCAATTCCAGCGTTCGGAGCCGTATCACGGCGCCAGTCCTTATTGGCTGGGCAATATCAATAAGAGCGGCCCGCGCCTGGCCGTCAACGGTCGAATCGTTTACGTCGACGGCAAGCGCAATTTCATCCTGGATGAAAACGCATTCGGCATGACGCCCCTGGGCGCGCAGAACCAGCAGATCTTTGTGGGTGGGGATGCCTCCCGGCCGTCGCTCACCGGCGATCTGTCCATCAGCCTCTTCCCCACATCCCGCCTCACCGTTGTCAACAACACCACCATAGATAGCACGCGCATCGACGGCACATCCGACTATCTGCAGTATGATTTGACGACCCAAACCTCGGCCTTCGTATCATTCCGTTATCTCGGATTGCGCACCATCGCCAATGCCACCGACCTGCACTATCGCCTGCGCAATTGGTTCAGCGTGTATGCCGGCTATCATTATTCGGACCGCCGCGTCGAGGACATCGAAGACTATGCCGTCAACTCGCCGTTCAGCGGCGCCGCTTACGAGCAGGTCAACCTGCTCCAGGAAGGCCTCCTGGGAGTTCGAGTCAAGTTACGGAAATCCCTCACCTTCAACCTGGAAAGCGAGATTGGCCGCGCCAACCGCCCATTTACGCCGGTGAGCGACCGCAATTACCAGGCGCTGAATGGCCGTGCCGAATACCGTGTGAAGAGCCTGACTCTGGGCGCGGCCTACAAACAGAATTACAACAACAATTCAGTCACCTTGAGCAGTTATAGCTCGCACGCTCGAACTTACAGCGCCAACGCCGCGTGGTCGCCACATGATTGGTTTACCCTGGATGCAAGTTATTCGAAGCTTCATCTGGATTCGCTCTCCGGCATTCTGTTCTTTGCCGGTCCCGACCAGCTTTCGAGCAACCAGGTCTATATCAGCAACATTCATGCGGCCAACCTGGGAACCCGATTCGCCATCGCCAAGCGCACCGATTTATACGTGGGCTACAGCATTACCCGTGACACGGGCGATGGCCGTTCCACTCCGGCGCCCGTCGGCGCCACCGATCCGGTTTCTCTCGTGTTCGCGCCGGTCCAGACATTTCCGCTGAACTATCAATCGCCCATGGCCCGCCTCTCCGTCCGCCTGAACCCCAAGCTCCAATGGAACGCCGGCTGGCAATTCTATAACTACCACGAAGATTTCGGCCTGCTTTCTTTCTATCAGGGCTACCACGCCAATATGGGATACACCAGCCTGACCTGGGCCTTTTAGCCCGCTGCGTACCCGAGCACCGCAGCCTTGGGATACAATCGCTGCTTAAGCCCAAGAGAGGTGAATGTATGGAAAACGATTCGAACCGGGTTTCCAGAAGGTCGTTTCTGGGCAACTCTACTGCTTTGGCCGCGGGCGCCGCGGCGTTCACGATCATCCGCCCGGAGCTCGTGCGCGGCGCAGGCAACGAAATGCTGAAGGCCGGCTTGATCGGCTGCGGCGGCCGCGGCACCGAGGCGACCCAGCAATTCCTGCACGGCAACGACAACGTCCAACTGGTGGCTATGGGCGACATCTTCGAAGACCACCTGGAGAAGTCCCTCGCCGAGATCCGCCAGTCCAAATACTCGGCCGTTGCGGAAAAGGTCAAGGTCGATCCCGATCATCACTTCGTCGGCTTCGACGCGTACAAGAAAGTCCTGGCTTCGGATATCGACGTCGTCCTGCTGGCAACCCCGCCCGGTTATCGCCCCGAACATTTCGTCGCCGCTGTGGAGGCCAAAAAGCACATCTTCGCGGAAAAGCCTTTCGGTACCGATCCCGTGGGCGTCCGCAAAGTCATGGCGGCCTCCAGAAAAGCCGAGGAACTGAAACTAACGGTGATGTCCGGTGCGCAGCGCCGCAATCAGACGGAGTACCTGGAAACCTGGCACAAGGTGCGCGACGGCGCCATCGGCGATATCGTGGCGACCTACGGTTACTGGGTCGGCACGCCCGTGATCCAGCAGCAGGAGCGCGATGCCAAGTGGTCCGACATGGTGTTTCAGCACCGGGCCTGGTACTCCTTCGTTTGGATCTGCGGCGATCAGATCGTGGAACAGCACCTCCACAATATCGATGCCGTCAACTGGTTCATGGGCGCCCATCCGGTGAAAGTATTCGCGTCGGGTGGCGCGGCGTGGCGCCCTCGCGCCGAAATCTACGGCAACATCTTCGATCACATCGATGCCGATTTTACCTACGCCAACGGCGTGCACATGTCGAGCCATTGCCGCCAGTTCCGCAAACCCGCTTATACCAATGTTTCGGAGCTGATCGTGGGCACCAAGGGCCGCACGAATTGCCGCGACATGGGACAGAAGGGCGAAGATCCCTACGTGCGCGAGCACATCGCATTAGTGAAGAGCATTCGCGGCCAGGGCCCTTATATCAACGACGGCATGGCCGTCGCCGAAAGCACCATGACCTGCATCATGGCCCGCGAGTCGGCCTACTCCGGCCAGGAGATCACCTGGGACCAGATGATGAATTCGAATCTGGACCTGCAGCCCAAAGCCTTCGATTACGACATGAAAATGGACGTGCCGCCGCTCCCCGTACCAGGCGAATACAAATTCGCCTGATTGTCGCCCCGCGGACGGTTGTCCAGCGGTGGCTACTTTGCCATCAGCTCGATTACCGACGAGGTCATCGCGATCACACCCGTGCGAATCGCCAGCTCCGGCAAAGGCGCAAAAAGGATCGAATGCAGTGACGGCAGGGGCTTCCCTGTTCGCCGGCTTTCCGCCAGTTTCTCGATCCGCCGCGCCCAGCCATAGCATGACGCATGGAATCTGCCGCCTTTCCTGGCCGAACGGTCCGAAGTCTTCGCTGGCCATGGCCGCTCTCCCGTCCACTACGTTCCCGCTCCCAGGACGGTGGCCAGCGCTGCTTTCAACCGCGCCGCCAGCGCCGAATCGTTATAGATAACGGGTGCGCCCTCGCCCGCCAGCGAAGTGACGCGGCGCAATACACTCGCGGCGATCGAGCGGATCGCGCGGTTGTGGCGCTTAAGGCAGGCCGCAGCCTCCTCCACGCAGCTCGTCCAAATCCGTCGCACCAGTACCGTGGGACGGGCGCCATTCTTCAGAATTGCGACGTTTACAAATCGCGAGGTCGGTCTCGCCGCAGCGCTGCAGGACAGCCTGAACTACCTGGCGTTGATCTCTCTCGCTAAACGTCTGTAGTTTGCCTGGAAGTTCGCCTCCCGAGGGTCTAACTCGGCCGCGCGGCGATATTCCTCAAGTGCCGTCGAAGAGTCGCCTTCGTGTTCCAGCGCCGTGGCAAGCTGGAAATGCGCCACGGCTAAGCGTGGGGCGTGGTGGATGGCGATTCGTTCTTCGGCTATCTCTCTCAGCCAGTCGCCCATGTGTCCGAGTGCATCGCCGAGGCCGCTGTGGGCCTCCGCCAAGTCCGGCTTCAACCGGATCGCCTCACGGTATTCGCGAGCGGCATCGCTCCAAGACTCTTTATGCGAGTAAACGTATCCGAGCTGGGCGTGCGCCACCGCTAGGCCGGGATCGAGCTGGAGCGCTTCCTGCTGTTCGCGCATGTCCCCGTCCAGGTCGCCCAACTTGCCCAGCGCCGTGCCCAGGTGGTAATGGGTGATCGCCACGTTCGGGTGGAGGCTGAGCGCCTCACTATACCGCGCGATGGCGGCGGTCAAGTCACCGGTCCGGTTCAGAGCAATCTTCTGGTCGGCTGCCCCCGCCGAGTTGCCTTTGGCGGCTAAGGCAGCGCCCAAAGCGGCCATCGCCGGCGCCCAGCCTGGGCGCAAGCGGGCCAACCGCTGGTATTGGGCGGCTGCACCGTCGAAATCACCCTTCTTCATCTGGGCGGTGGCCTGCCGCCAGATATCCTGCACTTGGGTCTTGGTGGCAGCATCCAGGGGCACAGC
>JBEKYC010000004.1:0-178502 GCA_049511415.1 Bryobacteraceae bacterium | reverse complement strand
GGGTGGCTTATCAGGCGAAGACCGCCGACTTCTGGCGCGCCTGCGACGGGATCGCGGGCCCCAGTTACTGGCGGCAGTTCGGCTCGTTTTTCGATGGCAAGGGCGAGCCGGAACAGATTAACGCGGTGAGCCACGGCTGTTCCCCGGCACGGTTCCGGCAAGTGAACGTGTTGTTGACCGACTGACAGGAGATCATGATGCTGAGCCAACAGGAAGCCCACAACCTCATCGATCAGGCGATCGGTTACTCCAAGCTGCCAGGCTGCCAAATCGATCTTTCGTGGTCGGAAGATGCCTTCATCCGCTTCGCGAACAACGGAATTACGACATCGGGCTACCGCATCAGCCAGAGTGTTTCGATCAGCAGCGTGACCCAGGACAAGCGCCACGGCAATGCGGTCGTCAACGAGTTAACGCCTGACGCCCTGAAACGCGGCGTGGAGCAGGCCGAAGCCATGGCGCGCATCTCGCACGCGGATCCGGAAGATATGCCGGCGCTGGGCCCGCAGAAGTATCCGGTGCTGAACAATTTCGACGCATTTACGGCATCCTCGCGCGGCGACGTGATGATCCCGCACGTGAAGGCCATACTGGAACGCGCCCGGTCCAGCCAATTGACCGCGGCCGGATTCATTCAGCGTTCGGTGAGCGCGGTCGCCGTAGGCAACAAGGCCGGTCTGTTCGGCTACCACACGCTGACCGACTCCAGCCTGACGAACACCATGCGCACGGCGGCGGGCACGAGTTCAGGATGGGCATCGCAGACCGCGGTTTCATTGAGAGATGTCAATGGCGAGACGGTGGGGCGGGTTTCCGCGGAAAAGTGCGTGCGCGGCGCGGGAACGCGCAGGAAGCTCGATCCGGGCAAGTATACCGTGATCCTGGAACCGGCGGCGGTAAGCGATCTGATCGGTTACCTGGGCGGCAATTTCGGCGCGCGCGACGCGGAGCAAGGGCAATCGTTCCTAAGCAAGCAGGGCGGCGGCACGCATTTGGGTGAGAAGATGTTTCCGGAGTTCATCACTCTACGGAGCGATCCCTTCAACACCACCATGTCCACTACCCCGTGGGGTCCATCGTTGTTGCCCAACGCGCGCATGGCGTGGATCGATAAAGGCGTGGTGAAGAATTTCTATTACGACCGGTATTGGGCGAGCAAGGCCAATATCGATCCGACTCCAGCGCCCGACAACCTGACGCTCGATGGGCAGGAGCACACTTTGGAAGATCTGATCCAGTCGGTCGACAAGGGACTATTGATTACGCGCTTCTGGTACATCCGCACTCTTCAGCCGCAGACCTTGCAAGTGACCGGACTGACCCGCGACGGAGTATTTCTGGTGGAGAACGGAAAGATCACCGACCCGGTGACCAACTATCGCTGGAACGAGAGTCCCGTGCGGGTGTTGCAGAATACCCAAAAATTGACACGCCCGGTGCGCAGCCAAGGCGCGGAAGCCGGAACCTCCATCGCGCCGGCCATTGTGGCCGCGGACTTCAATCTGGCGAGTGTCTCGGATGCGGTGTAGGAACCGGTCCGAACAATTCAGGCTACTGCGCCTTGCGCCGCGCCGATAGGAACACAGTCCACCGGGTACCCGGAATTTTGCCAAACGTCGACCGAGAGGGCGACATAGGTTTCCGGTTCGCGATCCCATACGACGATCAGCAAAGGATCGCACCCGAGAGCGCCGGCGTGCCGTAGCAGCTTGGCCCGCATAGATTATGGTTCCTGTTCGGTCCCCGGCGCTTTACTTCCAGTCTGGGCCAGGGGATCGAGCAGCGCCAACAGGCGGTCCTCCGGAATACCGGATCGTTCGCGAGCCACATCGCGAATCGTCCGGCCCGTGGCATAGGCTTCTTCGATCAGTTCCGCGGTCTTCTCGTATCCGATTTCGGGCGCTAACGCCGTGCCCGCCGCCAAAGATCCATCGACCAGTCGCTCCATGCGCACCCTGTCGGCCTCCAGGCCGTCTATCAGCTTCCCGGCGAAGTTCTTACTTCCTGCCGCAAGTAATTCGATGGACTCGAGTAAGTCGTACGCTATCACGGGCATCATGGCGTTCAACTCAAAATTCCCAGCCGCCGCGCACCACGTAATCGTCGCGTCATATCCAATCACCTGCGCGCAAGCCATCAGCAGGCTTTCCGCAATCACGGGGTTGACCTTGCCCGGCATGATACTGGAGCCGGGTTGCACGGACGGTAGTTTCAGTTCACCCAGACCGCAACGCGGTCCGGAGCTCAGCCAGCGAATGTCATTGGCAATCTTGGTTAGAGATACGGCGTAGGTGCGCAGCGCGCCGCTTAAAAAACAGACTGCATCGCGAGCGGCTTGGGCTTCGAAGTGATTCCGCGCCTCTACGAACGGCAGACCGGTGCGGCGCGCGATGCGCGCGATGGCCTCCGGCGCAAAGCCGGGCGGAGCGTTCAAGCCCGTGCCCACCGCGGTGCCGCCGAGTGGAAGCTCATAGATACCGGTCAACGCCGCGGCGATACGCTCACCCGCGGCTTCCACCTGGCGCGCATAGCCGCCAAATTCCTGTCCCAAACGGATCGGCACGGCATCCTGCAGATGCGTGCGGCCCACCTTAACGATTTGCCAGAACTCAGTCGCCTTCCGCGCGAGCGAACCGTGGAGTTGGCTTATGGCAGGCAACAGCCGCATCATGATGGACTCGGCAGCGGCGATGTGCATTGCGGTGGGAATCACATCATTGCTGGATTGCCCCCGATTCACCTCATCGTTGGGATGGGCGCCGGCCAGGTAGCCGATTACTTCGTTGGCATTCATATTTGTGGAGGTGCCGCTGCCGGTCTGGAAGATATCGACAACGAACTGGTCGTCGTGCCGTCCTGCCATGACTTGCTCCGCCGCCGCCTCGATCGCGGAAGCCAGCGACGGGTCGATCGCGCCCAGATGTCCGTTGACGCCGGCCGCAACGCTTTTGATCAGCGCCAGAGCGCGGATAAACGATCTCGGAAATCGCTGGCCAGTGAATGGAAAGTTGAGAATCGCGCGCGCCGTCTGCGCGCCGTACATCGCCGCACGGGGCACTTGCATCTCACCCATGGTGTCGCGCTCGGTTCGAAAGGATTCGTCCATAGTGACCTCAAAACAGTTTCTGGGACCGTTTACCTGCTGCTATCCGGCTATGCGTATAGGTTTTTGTAAATTCCGCGCCAAGGAAGAATATTTGCGCCGAGTAATATAACCACACCAGAAAGATGACGACGGAGCCGGCTGCCCCGTACGCCGAACCAAATGCCGAGCGGCCCAGATACAATCCGATGAGTAGCTTGCCTATTTCGAACAGGAGCGCAGTGACCAACGCCCCGACGACGACGTCACTCCAGTTCAGAGCGACGTCCGGCAGGAACTTGTAAATGGCCGCGAAGAGAAAGGCGACCAGCAGAAAGGACGTCAAGAACGTGACAGCCTGCAATATCCAGGGGGCGGAGGGCAGAAATGACCCAAAAGACTTGCCCATGGCGGCAAGTGTTGCGTTGAGGCCAACGGACAGGAGCAGCAGAACGCCGCCTCCCAGAATCAGCGCAAATGAAAAGAAGCGCTCTCTAGCCGACTGCAGCAGTCCGGAGAAGCCCGGATGTTCCGGGGCCTGAACGTGCCAAATCGTATTCAGGGCGTCTCGCAGTTCAACCACGACCGAGGTTGAGCCGAGCGACGCAGTCAGTAAGCCTGCGGCGGTCGCAAACAGGCCCGATCCGGGCTGGGAGGCGTTTCGAAGCAACTCCTGCAGGGCTTTCGCGCCGTCGATACCCACCAGAGCGCGTATTTCCCAGACGAGTTCTCCGCGGGCGGCCTGCCGTCCGTATACGGCCGCCGCCACCGCCATCACAACTAGAAGAAGTGGCGCAGCCGAGAGCAGGGTATAGAACGCGAGCGAAGCTCCTAACCGCGGGACGCGATCGTCGCTCCAGTCGCTAAACACTTTGGTAATGGCCTTCACGATGTCGTTTTGTTCGAATTCCGCAAGTCCGCGGATGGTCCGGCGCGCCATAAGCCTCCTTCCGAGGCTACTATCGAAAGTCCGCACTTCTTTGCCCATGCCGCGGCTACGCTTCCGGCGCGCGTGCGATTTGATCCCAAACAAACAATGGCGCTCGACGTGCAAGCGCGGTGGAGAATTTAGCGCTTATCGTCCATGTCATGAAATCCCTACGCACGCTGTCATCCGCTTTATGTATCTTATGGTCCATCGCGCGGGTGGGCGGCCTGTTTCCGGTGACGGTCTTGGCGTTGGGAGCACAGATCACGGAGTTCGCAGGCAAGCCAGTGGTCGACATTCAGTTTTCGGAACCCCAGGTTCTCGCGCCCGCGGATTGGGACCGAGCGCTGCGCTTACACAAAGATGCGCCGTTGCTCGCGCAAGACATTGCAGATTCGATCGACGGATTATTCGCCACGGGACGCTTCGAAGACATCGTTGTGCTGGGGGAACCCGCGCCGGGAGGCGTAATTGTCCGGTTTGTGACGAAAAGTGCACAGTTTGTCGACGGCATAGCGGTAGAAGGCAAAGTGGCGACGCCGCCGAATCGCGGTCAAATTGTGAATGCCGCTCAGCTGACGCTGGGCGGGCCATTTCTCGAGGAGGATCTGACGCACGCCACGCAAGAAATCGGGCAGATGTTAGTCACCAACGGATTCTATCAGGCTGAGGTAACGCCCTCAGTCCAACGAAGCCCGGATGGTCAGCAGGTCTTTATCACCTTCCGGGTGAAGGAAGGCAAACGCGCGAAATATGAGATGCCGGCGATTAGCGGCGACACGAAGCTGCCAGATGGGGTAATCCTGAAGGCCACCGGTTGGCGCATACCGGTGATTCACTGGTGGCGCCAAGCCACGGGTGCGCGCACGCGAAACGGCGTGCAAGGTGTACTGCACAAATACGCGCAACAGGACCGGCTGGCGGCCAAGGTAAATCTGGAAACAGTTGAGTACGACGGCAACCGGCGCGTCCGTCCGAGCTTGAACATCACGGCGGGCCCGAAGATAAAGGTGCGGGCGGTGGAGTCGAAAATGTCGCACCGGCTGCTCAAACGTTACGTGCCGGTCTACCAGGAAGGCGCCGTAGATAACGACCTGCTGGTGATGGGACAGCGCAACTTGCGGGATTATCTGCAAAGCCAGGGATACTATGATGCGGACGTCGACTTTCGCGTGCAGCCCGTCAAGGACGATCTGGAGACGATTGAATATGTCATTTCGCGAGGCGCCCGGCAGAAACTGGTGCACGTTGCGGTGGCAGGAAACCGGTACTTCACGACCCGGGATATTCGCGATCGTATGTTCATGCAGCCGGCCTCTTTTACTCTAAGACACGGCCGTTACAGCGAGGCATTCCAACAAAAGGATGAGGCGAGCATTGCCGATTTGTACCGCAGCAACGGTTTTCGTGACGTGAAAGTGACATCCGCCGCGGAGCACAACTATCACGGAAAGGCCGCGGAAATAGCCGTTACGGTGCATATTGTGGAGGGGCCGCAGTGGATCGTCGACAAGCTGACCGTGGAGGGAGCGGGGCCGGCGGACCGGGCAGCGCTGGCCGGACGGCTGGCATCCGGCGCCGGACAGCCGTTCGCGGAAGCGAACCTGGCGGCTGATCGCAATGAGGTGTTGACCTATTACTACACGCGCGGATTTCCCAACTCGGATTTCCGGGCGGCATGGCAGCCGGCCGGAGAGCCGAACCACGTCAACGTGGTCTACACCGTCACTTCGGGTGATAGGGAGTATGTCCGTGCCGTGCTGACGACGCCGCTTCGCCATACGCGAAAAACACTGGTGGACAAAAGGATCACATTCAAACCCGGAGATCCGCTGTCACCGGTCCAACAGACGGCCATTCAGCAGCACCTCTACGATCTCGGAATCTTCTCGCGCGTGGACACGGCCATAGAGAACCCGGACGGCGACACAACTCACAAATTTGTGCTCTACGATATCGAAGAGGCCAACCGCTACAACATCGTAACCGGCTTGGGTTTACAGTTAGGCCAGTTCGGCACACCCAGCACCACGAGCGTAGCCGCTCCGGCCGGCACCACCGGCGTGAGTCCGTATGTGTCACTGGATATCAGCCGGCTCGACTTTCTAGGTTTGGGGCATACGGTGACGGTAGGCGGCGTGTATTCGACGCTGGAGCAGCGCGGATCGTTGAGTTACCTGGTGCCGCATTTTCTGGACGATCCCGGCCGCAGCATAACCTATTCGGTGCTGTATGACGACTCATTTAATATCAACACATTTGCGTCGAAGCGCGAAGAGGCTTCCATACAGCTTTCGCAAAAATTCTCGAAATCGATCACCGGCCAGTTCCGATTTGCTTACCGGCGGGTCAGTACAAGCAGCGTATTAATTCCAGCCCTGCTGATTCCCCAACTGCTGCAGCCCGTGCGCATTGGTATGTTGTCGGGCAGCTTTGTGCAGGACCGCCGCGATAGTTCCACCGATCCCCATCGCGGCATGTACAATACCGCCGATTTTGGCCTGGCGGGCGGATTCTTCGGATCCCAGCGCAGCTTCGGCCGCATCTTACTGCGTAATGCGACATACTTCCGGCTGACTAAGCGTTTGGTGCTGGCGCGGCAAACACAATTCGGCGTGATCGCTCCATTCTCCGCGCCCGCCGGTCTGACCGAACAGGAGTCCGTGCCATTGCCGGAGCGTTTTTTTGGGGGGGGCGCGGATTCGCTGCGGGCCTTCCCGTACAACCAGGCAGGCCCTCGCGACACCGGCGCGGCGCTGGTTCCGGGCGGTCCCTCGGGTCCGGCGACCGGCTTCCCTCTGGGCGGCAACGCCCTATTTTTTAATAATGTGGAATTGCGTTTCCCTCTCATCGGGCAAAATATCCAGGGTGTGCTTTTCCACGACCTGGGAAATGTTTACAGTGCGCTCAGCGGCATCTCGTTCCGGTTCAGCCAGCGCAACGACCAGGATTTCGACTACGCCGCGCAGGCCGTGGGATTCGGCATTCGGTATCGGACACCAGTGGGGCCCATACGCCTCGATCTGGCTTACGCTATCAATCCGCCGTCTTTCGTGGGCTTTCAGGGAACTCCCGCGCAGTTGTTGCAGTGCGGTACCCCGGCAGCCTGTCCCAGCGTGCCGCAGAGTATCAGTCACTTCCAATTCTTTTTCTCGATAGGACAAGCTTTCTGATGATGCGACGCGCCGTATGGTGTCTTGTGCTCGCCGGCGCTTTGCCCGGCGCTGTGGTGATCGATCGGATCGCCGTGGTGGTCGGTAAACATGCCATCAAACGCAGCGACATCCAGCGCGACTTGCGGCTGACAGATTTTATGAACAAACAGCCGTTGGTCCTGAATGCCGCCGAAATGCAGCAGTCCGCGGAAAGGCTCATCGATCAGACGTTGATCCGTGATGAGATCGCCAGCGCCGGTTTTGGCCGTCCCAGTGATGCGGAAGCCAATCGGCTTCTGATGCGGCTGGTGCAAGATCGCTTTGGCGGCTCCGTCACGCGTCTGCGGGAAGCTCTCTCACGCTACGGCCTGACGGAGGATGAGCTGCGCGCGCAATTGTTGTGGCAACTGTCGGTTCTGCGATTCATCGACGAGAGTTTCCGGCCGGGGGTACAAGTAGCCGACGAAGACGTTCAGACTTATTACAAGCAGCACCTTGCCGAAGTGCAGCGCGAGCATCCACGCGATTATGGTTTCGCCGCCGTGGAGGCGCAGATCCGCACTCTACTGGAAGGGCAGCGCATCAACGAAGCTTTCGCCGCCTGGCTCGAAGAGGCGCGGAAACAGAACCATATCTTGTACGAAAAGGGCGCTTTCGATGAGTAGACGCAGGCGAATCATTCGTAACATTGCTCTGGGATTGGCGGCCTTCGCCGTGACGCTGGTGCTGGCCGCCATTGTCATCGTACAAAGTAGCTGGTTTGAGGAGTACGCGAAACATAAGCTGATAGCCACCATCGAGGACGGCACCGGCGGGCGCGCGGCAATCGGCTCATTGTCTCTCGATTGGAAGCACATGCGGGTTACGATCCGCGACTTTGCCATACACGGCCGTGAACCCGCCGGCGCCGCGCCTTGGGTGGCGATTCAGCGCGTGGAATTGGATCTGCGCCTGCTTTCGAGTTTCAGCCATATCTTGAGCCTGTCGTACTTAGGCATGGACCATCCGGAAATGACGGTCATTGTGTTTCCGGATGGCAGCACGAATGTACCTACTCCCCGGCAACCATCCTCGTCAAACGAGACGCCGCTACAAACAGTAGTAGATCTGGCGGTAGGCCGGTTTCAATTAAGCAATGGCTTGCTCACATTCGATTCGCGCAGGCAAGCGCTCAATGTGACAGGAGAGAATCTGCGCGCGCAACTGACGTTCAGCGCATGGAGCCAGACTTACAAAGGACAAATTTCGTTGGATCCCCTGTATGTGACTTCCAGGCAGAACCCGCCGGTAAGATTCAGGGTGAGCCTTCCGGTCACCCTGGCCCGCGACCGCGTGGAACTAACAGGCGCGAGGATTTCATCAGATCTTTCGCAGGTATCCATCGATGCCTCCATCAAGGACATGCGCAACCCGGCCGTCCAAGCCCATGTTACCGGCCGGCTGGCGCTCGCGGATCTGAAGAATTGCGCCAACCTGAAGATTGCACCTCATCCGCGGGAACTGTCCGCCTTGATTTTGGATGCGGATGCCACGGTTGATCCGCACGCGATCCATGTGAACCGGCTGCATTTAGCCTTGGGAAATTCGGATTTCGAGGCATCCGGAGATTTGAAGGATGCACATGGGAGCAACTCGTTGGATTTCCGGGCGCGGCTGGCGCTGAGCGAACTCGGGCGGCTCGCCAATCTGGAAGAACCGCCTGACGGGCTGGTGACCCTGCAAGGGGCGGCGAGGCTCGACCAGAACGATCGATTGAGTTTGTCGGATCTTCGCCTGGACGCCTTTGGCGGGGAGATGGCGGGGAATGCTTCGCTCGAGGATTTCGCGCGCTTTCAAGTGAACGGCAATTTCCGCCATTTCGACCTGCAGGCCGTAGCCCGCGCGATGGGATCGCGCAGCTTCGCATATTCCGGCATTGCATCCGGACCCTTCACGGTCCAGGGCGATTTGAGACAGACTGGCGCCAGGGGTGTAACCGCGAATGTCCGCATCGCCATCGCACCTGGGCGGAAGGGTATCCCCGTGTCCGGCCGTGTGGATGCGGACTACCGCGGCGCCGCGGATGACCTGCGTATCGCGGATTCCTATGTCGCACTGCCACACACCCGTCTTACGGTCAATGGCTCGATTGGTAACCGTTTCAGCGTCGGTTTGACGACACGCAACTTGGACGACTTGCTCGCCGCGCTGCCTGCGCCGCGGAGGCCCGCTGTAAGTCTGGCGGGCGGGGGCCAGGCGGTGCTGGCCGGTACGGTCGAGGGCCGTCTGAGTTCGCCGCGCCTCGTGGCGCATTTGTCGGCCACTCATTTCGTTATGGCCGGCCGCCAGTTTAACGCGCTGACCCTGGACGCCACGGCCGCGCGCAGCGGCGCGGCGGTTTCGAACGGCATCCTGACGCGGGGTGCGATGCAGGCTCGGTTCGCGGCTGCCGTGGGACTCCGCGACTGGCAGAGTGCTCCCGGCGACGCACTTTCGGGCGCCGTCTCGATTCGGAATGGGGATCTCGCGGACGTGTTGGCTCTGGCCGGCCAGCCCAGCCCGGGATATACGGGCGCCCTGGCCGCCGATGCGAAGGTGAGCGGAACGGTCGGAAATCCGATTGGCTCGCTGCACGTGCTGGTGGCCAGGGGAACCATTCAGGACGAGCCGTTCGACCAGATTCAGGCGCAAGTGAACTTAAGCGACCGGCGCATCACGGTCCCGCAACTGGATGCCTCCGCGGGCGCGGCCCGGGTCAGCCTGACGGCGGAATTTGAACATCCACGCGAGAGTTTCACGACGGGCCGTCTCCACGCCCACGTGCAGACCGCGAACGTCAATCTCGCGCAGCTCCGAACTGTGCAAAAGCAATTACCCAACTCGTCCGGCGAGCTACAGTTGCAGGCGGATCTCACGGGTAACGTCTTAACCGATCAATTTGACTTGACTACGCTGTCCGCCGATGCTTTCGCGCGCAATCTGCATTTCGAAGGGCAGAACTACGGTGATTGCAGTGTCAGGGCGCAGACGCGCCAACAGACCGTGCATTATGATGTCACCTCCGATTTCGCCGGATCGAAGATCAGCCTGAACGGATCCACCGAACTTACCGTGGATTATCCGACTACTTTCGACGCTACGATCGGGAATCTGCCGGTCGAACGCATCCTTACCCTGGCGAAACGGGCGGATATTCCAGCCAAGGGAACCCTGTCGGCCACGCTGCATTTCTCCGGCCCGGCGAAAAAGCCGGCGGGAAATGCGGATTTCAACCTTACCAACGCCGTGCTTTATGGCGAGCCGATCGACCACGTGAAGGCCCGTATTACTTATACCCCGCAAAGCATGGCCGTATCCGATTTCGAAGTTTTGTCGGGACCATCGCACCTGGCTCTGGACATGAAGTACGATCATCCGGCCGGCAATCTGCAAACCGGCGACTTTCAGTTCCAGTTGAAGAGCGGCCGGTTGGAGCTGGCGCGGATCCACAACGTACAGAGAATCCGGCCGGGGCTGGCCGGCAGCCTCCAGATGGCCGCCAACGGCGCTGCGCAGGTCCGGCCGGGCGGAATGCGGGTTCTGCTCCGGAGGCTGGATGCCAATGTGACGGCCCGCGGAATTATGGCGCAAGGCCAGAACCTCGGCGACCTCACGTTTACCTCGAATACAGCCGGCAGCCGGCTCAACTTCACACTGGATTCAAACCTGGCTCAAGCGTCCATTCATGGCCAGGGCGGCGCGGATCTCAATGGCGACTATCCGCTGCAAGCGAAGTTGACATTTGGCGGCATGAAGTGGACGCGCCTCCTACCGCTATTGACTCCAGGGAGCGAGCCACCGGCCTTCGAAGCCACGGTGGATGGAGACGCCACGATCGACGGACCGATGACCAGAACGAACGATTTGAGCGGTTCTCTAGAGCTCACGCGCGTCAGCGTTACGGCAAGCGCCAGAAATGCCGCGGGGCGCCCGCCGGTCACTATTCAGAATCAGGGACCGATTAGCGTGACGCTGGCGCGGGGCACGGCGCGCCTCGAAAGTTTCCATTTCACCGGCCCGGATATGGACATGCAAGCGCGCGGCGCCGCGGCCCTCAATGGGCAGAGCCTCGATTTGAACATTAACGCGAACGCCAATCTGGCGCTCGCCAAGCGGTTCGATCGCGACGTGATTTCATCGGGAACGGTGGCGTTGGCGGCGACCGTCGGAGGCAGTGTGAATAAGCCGCTGGTTAACGGCAAACTTTCATTGCACGATGCTTCCCTCAACTACGCCGCATTCCCCAACGGAATTTCCCATGCAAACGGCGTGGTGCAATTCAACGGCAATAGCGCCGCGGTCCAGAATATTACGGGTGAGTCGGGCGGAGGAAAAATCAACCTGGACGGTTTTGTGGCCTTTCGTGATGAGTTGCGGTTTGGTTTGCGCGCGAGGGCTACAGGGGTGCGGGTCCTTCCACAGCAAGGCATGAGTGCGGTGCTGGACGCCAACTTGAACCTCACGGGAACGGTTCGTGCGAGCAGGGTCTCGGGCTTGGTTACGGTCCAGCAAGTCACCTACGCGCCGCAGAGCGATATCGGCGCCATCCTGGCGCGATCCACGCCGCCGGTGGAAAACGCCGCCACCCCATCGCCGCTGCTCGACAACATGAAGCTCGACGTGCAAGTTCGCACGGCCGCCTCTATAGACGTGCGCGCCTCCATGGCGGAAAATCTGCAGCTCGATGCGAATCTGCGCCTTCGCGGAAGCGCATCGCAGCCTGGATTGCTCGGCCGGATCACCATCACCGACGGCCAACTGGTCTTCTTTAATTCCACTTACACGGTAAATACGGGAACGATTTCGTTCTTCAACCCCGTGCGTATCGAACCTGTTCTGAACTTGAGTCTGAATACGCAAGCCAAAGGTGTAGACGTGGTGTTAAAAGTGACCGGGCCCATCGATAATATGAAACTGAGCTACACGTCGAACCCGCCGCTGCAATTCCAGGAGATTGTGGGACTGTTGGCCGCGGGGCAAACGCCCACTTCGGATCCGACCATTTTGGCCAACCAGCCACCCGACCCGCCACAGAGTTTTACGCAATTGGGAGAGTCCGCGGTGGTGACGCAGGCGTTGGCGGATCCGGTGGCCAGCCGGCTGCAGCGTGTGTTCGGAATCAGCCAGTTGAGCCTCAATCCCGTTTTCAGCAGCGGGACCGATCTGCCCGAGGCGAGAATTGCCTTGACGCAGCGGATTTCAAGCAATATGACCTTTACTTATGTAACCGCTCTGAATGCTCCCAATACGCAGATCATTCGCGCCGAATGGATGTTAAACGAGCGTTGGGCGGCCATGGCGACACGCGACCAGAACGGAATCCTGAGCGTCCGCCTGACCTATCGGCGAGAAATTCGGTAAGGCTGCTTCGGTCAGTGCGTCGTGGGAGTCCGGGCGCTGTAAAATACAATAGACAAGCGGGGAGCGTAAGGTGGCTGCCGGAACCACATTCGATGAGTCTGTACTACCGCTCCCCGGATCTGTCCGCGCGGAATTGGAAAGTATTTTCCGGTCCGCTGCGTTTCATGCGGCGCCGCGGCTGCGAAAACTCCTGGGCTACCTGGTCGAGGAAAGCCTGGCCGGGAATCCGCTGAAAGAATCCATCATCGGCGTGGCGGTGTTTGGCCGCGATCCGGGATACGACTCCAAGCAGGATTCGGTGGTGCGGACCGAAGTCCGCCGATTGCGCGCCAAACTGATTGAATACTATGCCGCGGAAGGCGGCGGGAACAGCATCGTTATTGACTTGCCCAAGGGGTCGTACGTACCGGCGTTTCGCCTCCGCGAAGCCGCCCTACCGCCGGTTTTGACGCCCGCGCCCCAAGGCCTTCCGGCCACCCGGCGATGGGGCAGCCTGGCCGCGGCAATCCTTTTGATCGGTGTCGCGGTGATGCTGGCGGGCTCCGGTTTACATCGTAAGGATGTAAGCGGCGGGACATCCATTCCCCGGCGGAGCGTGGCGGTTTTGGATTTCCGCAACCTGACCACGCGTCCGGAATCGGCCTGGCTGGCCAGCGCGATTCCGGAAATGCTCAGCACCGAACTGGCCGATGGGCGCCAGATCCGCACCATCGCCGGCGAGAATGTCTCCCGCATGGAAGCGGAATTGGCGCTGCGTCCGGCGGCCTCGCCTTCCCGCGAGACGCTGGCAGCCATCCGCCGCAATGTCGGCGCCGACATCGTGGTCTCGGGCGCCTACGCCGATCTGGGCCCCGGCGCCGGCGGCCGCGTCCGAGTGGATATCTGGGCCGAAGATGCCGGAAGCGGAGAGGTGCTGGCATCCGTGTCGGAGACCGGCACGGAATCGGAAATACTGGACGTCATGTCGCGTGCGGGCGGGCGCCTGCGCGCGGGCTTGCGCATCGAAGCCACGCCGGACGCCGAAGTAGCGCTCCGCGAAGGCGAGCCGCGCGATCCCGATGCCGCGCGTTCTTATGCCGATGGCCTGGCGCATATGCGGCGCGCGGACTTCCTCGAGGCCCGCGATCTGTTGCGGCGTTCGACCGCAATCGAACCGGGTTTCGCGCCGGCGCACGCCGCGCTGTCCGCCTCCGAGGCCAGACTGGGATATGAAGCATTGGCGCGCGAGGAAGGCAAACGGGCCTTCGATCTCTCGCGCGGCATGCGTAACGACGAGGCCAGGCTGGCCATCGAAGCCCAGTATCGAGACGCGAATCAGGAATACGGCCTGGCCGCCGCGGTGTACGCGCGCTTGTTTGCGCGGCATCCCGACGATATCGAATACGGCCTGCATTTAGCCGCCGCGCAGAGCGCCGATGCCAGGACGCAGGATGCCCTGGGCACCCTGGATGCGCTGCGCCGGTTGCCCGCCACCCAAGCCGGCGACCCGCGGATCGACTTAGAGGCGGCCCACGCGCTGTCCAGGCGTTCGGACTATCGCGGCAGCGTGGAAATGGCGGCCGCGGCGGCCCGCAAGGCCTCCGCCGCAAATGCCCGGTGGCTCTATGCGCATGCCATATCGCTCGAAAGCGGTCTGTTCTGGTATCTCGGCGATACGCGTTGGCGCGGCCTCTCGCAGGAAGCCCTTGCAATCTGCCGAAAGTTTCAGGATCGGGCCTGCGTGGCCGCGATTCTGCGGCGCTTCGGAAACAACAGCCTGGCGGCCGCGGACTTCGATACCGCAGAACAGTATCTGAACCAGGCGCTGACCATCGCGCGCGAGATCGGCTCAGTCGCCGAGCAGACAAACGTGCTGAACGGTTTGGCTTTGACGGCGGAGGGACGCGGCGATCTCAAAACCCCGGCCGCGATTCTGGAGAGCCTGCTGGCGCTGGGCCGCCAGACCGGGGATAAAGGCACGCAGCAGGCTTCCCTGGCCAACTTGGGCGATGTTTTGCTGGCCCTGGGCGAAGTGGATGCCGCGCGGGAGAAGCTGTCGGCCGCCGTGGATATCGCCCGGTCCCTCGGCGCACGGGAAGCCCTCGCCGACGATCTGGCCAGTCTGTGCGATGTGTACCGGATCGAGGGTGATCTGCCGCGTGCGCGGCAGCTTTGCGAAGAAGCGTTGACGGATGCCCGGGAGGCGGGCGCCGTGAACAGCCTCATCGCCACATTGTCGCGCAAAGCCCGCATATCGTTGGCAGAGTACGACCTGGCGGCCGCCCGGAGCACCGTGCAGGAATACGAACGGCTGCGGGCCGGCGGCGTGAATATGTCGGTGTGGTCGGATTGGCTTTTGTCCGCCTCACTCGCCTTCGCGTCGGATCAACCGGCCGAAGCCGCCCGCTTGGCCAACGACGCCGCTCGCCGGGCCGCCCAGAACCGGCAGCCTTGGGAACAGGCGCGCGCCGAGGCCTTACTCGCGGAATCGCTGCTGGTCCAAGGCCAGCCGCGGAAAGCCCGCGCCGCGGCCGATCAGGCCTGGTCGCGAGTGCGCGATAGCCAGGCTTGGCTCGCTCGCGTAGAGGTCGGCATCGCCTGCGCCCAAGTTACCGGCCATGCCAGTATGCTGCCCGCCTTGATTTCGGAAGCCGCGGTCAGGCATGCATTCGAATTGGAAATGCGGGGTCGGCTAGCGCAGGCGGAGCTGGCTCACGACGAACGCGGTATGGCGGCCGTTCGCGCGCAGGCGCTGCGCCACGATTTCCGTTATTTGGCGCGCGGCGCTGCCGTCGCGGACACACGGCTATCCCGCTGAAACGGCAGGGGTGCACCACCCCAAGACACCCAAAAGCCATTGCATGCGAAGACGCGCCGCGCCTATAGTTCAGTGAAGGGAAAGATCAATGCACCGAGCTAACGAAAAGCACATCTTCGGTATGAGCATCTTGGCTGTCTCCTGCGCGTGGGCCGCTTCGTTACCTGCACAGACCGTCAAGCCGGATACGACCGCGGCGTACGTTTACTGGACGAACTATAACAATGGCTCGATCGGCCGGGCCACGATCGATGGCACCGGTGTGCACGAGAGCTTTATCCCTTCAACGACGGGCGGGGGGGTTGGGAATGGCGGGCTGACAGTGAATGCCGACTACATCTACTGGAGCGGCGCCAATGGAGGAACAGCCGCAAACATCGGGCGGGCTAGCCTCAACGGCACCGGCGCGGACCCGACCTTCATTACAGGCGCTCAGAATCCATGCGGGGTGGCGGTCAACAGCTCGTACATCTACTGGTACGGTGACGTGGGCACCTACATCGGGCGGGCGAGCCTCGATGGCAGCGGCGTGACCCAGGACTTCATCGATGCCGGAAGCGGCGGGTGCGGGCTGGCGGTCACCAGCTCGTACATCTACTGGGCCAGCTACCGGAGCGGCTACATTGGCCGGGCGAAACTGGATGGCACCGACGTGAACCCGAACTTCATCTATTATGACGGCGAGGGGATAGCCATCCAAGGAAACTACATTTACTACACTTCGAACGGCGGCACCGGGATCGGGCGTGTGGCGCTCAACGGGAGCGATCTGAACGCGAACTTCATTACCGGCCTGAATGGGAACGCCGCGTTCCTCGCAGTCGACAGCAAGTACATCTTCTGGGCGGACTCGGGGAGCGACTACACTGGCACCACCATCGGGCGGGCGAATCTGGACGGCAGCGACGTTAACCAGAGCTTCGTGACAGGCGCGGACGGCCCTTTCGGCATCGCCGTGACAGGCGGCAACCCGTAGCAGGATTTACCTGACCGGCCACACGCTCCTTAAGATAGCGGAAACCACACTGGCACCACAAGTGTGCTTCGCGCCGGCGGGCACCCGGTAGACGAGCGCTTTACAGCCAGGCGCGAAACCACTCACGGAACTCGTCGAGCGCGGCTTGCGTTTCGAGCGCCAGAGGCACGGGCGGCGGACCGGTCTTGAGGCCGCGCACGGCCATAGCAGCCTTGATGGCGACCGGGGTGGGAAAGCGCTCCAGGCGCGCGAGGAACTCATGCAGCCGGGCGTCCAGCCGCTCCGCCTCCGCCTGGGCTCCTTGCTGTACGGCCCGGTCGAGCGCTACCAGCAACTCCGGCGCCGCGCAGGCGACACCGGAAACCACCCCGTCGGCGCCTGCCCGGCGCGCCTGCGCGAATATCGCGTCATGTCCGATCAGCAGCGTAAAGGATTGCTCGCTCTTGTAGCGGTTCAGCGCCTGGAAATAATCCCAACCGCCCCCCGAATCCTTGATGCCGGCGAACCGTCCGGTGGCGAGTAGTTCGATGGCGGTGTCGCTCGCAATCTCGCTGGTGAATGCGGGAATGTTGTATAGATATACGGGCGGCGCGTGATTGAGGCCCGCGGCAAAACGCAAGTAAAACTCGCGGATCTCCGGTTGTTGGTAGCGGAAGAAATACGGCGGCATCAGCAGAAGACCGGCGGCGCCCGCAGAGGCAGCTTCGCGGGCTAACGCCAGCGCGCCATCCAATGTCGAGTGCGAGACGCCGGCCAGCACCGGCACGCGACTGCGTTTCGCGGCCAGGTAGACCAGGCGTACGCGATCGTCGAAATCCAGATTGACGAACTCGCCCGTGGAACCGAGGAGCGCTATCCCCTGCACACCGGCGGCGCACAGGAAATCGATCAACTCCAGCGTAGCGCCGATATCGGGCTCGTCGCCGCGCTTGGCGTGCGGCGTGACGGCGGCCGCGATCACTCCGGAAAATGGCGGCATCATTGCACCAGCGGCGTCAAGATGATGCTGCGGAACTCCACCGGACCATGATCGCCTTGCAGCATGATGGGGCCGGGGACACCTTCGTCCGGGTCGCAGGCGATTGCGGTCAGCCCGTCAATCACGCCTGCGGTGACGGTCTTGCCGTTGAGCGTGACGGTAACGTGGCGTCCGACCAGGCGGATTTCATAGGTTTGCCATTCACCAGCCGGCTTGGTGACGTTCTCGGCCGGAATGATGCGGCTGTAGAGGGCCGCGTTGGAGTGACGGTCGAGCGGCCTGCCGTAGTCTTCCAGAATCTGCACTTCATAGCGGCCGCGCAGTCCGATGCCGCTATTGCTCTTAGGCGGGGTGCGATACTCCACATGCAGTTTGAAGTTCCAGAATTTGGCGTTGCTGATTAAGTCGGTGGCGGCGCCATTGCCCTTCAGATTGCCGCTCTCGACCGACCAGCCGGAGGATGCATCGGCGGTCATACCGTGCCAATTGGAAAGATCGTGGTGATTGAGCAGATCGACGGGCTTTCCGGCGTGCCAGGAGCCATCGTCGGCGTCATGGATTTCCGGGGCACGCGCGCCGGTCCAGGTCAGCTTGGCGTCGCCGGATTGGAACGTGCCTTCGAGCTTGCCGTTCGCCAGACGGGCGCGGTAATCCTGGTGCGTGCCGCGACCGTCGAAGGTGAAGAGCAGTTCGCCGTTCTCGATCCGGATGCTTTGTATGTCGTTCAGGTCGCCGCCGGGAAAGCCTACGAATTTACCCTTGACGCCAGGCGAGCCGGCGCCTTCGACCTGCAGCCACCAGGCTCGCCCGCGAGCCGAGTTGTGTACGGTGATGTCCCAGCGGCCGTTGAAATCGGTATCCGCGGGCCAGGCGGCCGCGGTCCAAAGGAGGAATAAGAGCAGGGTACGCGTCATGATCGGCTGGGGATTAATCTATCATATGCGCGTTTAAGGTTGGCCGCGCGTCATATCCCAGAGGCTATGATGCGAAGAGTCTGGCTGGCGGCGCTTTGGTGTGCGGCGGCGCAAGCCGCGGTGATAAGCGGCGTGGTGCTGGATCGATCGACCGGGCGCCCGCTGGCACGCTCGCAGGTGAGTCTGCAGCCGGTCGATGGCACGGGGGGCAAATCGCAAGCCACGCGCGCCAACCGCGGCGGCCAGTTCCGCTTCGTCGTGGATGCCGGCATGTATCTGCTGCGCGCCACGCGCGCGGGCTTTGCGCCTTTCCAATTTGGGCAGCGGGAATGGAAGTCGGCGGGCAAGCCCATGGCCGTGGAACAGGATGGAACGCTTTACCTCGACATCCGGTTGCGGCGGTACGGAGCGATATCCGGCACGCTGCTGGACGAAAACGAGATCGGCATTCCGGACCAGAAGGTGGTGGCGTATCAAGCCAAGCTGCCGCTGCGCATTGCGGCCAGCGCCATTTCCGACGACCGCGGCATCTATCGCATCCATGGCCTCGAACCGGGCACTTACCATGTGCGGTCGGCGGCCGAGTTACTGGAAGACGGTTCCGGTTTGCTGCCCACTTTCCACAAGGAGACCATGCAAGTGGACCAGAGCATTACCGTGGATGTGGACCTCGATCAGCAGGCGGACGAAGTCGACATACGCCCGCTGCCTGGCAAGTTGTTTCGGGTGAGCGGGCGGGTGGTCGTCAGCCCGACGATTCCGGTTACGGTGACGCTGGTCTCCGACGTGGGGAGATCGCAGAGAACCACGCCGCGCGAATTTGCGTTCGACCGTTTAGCCCCGGGGCATTACGAACTCATCGCCGAAGCCGACGACCCGTATGGCCACGGCAAGCTCGGTTTCTACCAGGAGTTCGATTGGGACACCGACAGGGACATCCAAGTGCCGCTGAATTCCTGGCGCGAGACCGGGTTCCAGATGCTGGATGAAAAGGGAAACAAGCTGGACGTGGATTCGGCCAAGGTCAACGTGCGGCGCAAGGATCTGGATGGCGGCGGGCATGCCGAGATACTGAAGATCGAGAGGGGGCACGCCGCGCTTGGTCCGGGCCGCTGGGAAATGTGGGCAATTCCGCCCGCGGGCTATTACGCTATGTCGATTTCCGGCGGATACGGTCTTCCCGACTCGCAGAGCGGCCGCGCGGACGGCTGGATCGAGGTGCTGCTGCACGGCTTTGACACGGTGGCGATCAAGGTCTCGGCGCGGCCGGCCGGCATCCATGGGACCGTGGGCGCGTCGAGCGATCCAATTCCGGGCGCGCCGGTGTATCTGGAAGCCTTCGACACAGACAACCGTAAGCGTCTTGGTGAGTTGCATGTAACCCGTACCGACGTGCACGGGCGATATCATTTCAGCGGGCTGGCGCCTGGAGTTTATCGGGTTTTATCAACGTTCGAATACGAGAACCCGGAGCCGGAGTCGATGGAGGCTGCCGGCGCACGCTCGGTGACGCTTTCCGAGGCCACGGATACCGCGCAAGATCTGGATCTGTACGTTCCGTAGGAGCCTTGATCTTATCCGTGTTCATCTGTGTTCATCTGTGGCCAAATATGCTTTGGCGGAAGCAAAACCAAAACTATGTAAGGCCACAGATGAACACAGATGAACGCGGATAAGACCGTATAATAGCCGGGTATGGCTCGAATCCAAGCGCTGCTTGTGTTGCTAACGACTGCGGTTACCTCTTTCGGGGCCTCGCTTATTTATGCTCCGGTGGAGTCCGCCATGATCGCAGCGATGGATACCTCCAGCGGGGCGCAAAGCGTGATCTCTGCGCAGGGCCTGAACCCTACTAAGATGTTCCTGTCTCCGGACGGGCAGACGTTCTTCATCGTCGAAGGCTATACGTCCGTGATTACTGCCGTGGACGTTGCATCGGGCAAACGTAAGGTTACTTTCCACACGACCCATGAGCCGTATCCCAACTTCCTGAGTACGAATCCGTTCGCGGTGGCTCCGGACGGATCGCTGATCTTCGTCGGCACTTGCGCCAGGGAGGGCGTGGGCAACTGCATAGCCGGTTTCGTGGAGGAGTTCGATACGGCGTCGGGTAATGAGGTTGGATCAGTGTCGTTCGGCGCCAATGGGGTCACAGGTATCGCTGTAGCCCCAGACGGAACGACCGCGTATGTGACGCAAAACGGTGTAAAGGCGACTGCCATCACGGCGGTTACGATTCCTTCGCTGGCCATCGGCAAGAGCCTGCCTCTCTCGAACGACCCTGGACTCCTGGTGATCGATCCTACGGGCTCCATGGCCTACGTCGGCAGCATCTCGTCTCCGGCTCAGGTTGTCGCCGTAAATCTGCCGGCGTTGACCATGGCCAATCAAGTCTCAGTGAATGGCGCTTTGGAGATGGCGCTCTCCGCAAACGGCGCGGTCTTATGCGTCACTGACTCGGTTTACTTTATCGGCAGGCTCAACGACTCGATCACGTTTCTGGAGGTTCCCAGTCTCTCGATTATCGGCACCGTTACCACTGCGGGTTTCTCCGAGGGCGGATTGGCCATCGATAGCGTCGGGCAATACGCATATGTGGGCAACGCCGATAATTACGCGATTTATCAGGTGAGTTCCGAGTCCCTCGCGATTTCCACAACGTTTGCCACCGGCGCGCCACTCGATCTGGCGCTGTCTACCGACGGGCAGACCGTGTACCCGCTCTGGACTCCGGGCTCCAATATCTCGGTGTTCGAGGAAGGCAAGCCGCTGCCCTCCAATGTGTTTCCGGCGCCGTCGCCGCAGTCACTCGCCGTATCGCCGGGCGGCCGGACTCTCTACGATTGCCTCCTCGATGGGAACGGCGTGGTTGCGATTTCGGCTTCCACGGGTGCGCCTCTGATGAGTTTCGTCCCTGGCTTCGGCGTCTATAACGTGGCAGTCAGTCCGGATGGTTCCACCCTTTACGTGGGCGCCGGGCAGAATGCCGGCGCCGACGCCAGCGTGTTCTTTGTCCTGGATGCGGAGACCGGCGCGGTCAAGAACCAGATCACCTTAGGCGGGAATGGTCCACCGTTTATAGCGCTGACACCGGATGGCAGCACGGTTCTGATCAACGATTATCAGATCAGTCCGATGGTCTACGATGTTGGAACCGGGGAGATCATCCACACCATTGACGTTCCTGGCGGCGGCTCAGTGGCGATCGATCCCACGGGCTCGTTTGCCTATCTGCAAACTGGAACAAGTCAACTGGCCGTGATCGATCTGGCGGATTTTTCAGTGACGGGATACATCGACACGCCGGGGTATTATCTGGCATTTTCGCCAACGGCGCCCATTGCATACGCCACGGATGGAGTCGCTACTATTGCGGTCATCGATACGCAGACCCAGACAGTTTCGGGAAATATCGACGGTTTCGCCTCGCGGCTGGCGGTCACCGCGGATGGCCGTTACTTGTACGGTGCGGGCGTGTTCGTCGACTCCTATCTACCCGGGGTTGTGGTCGATACAAAATCGCAGGCAGTGATCGCGCCTTTTCTGGCGAACTACGCGGTAGCCATACGATAGGAACGGGTCAGGAACGCGCAGCCTTAGGCCATGCTTTAGGCTTAGGTGGGGCCTGATACTCCTTGACTTCGTCTTCCAGCCACTTTCGAAGTTGCGAAGGGGATTCGGCGGGCTTAGTGGGCGGCACCAAGGCTAAGCCGCGCTGCGCGGCCGCGATGGCTTTGGCCTTGTCGCCGTTCAAGGCATAGGCTTCGGCGACATAGCCGAGTGCGGCCGGGTTTTTGCCTTGGGCCAGCTGATCGGCACGCAGGGCGTAACCCAGCGCGGCAGGGTAATCCCGCAGCGATTTGACGCCGGTTTCGCTCAGCCAGCGGGCCGCTTCCATCAACTGCGGAACAGTGGCATTGGGGCTCTCGCCGATGTTGCGGAAATAGGCGACACCGGCTTCGGCGTAGGGCTGCGCCTCGGCGTCACGATGGGCTTCCGTGAGCAGGTTGGCGACTTTGTTTTGCAACTCCGCGCGGAGCAGCGGGTAAGTCACATTCGCGGGATCTCGTGGAACCGCCCAATCCAGTATCTCGACGGCTTTGCGCAGGTTCTCGAGAGACTCGGCTTTGTGTCCGGCATAGCCATGAATCAAGCCGATCGAGCGGTACAGATCGACGCGCCGGAAGGCTGCGCCCAAGTTCTTGGGATCGGATGCGGCGAGATCGTCCAGCACCGGCCGGGCCAGTTCCAGGTCCGCCAGCGCGCCTTTGAAGTCGTTCAACTGGCCTTTGTCCCAACCGAGGTGCAGCAGCATCATGGCGCGCAGTTCGCGCACGTCAACGGTTTGCTGCTCCGCGTCCGGCAGGCGGGTCAGCAGATCCAGAGCCGCGGTGTAATCATTCATTCCCAAACTGGGATTCGGCGTGGACTCGATGCGGCCCTTAGATTCGTAAGTCATGGCCAGCAGCTTCACGATGGCCGGGTTGTTGGGGGAAATCCGCAGCGCGGCTTCAAACTCGCCGATGGCCTTATGCAGGTACGCCAGCGGCTTCTCGGCATCGAAGGTGACGAAGGCGCCTTTTTCGCTAAGTTGTTTCCCGAAGACAAACCAGGCGGAACCGGCATCCTGCAGGCTGCGCGCGTCGCGGGGGTTGGCTACGGCGAGATGTTCGAAGGCATCGGCCGCCTGGGCGAGCCAGGGGGCGCCCTCCTGAAACCGGCCGGCGATGTTGAGCGAAACACCTAGCCGTTCCTGGGCGGTGGCGAGCGCGCGGCGCGCGGCGGCGTTATCGGGATGCTGGCGAACCAGGGGCGCGGCGAGCGCCATGGCCTTCCGATTACTTTCTATGGCCTGCGCGGTGTAACCCAGGCTATCGCCGAATCCGAGACGGTGGCCGAGCACGTCGCCCAGCTTCAGATAACCATTGGCCAATTCCAGGCGCAACCCGGGATCGTTGCCCTTGGCGGCGGCCAGGCGGTCGAGATATTGCAGCGCCCGCTGGGCCATGTCCGCCTGCACAGGCATCGTGCCGGGAATTTTGCCGACCGAATCGTAGAGATCGAAGAGCAGGTAGTTGGCCAGCGTGCGCGCATCATTGAAGCGCTGCTCGGCGTTCCGCGCCTGCCAGAGAGTGCCAGCCAAACCGGCGGCCATCGACAGCAGCAGGACCGCCGCGGCGGCCACCGCCAGCCGATTCCGGCCCACGAATTTGCGGGCCACATACCAGCGGCTGCGGGCGACGGCGGCGACGGGCAGTCCTTCCAGATAACGGCGCAGATCGTCGGCGAGTTGCGCCGCGGAGCCGTAGCGGTCTTCGGGATTGCGCGCCAGGGCCTTCAGTGTGATGCTGTCCAGATCGCGATCCGTGCGCGGGGACGGGGGATCGAGGGCGGTGACCGCGTGCAGCAAGCCGGCGGGACCCAGCTTGGCGGCATCGAAAGGACGCCGCCCAGTCAGCAATTCGTAGAGGACCACGCCGAGGGAATACACGTCGCTGGCCACGGTGGCCGGCTCGCCGCGCAGGATTTCCGGGCCGGCGTAGACCGGCGTCAGGAACATATTGGCGGTAACGGTGCGCTCCAGCGTGGAATCGCTGTCGAGCACCTTGGCGATGCCGAAATCGAGGAGCTTCGGCTCGCCGCCCTGGCTGACTAGTATATTGGCGGGCTTCAGATCCCGATGCACGACCAGATACTGGTGCGCGGTGCTGACGGCGGCGCAGACCTTGATGAACAGCTCGAGGCGGGCGGACAGGGGCAGGCGGCGCTCATCGCAGTAGCGGTCCAGGCGGGTGCCCTCGACGTACTCCATTACCAGGTAAGGCTCGCCTTGCGGGCTCATGCCGCCGTCGAGCAGGCGGGCGATATTAGGATGTTCCAGGCGGGCGAGCAACTGGCGCTCGCGGCGGAAGCGGCTCAGCGAGCCGGGCGCGGCCAGGTAAGGAGAGAGAATCTTGATGGCGGCCTGCTGCTCGTGCTGGCCATCGGCGCGGCGCGCCAGCCAGACCTCGCCCATGCCGCCACGCCCCAGCAGCCGGACGGTCTGCCAGACGCCGTAGCGCTTGCCGGCGGCGGCCACGTGGGCCTCGGCGTTGGCGGCGCGCTCTTCATCGTAGGCGCGCACCAGGCGTTCGGCGGCGCTTCGCAATTTGGAGCCGATAGCGCAGCGGGCGTCCAGCAGGGCACGGCGGCTGTCTTCGTCCAGGACGCAGAGTTCGTCGAAGATGGCTTCGAGATCTTGCCAGTCACTCATGCCGGAGCGGAATGCAGCCTATCGTATAGCCACGTGCGCGCAAAGCGCAAATGCCTCTCAATCGTGGCGTCGGACAGACCGCGCAACTCGCAGATCTCGGGAACCGTGCAGCCCATCATGTAGCGAAGTTCCACCAGGCGCACCTTGTCGGCATCGTATTGCTCGAGCTCGTTGAGGGCGCGGTCCAGGTCGAGCATTTCCTGTCCCGTCACGTCAATCCAGCTCAAGTCCTCGGACAGCGGGACGCGCTGCCGGCCGCCCTCCCGCTTATGCGCCAGCCGGACACGGGCCTGATCGATCAGGATGCGGCGCATCTCGCCCGCCACCACGGAGAAGAAGTGGTGGCGGTTCTGCCATTCCATGTGTTCCAGTTTGCGCAGCCGCAGGTAGGCTTCGTTGACCAGGGCGGCAGGTTCGGTGCCGATGCGCTCATGGGATACAAACCCGGTGGCGATGGCCAGCATGCGCTGGTAGGCCCAATTCATCACCCGGTCGTAGGCCAGGCTATCGCCCGCTTGCCACTGGCGCAGCAGGCTCGTAACATCGATCTCGGCCGGATCGTTCACCCTCTATTATTTTGATCCAGCCAGTCACACCCTGCAAGAAAGGAAAGTTCCGTACGGACCAGGCTAACGCCGCCGGTCAGTTACCCCGGGGGGTAGTATCCTTGGGGGTCGCCAAGTATCCGGTAACCGTGTCCTTATCCACCACGTTGACGACGATTTCGTATGGCTGCTTGGCTTTGGCGACGTAGAACTGCAAAGGCTCGTTGATGCTCTTGTCCTTTTTCTCCACCGGCTTGTCGTCCGCCAGCAATTCCAGGGTGTAGCGGTTGTGCTTCTTGTCGGCGCTCTTCAATTTGATCGAGATATCGCCCACGCGCTTGGGCTGCTTGTCCTTGCGCGCCAGCGTGAACTGGAAGTAGTTGCGATCGTTGAGCCGCTTCAGCGCCTCCAGCTCCTTGCCGTTGGTGGCCACGTACCCGCTTTGCACGCCAAGATCGCCGGTGACTTTATTCAAGTTGGCGACGGTCTTCTCCAACTCGGCCTTGGTGGTTCCCAGGTCATTTTTGACGGTGGTGACATCGCCGCTCACTTCGCCGATTTTGGCATTGGCGCTGGTAGTCTGATTCTCCACATCGGTGAGCTTTGCCTTCACCTCTTCTTGCTGCTTCGCCTGTTCATCGGCCAGCTTCTTGGCCAGTTGGTCGGCATGTGCCTGGGCTTCCTGTTTGGCGTGGCCGGCGGCCTGATTGGCCTGTTGCCGAGCAACTTCAAGTTCTTCTTTCAGATTCTCGACGTTTCGCTTTTGAGAAGCGGTAGTTACAGAACTTGCTTCTTTCAGGCTCGTGATCTCTGCCAGAAGGGCCTGGTTGGTCGCGTGGTCGTCGCTGCGGGTGGTCTCGAGGCGATACCACAACGCAATATTGGAGACCAACAAGGCGACCAGGCCACCGGCCACCAGCGCGGTCTTGGTTCCCGAGCCATTAGGCTGGGGCGAATACACGGGGCTGCTCACAGATCTATACTCCTCGATTCACTACGGAATCTCCCCATTATAGACTGTTACGGATTTGTTTGCGTTTCCATTTATTTGCCGAGATTTCGGCCAACACTCCAGCGGCGGGACGTGCGCCGCATCACGAACCGGCAAATCCGGATTGCCTCCGCTCTCGTTGTTTCCGATGGAGGAATTACATGAAGAAGTTCGCTTTCGCCGCCACGCTGCTTGTGGCGGCTTACGGGCAGCAGAACGCATCCGCACAACTCGCCGCCAATCAGACATTTGGGTACGGCAACAATGAAGTCGTCACGTTCACATACGGACAGAGCTTCATGTGTGTCGACGAACCCGGTTGGGATCTGAATTACAACGGCATAAAAGCCGAATCGGACCCGTCGGAGTTCCAGACGCCGATTTGCCAGGTCGGCATCCAGCCGGCCATCGGACCCGAGGGGCCGGTTTCGCAGGCTCCCACTGAACCTATATACGTTTTGATTCCAATGTTTTCCGTGGATAACGATCAGAATCCCAACGACGCCATTTCATGCACCGGCGTGGTCGCCGGGACCAACTGCGGTCCGGCCCTCGGCAGCACCTTAATCAGCCTATTTGGATCTCTTCCCGAAGGATTTAAAGCGAAGCCACTAGTGTACACACAGTGTCCCGATCCGGCTTCGGTTCCGGGTACCTGCACCATGCATGCCTCGCGCGTAGATCTGGGTCTGGCGCTGGAACAACTCGGGCTATTGCCTCCACCGCCTGCAAATTACTTCGCTCCCACGCCCAATCACAGCCACGTGGTCATAAATTCGGACGTAAACACACACGCGATCTGGTGGGAAGTCATTCCAGTTCTGGTGACCAACGCGGCGGATTGGCCCAACCAGGCGGGCACTACCGGCATCACTTCCAAGACGAAGCTGACCGCGGCAGTACAAGCCGGTACAGCCATAGAGGTACCCTCGAACTTCTTCCTGTTCTTCGCATCGGGCGGCGCGGCGGACATGCCGAACATGCACACCATGGCGAATATGCACTAGATTCCCTCGCGGCGCCGGGCGCGGAGACTCGGCGCCGCATTTTTCTTCAGACGGTCATTTCCCATCGAGAACGAAACTGTCCCCGGGGGATGGAACGGATACGTCAACCCCGTATTGCGAACGTATGACGCCAGCCAGCGTTTTGGACTGCTCCGGCTCACCATGCACCAAGAACACCTTTTTGAGGTGCGGCGCCAATGGTTTCAGCCAGGCAATCAGCTCCCCCTGATCCGCATGGCCGCTCAACTCATCCAGGCTGGAGATCTCGGCACGTACAGTCACGGGTTCGCCAAACACTTTCACTTCGCGTATCTTCTCGACCAGTTTGCGGCCCAAAGTATCGTGCGCCTGGAAACCCGTGATCAGCACCGTACTTCGCGGATCTTCCAGGTTGTTCCGCAGATGATGCAGAATGCGGCCCTGCTCACACATCCCGGAAGCCGATATGACGATGAACGGCCCGTGCAGATCGTTGAGTTTCTTCGATTCGGACGCCTCGCGGATGTATTGCAGGCGGCTGAATCCGAAGGGGTCTTCGCCATCGAGCAGGTATTGGCGCGTTTCGGCATTAAAGCATTCCACGTGACGACGAAAGACTGCGGTTACATCGACAGCCAGTGGGCTATCGACGAAAATGGGGATGTTCGGAATTTGGCTTTCGTTGGCGAGCTGGTGTAAGAGCAAAACCAATTGCTGGGTGCGGCCGACGGCGAAGGCCGGCACGATGATCCGGCCGCCGCGGGCGCAAGTCCGGTTCACTACGTCGCGCAGCTTGCCCACCACATGGGTAGCGCTTTTGTGAAACCTGCCACCGTACGTGCTTTCCAGGATGAGATAATCGACCGGGGGCAACGCATCCGGCGGGCGCGTGATCGGCAGGTTTGGACGGCCCACATCGCCCGAGAATGCCAGCCTCACGTGCGCCGTGGCGTTGCGATAGTTCAGGATCAGGCAAGATGATCCCAGGATGTGGCCGGCGTCGTAGGACTCGAAGCTGAGGTGCGCATCGAGCTTCTGCGGTGTGTAATATCCGACCGGTTGAAAGAGCGGCAGGGTGCGTTCCGCATCTTCCATGGTGAATAGCGGCTGCACTATTTCGGCCTCGGTGAGACCATCTTTGTGCCGCCAGGCGGCGCGCTTGTTCACGAACTCCGCGTCTTTCTCCTGGATGTGAGCGGTATCCCGCAGCATGGAATTACAAAGGTCGATCGTTGCCGGAGTGGCATAAATCGGACCTGTAAAGCCGTTCTTCACTAGGCTGGGCAGATTACCGCTGTGATCGATGTGCGCGTGCGAGAGCAGCACGGCAGTGATCGCTTGGGGATCGATTGTGAAGTGGCGATTCTTCCAATCGGCCTCTTTACGGCGGCCCTGCGCCAACCCGCAGTCCAACAGGTATTGTTTGCCGTCGGCTTCGACCTGGTGCATCGAACCGGTCACTTCGCCGGCTGCGCCGCGGAATGTCAGTCTCATGACTACTTGGGAGCTTCCGAGCCCAACCGGCTGGCCAGCGGATGCAATTGACCGGCGTATTTATTGCCGGGCTTCTTGTTGTAAGGCACGGACGACGGCGAGGAGAGCTGTTCGAAAGTGAATGAGCAGATGCGCATGCCGGGATAGAGCGCCACCGCCATGCGGCTTAAATTGCTAAGTTCCAGGGTAGCCTTGCCGGTCCAGCCGGGGTCGAAGAGTCCCGCCGTGCCGTGTACGATAATCCCGATTCGGCCCAGGCTGGAACGGCCTTCCAGTCGGCCGAGAACGTCGGCATCCAACTCCAGGGACTCCAGAGTTACCGCGAGCACGAAATCCCTCGGCTGCAGCACGAACGGTTCGCCGGGCAGTACTTCGATGGTGCGCATGATCTGTTGCAGGCTGGTGCGGTCGCGCAAGTCAATGTAGGGGTGGCGGCTATATTCAAAGACGTTGAACTCGCTGCCCAGACGAAAATCCACCGAGCAACTGCCGAACTGTTCGGGCGGCAATTCAGGCGCGATCTTGATCTTGCCCATCTCGATGTAGCGCTTGATGTCTACATCCGATAAAACCATGCGGGGCCTCCGGATAGGCCATCGTAGCGCAGTGAGGTCACAGGTGGTAGAGCATTAAATACACGATGACGCCGGTAACGCTCACGTAGAGCCAGATGGGGAGGGTCCACCGGGCGATTTTGCGGTGTTGGTCGAAGCGTTTGCCCAAGCCGCGGCTTAAGGTGATTACGGCCAGCACCGGGACTGCGGCAGCCAAAATTGTGTGAGTCGTAAGGAGAGTGAAGTACGCCGTCCGGATCGCTCCAGTTTTCTGGAAATGCATGGACTTGGCGCCAACCTGCACATGATAGACGATGTAGCAGACAAGAAACACCGATGAGGTGACGAACGCCGCCAGCATTACCTTGCGATGCGTCTGGATGCGTTTCCGGCGAATCAGCGTGTAGCCCCAGACGAGCAGCACGGCCGCGATGGCGTTCAGCGCGGCATTGACAGATGGCAGATCATGTATGGACATCGGGCTCCTTTTCGAGGGTGCGTATGTCGCGTAACAGGCGCCGCAGCGCATCATCTTCTTCGGCGGGATTGTAGAAACCGCGTACCCGGCTGCGCCGGTCGAGGAGCACGAAGCGCGTACTGTGGACCAGGCTGCCATCCACGTCGCCCAGTTTGAAACCATGGCGGCAGATCTCTTCGAGCGCGCCTGGTTCGCCGGTGAGAAAGTACCAGCGGCTCGGGTCGGCATGGTAGCGGCCGGCGTAGGCGGCCAGCGCGCGCGGCGTATCGTTTTTTGGGTCTACCGTAAACGAGACGAATTTCACGTCGGGAATGGATTGGGTGGCCGACTGCACGCCGCGCATTTGGGAGCTCATACGCGGACAAGGGCCTGGACACGTCGTGTAGATGAAATCCGCGACCCAGATCTTGCCTGCGAGCAATTGGCTGTCAAACGCTTGGCCGGATTGCGCCGTCAGGCGAAACGCCGGGAGTTGCCAGTAGACGGGCAGAGGCGCTTCCTTGCGGCAGGCGGCCAGAAGACAGAGCGCCAAGGCGAAAAACCATTTCATGCGTTGCTTACGAGACTCGTTTTGGCGGCCACCATGCCGGACGCCAGCAGCAGCACCAGGCCGAAACCCGCCGTCACGGCCAGGCTGACGCCGATACCCGGCGCGCCGGAACTCAGCTTCAGGAAACCGTTCAGCAGAGAAATGGAATAAGTCAGCGGATTGATCCACATGATGACCTTGATCCAGCCGTGCGCGGTGGCCATGGGAAACAGCGAACCGGAAACCATCCACATGGGAACCAGCAGGAGGTTCATGATGGCGTGGAATCCGGCAGTCGAGTCCATGCGCCAGGCGATCACGAAGCCCAGGCCGGTGAGCGTGAACGAAACCAGAAATATCGCGCCGATGAGCGCCAAGACGTCTCCAATGCCTATCGAGACCTTGGCCAAGGGCGCGAAGGCCAGGAAGATGAGGCCCTGAATCCAAGCCAAAGTGGCCGCGCCCAGAATTTTGCCCAGCACCATGCTGGTGCGCGAAGCCGGCGAAACCAGCATTGAAAGCAGGAAGCCTTCGCGGCGATCCTCAATGATCGAGATGGTCGAAAAGATGGCGGAGAAGAGAATGGTCAACACCAGAGCGCCCGCAAAGAAGCGGCCCAGGTCGCCCGATCCCGATCCGATCAACAGCCAGAAGACCAGGGGCGAAGCCACCACCCCCAGCACGCGGCTCTTTTGCCGCCAGAAGCGCACTAATTCGCGCTGCCACAACGTCACGACGGGTAACCAAAAGCTACTCAATCAAGGCTCCTGTCTCGCGTACGAATACGTCTTCGAGGGTGGGCTTATGCAGCCCGACGGATTGAATCGCGCCGGGAAATGCCTCCACCACTTCGGCGATGAAGCGGTGCCCATTCGAGATTTCGACGCGCAGCACGCCATCCATCACGGAGGGCTGCAGATTGAAGCGCGTTTCGATCTGCCGCGCCAAGCCGGCCGCGTCCACCGATTCCAGCACCACCACGTCGCCGCCAATGCGCGAGCGCAGTTGCATCGGCGTACCCTCGGCGACCACGCGCCCCTGATGCAGCAGGGCCAGGCGGTCACAGCGATCCGCCTCATCCAGAATATGAGTCGTGAGTAATATGGTAACGCCTTCGCGGCTGCGAAGTTCTTCCACGTATTGCCACAGGTCGCGGCGGGCGCCGGGATCGAGGCCCGTGGAAGCTTCGTCCATGAGCAGCACGACCGGGCGATGCAGCAGTCCTTTGGCGATTTCCACGCGGCGTTTCAGGCCGCCCGAAAGAGTTTCCACTAGGTCGTTGCGCCGGCCGGCGAGACCCAGGCGTTCCATCACTTGCTCCATTCGTTCACGAAGCGTGGCACCGGAGAGGCCGTGCAAATGACCCTGGCTGCGCAGGTTCTCAGCCACCGTCAAAGCTTTATCGAGGCTTTGCGTCTGGAACACCACGCCAATACTGCGCCGCACGGCGGACGGATCGCGCGCCACATCGTGGCCAGCCACTTCGGCGCGCCCGGACGTGGGCGCCATCATGGTGGAGAGGATACGGAAAAGCGTGGATTTCCCGCCCCCGTTGGGCCCTAACAGGCCGAAGATCTCGCCCGCCTTGACTTCAAAGCTGACATTCGCAAGCGCCAAGCGAGAGCCATACTGATGACTCAGACTTTCGACAAGAATCACAATCCAGGTCTATCCAACAGCATCAGCCCGTAAATCAGCGGGAGGTAAAAGACGGAAACCAGCAGCACATAACGGGCGCGCAAGATCGTGCGCTCGAACGCCACGCGGACCCCGGAATACAGGAAATAGAGACCCAGCAGCAGAGCGCCTATCAAGTAGATGCGCCCCGACATGCCCAGAATACTGGGGACCAGACTGACCGGTATCAGAGCCAGGCCGTAAAGCACGATCTGGCGGGCGGTCGAGCGGCCGTCGGGCTCTACCACCGGGAGCATGCGGATGCCCGCGCGCGCGTAGTCTTCGCGATACATCCAGGCGATCGAGTAGAAATGCGGGAACTGCCACAAAAACAGAATCGCGAACAGCACCCAGGCCTCATTGGTAATGGACCCGTGCGCCGCCGCGAAGCCGATCATGGGCGGCATCGCGCCGGGGAAAGCGCCGATCGTGGTGGAAATCCACGAGCGCTTCTTCAAGGGCGTGTAGAGAAAAAGGTAGCTGAGCAGGGTGAACAGTCCCAGCAGCGCGGCCAGCAGGTTCACACCGAGCCATAGATCTACAAAGCCCAGCACAGCCAACGCGACACCGAAGCCCAGCGCGCGCGGCGGTGAGATACGGCCCGCCGGAATGGGACGATCCGAGGTTCGTCGCATGCGGCAATCGGCGTCGCGCTCGTACCATTGATTCAGCGCGGCGGTGCCCGACGCGAGCAGGCCAGTGCCCAGAATCGTGTGCAGCAGGGCCAACCAGGGGATCGCGGAAACAAACGTCCACCAATGCGCCGCTTTGGGAAGGCCGAAATAATAACCGATGCCCGTGCTCATCAGGATGAGCCAGGTGATGCGGGGCTTGGTGAGCTCGATGTAATCTTTCATTCGTTGCGGGCTCGTGGGCAGACCATCGTTCCGCTGGGTCTGCCCACAATTGCCACGTTTAACTGCCCAGGCTGAAATCCTGCGTCTTGCTTTCCTTCGGCGCCACCGTCACCGGAATATCCTTGGTGCCGTACTTTTCGTGCCACACTTCCAAGGTGTAGCTCCCCGGAGGCAATCCCTTTATTGTATACGACCCGTCGTCGCCCGTCACGGCAAAAAATGGATGCGAAACCACGCCGATGTAGGCGCGCATCCAGGGGTGCACATTGCATTTCACCGGAATCATGACTTCTTCCCGCGCGAAGCTTTTGGTTTTTGGATCGCCCTTGGGCGGCTGCGACTCGTTCCACTCCTGGTTGACTTTGGGGAGGGGGTGAATATTGTGATTGGTGGGATCGTCGTTCTTGATCTCGATGCCCTGGCCCGTCATTACGCCGATGACGTGGGGTTTGTACATGCAGCCATCCTGCTCCAGTGACACCGAAGTAGCGGGCGTGGGCCATTGTTTATCCGGCAGCCCCGACTTGATCCAAACGAACGCATTACGCACCGTGCCGTTATCGTTGACGATGACTTCTTCCGACTTCTGCGGCGTGGTGTGCGCGCGCTGGCATGCCGGATTGGCCGACATGTCGATCGTCTTCATGGACGGCTTATCACCGCTGAAGGCAACCTTGCCGGTGATGGTGGCGGCGTTAGCGTCGTCGACCGCGGCGGCCGGCGCGGCAGCCGGGGCCGCGGATTCGTCTTTCTTGGCTTCTTCCTTGCTTCCGCCGCAACTCGCCAAAAACAGAGCGGCAGCCGCTCCGCACGTGATTAACAGACTCTTCATGGAATAGCTCCTTTTTATTTACTGCGCTCCCGCGCTGGCCCGCAATCGGCTCAGCTCCTCGGGCGTGAATTGGAACATGTAGCGCACCAGCAACGCGGCGTGGTCCTTATTGTACCCGTTGAAACTCGCCGGCGTAGGACCGGCAAAGACCATGCGGTCCTCATCCGCGCGGAACAGGCCGGATGGCATGGCCGTGCCCGGACTCATCATGGCCGGATCGAGCATCCAGCGGCGTGCCCAGCCGGGCTTCAGACGCTCCTTGGCCAACAGGAAATTCGGCGCGGTGGCATGCGCGTCGTGCTTGGCGTCACCCGTGGCGTGGCACTTCAGGCAAGGCGCCCCCTCGCTGGTGAACAACTGGCGCGCCATGGTGCGTTCCTGGTCGGTCAACTGTTCGAGCTTATCCGGAATATAGGGCGCGGCCTGCGCCGACAGGGCCGCGAAGAAACGCACGAGCTTCTGAATCTCGCCGTCCGAGAAATAGAAGGTAGGCATGCGCGCGTGCAGGTAACGCCGCACGCCATCCCGGTCCATCTCCTTGGGATCGTCGGTCAGCGACGGATTGTTCAGAAAACGCATCAGCCATTCCGGGTTGACGCGCGCGCCCTCGCCAATCAACGTGGGGGGGCGCTGGTCCTTCCAATCGGGATCCTGGTACCGCGGCAGCGTCATAAAGACCGTGGTCTGGCCCACGTGCACCTGGTGGCACCCCATGCAATTGTATTTGCGCACCACCCACCAGCCTTCGATAATGTCGCGGCGCTGATCGCCGGGATTGTAGAAATACCGCGCCGGGATGCTGGGATCCACCGAACCGGTCAAGAATGTAGTGAGCTGATCGATCTCCTGCTTCGACAGATTGAAATTCGGCATCTTCAGCCGGTCGAGCTTGGCTTTCTCCTTGCCCTGATCGTAGACCGCCGGATTGGCCAGTTTATGTTCGAAGAAGCCCTTGTGGGTGTACCAGCCTTCGCTCTCCGCCTGATGGCCGAGCAGCGCGAAATCCAGGCGCTCGATAGGCTTGGTGCCTTCCTTCGTCAGCTCGGTGCCGATACGCTGCTCTTCCTCCAGACCGCCGATCTCGTGGCAGCCGGCGCAGCCGTAAAAACGCACCAGAAATTGGCCGCGCGCCTTCAGGCTGGGATCATCCAGATAATCGGCATTGGCGTAAGCGGCCCCCGGATGCTTGCGGGTCTCCAGGTAGCTGGCAACGTCGCGCGCCTCCGCCTCCGTCAACCGCAGGCTGGGCATGGGGGTCATTTGCATGACCAGCAATTGATGGCCATCGTTGGGGCACTTATCGTGATCGATGTCGAAGACGAATGGCTTTCCGGCGCGCTTGTAATCGGCCTCGGTGATATCCTTCTTCTCAAATGGACAATAAGGCAGGGTGCGTTGGCGCGGGTTGTGGACCCAGCGGACCAGATAATCGTAATTATCTTTCTCGCCCACGCGGCTGAGATTCGCGGCAAACGTGCCGCCCTGCTTGTCGTTGCCTTCACCCATCGAGTGGCATGCCATGCAGCCGCGCGTCTCGAAGGCTTCCTTGCCTTTTTCCGGATCGCCGGCCGGTTGATGCTCCAGATCTCCATTGACGCCGGATTGCCAGATGAACGCGGCAATGGCCCGGATTTCGCCGTCATCCAGGCGGAAAGTAGGCATCTTGGTGCCGGGACGCCAGGCGTGCGGATCCTTCAGCCAGACCGGCAACCACTCCTTGTGCATCTTTACGCGCACTTCTTTCAGGCTGGGCCCGACCTTTTTGATCTCGCGCGCCAGATCGCGCGAGCGATCGTCGAGCTGTTCGATCTTGGCATCGATACCGCTGCTGCGCACCTTCAAATTGTTCGCCTGCTGATAGAGTCTCTCGGCCTCTTCGTTGCTGCGCGTGCGGTCGCCCTTTTGGGTGGTGAAGATGATCTCGCGCGACCACTCGGCTTTCTGCTGCGTGAGCTGGCGAATCTGCTGGCTGACGTTGGACAACTCGTCGGGATCGCGATCGAAGCCTTCATACCGGTGGCAGGCCATGCAGCCGCGCAAACGAAAGATCTCGCGGCCGGCATTCAGGTTGTCGGCCATCTCGGTAACAATCTCTTGTGTGTGGCACTGCTGGCAGCCGGCTTCCAGGTTTTCCTTGGCATGCAACGGCCACAACCAGTGTTCGTTGTAGCCATGCGCCTTCTCGACGCTGGTCAAAGCCACGCCGTTGCCGCCATGGCACGGCGTGCAGCCGAACTTCTCCGGGTCGTGGACCTTGAGCAGATCCTTTTTGGGATGGCTGATGAACACCTCTTGGCCGCCCATGGCCGCTGCCGTCAACGTAAGCGGCTCGCGCGTGCCCATATGGCAGGATTCGCAGCGGTCCACCAGGTCCACGTCCTTGATGTGAATCTGGCGGATGGAGACTTCGAACGTGGACATCTTGTTCCGCAGACCGTTCAAGGTATCGGCGCTGACGTCGGCGATGTGGTCGTCCATGTACAGCTTCTGTTTCGCCCGCAGTTCAGTCGCGGGCTTCAGCAGGTCGACGCGCTTCTGCAATAACTCCGCCTTCTGCGCCTTCCAGTCCAGCAGGGTCTTGTCCATGGTGGCGAAGTCCATCTGCCGCTTCTCGGTGGATCCGTCGGGATTGGGCAGCTTCACCGTGTGGACTTCCTTCTTCAACTCGTCGATTTCGGCACGCATCGAACTCTTGCTGCTTTCGCTCTTCGATATCTCGATCTGGTAGGTTAGGGCGCCCACGTGACCGCGGACTTCCTGGAACGGCTCGTTCAGCGCCAGCGACCGCGGCACCAATTCCTGATTGACCTTGCGGTCGATCTCGGCGACCTGCGGATAGACCGACTTTTCGGCGGCTTCCGCATCGCGCTCCAGCTTTTGATAAGCCGGCGACGCCTTCAGTTGCCTTTCGGAGGACACTTCCTGCGGCAGGGTCTTTTTCAGATACGCAGTATAGATCTTCTGGAATCTCGCCTCATAGCCCTTCCAGGGGCGCGTGCCGTAGACCTCGTCGTACAGGCCCCAAACGAAGGAGAGCACCAGCAGGGCCGACGCGATAAACAGCGGTTTGCTCAGAGACGAATGAACGACGGGATCCTTTTCTTGGTCGGTCATATGTTGAACCAGGGCGTTATCCAGACGTATTTGATGCGAAATACCAAGCGCAAAATCATCTTTACGGGTAGCAGCAGCATCAGGATCAAGAACACCTGCATGATGGAATACTGAAGCAAACTCATGCGCGAATGGATCCTCTTGTTGAACGGGGTCCATGTGATCAGCTTGTGGATGCCGATCCAGGCGCCCACGAAGTAGATCCCCATGACGATGGCGCCGAAGATGAGCTTGCCGATGCGGCCTTTGATGCCGAAGATATCGGGCAGGTCGCGGTTCACCTCGAATATCAGCCGGTTGTGATCCCATGTCACGCCCGGCCAGAACCACATCCATCCCGGGCCGCGAATGATGGTGCCGATGATGATCATGCTGACCCACAGCACGATGAAGCCGAAGACGAACGTCCAGATGGAGAACTTACGCTGCTTGTAAGTGTAGTAGCCGTTGCCCAGCGGATTGGCATCGATATAGGGAATCACCATCAGTCCGATGATGATCAGCGTCGGAAAAATGACGCCCGCCATCCAGGGGTCGAAATAGACCAGCATCTCCTGCAGCCCCAGGAAGTACCAGGGCGCCTTGGCCGGATTCATGGTCAGAGTGGGATTGGAGGGTTCCTCCAGCGGCGCATTCAGGGTAATGGACCAGACCATCAGAATGATCGTGACGATGATGGCGGCCAGGAACTCGATGCGCAACAGATACGGCCAGACGTGGACGTCGCGCGCCCAGCCGGGTTTCCACGGCTGTACTTTGCGGTGATGCGTCTTGGCCAAGGCCGGATCGGCTTCGAGTTGCCCGATCAGCCGGTCATTGGCGAACGCCTGCCGCAGCCCGTACCAGGTATAAAAAGGAACGACGAAAAGGAGCAGCACGATGGGAACGTTGTCCGGCGTGCTGAAGATGGTCCATAGCTGATGAAAATCCATATGAAACCCCGTGGCTCGCGGCTAACAGGCTGTCACAGTTTTCTTGGTTCCTTAATCTCCGATTCCAGCATCACGGGCGCGGGGCCGGAGATACCGCCGTCTTTACGCACACGCCAGAAGTGCACGACCATGAATGTCGAAGCGATGATGGGGATCGCCACGCAATGCCAGATGTAGGCGCGCAGCAAGGCATTCGAATCCACAATGGAGCCGCCCAGCAGCCCGAACCGCACGTCGTTGAATGGCGTCATCCCAAATTGGTGTCCGAACGGTCCGTCGTGTCCCAATAGGGGCGTGGCGCGCGCCATGTTGGTCCCTACCGTTACGGCCCAGAAGCCGAGCTGATCGTCCGGCAGAAGGTAGCCCGTAAAGCTGAGCAGCAGGGTCAGCACCAGCAGGATCACGCCCACCACCCAGTTGAACTGCCGCGGCGGTTTATAGGATCCCGTGAGGAACACGCGAAACATGTGCAACTCGACCATGATCACCATCAGGTGCGCGCCCCAGCGGTGCATGTTGCGCAGCAGCTTGCCGAATGGAACATCATGCTCGAGGTACAGAATGTCGCGGAAGGCAATAACCTTCGAGGGATGGTAGTAGAACATCAGCAGCGTGCCGGTGAACACCAAAGTGATGTACACGTAAAACGTCATGCCGCCCATGCCCCAGGTGTAGTTGTAGGCCACCGCGTCGCGATTGATTTTGGCCGGATGCAGGTGCAGGAAGACGTTCGAGAGGACGCCCAAGGCGCGGCTGCGCGGCGTCTCATCGTGCTTGACGCGCAGCACGGACTTCCAGAGATCGGTCTTCTCCGGCTGTTTGAGCGCCTTTGCCTCTTCGACGGCGCGGTCGCGCACCACTTTGCCGCCTTCGACGAGCGCGGTCACCCGGCTCTTGCCGTTCTTGCCGTTGCCGCCGTTAGATCCCGCGGGCGTCGGGGTGGTTGCGGGCGTTCCGTTCTTGCCGTCAGCTTCAGCCATGATTCACCTCACACATTGCGGAGAATGGCGCCTTCCTCGCCGAACTGGGAGGGCTCGCCCTTGGGCCACCGGTAGACGTGACTCAGGTCCACCACGATCTGGCCTTCGGGGTCCAGTTCGACATGCGCGCGGTCCATGGGCCGCGGCGCAGGACCCTCGAAGTTGATGCCTTCCGGATCGTACCCGCTGCCGTGACAAGGACATTTGAATTTGTTTTCGCTGGGCTTCCAGTCCGGTGTACAGCCGAGGTGCGTGCAGATCGCCGAAATGACAAAAATACCCTCGGTATTCCGGACCACCCAGATCCTGTATTGGTTCTGGAACTTGGTGTCCACGCCAAAACCGAAGTCCGAAGGGTAGCCGATGCGGAATTTGGTCTTGGGTTCGTAGAGCGCGCGCGGAAAGAAAAAGCGCAAAAACATCAATAAATTAACGCCCAGAATGCCCAGCACGGAAGCCATCACGAAGCGCCGCCGGCGAGAGACAATCTTCTGCGGGTCGGCGTCTTCGGGATCTTTCAGGACCTTGAAAAGCGCTTGGGACAGCGAGGGTTTAGACTGCGGAGGCGGGGCCGTTTTCCCCGCCAAAGGATCGGGAGTCGGGTTAGCCATTGCTTTCCTCTCGACCGGATGTTCCGGCCGTCGTTTGATGCACAATAACCGCGGAGAACCCGGCAAACGGAGCTGGTTCTTCCAGCCGCAGGAATGGCGACCCCCTATGGAGAGTATTGAAAAGCCTGGTTTAACTATATAATTGGGGGCCCCTATCAAATCGCTGTCAAGAGCCGCCCTCTCCCCACTGTGCTGATATTCTCAGCTTCGCATCCCGAGTGCTCCCTCAAAATTTATCCAGAGATTATAATTACACCCGTTAAAGGCGTTTGCAAGTGGCCCTGGCAGAAATCTCCGGTCAAATCGAAATGCGAACCGCCGGCTACGCCCTGCGCCGCCTGCCCGAAGCCGAAATTTCTGTTGTCGATGCAGCCTAAAATGTCACCCTATCCGCGCCATCCCAACGGTATACTCGTGCTGAAGACCCGATCCGATTCACTTTCTGCTCCAACACCGCCTTTGGCCGGCAGCGACAGGGCCGCGACCTGCGCGATCCCCAACTCCTCCAAAACCGGCCCAATTGGGTGTGATTCTGCCATCCGGCCATCACCCTTCAATTTGCAGAGGGTGACGGAATTTGGTTGCAGTTAAAGGGCGACGTGATTATGGAGCACCTTCAAATGGGAAGCGCAGCGGGGAACTGTACACGGAATGTTATCCTAAGTACTTGGAGCACAACGATTGAGCCGCATCCTGCTTGCTTTCCGTGCCTTCTTTGCCATCCTGTTCGGCCGTCCCATTCCACGCGAGGCTGTTCCGGCTGCGCCGCCGCGCGCCGCTGCGCCCGCGCCTGCCAAGGCTGAGCCGCAATTGCCGACTAGCGCCTACGCCCTGCAACTCCTCGCCATCCTCCAGCGCGACTCGCGCCTTCTCGATTTCCTGATGGAGGACATCGCCGGTTTCGAGGACGAGCAGATCGGCGCGGCGGTGCGCACCCTGCACGATCAGGCGCGCGATTCGCTGACCCGCTACCTCAGCCTGCAGCCCGTCATCGATGGCGTCGAAGGCGCCTACACCCGTCCCGCGGTCAGCGATCCGGCCGCCATCAAATTCATCGGTAACGTCCCCGCCAAGCGCCCCGAGGGCGGCACTTTGCGCCACAAGGGCTGGCGTGCCGCCAAGGTGGACCTGCCTGCCATCAATCCCAAGCAGGACGCCACTATCATCGCGCCCGCCGAAATCGAGATCGAATAACGCGCCAGATGCAACCTTCCTTCGTTATTGGCATTGACCTGGGCACGACCAACTCCGCTCTGGCTTACGTCGAGAACCGGGCAGACGCGGATCCCTTCGCGCTGCCCAAAGTACAACTGCTCGACATTCCGCAGCTCGTTAACCCGTCGGAAGTGCGCGACGAAAGCCTGCTGCCGTCGTTTCTTTACGTGCCGGGCGGCACCGATTTCCCCGCCGGCTCCATAGCTCTGCCGTGGGATCCGCAGCCGGAAACTGTCGTCGGACGACTGGCGCAGAAGCGCGGCGTGGAGAATGCCGGGCGTCTGGTATCTTCCGCCAAGTCGTGGTTGTCAAACGGCGGAGTAGATCGTACCGCACCCATCCTGCCGTTTCGCGCGCCCGAAGGCGTGCCGAAATATTCGCCGGTGGAAGCCAGCCGCCGGTACCTGGAACATCTGCGCCACGCCTGGGATAGCAAAATGCCAGACGCGCCATTCACGGGGCAGCACGTCCTGGTGACGGTGCCCGCTTCGTTCGACGCGGTGGCGCGAGACCTGACCCTGAAGGCGGCCGAGCAAGCCGGTTATCAGAACATCACGCTGCTCGAAGAGCCGCAGGCGGCTTTCTATGCCTGGATCGAGCGGCATCCGGATTGGCGCGAGCGGGTGGGCGTCGGCGATCTAATCCTGGTGGTCGATATCGGCGGCGGCACTACCGATTTCACGCTGATCGCGGTCACTGAGCAGGCGGGCGAACTGGGCCTGGAGCGCGTGGCCGTGGGCGAGCATATCCTGCTGGGCGGCGATAATATCGACCTGGCGCTGGCGCGCCTGGTGGCGGATCAACTGGCGCAGCAGGGCACCAAGATTGACAGCTTCCAGTTGCAGGCATTGTGGAACAACTGCCGCGGCGCGAAAGAGAAGCTGCTCGATCCGGGTAATAAGAAAGACGAAGCGCCGGTCACCATCCTGGGAAAAGGCACCGGGCTGGTGGGCGGCACGATCAAAGCCAAGCTGCAGCGCGCCGATCTGGAGCGGCTCCTGACCGATGGTTTTCTGCCGGCCGTATCGAGCCGTGATATGCCCGCGCGCCAGCGCCGCACGGGTCTGCAGGAGATGGGATTGCCGTACGCCGCCGATGCAGCCATGACCCGTCACATGGCCAGCTTTCTGCGGCAGCAGGCCTCCGGCGCGGAGCAGAGCGGCATTCGGCGGGGCGCCAGCGGACTGGCGTGCCCGACGCACATCCTGTTGAACGGTGGCGTCCTGAACGCCGGTTTGATCCGCGAGCGCATCCTGAGCGTGCTCGACGCGTGGTTGGCCGAGGAGGGATTTCCTCCCGTCAAGCCTTTGAGCGGCGAAGATCTGATGCATGCGGTTTCGCGCGGCGCGGCTTACTATGGCCTGGCGCGGCGCGGCCGCGGCGTGCGCATCCGCGGCGGCGTCCCGCGCACTTACTATGTCGGCATCGAGAGCGCCATGCCTTCGGTGCCCGGATTTGCCGCCCCGCTGAAGGCTCTGACAGTCGTCCCGTTCGGCATGGAGGAAGGCACCGACCAGCCCATTCCGAACCGCGAATTTGGCCTGGTAGTCGGCGAGCCCGCCGAGTTCCGCTTTTTCACCTCCGCGGTGCGCAAGAACGATCAGGCCGGCGATCTAATCGAGGATTTCGGCGACGATCTGGAAGAACTCGCGCCCATGGAAGTAAATCTCGAGTCCGCGCAAAGTGAAACGGGCGTAGTGCCCGTATCGTTCGAAACCGTAGTCACCGAAACCGGCATGCTGCAGTTGTGGTGCGTGGCGCGCGACGGCCGGCGGTGGAAGCTGGAGTTCAATGTGCGCGAACGGCGCTGAAATGCCCCGCCGTTACTTCTGGGTTCTGGCCGCGCTGTCCGCCATTCTGGTGATCGCGCCGCTGCGCACCGGCGATCTGACCGGCTATGACGACGCGCAGTACGCGCACATCGCCAAAGACATCCTGCGCACCGGCGACTGGTTGGTGCTGCACAGCAACGGCGAACCGGCGCTGGAGAATGCGCCGCTCTACGAGTGGATGGAGGCGTCGCTATTTGCGGCATTCGGTTTCCACGATTCGCTGGCGCGGCTGCCCTCGGCGTTGTGCGGACTGGGTGTCATTCTGCTGGTCTACTGGCTGGCGCGCCGGCTGGCCGGCAGTTCCGAGACTGCCATTTTGGCCATGTTCGTGATGGCCACCAGCCTCTATTTCCTGAAGTATGCAGCGCGCGGCATGACGGATGTGCCGTTTACCTTCTTCGTCCTATGTGCGATGTGCGCCTGGTCGCTCACGGAGGACGATGCGCGCTGGTATTTGGCGACGGGAGCATGCGTCGCGCTGGCGCAACTGACACGCAGCATGATGGGCCTGGGTCTGCCGGCGGTGTTCGTGCTGCACCTGATCGTTAGCCGACGGCGGCCGCCGCTGCGTTACGCGATCCCGGCTCTGATCGTCGCCTATCTGCCCCTGGCAGCCTGGTACACGTACCTGGTGCATCAGTTCGGCGACTGGTTCTGGCAGGTGCATTCCGCATGGCTGCGGAACGAAGCCTATGGTTCGCTGAAGCCTGCGTGGCGCCGGTATACGGGCGCATTCGAATATGCCTGGATGCTGGCGAAATCCTACTGGCCGTGGCTGCCGGCCATGCTCGCCGGCCTGATCGCGGTGACCCGCAGCCACGACCGTAAACTGTGGCTGTTACTCACCTGGGTGGCCGTGATGTTTGCCTTGTGCGCGGTCGCCCGCAGCCGTGTGTTGCGATACCTGCTGCCGGCCTATCCGGCCTTCGCCATCCTGGCGGCGCTCGGCATCCAACGCTGTGTGGCGGCGCGCTACTGGCGGACGGGTTTGCGGTTTGGCATTGCGGTCATGGCGTTGGGGGTCATGATAGTAGCGGCTCTCCCGCGCACGCACCTGGAAGCGGCCGAGATCCGCCCGATCGCGCGGGCTGCCACGGCCGCCACCACTCCGCAGGAGCGCGTGGCATTCTACGATGACGGCCAGCCGCGCTTCGACGAGGACAACCAGTTGCAGTGGTACGGCGACCGCTTTCTGATCCGGTTATTCAGCCACAACGAACTCATGGCGGCGCTCAATAACCGGCGTGCGCGCGTATTCGTGATGGACCGGCCCAGTTTCGACGCTCTTGTGGCGGCCCGTATTCCGCATGAGATGATTGCGGCGAAGGGCCACCTGGTCTGCTTTCGGCTGCTGTAACCCTAGGTCAGGATTTGATCTTCTTCAACTGCGCCTGGAGTTTCTTGTCGAGATCCTGCGTTTCCTTCGACTCCGGCACCTGCTTCAGGATTTCCTGCGCGCGCGTACAAAAGACTTTGAGCCTGTCGGGTTGGTCGAGCTTATCGCGCGTGTAGAGCTTCGAGGCGTCATACAGCGCATTGGCCATGGCCAACTGGAAGGTGGCGGTGGGGACCTTGGCATCCGGCGTTTTGAGCAAGTCCTGCGCCTTGGCTGGATCGTTGTGGGCCCCGGCGGCACGGCAGACGCTCAACAGCACGCCGCGCTCGAGCGCGCGTTTTTGGATGGTATCCAGATCGGGATCGCGGGGCCAAGCGCCGCCCGAGACCTTGGTAACCAGCGCGTCTTCGTTGGCGCTGCCGGTCGGATAGGCAAAGGCCAAGGTGACGGTCCCGCTCTTGCAATCGAACTTCGAAAGCGCGTCGGCGAACTGCAGCGCCAGACTGTTGGCATTGCCCCGGTAGGTGTTCACCAGACGATGGAAATTGGTGGTTTGCGCACGGTTGGCGTGGCCGCCGGCGTCGTATGCGTCGGCCAGGTCGATGTATCCCTGGGCCATGCCGGAGCTCATGACCAGTATCCAAGGCTGGGCGGATCCCACATACTCGTTCTGGCCGGACAGCAAATTGCCAAGGTTCTCGACGGTCTTTTGGTAATCGGCCGCCGCGTAAGTCTGCTTCGCCGCGGCCCAATAGAATGCGGGGGTGCCCGGTTCGGGAGCATTGTTGGATGAACAGGACAAAAGGATCAAAGTAGCCGAAAATAGGAAAATCCCGGCCACGGGGCGCCGATCGGAAGAAATCATGGAGATGCCTCCGCAAAAGCAGTAACACGAGGCGAGCCGGAATGCAAGCCCGGCGCGACCCTACTCGCCTTCGTCGAAGCCCGGCTCGGGAGTAGGCAGCACGTCGTGGCTGCGGGCCACCCAAACATACAGCGTGGGCAGCAGGAAGATGTTCATGACCATGGCGACCATCAGGCCGCCGACGATCACGATGGCGAAGGGGCGCTGCGAATCGGAACCGATGGCGCGAGACATGGCGGCCGGCAGCAGGCCCAGCGTGGCCACCAGGGTCGTCATCATGATCGGGCGCAGGCGCAGGACCGCGCCTTCCACGGCCGCATCCATTACCGAGTGGCCTCGCGTACGGAGTTGATTGATGTATTCCAGCATAATGACGCCAGTCTGCACGCAGACGCCAAACAGCGCCAGGAAGCCCACCCCGGACGACACGCTGAAATGCGTATGCGTGACCAGGAGCGCCAGCAGGCCGCCCAGCGGCGCCATGGCGATATTGGCCAGCATCATGGTGGCCCATTTGAAGGAGTGAAACATGGTGTACAGGATGATGAAAATCACCAAGATCGTAATGGGCAGAACGATCATCAGGCGTTTCTGCGAGCGCTGCTGGCTGGCGTACTCGCCGGCCCAATCGATGCGGTAGCCTTCCGGCAGCTTCACCTTCTGGTTGACGTCGCGGATGGCCTCCTCCACGGTGCTGCCCAGATCCCGTCCGCGCACGCTGTATTTGATCGCCACGTAGCGGGAATTGGCCTCGCGGTAGATTTCCGAGGCGCCGTCCGTGACTTGAACCTTGGAGAGTTGCGCTAGCGACACGCGTTCGCCGGTGGGGGACAGCAGGCGGATCTCCGCTATGGCTTCTTTCGTACTGCGATAAGGCGCCGAGTAGCGCGGCACCAGGTCGAAGCGCCGTTCGCCTTGCAGCACCTGGCCGATGGCATTGCCGCCCACCGCGGTTTGAATGGCATCCTGCACATCGGACACATTCATGCCGAAGCGGGAAGCCTGCTCGCGGTCGACCGCGAAATTCAGATTGGGCTGGCCAATCACGCGGAAAAGTCCAAGATCTTCGACGCCCTGAATGCCGCGCATCACGTTGACGATCTCGTCGCCCTTCTGCTCGAGCGTCTTCAGATCGTCGCCATAGATTTTAATGGCCAACTCGCCTTTGACACCGCTGACGGCTTCTTCCATGTTGTCGGCGATGGGCTGCGAGAAATTCCACAGCACGCCGGGAATCTCTTCGAGTTCCCGGTCGAGCGCGGCGATCAAGCGGACTTTGTCCTGATGGAAGACCGGCCGCCACTTATCTTTGGGCAGCAGATCCACGAAGTATTCGGTATTGAAGAAGCCCGTGGTGTCCGTTCCATCATCCGGGCGGCCCACCTGTGAAACCACCTGCGTAACCTCAGGAAAGGACGACAGGATGATACGCGCCTGATTCATCAAGCGAGTCCCTTCCGCCGGCCCAGTGCTGGGAGCCAGAGTGCCGCGCGCCCAAATGGCGCCCTCGTCCAAATGGGGCAGGAACTCGGAGCCGATCACTCCGCTGGAGGCTATCCACCCGGCGGCCACCACGGAGGCCGCGGCGGCGCCGATGGTGACCCAGCGCGCCCGGATGGCCCATCGCAAAGTCGCCCGGTAGCGCCCGGTCATCCAGGCCAGCGCCGGGTTGCGCCATTCCCGCGTGCGGGATCCGAACAACAAGCTGGCCATTACGGGGGCCAACACCATGGAGAAGATCAGCGCACCGAGTAATGCGAAAGCCACGGTCCAGGCCATGGGCTTAAAGAGGCGGCCTTCCACGCTCTGCAGGGTGAAGATCGGAAGGTAGGCGGTAATGATGATGCCGATCGCGTAGAACACCGGCCGCTGCACCTCGTGGGCCGCCTCGCGAATGCGCTCGACCAGCGGCCTGGGTGGACCACCTTGATGGCCCAGGTGGCGCACTATATTCTCCACCATCACCACCGCGCCATCCACAACCATGCCGAAATCCAGCGCGCCGAGTGACAGCAGATTGGCCGGAATGTGATTGAGATCCAAGCAAATGCAGGCAAACAGCAGCGAGAACGGAATGGTCAGCGCTACGATCAGCGCGCCGCGGGCGTTGCCCAGAAAAAGGAACAGGATGATCGCGACCAGAATAATGCCTTCGGTCAGGTTGTGCTCCACCGTATGCGTGGTGAAATGCACCAGATCGCTGCGATCCAGGAACGGGCGTACTTGGACGCCTTTGGGGAGGATGCGTTCGTTGAGTTCCCTGACTTTGTCGTGAATAGCGTCCAGCGTGGAATCCGAGTCCGCGCCTTTGCGCAACAGCACGATTCCCTCCACGACGTCGTCATCGTCCACGATCTTGCCGTCACGCCGGTGCAGCGCGAAACCGATGCGACCCAGGCGGATCTTGGGGCCCTGCATCACCGTGCCAATGTCCTGGATACGGATTGGCGTACCGTGCTGCGTCTTGACGACCGTGCGGGCGATATCCCGCACATTATCGAACAGGCCCACAGAGCGGACATTGACCTCTTGCAGGCCTTCCTCGATGAAACTGCCTCCTGCGTTCACATTGTTGTTCGCCAACGGCTGCTCGATGTCGCTGAGGCCCAGGCCATACTCGACCAGCTTATTCGGATCGATGGCGACCTGATACTCCTTGGTGATGCCGCCGAAACTCGATACATCCACCACGTTCGGCACGGACTTGAATTGCTTCTCCAGCACCCAATCCTCGAGCGCTTTCAATTCCATTAGGTCATATTCGGGATTCGTGCTGGTCAACGTATACCAGAAGATCTGGCCCACCGGGCTGTAATCGGTGCCGATCTGGGGCTGCAGATTATCGGGCAGAGTGACTTGCGACAGGCGCTCCAAAGTCTTTTGGCGGTTCCAGTCGTTGCTCGACGCATCGTCGAAGATGAGCATCACGCTGGAGAGTCCAAATAAGGACGTGGACCGCAGATGCTCCAGATGCGGCAATCCGTTCATCACGATCTCGATGGGAATGGTGACCTGTTGTTCGACCTCTTCGGCGGCGCGGCCCGGCCATTGTGTGATGATCTGGACGTAGTTGTTGGCCACGTCGGGATACGCTTCTATGGGCAGATTCTTGAACGATATGACGCCCCAGGCGAACAGGAGGACAGCCAATGCCACAATCAGCAGCCGGTTATTGAGCGAAAAGTCGACAAGCTTGCGAATCATGATTGCACCAGCCCGAACCCGTTCAGCCAGGTCATTTAAATGTCACCATGCGGGCGGAAGGCGACTGCGCACGAGCGTTCTTAACGACCGCCATGAAGCGCCGTGCCAGTTCCTGGATCCACTCGCCTTTGTGGTGCTTGACGGCTTCGTGGGTGATCAACTCCTTGCCCACCCCTACGGCGCTGGCGCCGGCCAGGATATAGCTGCCGGCGGTATGCTGCTGGACGCCCCCGCCGGCAATCAGCCGAATTTGCGGAAGGGCTGCCTTCATGGCGCGTATGTAACTATCGCCGCCCAGCGATGCGCATGGAAATACCTTGACGAAGTCGGCGCCGGCCTTCCAGGCATTGATGATCTCGGTGGGGGTCAGAGCCCCGGGAAGCACTAATACGTCTTCCTCGGCCGCCAGACCTACCACACTCACATCCAAGCCGGTGCTGGTAATGAAGCGAGCGCCGGCGGCGATCGCGCGGCGCGCCTTATCCACATCCACGACGGTGCCGGCCCCCACCACCATGTCGGGAAAGTCGTGCACCAGTGAGGAAATTAGATCCAGCGCTCCGGATATCGTCAAAGTGATCTCGGCAATTGGCAAGCCGGCTTGGTAGATGGCCTCCGCGGCGAACCGGGCGTCTTCAGCCGAAGGCACGCGAATCGCCGGTATCACGCCGATTTCTTCAATACGTGCGCCAATTTCGTGTTTGGTCATGACGCAATTATGTTACTGCTCGGCGGTGGCCTGCAATACAAGCGCGTTGGACACCACCTGCTGGCCGGGACGGAGGCCGGAGGCGATTTCCTGTTGGTTGCCCGGCAGCATTTTCCCGCCGGTCACTTCCAGGCGGCGGAATTGCTTATCGCCCGCGGGAAGGTACACCCAATCGCGATCATGCAGATGCAGCACGGCGGACGCCGGCACGGTGGCGCGGGTCTCGACCTTCGGTCCGTGAAACGTGGCCGTAACGAACATGCCCAGCCGCATGTTGCCCGGATTCTTCATCTCCAGGCGGACCTTGGCGGTGCGGATGCTGGGATCCAGAATCGGGTTAATGTTGCCAATGCGGCCTTTGAACAGTTGGTTTGGAAAGGCGTTCAGGCGCACGTCCGCGTACTCGCCGAGATGCACCTGCGCCAAGTCGTTTTCGTAAACATCGCAGAGAATCCACACCGACGACAGGTCTGAAATTGTGAACGGATTCGGCGAAGACAGCCCTTGCACACCGGCCGACACGGTGACCTGCTGATCGGTGATGACACCTGAAACCGGCGCGTGGACCTCCACAATAGCGGACGGACGATCGGGATCCGCGCCCAACACACGCAGGTGGTCGAGAGTGGTCTTCACGGTTACGACCGCCTTGGTTTCCGCATCCTGCGCCACTTCCAGATCCTTCTGGGCGATCGCGCCCTTGTCGAACAGCAATTTTGAGCGGTCCAGTTGCGCTCGCGCCAGGGTCTCGTCGGCCTGCGCCTGCTGGTAGTCGGAATAGGCGCTGGCGATATCGGCGCTCTGCACCTTCATCAGGAGCTGGTCTTTGGCTACCGTGTCGCCCAGCCGAGCATGCAACTCCGTGACGCGTCCGGTGGCCAGAGTGATCACGGGAATGTTGCGTGAAACATCCGCGCTCACCACTCCGGTGACGTTCAGTTCGGGTGCGGCACTGTGCTCGCCCGCCGTGACCAAGGGGAACTTGCTGGGATCGTCAACCTTGAACAAGCCCGCGTTCTGCACATGTTCGACCTGGGCCGGCGGAGGCGCCTCGGCTTTGGGATCACCTTTGCCCTCGGCGCTGCATCCCGCGAGGAGCAGGAGCAGCGCAAGAGCGAGATAGAGGACGGGATCCCGCCTACTCAGGATCTTCATTGAATTACCTCACGGCCCACCGCAAGATTCAATTGTCCGGCGGCGGTCAAGTAAGAACCAACCAGATTCAGATAAGTCACCTGCACGGCGCGATAATCCCGCTGGGCATCCAGAAAATCCACCAGGGCAGCCTGCCCGTGCTGATAAGAGAAGGCGATGGTATCGCGCACACGCGCGGCCGTCTCCAGATACTTGGACTTGTAAGGACGTAACAGGGTCACGGTGCTGTTGAGCGTGGCGAATGCCGAATCGACGTCGCTGAAGACCTGCGCCTCGGCGGCATCCACAAGCTTTTGGTTGCGGGTGATATCCAGCTTGGTGCGCGCCTTCTCGCCCTGGTTGCGGTCAAAAATGCGCAGAGGAATGTTGACGCTGAGCCCCATGTACACCGGGATGGGGGGGTTACGGCCGAAATCCACTCCAAAAGTGGGGTCCGTGGATCCGTTGGCCACCGCCAGCTTGTAATCGGTCTGGGCTTTGTCGACCGCCTGCACCGCGGCTTTCAGGTCCGGACGTTCTTCCTGGGCCACGCGGCGCAACTCGTCCTGCGTGACCGTGGCCTCGCTGAAATCGAAGGGACCGCTCACATCGAAACGTGCGATCGGAGTCTTGTCGTTCAGCAACTGCAGAAGCTGAATCTTGGCGGTGCGCAGATTCACGTCGGCCGTTTGCAGGTCGGATTCATACTGCACGCGCTGCAATTCCAGCCGATCCAGGTCCACGCGCGCGATATCGCCGGCCGCGTACCGGTCGCGGCTGATGCCCAGCTCTTTGTCGTAGTAGGTCAGGTTGTCCTTGGCCAGTTCCAGCACGGCCTTGGCCTGCATCGCGTTGATGAATGCCGTGCGCAGATTGAAAATCAGGTTACGCTCCTGATCCGCCAACTGGGACTGGGCGATATCGGTAGCCTTCTTGGCGCTCTCCAGCCGCAGTTCGCGTTTGTGGCGGCGTTCGTGCAAATAGGACGACGAAACGGCCGGCAGGGCGAAGGCAAAGGGCGCGTAGCGGTCGACCGGATTCTTGCTGAACGGGTTAATCTGGTCGAGCACAACGGTCAAATCCGGATTGGGCCGCAAGAACGCCGTGACCTCTTCGGCGCGCGATTCGTCAATTCCGATGCGGGCCGCCAGGATGGTCGGGTTCGATTGCTCGAATTCATCACGTGCTTGCTGCCATGTCAGGACCTTCTGGGCTGACGCTGCTTCGATCCAGCAGATCGCCAGCATCGATCCCTTCCACAACTGCCGCGTCAGGCGCTGCATTTCGTCTCCATAGAAAAATTGGGAGTGGGTTCGCGCCCGAGAGTGGCCACCATCTGTCGAGGGGGAAGACGGGACTCCTCCAAAACGGAGTACCCCGACATAACCCGGCTGTCCTATACCCAATCCTAGCCGACCGCCACTATGTGGGGCATCTATCTTTTGGCTAACCGCGGTCTATCTTTCAGATCACCCCAGCCAACTAAGCCTTGGGTTTCAATTTCGTGACACCGCAGCCGAACAGACCGCTAACTGCCAGTGTATCGCGAATGGCTAAGGATGGCATAAGACCGGCGTAAGGAAGACGTAAGGAGGGGTCCCAATGCCTGTGGAGGCGACGCAGGGCCAGCTTCAGGCCGCATGATACGATATCGAATTCAGGCTCATCTCGCACCCCATGTATCAAGTGATCGCCCGGAAATACCGGCCCCAATCGTTTGCGGACGTGGTGAATCAGGAACACGTCAAGACCACGCTCGAAAACGCCATCGCGCAGAACCGCATCGCGCATGGCTACATTTTTTCGGGACAGCGTGGCACGGGCAAAACTACCGTGGCGCGCATTCTGGCGCGCTGCTTGAACTGCGTGAACGGTCCGACCAATCAGCCCTGCGGCGTGTGCGCGAGCTGCAAAGAAATCGCCGCCGGCGGATCGGTGGACGTGATCGAAATCGACGCGGCCTCCAATCGCGGCATTAACGAAATGCGCGAATTGCGCGAGAACGTGCGCTATCAGCCGGCGCGCGACCGCTACAAAGTATTCATCATCGACGAAGCCCACCAGATCACCAACGAGGCGTTCAACGCATTGTTGAAGACCATTGAAGAGCCGCCGGCCTGGGCGGTCTTTATGCTATGCACCACGGAGGCGCACAAGATTCCGGCCACCATTGCGTCGCGCTGCCAGCACTTCAGTTTTCGCGCGGTGGATTTCGAGGACCTAGTGGCGCGCATGGCGTGGATCTGCGAGCTGGAAGGCATCGCCGCCGATGCGGAGGCGCTGGCCGTGCTGGCGCAGGCGGGCGAAGGCAGCGTGCGCGATTCGCTCTCGGCGCTGGACCAAGCTATCGCCTGTTGCGGCGACAAGCTGAATGCCGCCGAGGTCCGCGCGCTGCTGGGGGCATTTTCACTGGATGCTTTGGGGCAGGTGAGCCAGGCATTGGTGGACCAATCCTCCGCACGCATGCTGGAAGTGGTGAACGAGCTGGAGAGCAACGGGCAGAACCTGCAGCACTTCAGCCGCGAGCTGGCGCGCTACTTTCGCAATCTGCTGGTGGCCAAGATCGCGGGCGGCGAGACGCGTCTGATCGCGGCATCCGCCGGCGAGCGGCAGCGCTTGGCGGAGGCGGCCGCGCAATTCTCCGAAGAGGATCTGACGCGCTACCTGCAACTGTCGCTGGATCTGTTCACCGATCTGCAAGCCTCCTTGCAGCCCCGCTTTCACCTGGAACTTGGACTGGTGCGGATGGTGCAGGCGGGCCGCCTGGTTTCGATCGAAGAGGCTCTGGCTGGCCTGGGCGGCGAGCCGGCGAAGGGGCGAGCGGGCGAGCCGGCCAAGCCCGTCCGCCCCACTCCTCCTCCACCCCCGATCGCGAATCGTGCGGCTCCGCCGGCTCCCGCTCCGCAACCGCCGCCCGCCGGCGGCTCCTGGCGCGACCGGCTCTATACCAAGTTGATGGAACTCGGCATGGAATTCACCGCCGATGCCATCGAGCATTCCGCGGTGGTGGAGACGAACGGCGAACTGCGCTTCACTACCCCGAAGGAATTCTCCCTGTCCATGCGCGAGGCGGATCTGAACCAAGCGGTGCGGCAGATCGCCGGAAAACCGCTTAAGATCAAAGTTACGATTGGAGAGGTCGCGGCGCAGGAGCAGGTAGCGGCCGCGCCGCAAAAAGAAGACGATGTGTCGCAGCGCGCGCTCGCCAATCCGGAGGTGCAGCGCTTCCGGGATCTTTTCGGCGGCGAGGTACGCGCGGTTCGTAACCTAAAGGAGTAGCTACGTGAAATTACCCGGCAATATGCAGGCGATGATGAAGCAGGCGCAGCAGATGCAGGAGCGCATGCAGGAGGAAGTGGCGCAGATCCGGGTGGAGGCGTCCGCCGGCGGCGGCATGGTCACCATCAAAATGGACGGGCACAAGAACGTGCTGGGCGTGAAGATCGACCCGGAAGTGGCCGGCGACGTCGAGATGCTGCAGGACATGGTGCTGGCCGCCTGCAATGAGGCGGCTAAAAAGGTGGATCAGGAAAGCCAGCAGAAAATGAGCGGCATCATGGGCGGGCTGGGCCTGCCGCCGGGCCTGTTCTAATCCATGCCGGACTTTGCGGAGCCGCTGGCGCGGCTGATTACGGAATTCAAGCGTTTGCCGGGCGTCGGCCAGAAATCGGCGCAACGGCTCGCGTTCCACGTGCTGCGCGCGTCGCGCGAGGACGCCGAGCATTTGTCGCAGGCGCTGCTGGACGTGAAGGACAAGCTCGGCCTGTGCCGCGTCTGCAACAACATCAGCGACGGCGAGCTATGCGTCTTCTGCCGCGACCCCAACCGCGACCATAAGATATTGTGCGTGGTGGAGGAGGCCCCGAACATCGTGGGCATCGAAGTGACACGGCAGTTCACGGGTCAGTATCACGTGCTGCATGGGGCGCTCTCGCCGCTAAAGGGAATCGGCCCGGAGCAGCTCAAAATCAAAAGCCTGGTGGAACGGATCGGCGCGGGCGAGATCGAGGAAATCATCGTGGCCACCAACCCGACGGTAGAGGGCGAGGCCACCGCTGTGTATCTTTCGAAGCTGCTGAAGCCGCTGGGCGTAAAAGTGACGCGCATCGCCATGGGCATCCCCGTGGGCAGCGACATCGAGTTCGCCGACGAGGTGACCATGTGGAAGGCCATGGAAGGCCGGCGGGAGATGTGATCGAAGGTACGTCTTGTGGTTCGGACTCCGTAGACGGCGCCGATCGAGGCGCGCGGCAGAAGTGCGTAACGAATCTGGCCGCGGTTGCGGCCGGGTTAACCATGCTGTTGTGCTGGCTGCCAGTGCGTCAGCGCAATCCGTCACATACAGCCAGATGAATTCAGCAGCGTGCTGGTGAAATCCGAACTGGGTGACTCCACCTGGCCAAGTGATGTCCGCCGGGTGGGCCACCGTGAGCGCCGGCCAATAAATCTCGCCGAACGTCGCTAACGATGCGCATACCCAGACGTCTGTATACCGAGACGTCTTAATATGCCAAAAACCGACGCCCTGCAAGGTTCACTCGATCTGCTGGTCCTGAAGATTCTCTCCCGCCGGCCACGCCTGTACGGCTACGCAATCATGTCCGCCATCAAGGAGATGTCCGAAGACGTGCTGCGCGCGGAGGAAGGCTCGCTCTATCCGGCGCTGCACCGGATGGAGGAAGCCGGTTGGATCCGCGCCGAATGGATCACCAAAGACACCGGGCGACGCGCGCGCCTATATGAACTGACCGCCGCCGGCAAAAAACAGCTTGCCGCCGAGGAATCCCGCTGGCTGTCGGTCACTTCGGCTGTTAATCGCGTTCTCAGGATGGCTTGATATGGCGCTCTGGTCTCGCATTGCCTACGTATTTCGCAGCGGCGCTGTCAGCCGCGACATTGACGAAGAACTGGAATCGCACATCGCCGAAGCCCTGGCCGAGGGCCGCGATCCCGCCGAAGCCAGGCGCGCGTTTGGCTCCCCGCTCCGCCGCCGCGAGGAAAGCCGCGACCTGCGCCTGATTCCGTGGCTCGATTCTCTGCGGGCCGACACGGTCTTCGGCTGGCGGCAATTGAAGAAGCGCAAAGTGACTTCCGTTGCCGCCATCCTGTCTCTGGGTCTTGGGATCGGATCCTGCGTGGCGGCATTCCGCTTGATTGACGCTCTGCTGCTGCGGCCGCTACCGGTCGCCCACCCCGAGCGGTTGTACGACGTCGCTCGCCAGGGAGTCGATTTTGACGGCGAGATCCGCACGGGCGATAGTTGGGCCTATCCATCGTTCCAGCGCATGCGCGCAGCGGTGAAGGATCGCGCCGAACTGATCGCGGTCTCCTATACGCAGCGCACCGATTTGACCTATCGATCGGGTCGCGAGATGGAGAAAGCCTATGTGCAGTACGTCTCCGGGTCGATGTTCGGCGTATTCGGCCTGCAACCCGCGATCGGCCGGCTGCTCACCCCCAACGACGACCAGACACCGGGCGCGCATCCCTATGCCGTCCTCTCGTACGATTATTGGAATCGCCGCTTCGCCCGCGACTCCAAAATCGTCGGGCGGACCTTCCGGCTGGACGGCGGTCTGTATCAAATTGTGGGCGTCACGAGCGCGCCTTTTACCGGCACCCAGCCTGGAACGATCACGGATATCTTCATCCCCACCATGATGTATCCCGGCGCCGTGCATGACGACTGGACTTGGCATGCCACATTCGCACAGCTTAAGCCGGGCATCTCGGTCGAGCCGGTGCGCGCCATTCTGGACGCGACCTCGCACGCCTTCGAGGAGCAGCGGGCCAGGGGCTTCAAGGGGATGAGCCAGGAAACCATCGAAAAGTTTCTCGCCCAGAAGGTGGTGCTGCTGCCCGCGGCCGCTGGGGCTTCCGGCCTGCAACAGGACTACCGCCCGGCACTTCTGGCCCTGGCGGTATTGGTCGGGCTGGTGCTACTGATCGCTTGCGCCAACGTGGCGAACCTGTTTGCCGCGCAAGCGGCGGCGCGGGCGCGGGAGATCGCGCTGCGTGTCTCGATCGGCGCCGGACGCGGCCGGCTGGCGCAATTAGTTCTCGTGGAGAGCGCCATGATCGGATTTTTGGCCGCCGCCCTGGGCGCTCTATTCGCCGGGTGGTCCGCGCCGTTCGTAGTCAGCCGCATCAATCCGCCGGACAATCCGGTTCGCCTGATGCTTGCGGCCGACTGGCGCGTGGTGGGTTTCGGACTCGGCCTCACGCTGATCGTAACGTTACTATTCGGTCTGGCGCCGGCGCTGCGTGCATCTTCAATGAACCCGGCCAACGCCATCAAAGGTGGCGACCATCCGCATGCCCGTCGGCGCTCCATGTATGGGCTGATCGCCCTGCAGGCCGCTTTCTGCTTCGTGGTGGTGTTTTTCGGCGGCCTGTTCGCCGCCACCTTCGACCGGCTCTCCAACCGGCCACTGGGTTTCTCCCCGGCGAGGCTTCTGAACATTGAAACCGAGGCCGAGCACGAGCAGCCGGCAGTGTTTTGGGATCAAGTCGCCGATCAACTGCGCACCGTGCCGGGCGTCGAGAAAGTGGCAATCGCCGGGTGGCCGTTGCTGTCAGGCCAGGCGTGGAACCGCTTCATATCGGTGAATGACGCGCCGCCGGGTCCGGTTTTGGCCTACTTATTAAGTGTTTCGCCGGGATGGCTGGACACCATGAAAATGCCGCTGCTGGAAGGCCGCGATTTCCGCCCGGACGATACCTATCCGGGTGTGGTCATGGTCAACGAGACCTTTGTGAAACAGTTCCTCAGCGGCTTGCACCCGTTGGGAGTCACGATCGGGGGAGGCGATAGCCGCTCTTACGTGGTGGTCGGTGTAGTCCGCGATGCGCCCTATCGCGAGGTTCGCGAGGCCACCTTGCCGGTAGCCTTCGTTCCCTTTCACTCGGTCGATGAGAAGGGCGCCGCACGATCGGTCCAGTTCGCAACATTCATCGTGCGCACTTCGGGCGCGAACCCCATGGCGCTCGCGTCGATTCTAAGGCGCGAGGTGCCGCGCGCGCGGCCGGAATTCCGGGTCGGCAACATCCGCACCCAGCAGGAAATCGACGATTCCCATACGGTGCGAGAGCGGCTGCTGGCTATGCTGGCGCTGTTCTTCGCGGCAGTAGCTCTGCTGCTTGCCGGCATCGGGCTGTATGGCGTGCTGGACTACTCGGTGCTGCAGCGGCGGCGAGAGATCGGCATCCGCATGGCCATCGGCGCGCAACCCGCCGGTATCGCGCGGCTGGTGACGGCACAAATGCTTGGCATGGTGCTGCTGGGGGCGTCGCTGGGGCTGGCGGCGGGCACGGCATTGGTGCGATACATCCATACGCTGCTCTATCAGGTTAAGCCCACGGAACCTGGGATACTTGGGCTGCCATTGTTAACCATCGCGATGGCGGCCCTGCTGGCGGCTGTGCCGGCGGTGCTGCGGGCCGTGCGCGTGGATCCGGCGGCTACGCTGCGCGCGGAGTAAAACGGCTATGTCACTCTGGTCACGCCTCACAAACATCTTTCGTGGCGCGGGCATGGGCCGCGACATCGACGAGGAATTCGAATCACACTTCGCCGAAGCGGCCGCCGAAAGCCGCGATCCCGCCGAAGCCCGGCGCGCGTTTGGCTCGCCCCTGCGATACCGCGAAGAAAGCCGCGACCTACGCCTGATCCCGTGGCTCGATTCCCTGCGCGCCGACGCCGTCTTCGGCTGGCGCCAGTTACTAAAACACAAGGTGACCTCGGCCGCCGCCATCCTCTCGCTGGCACTTGGCGTCGGAGCGTGCACCGGGGCCTTCCGCCTGATCGACGCCTTGCTGTTGCGGCCACTCCCCGTGGCTGCGCCGGACCGTATCTATGACGTCTTTCGTCACGAAATCGGCTGGGACGGAAAACCGGGCACCTTCGATGGCTGGGCCTACCCGGCCTTTCAACGGATGCGTGCCGCCGTCCAAGATCAAGCCGAATTGATCGCCATCTCCTATGCCGAGCGCGTGGACCTGACATACCGTTCCGAGCAGGAAATCGAGCGTGCGCACGTCCAATATGTCTCCGGCTGGATGTTTCGCGCCTTCGGGCTGCAACCGGCGGTGGGACGCCTCTTCACCGAAGCCGACGATCTGGAGCCTGGCGCCCATCCCTACGCCGTGCTCTCTCACGATTACTGGACGCGGCGCTTTGCGCGGGATCCCCACATCGTCGGGCGAACTCTCCGCATGGGCGACCGCCTTTACCAGATCATCGGCGTGGCCCGCGATCCTTTCGTTGGCACCGAGCCCGGAACCGTAATCGATATTTTCCTGCTGGCCATGATGCATCCCGCTGCCGGCCGCTCCGATTCCACCTGGCATCGCACGTTGGCCGTGATGAAACCGGGCGTGGCGGTCGAAGCGGTTCGCCAGCGGCTCGACGCGGTCTCCATCGCCTTTGAGCGCGAGCGCGCCCGGGGTTTCACCAACGTTTCCCAACAGAACATCGAGAACTATCTGCATCAGAGCGTGGCACTGGTCCCCGCGCCGGGCGGCGTCTCCGATCTGCAAAGCGCGAATCGGCAGCCCCTGGCAGCTCTGGCGATGCTGGTGGCGTTGGTCCTGCTGATCGCCTGCGCCAACGTCGCCAACCTGATGACGGCGCAAGCCGCATCGCGTGCGCGAGAAATGGCCCTGCGGGTTTCGATCGGCGCCGGGCGCTGGCGCTTGGTGCAATTGGTCCTGGTGGAGAGCACTGTGCTCGCCTGCCTGGCCGGTGCGCTGGGCGCAATGTTCGCCTGGTGGTGTGCGCCCCTGGTAGTGCGCATGATCAATCCGGCCAACGACCCGGCGCGCCTGCTTCTGCCTGCCGACTGGCGCGTATTCGGATTCGGCCTTCTGCTGACGTTCGCCGTGGGCCTGTTGTTCGGATCCGGACCCGCCCTGCGCGCCTCGGCCGTAAGGCCCGCGGGCGTACTGCGAGGCGGCGACGATCCGCACGCGCGCCGGCGGATGATGCACGCATTGATTGCCTTGCAGGTGTCGTTCTGCTTCCTGGTGCTATTCGCCGCCGGCCTGTTTGTGACCACCTTTCAACGGCTCTCCCACCAAACCACCGGCTTCTCCGCCAAGCGTTTGCTCACGCTCGATACCGTGTCTCAAGCCGCGCAGCCAACCGTGTTCTGGGAGCAGGTTGCCGATCATCTACGCGCCGTGCCGGGCGTCGAAGCCGTCGCCCTCGCCGGTTGGCCGCTTCTCAGCGGCTACGCACAGAATAACTCGGTCTCCATTCACGGCGGGCCTCCCAGCGACGACCTGACCTACTTCCTGCCCATCTCCCCCGGCTGGCTAAACGTGATGGAGATACCGCTGCTCGCCGGCCGAGACCTGCTACCGGGCGGCCGCGATGATGGCGCGGCCATCATCAACGACACTTTCGCGCGGCGGTATTTCAAAGGTGAGGACCCCATCGGCCAAACCTTCGATGAGACCCTGGACGAGGGCGGACGCATTCCCCACCGGATCGTAGGTCTGGTTCGTGACGCCCGCTATCAGGGCATACGCGAGCCAATCCCTCCCGTCGCCTACATCCCCTTCCATGCGTCCCGCCGGGGAACTTTTATGGTGCGCACCTCCACCGCGAACCCCATGGCGTTGGCGTCCATCCTGCGCCGGGAAGTGTCCCGCGCGCGGCCCGAATTCCGCGTCAGCAACATCCGTACTCAGCAGGAGATCAATGATGCGCTCACCATTCGCGAGCGCCTGCTGGCTACGCTGGCGATGTTCTTCGCCGTGATGGCCTTGCTGCTTGCGGGCGTCGGCCTGTATGGTGTGATGGATTACTCGGTGCTACTGCGCCGCCGCGAGATCGGCATTCGCATGGCGATCGGGGCGCGTGCCGGCAGCATCGCCGGCCTGGTGGCGCGGGATGTCATCTCGATGGTCTTGCTGGGGGCGATCGGAGGTTTCGCGCTCGGGCGGTTGTCGGCGCACTATATCGCGTCATTGTTTTATCAGGTACAGGCCGGCGATTGGGATGTGCTGGCATTCCCGTCGCTGGTGATTTTAGGCGCCGCATTACTGGCCGCCATGCCCGCGGTAGTGCGTGCCGTGCGCATCGATCCGGCGGAAACACTGCGGGCGGAGTAGGATTCTGATGTCATTCTGGTCACGCATTACGAACGTATTCCGCGGCGGCGCCGTAAGCCGCGACCTTGACGAAGAACTGGCAGCGCACCTGGCGGAGGCTGCAACCGAGGGCCGCGATCCCGTCGAGGCTCGCCGCGCGTTCGGCTCTCCGCTACGCCGGCGCGAAGAAAGCCGCGACATCCGGCTGCTTCCCTGGCTCGATTCCCTGCGCGCCGACGCCGTCTTCGGTTGGCGTCAGATCCGAAAGAAGAAGATTGCCTCCGCCGCGGCCATCCTCTCCCTGGCCCTCGCCATGGGGACCTGCGCCACCGCCTTCCGGCTCATCGACGCGCTGCTTCTGCGGCCTTTGCCCGTCGCCAACGCCGATCGTTTGTATGTATTCGCCATTCAAGGGCTCGACCCCATGGGCCATTTCCGGGTCACGGAAAGCTGCGAATATCCGCTATTCGAAAGCCTGCGCAGAGCGGCGCGCGGCCAAGCCGAGTTGATGGCAGCCTCCTGGGTGGAGCGGATCGATCTCACCTTCGCCTCCGATCAGGAAATGGAGACAGCCTATCGCCAGTATGTCTCGGGCTGGATGTTTCCAACGTTCAAGCTGCGGCCAGCTCTGGGTCGACTGTTCGACGGAACCGACGACGATACGCCGGGCAAGCACCCCTACGCCGTGCTTTCCTACGATTACTGGACGCGCCGTTTCGGCCGGGATCCGAAAGTGCTCGGCCGGACCTTTCATTCCGGAACGCGAATTTATCAGATCATCGGCGTGGCGCCGCGCCCGTTCACCGGTACCGAGCCGGGGACGATGACGGACATCTTCATTCCGGCCATGATGAACGCAGGAGTGACCGAGGACGATTGGGCCTGGATCCGGACGTTCGTGGCTCTCAATCCCGGAACAACGGCCAAATCTCTTCGCGACCGTTTGCAGCCTGTCTTTCAGGTGGTACAGGAGGAGCGGGCCAAGGGCTTCACCGGATGGCCAAAAGCCAAGCTCGACAACTTCCTGCATCAACGGGTGCTGGTGGAACGCGCGGCTGGCGGCGTCTCCCAGATGCGAAAGGATTTCGAGCGTGCTTTGACGGTGCTGGCGGCGCTGGCCGCCTTAGTCCTGCTGATCACGTGCGCCAACCTCGCGAATCTGCTGACCGCGCAGGCGGCCGTGCGCGCGCGCGAAATGGCGCTGCGGGTTTCGATCGGCGCGGGGCGCGGGCGGCTGATTCAACTGGTGCTCGCCGAGAGCGCCATGCTGGCTCTGCTGGCGGTGCCCGCCGCCGCATTGTTCGCTGCGTGGGCGGCGCCGTTCGTGGTGGACCGGATCAATCCCCCGGATCAGCCGGCGCGCCTGGCTTTGCCGCCCGACTGGCGTGTACTGGGCTTCGCCCTGGTGCTGGCCATCGGCGTGACGGTTCTGTCCGGGTTGGCACCGGCCTTGCGTGCTTCGGCGGTCAAACCAGCCAGCGCCCTGAAAGGTGGCGACGATCCGCATGCACGCCGCCGGCTGATGCATGTGCTGATCGCCGTGCAAGTGGCGTTCTGTTTCGCCGTGCTGTTCCTGAGCGGACTGTTCGCTGTTACTTTTCAGCACCTTTCCAACCAGCCGACCGGATTTTCGGCGGATCGGTTGCTGGCGGTCGACACATCGGCATTGCCGCCGCAGCCGCCGCGGAATTGGGAGCAGGTGGCCGCGCATCTGCGCGAACTGCCGGGCGTCGAACGCGTGGCCATGGCGGCCTGGCCGCTGCTGAGCGGCAGGATGCAAGGCAGCTTTGTGATTGTCAATGGCCAGCCGGCGAGCAATGTTTTCGCTTACTCGCTACGCGTCTCGCCGGGCTGGCTCGACACCATGAATATCCCCTTGATCGACGGACGCGATCTGCGTCCGGGCGAACTGGGGCCCGGGGCGGCGGTGGTCAACGAGGCCTTCGCCAAACAGTACTTTCACGGCGAGAACCCGGTGGGCAAGACGTTTGAGAAGGTGCGCGGCGGCGGCCGTTTCCTGGTCGTGGGGCTGGTTCCCAACGCGCGCTATCAGACCATGCGCGAGCCGCTCATGCCCACGGCGTATATTCCGATGTGGTTTGACCCGGCGGTTGAAGCTACCAGCCACTCCACCTTCCTGGTGCGCACATCGCGGCCGAATCCGCTGGCGCTGGCGCCGTTGTTGCGCCGGGAAGTGCCGCGCGCCTGGCCGCAATTCCGGGTGAATAGCATTCAGACGCAGGCTGAGATTAACCGCTCGCAGACGGTGCGTGAACGGCTCTTGGCGATGCTGGCCGTGTTCTTCGCGGTGGTGGCGCTGCTGCTGGCGGCCATCGGGCTGTATGGCGTGCTGGATTATTCGGTGGTCGAGCGCCGCCGCGAAATCGGCATACGCATTGCCATCGGCGCGCAAGCCGGCGACGTCGCGCGGCGCGTGACGGCGGAGGCTTTTGCGATGGTGCTGATCGGAGCGCTGGCAGGAATCGCCCTGGGCACAACGGCCGCGAGCTACATCGAGACGCTGCTTTATGGTGTGAAGCCCGGCGACGTGAGCGCCATCACGTTACCCGCGCTGACGATACTGACGGCCGCGCTGCTGGCCGCGGTACCGGCGGTGATCCGCGCGGTGCGCATCGATCCGGCGGCCATGTTGAGGGAAGAGTAGCTACCCCGCCGGCCACTTCGGCCAGGTGCGCTGCCACTGCTTGCGCTTTTGATAGCCGCGGGCCAGTTCCAGATACACGCCTAAGTCCCGGTCCAAGTCGGATTGGCTACCGTCGAAATAAAAGTTGCGGATGGGAATGCCGCCCAAGTCCCGGCTGAGGCGCGGATAGATGGCCTCGCAGACGATGCCGTTCATGCACGTGAATGGGCTGATGTCGATGATGCCATCCGCCCCTTTGCGCGCCAGATATACCACCTTGCCTACGTTCAGCACCATCTCGCCGAAAGCGCCCTCGCGCGGCAGATAGGGGCGCGCGCACTCCAGGATCTCGTAGACGTCCGGCTCTTCATAGCCGATGAAATCGTCGTGGAATGGCTGCAGCAGGGCGTGCTCGTCGCGCTTCTTCACGCGGTGCCGCAGCCAGGCGCCCAGCGCTTCGCTGGTCCATAGCCGATGATTCAGTTCGAGCTTGCGGAAGTGCTCGGAATCGGTATACCAGATCCATTCGACGATGTCGGACAGCCAGGCTTCGGCCCGATATTCTTCCAGGCGGCGCACCAGATCTTCGTTCGAGAACGTATTCAGACGGCAGAAAATCTCGCCTACGATTCCGATGAGCGGAGTGCCGCGATCGCGGCGCCCCGGGATGGCGCGGAAGCGCTCGCGGCCGCGTAGCAGCGCATCGCGCAACGCGGAGAGTTGCACGGCCGGCTTTACGGGCGTGGATTCGATGGTCCGGCAGACATCATCGAGCGACCCTTGGTACACGCGCTCGGCGAGTCCGGCTTCCAATTCGTGCGGGCGGTATTGCAACAGCAGCTTTTGCAGGATGTCGGCCGCCAGCAGGGCGCGCCATCCGGTGCGCAGGAACGGTGCAGCCGCATCACCCAGGCCGCCGTAAGCATTATTGCTGGAAGGCGCGAGCACCTCGGCATCGCGGAAGCCATTCGCATCCAGCACGTGGCGCAGGTATGACGAATATTGTCCGAAGCGGCAGGGGCCTTGCGCGGTGGGCATGAAGAAAACCGTGCGCTTCGGATCGGCGCCGGGTCCGGCCGGCCCTCCTTCGATCACTTTCATGAAGTCGCCCACCGTGACCTTGGCCGGATAGCATTCGTCCCCGGAAGTGTAGCGGGCGCCGAGTTCGCGCGTGCGGTTGTCGGACGGCGGCGTGGGTTCCGCGTCGAGGCCCACGGCGCGGAAAGCGGCAGCGAAGGCTTGTGCACTGCCGTACGCCATCGGCGGAATGTGGATCTTCTTGCCGGCTAGTGGACCACGGCGGTCAGCACTTTGGGCTGGGGCGGGGCTGGTTTGTAGCATCGCAAAATTCCCTTGCTGTCGAGATAAGCTTCGCAGCGTGTCATGTATCCGGCATCGTTGCCGTGCCCGTCGAATTGCAGCACCAGCAGCGGCGCACCCGCCGCCTCGCGCGCAAAGTGCTTGATATAGGAATCGGGCCCGCACTTGAAGTTCGTCAGGTAGATGACGTGCAGGCTGGCGCGCGAGGCAGCCATGTGCGCGGCCTGCAGGATCTTGCGCCCCGAGGCCCAATACATGTTGTCGTGCAGGCCGGTCATCGGCTCGCGGCCGGTGACCAGGAAGTCGAGCGGAATCACGTTGGCGCCGTAACGGTGCCGCAGTTTGCGCGGAATATCGCAGTTAATGCCGCGGTCGTAAATGTTGTAGCCGCGGCCGGCCAGCACCAGGCCCGGTTCGCCGCTCTGTTCCAGCACCTGCAAAGCGCGGCGCCCTAATTCCAGAAGGCGATTCTGGAACTCGCGCTGGACCGCGTAGGCGGCATCCGCGGCGCGATCGCTAGCGCGGCGGCCGATGCCCAAAGGCTTCATGCATTGCGCCAGCGCGGCTTTGACCTGCGCGGGTCCCAGTTGGAAATGCAGCGTGGGAATTAGAAACTTCGCGGCGTGCTCCGCCAATCCGGGCGCCACGCGCAGTATATAAGGCAAGGTCTGATTCCACGGGCAGTAATGCGCCGGGCAGTTGCTCGCGTCCGCCTCCGCGTCGGCGATGTTGGGCACCAGAATGTAATCGACGTCCATCCCGGCCAGCGCCCGCACATGGCCGTGGGCCACCTGCACCGGATAACAAGGCTGCGCCACCGCCATCTCGACGCCTGCCGCCGCGATACGTGGATCGGTCACCGGCGAGAGCACGGTCTCAAAACCCAACTCCGCGAAATAGCGCTGCCAGAAAGGATAGCGGTCGAACGTGGACATCGTGCGCGGGATGCCCACGCGCCGGCCCCCGGTTGGCTGGGGCACGGCCAGATCTTCGATGATCTTCTCACGGCAGGCAAACAGATCCTCGATGACCGGCTCGCGGCCGGTGGCGGAAGGTTTGCGGAACTTATCGGAACATTTGTCTCCCCAATAGCTCTTCTGGCCTTCGATGGTGAATTCCTTTATGTCGCACAGATTGGAGCAGGCGCGGCAAACGAAATCGCGGGAAGCCAACTCCAGGCGATCCAGATGATAGCCGCGGAAACGGCTGGGAGCGCCGGTGGCCTCGTGCCATTGGCGGGCGATCAGCGCCATGCCGATGGCGCCCATCACGCCGTTGTAGGGCGGCACCGTGATGCGCTTGCCCAGCAATCCGGCGAAGGCCGCCGCCACGGCGTCGTTATATGCCGTGCCCCCCTGGAAATAGATGACCTTGCCGATACGCCGCCCGCGCACCACCCGGTTCAGGTAATTGAGCGCGATGGAGTAGGCCAGTCCGGCCACGATATTCGGCACGGCTTCGCCTTTGTGCAGCCATCCGGTCACATCGCGCTCCATGAAGACCGTGCAGCGTTCGCCCAGGCGCGTGGGGGAAGGCGCGGAGAGCGCCAGGTGCGCGAATTCGCCCTTGATGCTGATTCCCAGCTTTTCGGCCTGCTCCTCCAGGAACGATCCAGTTCCGGCGGCGCAGGCTTCATTCATCGCGAAATCCACGACCACGCCGTTTTCGATGGCGATAAACTTGGAATCCTGGCCGCCGATCTCGAAGATGGTGTCGACGGGCTCGCCGCCTATGGTTTGGCTGATGTGATTGGCCCCGGTCTTGTGGGCGGTTATCTCGTCGTTCACGACGTCTGCGCCCGCGAATTCGGCGATTAGTTCGCGGCCCGATCCGGTAGTGCCCACGCCGCGTATATCCAGCCGCTCGCCCCAAAATTCGCTCAGCTCGCTCAGCCCTTGCTGGACGGCTTCAATCGGACGTCCGGCGGTCCGCAGGTAGATATCGTGAATAACCGTGCCCATCTCGTCGATGACTACGACGTTGGTCGAAACAGACCCGATGTCGATTCCCAAATACGCCGGGATCGCATCGCAGCCGCGCACCGGAGCATAAGCGCCCGCGCGGTCGCGCAGCCGCACAACATTCGCCATGGAAAGCGGCGTGGTGTCCTCGATGCGCTCTTCGCCTTCGTGCTGATTCAGGCGATGTATGTCGCGCAGAGAGCGTTTGCGCGGCTCTTCGGCTTCGAGCATGGCAGCTCCGATCGCGCCGCACCAGGCGTAGTATGCCGGCACGAATAAATGGCTCCCGGATAGCGAGAACGCTTCCCGCAAAGCCCCAGTTACACCGGCATTTTGCGAAACTGCGCCGATCAGTGCGACGGGCGCTTCCACCGGCCGTCCTTTTACCACGCTACTTTTGAAGTTCCGCGCCACTGCGTCGCAAAGGCCGCGCAGGATTTCGGCCGGCGCGTAGCCCTTCTGCTGCGCGTGGATCATGTCGCTCTTGGCGAAGACCGAGCAGCGTCCCGCGATGCGCGCGGCGCACCCGGCGCAGGCCACCAGATCGCCGACCTCTTCCACCGAATACTTCATGCGCAGCGCCTGTTGATCGAGGAATGAGCCGGTGCCGGCGGCGCATTCGCCGCTGCGGTCGTAATCGAGGATCGTCTGGTTTTCCAGCCGAATGTACTTGGAACTTTCGCCCCCGATTTCAAAGACTGTACGCGCTTCGGGATGGAACGCGGCGATCATGCGGGCCACGGCCTTGAATTCGTTTTCGAAGTACAGGCCGAGAATTTTGGCGATGGCGCGGCTGCCCGAGCCGGTAACCCGGATGCCTTCCACGCGGTGTTCGGGCGCCAGGTCGTAAAACTCGTTCAACAAGTCGTAGGCGGATTGGATCGGGCTACCCGCGATGCGGCGGTACTCGGAAAGGACCATCGGCGACGGTCCGTCGGCCAGGCGGAAGGGCCGTCCGGAGCCGCAGATATTTTCCAGGATTCCGCGATCCCCGGGCTGGCCTAAAGCGGCCAGCTTCAGGCTGATGGAACCGATGTCCAGACCGATATTGATACCCATGGCGGTAACCGCGCCATCCATCATAAGCGATCCGCCGGGGTAATACAGCTTTTAAGAGCCTAAATGCTTGTTTCCGGGTTGGACGGCGGGAAATGGCGGGTCGAACGGCGGCGCTCAATCTTCGCTTCAGGAGAAACAGGCCTTTAAATCCACTATAATCTGAGTAGCCGTTTCTAAAGGATCAGTCCATGAAATGTTTGGCGCTGCTACCCGTCGTGTTGTGCGCCTCCATCTGCGCAGCTTTCGAACCTCCCCGCCCCCTGATCACGAAACCGATAGACGAGACGCAATTGACCACCCTGCACGGAAATCTCCATCCAACGGCGCGCCGGGAGAACGATCGTGGGCCGGTCCCCGATACGCTGGTACTGGCTCATGTGCGCCTCCTCCTGAGGCGTTCGGCGGAGAGCGAGCAGGCCGTCGAACAATTGATAAGCCAGATCCATAATCCAGCCTCACCCATGTATCATCACTGGCTGACCCCCGAAGCAATCGGCGAGCGCTTTGGCGCCGCGGCGCAAGATATCGACACCGTGCTGGCGTGGCTGCGCGCGCATGGCTTCCGGACCGGAACGGTATCGCCCAATCGACTGGCGATTGAATTCTCCGGAACCGCCGCCCAGGTGCGCGAGGCCTTTCACACCACCGTCCATACATACGTCGCGCGGGGAGAAACGCATTGGGCCAACGCCGCCGATCCGCGACTCCCGTCGGCGCTGGCGCCGGTGGTCGCGGGCATCGCTAAACTCAATGACTTTGCGCCGCGTGGGGCCCATCACACGCATCCCAGACCCGACGCGACTCTTTCATTCAGCGGCAACGACTACTACCTCCTGGCGCCTTACGATTTCGCCACCATTTACAATCTCCAGCCGCTCTGGAACGCGGGCATCACCGGCGCCGGACAGACCATCGCGCTGGTGGAAGACAGCAATATCAATCCGGATGACGTGGCTTCGTTTCGCGCCGGTCTGGGTTTGCCCGCGCTGGGAGCCGATCAACTGCAGCTCATCTGCGTGCCCGAAACCACCTGTGTCACGAACTCCGACGAGACCGAAGGCGCGCTGGATGCCGAGTGGGCTGGCGCCGTGGCGCCCGGAGCTACTATTCTTTATGTCGCCGCGGACACCGTGGAAGATTCGGCCAGCTATGTTGTGAACAATAGCCTGGCGCCGGTAGTGGACATCAATTACAGCCAGTGCGAGAGCGACTTAGGTGTATCCGGCAACCTCTTCTGGTCCAGTCTCTGGCAGACCGCCGTTCTGCAGGGGATCACGGTGGTGGCCGCAGCGGGGGATTTTGGCGGCGCCGTCTGCGATGGCGACCTAAGCAGCACCGCCGGCTACGCCACCCTGGGTCTGTCCGTGAATGGCATCGCATCCACTCCCAATAGCTTAGCCGTCGGTGGCACCGATTTCAGTGACACATTTGCCGGCACGAACGGCGCATACTGGTCGGCATCCAGTTCGTCTCAGACTCTGCAGTCGGCCCTCTCCTATGTTCCCGAAATGACGTGGAACAACTCGTGCGCCAGCAACGTCCTCACCGGATTCCTGGGCTTCCCGCAGGGCGAAACGCTATGCGAAGTCTTGCCGGTCTTCTTCGGCGCCAATCCGTTGAACCCGCTGAATATCGTGGCCGGCTCCGGGGGACCGAGCCAGAATTATGTCAAGCCCACCTGGCAGGCCAATGTCACCGGCATCTTGAACGACGGCGTGCGCGACCTGCCCGATGTGTCGCTGTTCGCCAGCAATCTCGCCTGGAGCCACGCTTACATCTATTGCATGTCCGATCCGTCGGAAAACGGCAGCCCTTGCGATTACACCGACGCCGGCGACACCGTTTTTAATTCCGGCGGCGGCACCTCGTTTGCGGCAGCCGCATTCGCCGGCGTGATGGCGCTGGTCGGCCAGCAGACGGCCGCCGCCCAGGGCAACGCGAATTATGTTCTATACACCCTGGCGGGAGACGAATACGGCACGACCGCGCCGAATACGCAGGCCCTGTCGGCCTGCAATGCCGGCCAGGGAAATCAGGTGAGCAGCACTTGTCTTTTCTACGATGTGACCCTTGGCGACACGACCGTCCCTTGCCAGACGGGTAGCCCGAACTGCTACACCACCACATCCGGCGATCCACAGGGCGTGCTCTCCACGTCCGGAGCTTCGCTGGCGGCCGCGTATCAGGCTGCCACGGGTTGGGATCTTGCCACCGGCCTGGGCAGCGTCAACATCGCAAATTTAGTTCAGGGCTGGACCACTTCGGCCGCGGACTACACCATCTCGGGCCTCATCAACCAGTCCAGCGGATCGCTTGCCGGCGTGACTATCGCGCTCACCGGCGGACGCACGGGTTCGGCCACCACCAATAGCTCGGGTAAGTTCACCTTCGTTGTGCCGGCCGGCCGGACCTATGTAGTGACCCCATCGCTGAATGGATACAGCTTTTATCCGCCGAGCCAAAACTTTAAGAACCTGGGCGGCAACCGGACCGCCAACTTCACCGGAACAGGTCTGCTGCCGCTGGCCTCGCCATCCACCAGCGCCCTCAATTTCGAGAGCCAGAGCGCCGGCGTGCCGAGCGCCAAGCAGTCCGTAGTTCTAACGAATGCCGGCAATGGGCCGCTCACTCTGACCTCGTTGGCAATCGGCGGCACGAACGGCCCCGACTTCACCCAAACGAACACCTGCGGCGCGCTCCCGGCGCAGGTCGCAGTCGGCTCCACGTGCACGGTAAGCGTTGTCTTCACGCCATCTCTCGCCGGCCCTGAAGCGGCCACGTTGACGTTTACCGACAACTCCAACGGCGCATCCGGGAGCACGCAAAACGTCGCGCTTAGCGGCACCGGCATCGTCAGCATCGCGATCTCTCCGGCCAGCGTGAGCTTCGGCTACGCCGGTGTGGGCGTGGCCGGCGCACCGCATAACGTGCAGATCAGCAATACTAGCGCCGTCAGTGTGTCGATCGCGAATGTCGCCGTCAGCGGAACGGACAAGGACGATTTTAAGCCTACGAGCGGTTGCGGCGCATCGTTGGCCGCAGGGGCGAAATGCACTGTATCGGTGGTTTTCGATCCTGCCGCCGCCGGCAGCCGTTCGGCCACCCTCACCATTTCCGACACCGCCACGGGCAGCCCGCAATCGGTGGCGCTCAGCGGAAACGGCACGGAAAAGCCGGTCGCGGTGCTATCGCCGGCCTCCCTCACATTCACGTCTACCAGCGTTGGGTCCAGTAGCGCCCCCAAGGTGGTGACGTTGACCAACGCGGGTCACGGCAGTCTGGGCATCGTCGGAATCAGCGCCAGTGAACAGTTTGCCCAAACCAACAATTGCACGCAGGCGCTCGGTTCCGGTCTCAGTTGCACCATCTCGGTGACCTTTAAGCCCAGCCAAACGGGAACCGTTGATGGCAGCCTGCTGGTGACGACTGACGGCATCATCGATAGCGGGCAAGTGAAGCTGACCGGAACCGGCAAATAATTCCAACTTTTCTAGCCGCGACGCTGTCGATTTCTTCCGCCGTCATACGTTATCACCTTGCAACACACAATTTGCAGAGGAGCAAACGATGCAACGACACCTTCTAATCATCGCCATAGCGGCGCTGGCCGTCGGGGCGGCCCAGGCCGCCGGCCCCACATCGGAAATAGCCACCGGACCCGCCGCCTATGCCAAACTTAAAACCCTGGTGGGCGAATGGGAAGCCGACACTGCCATGGGCAAAGCCCACTTGACCTATGAACTCATCGCCGGCGGCACGTCCCTGGTGGAGCGGGAATCCGCGGCCAAGATGCCCGACATGCTGACGGTTTATTACCTGGATGGCGACCGTCTGCTGTTGACGCATTACTGCATGGCCGGCAACCAACCGCGCATGCAGGCACGCGCCTTCAATGCGGAAACCGGCGAAGTGGATTTCCGATTCCTGGACGCCACCAATCTGGCCAATCCGGCCGCCGGCCACATGCACAACGTCAAGATCCACGTCGTCGACCATAACCACTTCGCCAGCGAGTGGCAGTTTTTCGAAAATGGGCAGCCCAAAATGACGGAAACTGCCCAATACACGCGGGTAAAATAGGAGAACATCTATGGCACAATTCATGCTTTTGCTGCATAACGACCCCGCCATCTGGCCGAGCCTTAGTCCGGAAGAGATGCAGAAGGCCACCGAGAAGTACATGGCCTGGCGGAATAAGGCGTTCACCCGTGACGGCCACCGCTTGACTGACGATACCGGCCGCGTGATGCGCTCCGCGGGAGGCCAAACGCGCACCACAGACGGCCCGTACAGCGAAACCAAGGAAATCCTGGGCGGCTACTACACCATCGAAGCCGCGGATTACGACGAAGCGGTGCAACTGACGCTGGGTCATCCGCATCTGGAGATCGGCGGCACCATTGAAGTGAGGCAGGTCCGGGGAGTCTAGCGGTATCTCCCAACACCGGCGAACTGCTGGAGCATCTCTTCCGGCATCAGGCGGGCCGGATGGTCGCGCACCTCACGCGGCTGCTCGGCCCTGCCCAACTGGATTTGGCGGAAGAGACCGTCCAGGAGACCATGCTGCGCGCGCTCCAGACATGGCCGTACCAGGGCGTGCCGGCCAACGCCCCTGCGTGGCTCTTCCGCGTCGCGCACAACATCGCCATCGATGCCGTGCGCCACCGCCGCATGCTCGGCGAAAAGACCGACGCCATTGTCGCCGAACTCACGCAATCCGCGGCGGCGCCGCCGGGCGATCCTGATGTGGAGGTCCAGCTTCGCGACGACGAGTTGCGCCTGATCTTCATGTGCTGTCATCCTGAGATTCCCCGCGACGCGCGCGTAGCCCTAAGCCTGAAGACCGTGGGCGGGTTTGGCGTGCGTGAAATCGCGCGCGCGTTTCTGGCCGAGGATACGGCCGTCGCCCAACGCCTGGTGCGCGCCAAGCGCCAGATCCGGGAGCGGCGTCTGACGCTGGATATGCCGCACGGGGCCGAACTGGCGCATCGCCTGGACTCCGTTCTGGAAGTTCTTTATCTGATGTTTAATGAAGGCTACGCGGCGCACGCCGGTGAAGATCTGATCCGGCAGGATCTGTGCCTGGAGGCGCTGCGCCTGGGCCGGCTGGTGGCCGCGTCCTCGATCGCGGCGCCGCGCGTGGATGCCCTGGTGGCTCTGATGGCGTTCGAAGCCGCGCGTTTGCCGGCGCGCGTGGATGAGTCCGGCGATTTGATCCTGCTGGAAGCGCAGGACCGTAGCCGGTGGAATCGGCAATTGATCTCGCTCGGCTTCTTTCATTTCGACCGCTCGATCGCGGGCGAGCATGTATCCGAATATCATGTGCAGGCCGCCATCGCCGCGACGCATGCGCGGGCATCGGATCCGCAATCGCGCGATTGGCCCCTGATTCTGGAGATGTACGATCAACTGTTCGCCCTGAACGCCTCGCCGGTCGTGGCGCTCAACCGTGCCGTGGCCTTGGCCAAGGTGCGCGGTGCGGCGGCGGCTTTGGAGGCCATCGAACCGCTGGTGAGCGATCCGCAGCTCGCCGGCTACTATTTGTTGCTCGCGGTGCGCGGTCATCTGTTGCTGGAACTCGGCCGCCCCGCCGAAGCAGCCGATTGCTTCCGCGCGGCGCTGGAATGCCCCTGTTCGGAACCGGAGCGGCGGTTCCTGCGGCGGAAGTTGGAGGTCACACGTCCGCCGCGCTAAAATCTGCGCTTATGAACAAATATCTGGTTTTATATCGATCAGAGGCGGCCCTGGCGGGCATGTCGATGGCGGACATGTTCGCCAACACGCCGCCGGAGCAAATGGCGGCCGGAATGGCGCTGTGGAATGCCTGGTACCAGAAATGCGGCAGCGCGGTAATGGATCTTGGCGCGCCTCTGGATCGCTCCACTACGGTGCAGGCGGGATCATCTACGCCGGGCAAGACCTCCATCACGGGCTATTCGATTCTACAGGCCGAGTCGATGCAACACGCCGTGTCGTTGATCCAGGATCACCCGCATTTCCGCGCGCCGGGAGCTTCCATCGAAATTCTCGAGTGCGTCCGCATGCCGGGCATGTGAGCCTATACAATGGCACTGAGGTGCCATCCACATGAACTACTATCAGGAGAACCAGGCCGCCTTCCTCGACGGCCTCAAGACCTTCCTGCGCATTCCCAGCATCAGCACTCTTTCCGAACATAAGCCCGATATTCGCCGCGCCGCGGAGTTCGTGCTCGGCGAGTTGCGCTCGGCCGGCCTGACCGGCGAGTTGATCGAAGGCGAGGGCAATCCGCTGGTCTTCGCCGAATGGACCGGAGCCCCCGGCAAGCCCACGCTGCTGCTCTACGGCCACTACGACGTGCAGCCGCCCGATCCGCTGGACGAATGGAAATCGCCGCCCTTCGAGCCGGAGGTGCGCGGCGATGACATTTTCGGGCGCGGCACCTCCGATGATAAGGGGCAGACCTACATCCTCATCAAGGCCGTGGAAGGCTTGCTGAAGACCCGCGGCAAGCTGCCGGTCAACGTCAAATTCCTGATCGAGGGCGAGGAGGAGACCGGCGGCGAACATATCGAAGGCTATGTCGCGCAAAAGCCGGCGCGGCTGGCTGCCGATGCCGCCGTGATCTGCGATACCGAAATGTTTGCGCCGGAGCTGCCTACCATCTGCGTGGGGCTGCGCGGCATGGTCTACGCGGAACTGTGGGTCGAAGGCGCCAATCACGATCTGCATTCCGGCGTCTATGGCGGCGCGGCGCCGAATCCGCTGCAGGCGGTGGCCGAGATCATTGCGGCGCTGAAGGACCGCGAAGGCCACATTCAAATTCCGGGCTTCTACGATCGCGTGGTTCCCCCCAGCGCCAAAGAACGCGAAGCGTGGGCGCGCCTGCCCTTCGACGAGCGCGAGTATACGGAAAAGGAGATGGGCGCCCGCGAGTTGGTGGGCGAGCCCGGCGTTCCGCTGTTCGAGCGTCTCTGGGCGCGGCCCACTTTCGAGGTGCACGGTATCCGCGGCGGATTCACGGCCGAAGGCGCCAAGACTGTCATTCCGGCCCGTGCGGTGGCCAAGATCAGCACCCGCCTGGTAGCCGATCAGGACCCCAAGGAGGCCGTCGAACAGCTTCAGAAAGCGGTGGCGCAGGCTGCTCCGCGCGGCGTCACGGCCGAGTTGAAGGTGCTGCATACGGCGCCGCCTTCGCTGGTGAACCCCGACAACCGTTTCATTCATGCCGCCGCCGATGCCATGTCGGAAGTCTTCGGCAAGCCCACGGTGTACATACGCTCGGGCGGATCCATCCCGATCGTGGCGGCTTTTGAGCAAAACCTCGGCATTCCCAGCGTCATGATGGGCTTCGGACTGCCCGACGACAACCTGCACGCGCCCAACGAAAAGCTGCATCTGCCGAATTTCTATCGCGGTATCGAGGCGGTCGCGCGTTACTTGGATCTGCTGGGGAGTTAGCTTTCGATAGGCAGGCCAATGTTATAATTCCAAGGAAGCGCATAGGGGCGCGCGGTCGCGCCCCGTTTTGCGCGGGTTACTCGGAAGTGGAGGGCAAAACGTGAAGTTTTTTCTGGACACCGCCAATCTGGACGAATTGAAGAAAGGCGCGAGCTGGGGCATTATTGATGGCGTAACCACCAATCCCACGCTCATCGCCAAGGAAGGGCGGCCCCTCGAAGACCAGATCCGCATGATCTGCGACATCGTGGACGGCGACATCAGCGCCGAGGTGGTTTCCACCGAATCCACCCAGATGATCCGCGAAGGACGCGAACTGGCCCGCCTGCATAAGAATGTAGTGGTGAAATGCCCTCTGACGCGCGATGGAATTAAGGCTACGTCCGTGTTGAGCAAGGAGGGCCTTCGCGTCAACGTCACGCTGTGCTTCTCGCCCGCCCAAGCCATCCTGGCGGCCAAAGCCGGCGCCTACATCGTCAGCCCGTTTGTCGGGCGCCTGGACGATATCGGCTGGACCGGTATGGAGTTGATCAAGAGCATTACGCAGATCTACAAGATTCACGGCTTTAAGACGCAGGTTTTGGCCGCCTCGCTGCGCTCCCCCACGCACGTGGTGGATGCGGCCTCCGCGGGTGCGCACATCGCCACCATGCCTTTCAAGGTGCTGGATATGCTCTTTTACCATCCGCTTACCGACAAGGGCCTGGACCAGTTCTTGAAGGATTGGGCCAAGGTATTTCAGGAAGTCCCGGTAGCCGGCTGACCGTCAATCAGGTGTCTTCAGTCGCTGAAACCACTACCGCCGCGTTGTTCGGCGTCCTCATAATCTTGTTGTGTATCATCGCGTTCCGCGCCTGGCGGCGATCGCGTATCACACCCCAGGAGAAGGAACGCCGGCGGCGTTTGGTGCTGGCTAAGCGAGGAAAGATGGGTGATGGCCGCCTGTTGGACCTCGATCCGGATCTGTTGCTTTACTCCTACGACGTGCGCGGCGCCGAATACACCGCCTCCCAGGACATCTCGAGTCTCACAGCGTTCTTGCCGGCCGACGTGGCCTCCATGGGACACGTGCTCGTGAAGTACGACCCGCGCAATCCTGCCAATTCCATCGTGCTGGCGGAGGACTGGAACGGCCTGCAGTCCGCCGCGCCGGCGTCCGCGCACGCGGTGCCACCGCTGTCACCGCGCAAGTGACAGGCCTGTCACCCGCCGCCCGCCTGCCGCCCGATCCTCCAAAAAAACACCGATAGATTTCAATGATTTGCCCGCCGCTTCGGGGTGGCAGCCGCAATGCTTAATCAATCGCGTGGAAACGCAAATCAAGCTTGCACCAATTGCAAATAGCCCCATCAAGAGAGAACAAAAAATGATGCCATCCGTTAATCGCCCCGTCATGGACTGCCAAGAACACATTTCGCCCGACCACGCCGTCTGGGGCGGAATCCGACACACAACGATCCCTTCGGTTGCCGCCTGCGGTCTGCGCCTGATGGCGCTGGCTCTTTTTGTAGCATGCGGCTTGGCGATGGCGGGATCGAAAATCTCCGGCGATCTGCAGCAAATGATGCAGGAGAGCAATATCGAAGTGATCGTCCAGTTTAACCACATCCCCACCAATGCCGACGTGGCGCAGTTCTCCGCCGGCCAACTGGTCCGCCGTTTCCACCATGTGCGCGCTCTGCACCTGCTGTTGACGCCGGCCCAGATCCAGGCCCTGGTGCTGAATCCCGCCGTTACTTACATGTCGCCGAATCGGGCCATCACGGGTAGCCTGGATGTGACCACCCAGACGGTCGGAGCCAATGCCGCCTGGAGCGCCGGTTGGAACGGCACGGGCGTTGGTGTTGCCGTAATTGACAGCGGCGTCTACGCGCACGACGATCTGATGACTGCGAACGGCAAGGGATCGCGTATTGTCTATACCCAAAGCTTCGTGTCTGGGCTGACCGGAACCGACCTCTACGGGCACGGCACTCACGTGGCGGGCATCATCGGATCCAACGGTAAGGACTCCACCGGCGTGACCTTCACGCGCACATTCAATGGCGTGGCGCCCAACGTCAACCTGATCAACCTGCAGGTGCTCGATCAGAATGGCTCGGGGACCGACAGCAACGTGATCGCGGCGGTGGATCAGGCCATCAGCCTGCAGAGCACTTATAACATCCGGGTCATAAATCTCTCGCTGGGCCAGCAGGTCTATGAAAGCTACACGCTCGATCCGCTGTGCCAGGCCGTCGAGGCCGCCTGGAGCAGCGGGATCGTCGTAGTGGTGGCGGCGGGTAATGCCGGCCGGAACGCCGCGGGCAGTCTGCCCCTTTACGGCACCATCGCCTCCCCTGGCAACGACCCGTACGTCATCACTGTCGGCGCCACGAACACGCATGGCTCCACCAACGTCAGCGGCGATACCATCGCCAGCTACAGCTCGGACGGGCCCACGCCGATCGATCACATCGCCAAGCCGGACCTGGTGGCCCCCGGCAACAACGTGGTCTCCCTGATGGCCCCCAATAACACGCTCGCGACAACCTACTCCACCACTTTGGTCAATAACTCGTACTATGAACTGCTGGGCGTCGGGACTTCCACCAAGTATTTCTGTCTCAGCGGCACCAGCATGGCCACACCCGTGGTAAGCGGCGCGGCCGCCTTGCTCCTTCAGAAAACTCCCTCGCTGACGCCCGACCAGGTGAAGGCGCGCCTCATGAAGACCGCCACTCGTATGCCGTCGCTTTATTCGACCGCCCAGGATGTCGTGCACAGCGTGACCTACAACAATATGGCCGATATTTTCACGGTGGGCGCGGGTCAGGTGAACGTCAGCGCCGCCCTGAATAGTACCGATACCGTTTCGGTGCCCGCCATTTCGCCGTTGGCGCTCATGAATTCCAATGGCGCGGTCACGCTCATGTTCTCCGAGAACATCGTTTGGGGCACCAACATCGTTTGGGGCACCAACATCGTTTGGGGCACCAATATTGTTTGGGGCACCAACATCGTCTGGGGTACCTCCATATTCACTGGCGCGGCCGTGAGCGGCTACTCCGTACTGTGGGCCGGCACGGGAGCGGCTTGGGTGAATGCGTCCAATATCGTCTGGGGCACCACTGTGCTTCCCGCGTCCGCGATCCAGGCATTCGCCGCCGACGACGGCGACCAGTAGGCTATTGTCAAACCTCGCTCTTTTTTGTCTTCCGAGGTGACTTATGCCGGTATCCGCGAAAATATGCATCTCGCTTGTGAGCGCGGCTGGAATCGCAGCAGTGGCCTATGCGCTCTTCGATCCGCCATGGTCGGGAAACCTGGCCCGCTTTGCGGCTTATCTGTTGCTGTCCCTGGTGGCGTCGACGCTTAAGTTGCGCCTGCCGGGTCTCACGGGCACCATGTCCGTCGGATTCGTCTTCGTGCTGCTCGGAGTGGCGCAGTTGACCCTGCCGGAAACCATGACCCTGGCCTGCGCGGGCGTAGTGTTGCAATGTCTGTGGCGCGCGCATCCCCGGCCCAACGCCGTGCAAGTCGGGTTCAGCACGGCGGCCGTGGCGGTCAGTCTCGCGTGCGCCGTCCAGGGCGTGCAATTGGTGCGCGATGCGTGGCACACGCAAGCCATCTCGATTGTCATGGCCGTGGCCGCTTCTCTCTACTTTGTCTCGAACTCGCTGCTGGTCTCCGGCGTTCTGTCTCTGGTGAAGCGGCAGCCGTTCCGCGCGGTCTGGCAGCAGTGTTACCTGTTTGCCTTTCCGTATTATCTGCTCGGCGGCGCGATCGCCGGTCTGATGACGGCGGCGGCGCGCGATAGCGGATGGAAAGCTTCATTGTTGATTCTGCCGGTGATGGGTCTGATCTTTCTGTTCTACAGAATCTATGTGAGCCGGTTTATGTTGCAAGCCGCCACAGCCCCGGTAAATCTCGCGGCCATGACAGGCGTGAAGACTCGTAGCGCGTAAATTCCCCGTCCCTCTGCCTCTACCCGGTTGCGGCTTCAGTGTGATAACATGCCGCAGACTGGGAGGTACGCATGAAAGCCTTTGCCGCCGTGTTCGGCCTTGCCTTGGCCGCCGCGCCAGGTTGGCCGCAGTGTCACAAGCTTGCGGAACTCAATACCGCGACCCCGGAAGGACAATTGCTGCAACAGGCGGGCCAGGAGACCGACGGCGCCAAGAAACTGGTCCTGCTCGACCAGTTCGCCACCGAATACCCCAAGCACGAAGCCGTAGGATGGGTCTACGAACAGATGCTGGACGGCTACATCAAGGCGGGCGACGGCTCGAAGGCGATCGCTGTAGCGGATCAATTGGCCGCCACCCCGCCGGAGTGCGTGGAAATCTCCCAGCAGTCCCTCAAAGCCGCGGAGCTGATGAAGGATCCGGACCTGGTTCTGAAATGGTCCGCCCGAACCGCCGGCCTGGCGCAAAAAGTGGTGGCGTCGCCGCAACCCCAGGATGCCGATCAGGTGGAGAATTGGAAGGCGCGCGTCGACTATGCCCGGCAGGTGAACACGTACACGGAATACTCGCTTTATGCCACGGCGCTGCAGACCCAGGACCCCAAAAAGCAGATTGCGCTGCTCGAAGCCCTCGCGCAGCGCGACGCCAAGAGCGAGTATTTCGCCAAGTCCACAGGTGTGCTGTTCATGGCTTATCAGAAAACCGGCACGTCCGACAAAGCCGTTGCCTTGGCGCAGCAGATGGCGTCTTCCGGAGAGGCCAGCGAAGATATGCTGCTGGTGCTGACCGACGATGCCGCCAAGAAGAAAGACGCTGAGAAGGTGCACGTATACAGCGCCAAACTAGTCGAATTGATGGCCTCCAAACCCAAGCCGGAGGGTGTGGCCGACGCGGATTGGACCAAACGCAAAAACACCATTGTGGGCTTGGCCTATTACATGGGCGGCAAGCAATACTTCAACGATGCCAAGCTGGCGCCGGCGGACCAGGATTTGCGAAAAGCTCTGCCCCTGGTGGACGACAATGTCGCCATGAAATCCGAAGTGCTGTTTTTGCTGGGTCTGGCGAATTACAAGATGGAAAAGATCCAGGATGCCGTCAATTTCTTTCGCGCCTGCGTGGCCGTGAAAGGCGGAACTGCGTCACTACAGGCACAAGCCAACAAGAACCTGACCGCGATCCGGGCACAGTATCACGGCGTCAAATGAACCTGCTGGTTCCGAACCTGGGTTCGACCTCCCTGAAGTATCAGATCCTGGAGATGCCTGCGGAGGTAGTGTTGAGCCGCGGCCGTTTCGAGCGCGTGCAGGACTATCGGGAGGCCATCGCACAGATCCGTACAGGTGCGGCGCCCGTGGACGCGGTGGTGTTAAAAGCCGTGCACGGCGGACCGCACTACCGCGGCACGTTCCTGATCGATGACGCGGTGTTGGCCGCCCTGCGCGAATTCCTGCCCGCCGCGCCGGCCCACAACTCCATCTACCTGGCGGCGATTCAAGCGTTCCAAGAGAGCATGCCCGACGTGCCGCTGGTAGCCGCCTTCGAGCCGGAGTTCCATGCCACCATACCGGCCCAAGCACACTTGTACGGCGTACCGGCCGAATGGCGGGATGAGGGTGTGCGTAAGTACGGATTTCATGGCGCCTCGCATCAATATGTGGCCGAGCGTTGTGCGGAGATGTTGGGACGACCCGTGCGCCTGGTGAGCTGCCACTTGGGCGGCAGCTCATCGATGTGCGCTGTCTACCACGGCCAGTCCATCGACACTACGATGGGTTTTTCGCCCCAATCGGGCCTGGAGAACGCCACGCGGCATGGAGATCTGGACGCTTTCGCGGTGCTTTTTATGATGGAACGCCACGGCTGGACTTGTGCCGAGACCCGCCGCCAACTGGCCGGAAATGGCGGCTTGGCCGGGCTTTCCGGTGTTGCCGGCGGCGATGTGCGCGATCTGGAACAGGCGGCCGCTCAAGGGAACGAGCGCGCCGCCGAAGCACTGCGGGTCTTCGTTTACCAGGTGCGGAAGACCATCGGCGCTTTCGCGGCCGCCATGGGAGGCCTGGATGCCGTGGCCTTTACCGGGGGCATTGGCGAGAACTCCGCCGGACTGCGCGCGGCTTGCTGCGAGGGCCTCGAATTTCTTGGCATCCAACTCGACGCCGCGGCTAATGCACGCGGCACAGGCGACCGCCTGGTATCGTCGGGACCGGTGGCGGTCATTGCGCTGGCCACCAACGAAGAACTCGTCGTGGCCCGCCGGGCGTACCGCTTGTTGTGCGCTACACTCACTTGAGTGATCGAGGCCGCGGTATTGACGATCAGCGATTCGGCGCACGCCGGTAAGCGCGCCGACATCTCCGGGCCGGCCGTGCGGCAGAGATTGGAGCAACTGGGATGGCACGTCCCGGTAACCGAGATGATTCCCGACGAAGCAACTTTGATCGAGCGCCGTCTGGCGTCCTGGGCTGACAGCGGCCGCGTTTCGGCCATCTTCACCACCGGCGGCACCGGCGTTGCCGCGCGCGATGTGACGCCGGAAGCCACGCGTGCGATTCTGCACAAAGAGATTCCCGGATTCGGCGAACTGATGCGCGCTGCCGGGTTGCGCGCCACGCCCCGGGCAGCCCTTTCGCGCGCCACGGCGGGCACTCGCGGCACTGTGTTAATTGTTAACCTGCCGGGATCGCCCAAAGGCGCGGTCGAATCCTTGGATGCTATCGTGGAGTTGGTGCCTCACGTGCTTGACCTGTTGCAGGGCCGCACCGCGCACTCGGACGCGCAACGTTTTGAAAATCTGTAACGTCAGGAACTTCATGACCACCACTCGATGGATGTTGGCCTTGCTGGCAGCCAGCCTCTCCGCGCAAAACCAGCAGGATGCCAACAAGCCGCCGGAGGAACCCGCACCCGCTCCCATACGCGTCTCCGTGGAAGTGGTAGCCGCGCCCGTGACCGTGCTGGATCACAACGGCGACTATATTGACGGCCTGCTGCCCGCGCAGTTCCATCTGTTCGACAACGACAAGGAGCAGGACATCAAAGTGGATGTCGCATTTCCGCCGATTTCCCTGGTGATCGCGGTGCAGGCCAACGATCGCGTGGAGTCCGTGCTGCCCCAGATTCGCAAGATCGGCGCCATGATCCGTCCGGTCATGATCGGTGATGGCGGCGAGTCGGCGCTGCTGGCCTTCGATTCGCGCATCCGGACGCTGCAGGAGTTCACGCCGGATGCCGACAAGATCGAAGCCGCCCTGAAAACGATTCAACCCGGCAGCAGCCAGAGCCGCATGATTGATGCCGTGGAAGTAGGCACGCGCATGCTGCGTGTACGGCCGCCCAACCGGAGGCGTGTCCTGCTGCTGATCAGCGAAGCCCGCGACAAGTCCAGCGAAGCCCGTCTTCGCGAAACGCTGATCGCCGCGCAACTGGCCAATGTCAGTATTTATACGGTGGATATCTCGCGCGTGGTAACCAGCATCATGGCCCCCGCCGACCCAGGCCGGCCCGACAACCGGCCTCCGGCCATGACCCCCCTGCCGTCCAACGCCGTAGCTACCCCGAACACGGTCATGCAGGCCACCGGCAGCGAAGGCGGCAGCGCGCAGTTTGTCCCCATGATGATCGAAGTCTTCAAGGACGCCAAGGCCATCTTCGTGAAGAATCCCTCGGAGGTTTTCACCAAGGGCACGGGCGGTGAACAGTACGGCTTCATGCGCCAGCGCGGTTTGGAAGATGCCATCCAACGCATCGGCTCCGAACTGCACAGCCAGTACCTGGTTTCCTACAATCCCAACAATAAGAGCGAGGGTGGATTCCACCAGCTCCGCGTGGAGATCTCCGGCCGCCGCGACGCCACGGCCAAGACGCGGCCGGGGTATTGGCTGGGCGCGAAATAATTGGGCGCCGCTAACGCATCCAGTCCAGCGTACGCTGGATGCCTTCGTCGTAACTCGTCTTGTGCACCGTCCCGAGCGTTCGCCGCAGCTTCTCGTCATCCAGCAGGATCGGTGTCTCCTGTAAATACAGCATCTCCGGCAGTTCGCGCATCAGCGGATTGAACCATCCCAACATCCGCAGCAACATGCCTCCGGCGCTGCGGAATTTCGGCTCGCGGCCCGCCGCCTGGTAGATTTTTTGAATAAATCCCATGCCCGAAATCTCGCCCGGCCCAGCAAAATGCCAGACTTGGCCGTAGCAGTCGTCGCGGGATGCCAGTTCCGCGATGACCGGTCCCGCATCCGGCACAAAAACGAACTCGTGCGGCGTGCTTACCGGGCCGAGCCAGTCGGCGGTCTTGCCCGCCAGCGCCGCGCGGAAAATCGGGTTGGCCATGCTCTTATCGGCATAGGGTCCGTAGAAATCGGGTAGGCGCACGATCAGATACTGCATCGGGCCGCGCGCCCCCGCCTCCATCAGGATGTCCTCCTGTTCCTTGCGCAGCCTTCCCTTCACGGCCACCGGTTGGCGCGGATGCGTCTCCGCCACCTTCTGGGTCTGCGGAATGCCGTAACTATAGACTCCGGTGACCAGCACGAAACGAGCGACGCCGGCCGCCGCGGCTGCGTCGACAGCCATCCGCATCAACTGCGGGTACTGCGCGAATTCGGTGTAGGTCAGGCCCAGCGTATAGATCACGGTGTCCACTCCGCGCGCCGCCTGCGTAACCCCACCCGCGCCGGAAAGATCCGCGGCCACCAGTTCCACCGACGGCATTTTGCCGAAGGCCGCCTCCAGTTTGCTCCTGCTCCGTCCCACCGCGCGAAACGGCACGCCGCGCCGGTCCAGTTCCATTCCCACGAAGCGGCCGATCGGTCCGGCGGCGCCAAAAATCGCTACTTTATCCATGATTGCTACAATAGTCCCAAAATGATCCAAACGCTATTCGGCTCGGTCGAACAAGAGCCATCCCTGCTGGAGCGCTTGAAAAGCGGCGTCGAAAAGACGCGCGCGGGCCTGGTCACGCGCCTCGAAGACATGCTGCAGGGCGCCAAGCAGATCGACGCCGATTTGCTGGACGAACTGGAGTTCACGCTCATCAGCTCCGACATCGGCGTGCGCACCACCGAGGAGATTCTGGAGCGCATCCGGCAGCGCGTGGATCGCAAGCTGGTGGGCGACGCGGCCGAGATCGAAGGGCTGATCCGCGAACATCTGCTCGAAATTCTGCAAGCTTCCGAGCGGGCCATGCCGCGCGTGGCCGAGCCTCCCGCCGTGGTCCTGGTGGTGGGCGTGAACGGCTCCGGCAAGACCACCACCATCGGCAAGCTGACGCATCGCTTCCGCGCCGAGCAGCGCAGCGTTCTGCTGTGCGCCGCCGACACTTTCCGCGCGGCGGCCATCGAGCAACTGGAAGTGTGGGGCGAGCGCACCGGCACCGACGTGATCCGGCAGAAGCAGGGCGCGGACCCCAGCGCCGTGTTATTCGACGCGCTGCAAGCCGCGCGGGCCCGCAAAGTGGATTATGTCATCGTGGATACCGCCGGCCGCCTGCAGACCAAGACGAACCTGATGGCGGAGTTGGAGAAGATGCGCCGCACCGCCGCGCGGGTCATCCCGGATGCGCCGCACGAAGTGCTGCTGGTGCTCGACGCCACCACCGGGCAGAACGGTCTGGAGCAGGCGCGTAAGTTCACGGAGACTTCCGGCGTCACCGGCATCGTGCTGACCAAGCTGGATGGCACGGCGAAAGGCGGTATCGTGATCGCCATCGCGCGCGAGTTGAATCTGCCCATCCGCTACGTGGGCATCGGCGAGAAGGTGGACGATCTGCTGCCGTTCGATCCCGAAAAATTCATCGCATCGCTTTTCGAAAAATGACCGATCAATCGCAGGACGCCGACGCCCGGTATCTGCGCGAGGCGCTGGATCTGGCGCGCGAGGGAAGCGCGCAGACGAGTCCCAATCCGCTGGTGGGCGCCGTACTGGCGCGCGATGGACAAGTGGTGGGACGCGGTTTCCACACTTGGGCAGGCATAAAACACGCTGAGATCCTGGCGCTGGAAGAGGCGGGCGACAGCGCGCGCGGGTCTACGTTGTACATCAACCTGGAGCCTTGTTGTCATCAAGGACGCACGGGGCCGTGTACCGCCGCGCTAATCGCGGCAGGCGTGGCGCGCGTGGTGGTGGCGCTCGAAGATCCTAATCCTTTGGTCTCGGGAGACGGCTTGCGCCAATTGCGCGCCGCCGGAATTCGCGTGGAAATTGCCGCGGTCTTCGGGGACGAAGCCGAAAAGCTGAATGAGGCGTTCGTCCATTTCATGCGCACGCGCTTGCCGCTGGTGACGTTGAAAACGGCCCTGACATTGGACGGCAAGATCGCGGCGCCGGATGATAATCGCGGCTGGATCACCAGCGACAAAGCGCGCGCCCACGTGCAGCAACTGCGGCATGAATCCGACGCCATCCTCACCGGCATCGGCACGGTGCTGGCGGACGATTGCCTGCTGACGGATCGCACCGGACTGCCGCGCAGCCGTCCGCTGCTGCGCGTGGTGCTGGATTCGCGTTTGCGCTTGCCGCTCGATTCGCAGATGGTGCGCAGCGCCGCCGACGATGTGCTGCTGATCGGAACGTCGGCCGCTCCCGCCGAGCGCCGCCAGGGGCTGGAAAGCCGCGGCGTGCGCGTGCTGATTCTGGATGGGCGCGACGGCCGCTCCGATCTGCGCGCCGCCATCGAGGCCGTGGCGCAGCAGCAGTATCTCTCCGTGCTGATCGAGGCGGGCGCCAAGGTGAATTGGGCGGCGCTCGAAACCGGAGCGGCGGACAAGATCTACTTCTATTACGCTCCTAAAATTCTGGGCGGGCTGGAGTCGCTTTCCATGGCCGGAGGTGTGGGCCGCCGCCGCCGCGCGGACGCCATTCGCGTGCGCCGCACCGAACTGCACCGCATCACCCCCGACGAATTTGCCGTGGAAGGCTACATCGTTAAAGAGGCCTGAATGTTTACCGGGATCATCGAAGAGTTGGGCGCGGTGGAATCGATCCAGAATCGGGATGCCGGCGCGCGCCTGGCGATCCGGTGCCACAAGGTGCTGGAGGACCTGAAGGAAGGCGCCAGCATCGCCGTCAATGGCGTATGTCTGACCGCCGTCGAACTGCGCGCGGATGCATTCTCCGCGGACCTTGCCCCGGAGACTTTGCGCCGTAGCAACCTGGGTGCGCTGCGGGCACAGGCTCGCGTCAATCTGGAACGGCCCTTGTCGCCCAACGGACGCCTCAGCGGCCACATCGTACAGGGCCACGTGGATGCCACCGGGGAGTTTCTATCGCTTGAAATGCTGGGCGACGATAACTGGTGGCTGAAGGTCCGCGTGCCTCCGGAGATCGACAATTACCTGGTGTTCAAGGGTTCGGTGGCTATCGACGGCATCAGTTTGACCATCGCGGCGCTGGATGCCGATGTGCTTTCCGTTACCATCATCCCACACACCTACCGCCACACCACGCTGGGAACCTACCAGCCTGGCAGCCGGGTGAATATCGAATGCGACATTCTCGCTAAGCACGTGGAGAAGCTGGTGCGCAACCTGGATCTGAAGCCGCGCTTGACGATCGAACGACTGCGGGAACAGGGTTACTGAGATAGACTCTCGCGCTACACACTGACTACCGGACACGGCGACTGGCGGATGATGGAATAGGCGTGGCTGGTGAGGCGGCCCAGGATGCCGGCTTCCCCGCCCCGGCCGATCACCAGCAGGTCGGCGGCGGTCTTACGGGCTTCCGCGCAGATCATCTCGGCGGCGGGACCGGTGGTTATCAGCACTTCGGCTTGAGTTCCGGCTTTCTGCTGCAGTTCGGCGATCTCCGCTTCCGCATTTTTCACCAGCAATCCGCGCCATTCGGGCGAGAAGTAGTAGCTCTCGGTGCGCGGATCGATATCCGCCACGGGATGCACCAGTGTGAGCACGGCGCCGAACGCGGCGGCCAGTTCCGCCGCCCAGGCGAGCGCGCGCGCGCCGGCGGGCGTCGCGTCTACGCCGCAAAGGATACGTTTGAGCGTGAATCGGCCGGACGCAGTGGCTTCATCGTGAGCGGTGGTCCAGACCGGACAATCGGCGTCATGCAGGACCTTGGCGGCGACCGAGCCGAGCAGCAGCCGGCGGAAGGCGCCGTAGCCGTGCGTGGGCATCAGGATCAAGCCGGCTTTCTCGCGGTGGGCGCAGTCCACGATTTCGTGGGCGGGATCGCCTTCCAGCATGAGGCGGCGAACGGGCTGCCCGGCGAGTTCCGCGGCCAGGAACTCCCGCGTGCGAGTCTCGACTCCCTTTCGCCGGTCGGCGATCACGTCGGTCAGTATAGCGCCGGCCAGTTCGACGCCGCCGAACTCGTGGTAAGGCTGCATGACGTGCAACAGAATGATCTCCGAATGGAACTGTTCCGCGACGGGCAGAGCGAACCGGACGGCGTGGCTGGCGCGAGCGGAGAAATCGACGGGGAGCAGGATTTTCGGAAGGTTCATCATGGGATGGTCCTCAGCTTGATGGTAATGCGGAACGCGGTACAATGATCGGGTCCCCTCAACGTCCCCTCAAAATGGAACGCGCCAGCAGATTGATCGGCAAGCTGAATTCGGGCGATGCCATCGATACCGATAACCTGGCACGCGCGGTATGGCCGCTGGCGGTGGGCAAGAAGGTGGCGGCGCGGACCAACGCCGCGCGCATGGTGCGCACCCGCCTGATCGTGGAAGTGGAAGACCCCATCTGGAAGAAGCAACTGATGGCGCTGTCGCCGCAGATTCTGGGGAACCTGGAACGGCACCTGGGGCGGGGCGTGGTGGAGGATCTGGAGTTCCGCGTGATTCCGCCGCGGCGCGGGCCGCAACGCGCGGCCGCCAGCCTGCCCGCGGCGGCCAGCGGCGACGATGCGGATCAGATCGCCGATCCGGTCATGCGCAACATCTATAAGATCGCGCGCAAGAAAGCGCTGGCGTGAAGATCACCGAGAAAGAAGTGCGCTACGTGGCGGACCTGGCGAACCTGAACCTGAGCGAAGAAGAGGTGCGGAAGTTTCAGGCGGATCTGGATGAGATCCTGGGCCACGTGGCGCGCTTGAACGAGATCGACACCGAAGGCGTGGATCCCATGACGCAGGTGCTGTACGATACCGGTGAAACGGCCCCTTGGCGGGCCGACAGCGAGCGGCCACCGCTGGGCACGACCGCGGCGCTGGCGAACGCGCCGCAATCCGGCGCGGGCTATTTCAAAGTGCCGAAAGTCATCGAACGCTGACTCCACGTTGAGACATGGATATTCCGTCGCTTAGTATCGGCCAGATCCGGGATGGGTTGCGGACGCGCCGCTTCAGCGCCGTGGAGTTGACGGAGGAAGCCCTTAGGTTCGCCGAGCACGAGAATGGCGCGACCAATGCCTACCTGCTTCTATCGCGCGAGCGGGCACTGGCGGCGGCGGCACGGGTGGATGCGAAGATCGCGCGCGAAGAAGATCCGGGGCCGCTGGCGGGCGTGCCGGTGGCCGTCAAAGATGTGATCCTTACCGCGGGGGTGCGCACCACCTGCGGCTCGAAGCTGCTGGCCGACTACGTGCCGCCTTACGATGCGACGGCCATCGTGCGGCTGGAAGAGGCCGGGGGCGTGATTCTGGGCAAGACCAACTGCGACGAGTTCGCCATGGGATCGTCGAACGAGAACTCGGCGTTTGGGCCGGTGCGGAATCCGCTATCACCGGATCGCGTGCCGGGCGGATCGAGCGGCGGGTCGGCGGCGGCGGTGGCGCAGGGCACGGCCACGCTGGCGCTGGGGTCGGACACGGGCGGGTCCGTGCGGCAGCCGGCATCGTTCTGCGGCGTGGTGGGTGTGACGCCGACTTATGGCCGGGTATCGCGCTACGGATTGACGGCGTTCGCCAGTTCTCTGGATCACATCGGCCCCATGGCGCGCACGGTGCGGGACGCGGCCACGCTGCTGGGCGTGATTGCTGGCCGCGACCCGATGGACGCCACCTCGGCCGCGGCGCCAGTGCCGGATTACACACTAGCGCTCAACGGCAATGTCAAAGGTCTGAAGCTTGGGCTGCCCCGCGAGTATCTAAAAGATTTGACCAGCGAAACGGGCATCCTGATGGCGGCGGGGATCGAGCGGCTGCGGCAGCTTGGCTGCGAGATGCACGAGATCAGCCTGCCCGCCACGGATTATGCCGTGGGCTGCTATTACGTGATCGCCACCGCGGAGGCCAGCTCCAACCTGGCACGGTACGATGGCGTACGTTATACGTTCCGGTCGGCGGATTCCGGCGCCTTGAGCGATATGTACCGAAACACCCGCGGCGAAGGCTTTGGCGCGGAATGCAAGCGGCGCATCATGCTGGGCACTTATGTGCTGAGCGCGGGCTATTATGATGCCTATTACCTGAAGGCGCAAAAGGTGCGGGCACTGATCGCACGGGATTTCGCGCGCGCCTTTGCGGAGGTCGATGCGATTATCACGCCGGTTTCGCCATTTCCGGCTTTCCGGCTGGGGGAAAAGATCGACGATCCGTTGGCGATGTACCTGTCGGACATTTACACTATTACCGGCGATCTGGCCGGCATTCCCTGCATGAGCGTGCCTTGCGGCAAGACGCCGGAAGGACTGCCGGTGGGCATGCAGATCCTGGCCAGACATTTTGACGAGTCCACCATGTTTCGCCTGGCTGACGCTTTCGAGCGCGCCGGGCCAATCAACTAACTTCACTTTGGAGACACACGGAGATCGATATGCCATTTACGCTTCCCGCATTACCTTACGCGTCCGACGCACTGGAAGTAGCCATCGACAAGACGACGATGGAGATCCATCACGGCAAGCATCACGCCGCTTATGTTACTAACTTAAACAAGGCGCTCGAATCGGCGCCCGACTTAGCCGGCAAGAGCGTAGAGGAGTTACTGGCTAACAACTGCGCGATCGTGCCGGAGAACATCCGGACGGCTGTGCGTAACAACGGCGGCGGGCACATCAACCACTCGATGTTCTGGACCATCATGGGACCGGGCAAGGGCGGCGCGCCGGTGGGACACGTGGCGGAAGCCATCACCGGCACGTTCGGCGGCTTGGACCAGTTCAAGGAGAAACTGCAAGCCGCGGGCATGGGCCGGTTCGGCTCCGGCTGGGCGTGGCTGATTTCGAACGGCGGTAAGTTAGAGATCAGCTCGACGGCTAATCAGGACAGTCCGGTGATGGAAGGTAAGTACGCGATCCTGGGCGTGGATGTGTGGGAGCACGCTTACTATCTGCGATACCAGAACCGCCGCGCGGACTATCTGGGCGCGTGGTGGAACGTCGTGGATTGGGCCGCCGTGGAAGCGCGGTTCAACGCGCACAAGTAAGTCTACTTAGCTTGTAACCCAACCATAGATACGACTAAGCCCAACTCGCGCCGGTCGGCGGGGCTGGGCGGCATGGTCTTGTCCACGGAAAAATCGACACGCGCGATCTCGCCGCCAAGCAAGGCCGGAGGGACGTCGCGAGCGTAGGTGTATTGTCCTGCCTGGCTATACTTCTCGGGCAGCAGTGCTGTGCCATTCACGGACGCCGCCAGCGAGACGCCTTTCATTTTTGCCAAAGCCACTTCGGGGAGGGCGAATTTAAGCTGCAGGGTAGCGCCCTTGGTGGAAGCCGAACGCGGCGGGCGCAAAACTACCTCGAACTTACCGGCGGTCCAGCGCCAGGAGTTCTGCTCGATGCCGTAGAATCCGCTGACCAATTGCGTGGCGGCCTGGGTGTCGGCGGTGGCCACCACGGATGCCAGGGCGGGCGTTTCTTCGATGGTCTGCACGGTCACGCGGCGGTGGCGTTTGCAGGCGGTGGGAATGAGGACGAGGGTCAGGGCGAGGATAGCCGTCGATACCTTGGTCATTAATCTCCGCTTTTCTCCAGTTGTACGAGGCAACTATAGAATGTCGGGCCGCCGCCGGCGTCGGTAAGGCGCTCGGAAGTGAGGGCGTTGATGCCGCGGCGATCGGCGGAGCGCTTGGGCCAACGCACCGCGGGGACCGAGATCACGCCCTCGCGGACCACGCCATCCACGCTGGCGCGCAGGAGGCAGGCGCCGCGGTCGTTGTAGATGCGCACCTGATCGCCGGTGGCGATGCCGCGCGCGGCGGCATCCGCCGAGTGAATGTGCGCGGTAGCGGTAGCGGCGTCGTTGTCGGGACGGTTGCCAAAAGTCGAGTTCATGCTGTCGTCGTTTTTGGGCGAGATCAGTTCCAGGGGGAAACGGGCACGCAGGCCGGGATCGCCGAAGCGGGATTCTTTGGGCGGGGTATATTCCAGCGTTTCCGCGCGGAAGTCGCATTTACCGGAGGGCGTGCCGAAGCCGCCATGGGCGAAAGGCAGGAACGGATCGCCGTTGGGCGCGACGTGCAGCCGGACCGAATGCTCGCGCTCCAATTGCTCCAGGGTGATGCCTTTGATGAAGGGGTGCTCGGAGGCGAGCAGCGCGCGCAGCATATCGTCGTCGGAATCCTGGAAACAGGGGTCGTCGAAGCCCATGCGTTGGGCGAGGGCGCGGAAAACTTCCACGTTGGAGCGGGCTTCGCCGGGCGCGGAAAGAGCCGGACGCGCCAATTGCAGATAGTAATGGCCGTATGCCAGATACGCGTCGGTATGCTCCAGGAAGGTGGTGGCGGGGAGCAGGAAATCGGCGTAGTCGGCGGTATCGTTCTGGAACTGTTCGAGCACCACGGTAAACAGGTCGTCGCGGCGGAAACCGCGGTGGACGGCGTTTTCGTTGGGGGCGACGGCGGCGGGGTTGGAGTTATAGACGACGATGGCGTGGACCGGGGGATCGGAAGTTTCGTTCAGGATCTGGCCCAACTGCGACATATTCAGGATACGCGCCTCGCGGCCGAGCGCGCGGCGTTGCAGGCCAGGCTGTTCCAGCGCAGCAGTGTTCAGGTGAAAGGCGTGCGATGTGGATGCCTGCAGCCCGCCACCGACGTCCTTCCATGATCCGGTGAGCGCGGGCAGCAGCGCGATGGTGCGCATGGCCATGGCGCCGCGCTCGCTGCGCTGCACGCCGTAGTTGAGACGGATGACGGCGGGCCGGGTGGTGGCATATTCGCGCGCCAGGGACACGATGTCTTCACTGGGGATGCCGGTCAGAGCCGCGGCACGCTCGGGCGGATAATCCGCGACGCGGCGGGCCAGTTCATCGAAGCCGGTGGTGTAGTGCTCCACGTAGTCGGCGTCGTGCAGTTTTTCGCGGATGATCACGTGCATCATGCCCAGCGCCAGCGCGGTGTCGCTGCCGGGATTGATGAAGAAATGCTTGTCGGCGGCTGCGCCGGTGCGATTGCGGCGGGGATCGATGGTGTAGAAGCGGGCGCCCTGGCGGCGGGCTTCGACGACGAACGGCCACAGGTGGACGTTGGTGCCGAGAATATTCGCACCCCAGGCCAGGATCAGCTTCGCGTGGCGGAATTGCTCGGGTTCGGTGCCGTAGCGGAGCCCGACGGCTTCGCTCAAACCGGCTTTGCCAGCAGAGGAACAAATGGTGCGGTCGAGCCGGGAAGCGCCCAGGCGGTGGAAAAAGCGGCGATCCATGCCTTGGCCTTGCAGAAAACCCATGGTGCCGGCAAAGCTGTACGGTAAAACCGATTCCGGGCCATATGTGGCGGCGATGGATTTGAGGCGGGCGGCGATTTCGTCGAGAGCTTCATCCCAGGTGACGCGCGCGAAGCGTCCTTCGCCCTTGGCGCCGGTGCGGCGCTGGGGATAAAGCAGCCGATCGGGGGAATATTCGCGCTCCAGATAGCGCGCGACTTTGCCGCACAGGAATCCGCGGGTGACGGGATGATCCGGGTTGCCGCGGAGGCGGGTGGCGCGGTCGCCATCGATGGTGACCAGGACCGAACAGGCATCCGGGCAGTCCAGGGCGCAGACGGAATGTCGGATCTCCGGCATTTATGGCGATTATACCAAGGCGATGTTTGGATTATTTCCTGTCAGCCATGTCATCCGCCGGCAGAATCCATAGCGCGCCCAAGAGGGGAAACGCGGGCGGGACCAGATTGTCGAACGTGACGAGGCGGCCTTGCTTACGGATGGCGAGATCGAGCAGCAAGGCGTCCAGGAGATGCCTGGGCGAGATGACGCGCTCTTTCAACTCCGCGCGCATCTCGGAGAGTAGGTAATCGAGCGCCCAGAATTCATGTTCCGGACCGGTTGCATCGAAAGACGCACAAATGCAGATCCGGTAAAGGGCAGGCCGCCCAGCCTTCGGCACGAGCGGCCGGGAACCATTGGCGTGCCAATTCGTGGTGGAAATGCTACGGGCAACCTTGATAAATGATCCGGAAACCGATTGATCTTCCGCGGCCAAAGCGGCCTCTACATCATCGGGTTCGAATTGCAGCGTATGCTTGCCCACCTCGAACACCCTGAAACCATCTTGATGCTATGATTGCGAACCTCAATATTGATGTCAACGGTCTCCTGGCCCGGCACTTTTGGCTGGGGGTGGTGGCGTAAGGCAAAATGAATGGTGGCATTCAAAGCTAGGGTGCGAGAACCTCGCGGGCGAAACCAATCGGCTGTTTGCGCGGTCGGACTTAGCCTGCTCTTTCTCTCGCTGGGCGGCGTCTTCGCGCGCTACGCCGGTATTCAGACCGATGAAGCCCTGTTCGCCGGTCCGCTATGCCGCCCCTGGCGTTTTTATTCGATACGTCTGGGTCCCTACGACGTGCCCCTGATGAACATGCCGTACAACGGGGCTCTGAAGACGTGGCTGTACGCGCCGGTTCTGGCCGGCGCGGCGCATCCGACGGCAGCGCTGATCCGGATGCCGGCAATCCTGGCCGGCTGCGCGACGATCCTGATGCTCTGGGGCCTTCTGCGCCGCATCCACGGTCGCGTTGCCGCATGGACCGCTTGTACACTGGTTGCCACCGACACCTCCTTCCTCCTGATGACCGCGTACGACTGGGGGCCGGTGGCGCTGCAGCATCTGCTGCTGGTGGCCGCGATGTTCTTCGCGGTCCACTGGTTCCAGACGAACGGGAGGTTCTCGCTCCCGGCCGCCGGCTTCTGCTGCGGGCTCGCGTACTGGGACAAGGCGGAATTCGTATGGGTATCCGCCGGGGTGTTCGCGGGACTGTTGCTGTTCACGCCGGGAATTCGCGCGCGCTTGACACGGTGGGGAGTGGCCGGGGCTTTGGGCGGCGTGTTCTTGGGCGCTCTGCCGCTCGTGGTTTACAACGCCGCGGGCAACCCGAAGCTCGGCACATTGCACGCCAACTCGCATCTGGGCTCCGATCTGGCGGCTTCCGATTTTGCGCGAAAGGCTCTGGTACTCGGAGGTACCTTGGATGGCTCCGCCCTTTTCGGCTATCTGGTCAATGAGGATGCAGCGCCACAGCCCAAGTCCCCGCGCGCGATGGTCGAAAGGGCTAGTTTCCAGATGCGCAGGATTATCGGCGAGCACCGGCACAATGGCATGCCGCTCGCGTTCTGCGCGGCGCTGATACTATTTCCGGTGCTCTGGCGAACCGGCGCGTGTAAGGCCATGGCGTTCTCCCTAATCGCTATCGTCGTGGCATGGTGGTTCATGGCCAGCACGGGAGGCGGCGGCTCCGCGCACCAAGCGGTGCTGCTGTGGCCGCTGCCACACATCTTCATCGCGATCGCTTTTGCCGAGGCTGCGCGCCACGTTCGCCTCGGAGGATGGATACTCTTTGCCGTGGTCTCGTTGGCCGCGCTCAGCAGCCTCCTGGTTACAAACCAATACTTCTATCAGCTCATTCGCAACGGCGCGGGGGATGTCTGGAGCGATGGCATTTTTAGCCTCGCGGACAACTTGAGGCAGAGCGGCGCCAGCCAGGTGGTTCTGCCCGACTGGGGAATGACGGACAGCCTCTGTGTGCTGACCCACGACAGGCCGACGGGGCATCCCGTCGGCGATTCGTTCCTGGCTAATACGAGTCCTGGTCCGCAGCGGGAATACGATTTGCAAACGCTTTCGGATCCAAAAGCTGTCTGGATCGAGCACGCTCCAGGGCATGAAATGCTGCCGGGAGTGAACGATAGGATACGCGCCGCCGCGCATCGTGCCGGCTTCGATCCGTTGTTACTGCAGACCTACTTCGATAGCAATGGCCGGGCGATCTTTCAGGCTTTCCGGTTCACTTCCGCACTCCAGCAGGCATCGGGACATTGACGACGCGAGAGGACAATCCGGCAATGAGATTAGCACAGCGGCGCTGGTACGGCGGGCCCTGGATCACGGTGCGGTGGTTGCCTTTTCAGGCGGATGCGGGGGGACGGATAGTTGTGACCGGCGCCGCCGCTTGGTCCTCAGGCCAGATCGGCTTGCGGGACTAAAGTCCCGCGCGTGCTGAAGCCCGCCCTCCTGGCCGGTACCAACACGGTACAATGACTGGCATGTCATATCGTTTCATACTAGTACTCATCCTATGTTGTACGTTGTACGGCCAAAAGCCCACCACTTGCAGTGTAAACGCGGCGCCGCTTATTGTTCATTCTGAAGGTGTTGCGGAGCGGCTGGGGGACATTGTCTTAACTTGCACGGGCACGCCCGGGACGGCGGTCACCGCCAGCCTGAGCGCGAATCTTCCCGTAACCATCACCAATCGCATCAATTCCAGCGGATATTCCACGGATGCGAACATCACCATCGATACCGGTTCCGGTCCGGTGGCGTCCGGCGTTATGGGCCGGGTAACCAATCAGAGCATTTCCTTCAGCGGCTTTACCTTTGTGTTTCCAGCCGGCGGGGTGGTGACCGTGGTTCTGGACGATCTGCGGGCAAATGTGAACGAACTGGGCTTGCAGCAGAACGCGCCGATCCAGGTATTACTGGATGGATCGTTGGCGCTATCCAATAACCCTGTGGTTGTGGCAAATGCACAGCTCGGCTTGTTGGCGACTACCATGGACTCCGGAGTGACCTGCACGGGATCGCCGGTACCCTCGACGGTGACGCTGGGCAATCTGATCGCGGGGAAAACCGCGGAGCAAACCACGCGTGTTACGGAGGGCTTTCCGTCGTCATTCCAGCCCAAGGATCCGACCAGCGATACCGGTACGCGGTTCCTGTTGACCTATACGGGCTTCCCGGCGGGGGCCACCATTTATGTCCCGGATGCGGTGGCGGGATCGAGCGCCACGGTTCCCACGTCGGGCGGCGACATGGGCAGGCCGGCGACGGTGGGGCAATATATGCAGAACAGCCAGACGCTGCTGCTGGTGCGGGTGCTGGGGACGGATGCCAACGGCGCAGGCGGGACGCTGGCCACTCTGCCGGCGCCTAACAGCGCGGGAGTGCTGGTGCTGAACGGGGCGAATCCGGTTCCATTGACGGACGGGTCCGGTTACGCGGTGTACGAGGTGGCGGCTGCGAATCCCTCGGCCACGGAGAGCGCGCAGATTCCAAATTACTTCGGTATAGCAGCCGACACAGCCCCGGCGGATGCCAGCGGTAGCCTGTCGCTGGCACCGGTTTCGACGGTGGGCACGGCATCGACGAGCGCGCCGATTCCGCGGTTCGTGGCGGTGACGCCGCCGCCGGATTGCCAGGTGGTGGGCGATTGCAATGCATCGTATTATCCGCAATTGCAAGTGACTTCGACGGCCAATCCGCTGACGGGGACGGGGGTTGCGGGCGGCAAGAAGTTCGAGCCCGGCAACATTACGATCAACAACATACGTGGCGGCGTGCTGGACTGGTCGGCCAATGTCACGTATCCCAGCAGCGGGCCGACGGGCTGGGTTTCGTTCACGCAGCAGTTTGGCATCGACAACGCGATTATCGAAGTGGTGGTGGATCCGAGCAGCCTGATGCCGGGGACCTATACGGCGACCATCACGATTAACGGCGGTGGGGTGGCGGGCAGCCAAAGCATCCCACTGAGCGTCACGATCGATCCGGTGACAACGGCGCCGACTGTGACCGTTTCGAGCGTGACGGATGCGGCGGACTTCCATGCGGGTCCGGTAGTGCCCGGCTCGCTGGCCACGGTTTGGGGCAGCAACCTGTCGGGCCAAAACGTTTCGGTGACGTTCAACGGCACGGCGGCGAACCTGCTCTACAGCGGCGCGCAGCAGATCAACCTGCAGATACCGGCGGCGCTAAGTGGGCAGGCATCCACGCAAATGCTGGTGACGGTGGATGGCTCGAACAGCACACCCTTCACGGTGCAGCTGACGACGGTAGCGCCGGCGGTCTTCACACCGGGCGTGCTCAACCAGGATAGCAGCGTCAATTCGGCCACGAATCCGGCCGCAGTAGGCAGTGTGCTGCAGATCTTTGGGACCGGCATACCGGCGACTGGGGCGGTAGCCAGCGTCACCATTCAAAACCAGAGCAACCTGACACCGCTCTACGCGGGCGCCGCGCCGGGGCTGATGGGGGTGCAACAGGTGAACGTGGTGATACCGGAGGGTGTAACGGGAAGCAGCGCGAACCTGGTGATCTGCGTAGCGGGAGCCAAGGGGCAGCCGGTGTGCAGCCAACCGGAGGCGATCACAATCAAACCGTGAGGCACGGACTCCTCATCATGGTAGCGGCGGAGCTGCTGCTGAATGCGTGCGCGTATATCAGCGAGCCGCTTCCGCCGCTATTGAACATCCCGGGACGTGCTGATAACCTGGCCGTGGTGGAGCGTGGGGCGAATCTGATTGTGCATTTCACGCTACCCACGCTGACCACGGAGGGTCAGGTTCTGAAGCAAGGCTTGCGGCTGGATTTGCGGATAGGGCTGAAGCCGGGCGGTCAGTACAGCGTGGGGGCGTGGGCGGCAGGCGCCAAGGCTGTCGGCGGCGGCACGGCGGCGAATGGCGTGGCGGAATACAAGGTCCCGGTCGCGGATTGGGTGGGCAAGGACGTGGCGCTGGCGGCGAAGATCGTGGGCGCCAATGGAAAGGACGCGGGGTGGACCGATCTGGCTACGGTGACGGTGATCGCGCCGCCGGAACAGCCGCACGACGTGCGCGCGGAAGCCGTGCCGGAGGGCGTGCATCTGGCGTGGCAGGGAAAAGCCAGCGCGTTCGTAGTGCTGCGGCGCGGTCCGGACGAGAAAGACTATGCGACGCTGGGCCGCACGGAGAAGCCGGAATGGACGGATGCGACGGCCCAGTTTGGCAAGGCATATAGCTACCTGGTGCTGGGGGTAGTGACGGTTGGAAAGGCGGAGGCGCAAAGCGAACTCTCGCAGGAAGCGGCCCTTACTCCGGTGGACACGTTCGCGCCGGCGACGCCCACGGGGCTGACCGCGGTGGCCTCGACGGCCAGTATCGAACTGGTGTGGGAGCGGAATACGGACCCGGCGCTATCCGGGTACCGGGTGTATCGCGGGTTGGGCGATGGACCGCTGCTGAAAGTCGCGGAGACGGAGTTGGCGGCTTACAGCGACCATCAGATCGAGGCGGGCAAGACATACCGGTATGCGGTGACGGCGGTGAAGCGGAACGGGCGGGAGAGCGCGCAGTCGGCGGTGGTGGAAGCATCCACGCCGTAGGGGAACGTTGGGAGCTTTTCGGAACCCATTGTGCATTTTTGTGCAGGATGTGCACTGTTTTTGGGTTTGGTTCGCGAGCGGGGGATTGGGGCGAGCGGGCGATCCGGTTTGCCCGTTGTGCAAAAATGTGCACGATCAGCACAATTTTCGCGTTTGATTTGTTGGCGAATTGTCAAAGATCGCTGGTGCTCGTCGCGATGACCATAACACAGTGGATGCTGAGTTCTTCGCGATGGGGCTGCTCCGGATGATTGGATTCAAGCGTTTAGCGATTAGTGATGCGGCGTGACCGGGGTTTCACGCGACGAAGAATCCGGGGCTCACGCGGAAGATCCGGCCGAGTTTGCGGGCTTGTTCGGCACTGATCCGGCGCTTGCCGTTGAGCGTCTCATTTACATGGCTGCGCCGGCCAAACACGGGCAGCAAGTCGACGGGCGTTTTGCCGGAGTGCAGGATCAGGAAAGCGGAGGCGCTCGCTCGGGGTGGCTTCGTCCGGCGGCAGGGCGTGCCTGCGGTCGTAGTCCTCGATCAGCACCGCCAGCAATCGCATCAGTCTGGTTTCGACGGGCGTGCGGGCACGGGCTTTGCCGATCAGGGCACCGAAGCGCCTGCCGATTTCACGATGTTGTTTTTCGGTTTGGATGACCTGGGGCAGGGCTTCCGCCAGCAGTTCCTCATAGGTTCTCCCTTCCATATTCCTCGTATGTCCTGATCCTCTCGATGAATAGCAGTTGCTGATCGAAATCTACCCGGGCCACCAGGCGGTATTTGTTCTCACCGATGTCGAAAATCAGCGTTCCAGTGAAGGGCGCATAGTCCGCTGAGCCGAATGTCTGCTTCACGGCGGGAAAATGGGGCCAGTCGGCGGCGCTTGCCACCTCCACAAATCGTTGCAGCGCCCTGCGGGAGGCGGCGTGCTTCCTGGCAAATGCCGCTACCTCCGCCTCGCCGCGAACCTTCATCACACATGTTCCCAGAAATGGGAACGCGAATGCAGGCCAATGGTCGGTCAACTCTACCGGTGGCAACCTTCCGTCGTTTTGCTGGTTGACCAAGGGGCAGATTAAAATCGCTTCAATGGATCGGCTCGCCCGTCCAGGAGGGAGACTATGCACAAAAGGGACTATCGCCGCTCTGTTTTGTGTGGCGTCCGCGGCTTACACCGCCGCGCAGACATCGCAGGTGGTCTACAGCTTTGGTAACGCGCCTGACGGAGTCGTTCCGATGGCGCCTGTGTTATCGGCAAGGGCGGAGTTGTACGGCGCCACAGAGTTTGGTGGTAGTAGTGGATGCAATGTAGTTATCGGAGAGGGCGGGTTCTTTATGGGACGACCGATGCCGGCGGGAGCAGCGGGTCAAGGGCAGACCACACAAAACGATGGTCTGCCCCACGGGTTATTCCAGCTTGAAGGCTATTACGGCGTCTCCCATTTTGCTTTTCATCTTGCCGTGGCCTCCGGCGCAGATCACGATGTATTGTTTGCCTCGCCACTCGTAGGTCATCGGCGTCGATTGGCCGCTGGCGGGGAGCTCCACGGTCCAGATTTCCTTGCCGGTATCGGCGTCGAAGGCGTGGAGGTGCGGGTCGAGGGCGGCGGCGGTGAAGATCAGGCCGGCGGCGGTGACCATGGGTCCACCTAGGTTGATGGCTCCCGGAGGCGCACCGGGGTACAGGCTGCCGAGCGGCGCTTCCCAGCGCAGTTTGCCGGTAGCCAGATCGAATGCCACCACCGCGCCCCATGGCGGAGCGTTGCAGGGCAGGCCGAGGGGCGAGACCAGCCAGTCGCGATGCATGGCGTACGGGGTGCCGAACTGGGGGGCAAATTCGCCGCGCCAAGCCATTTCCTGAATGCTGCCTTGCGCACCCCTGTAATCCGCGCGCGGAATCAGGCTGGCGACGGCGGCTACGCGGTTCGTGTTGGCGATCAAGATATTGCGCACGGGATCCCAGGCAGCACCGCCCCAATTGACGCCGCCGACGTTGCCGGGAAATGAGAGCGTGCCTTTGAAACTGGGCGGCGTGAACAGGCCCTCGTTGCGATAGGTGGCCATTTTCTCCTGGCACCACTGGCGCATTTCGGGCGTGGATCCCCAGGCATCGGCGGGCGTCAGCTTTTGGGGCACCATGGCGCTCCAGGCGGGGATCGGCTGGCTGGGCGCGGCGTCTTCGCCGGGAATGTCGCTCTTGGGAACGGCGCGCTCTTCGACGGTGGAGAGCGGCTTGCCGGTCTCGCGATCCAGCACGAAGACGTTGCCTATCTTGGTGGTGACGGCTACGGCGGGCCTGCCACGAAATTCGATCAGGGTGGGTTGGGAGGCGACGTCGAAATCCCAGAGGTCGTGATGGACGACCTGGAAGCCCCAGACGAATTCGCCCGTGGCGGCTTTGAGGGCCACGACGGAATTGGCCCAGCGATTATCGCCGGGGCGCTCGCCGCCGTAATAATCGGGGCTGGCGCTGCCGGTGGGAACGAAGACGAGGCCGCGCTTCTCGTCGGCGGCGATGGTGGACCAGGCGTTGGCTGCGCCGGTGCGCAATTTCTGCTGGTCGGCCCAGGGGATGGGATCCCAGGACCAGAGCATTTTGCCGGTGCGGGTATCGAAGCCACGCACGACGCCGCGGGGCATATCGACGGCCGCGTTATCGCCGATGGACGAGCCGGTGATGAGCACGTCACCCACGACGGCGGGCGCGGAAGTGACCTGATAATCGCCCGGGAAACGCTGGTGGTAATCGATGCCCTGCTTGAGATCGATCTGGCCGGCGGCGCCGAAATCGGCGCAGAGCTTGCCGGTGCGGCCGTCGACGGCCAGCAGGTGGGCGTCGATGGTGCCTTCGAAGATGCGTAGATGGCAGGGGGCGGCGGGGCTGGTGCGGGAGTCGGTCCAGGCGGCGACGCCGCGGGAGGTGACTTCAGAATAGAAGTGCGTGCGAGAGATTTGCGGATCGAACTTCCATTTCTCCGCGCCAGTGGCGGGATCGAGGGCGATGATCTGGTTGAAGGGCGTGCTGAGGTAGAGCGTGCCGTCGATCAGGATGGGGGTAGCTTCGAAGGCGGCCTTTTCGTTGAGGCGGGTTTCGGGCTGGAGTGCGCCGGTGTGATAGGTCCAGGCCGGTTTGAGGCGCGCGACGTTCGCGCGGGTGATTTGTTTTAGGGGCGAGTAGCGCGTGCCGCCAGGATCGTGGCCGTAGGCGGTCCAGCCGCTGTCGGCGGCGGGGGCGCCCAGGGCGAATAACAAAGCAAGAACGATATAACGCATAACTGGATTATGGCGCAGACTGTCCCCCAAGTTGCGGTAGAATAACAGCCGGCATTCGGATGACTCGTTACTGTGTGGTGGCGTGGCTGGCGCTGGCCGGCATATCGGGTAGCGCGCAGGATGCGCGGGATCTGCTGGTGCACGCGGATGCGGTTGTTTTTGCCGCGAAGACGTTCCGGCTGACAGGCACCAAGGTGACGGAACCGGCGCCGCAGAACCAGCCGGCAGAGATGCCCTTTAGCTTGACAGTTTCCCGCGACGGACGCATGCGTGATGAAACCGGAACGGGCGATGCGCTGCGAATCGAGGTTTTTGACGGAACCAGCGACTCGACGTATGGGGCGCGCACGAACGTCTTCGCGCAGGCGATGGACAAGCGCGCGCCGGAGGCGGCGTTGGTCAGAATTTTGAGGTTGGGAGGCGATGCGGCGAACATTGCGTCCGCAGTAGTGGAACGGGAGGAGCCGGTCAATTTTGGAGGCAAGGAGACAGCCTGCTATGTGGTGCGAGCCACTTACAACGGCGCTGTGGGAATCCCAGATGCACGCGAGGTGGCGCGGAGGGCTTGGATCGCGCGCGAAAATGCAATCTTGCTGCGCGATGTTTGGGAGTTTGAGACTGCCGGTTCGCCCTCGAAGCATCGCTGGACCTTTAGTTTTGCCAGCGTGGAATGGGACATGCCCGTGCCTGACGAATTATTCGTATTCCGTCAGCCCGCGGGCAGCCGGTTGATGCAATTACCGATGAACCCGAGCATACGGGATGTGACCGGCAAGGTGGTCCCGCCCGGAGTGATTCGCAAGACCGCCCCCGAGTATTCCGCGGAAGCGCGGGCTGCCAATATCCAGGGCAACGTGCTGGTGACGGCAGATGTCGATGAGAACGGCGGGGCATCAAATTTCCGTATATTTCGCGGGCTGGGACTGGGTCTGGACGCGCAGGCGCTGGAAGCGATAAAGCAATGGCAATTCACGCCGGGCAAGCGGGTGGGTCAGCCGTCGCGGATGACACTGACTTACGCGGTGGAGTTTGGGCTACCGGATGGAGGTCCGTGGCGGGTGGAAGGTGCTTCTTACACGTGGCAGCAGGTCAGGCGTCCGACGGAGATCACCAGGCCGGAGCTGCGGCGCTACGCCAGCCCCGACGCTTCCGCTTGCACAGAGAGCCGCGGTTACGCGGTGGTGAAGGTACACATCGGCGAGGACGGAATGCCTGGCGCAGTGAGTCTCATGGGGAAGTCGACGGATGCAGCCGGCCTGGCGGCTACGCGAGCGGTACAGGCGTGGATCTTCGAGCCGGCCAAGGCCGAGCAGACCGCGATCGCGTCCGATGGAACGATCCTGCTGGCATGTACGGATCCGAAGTCAGCGGAACGGGGCGCTGGCGGCGACGGAAGCATGTACCGGGTGGGCGGTGGGGTAACCGCGCCGGTCCCGATCTTCAAGCCGGAACCGGAGTACTCCGAAGAAGCGCGCAAGGCGAAGTATCAGGGCACGGTGGTCCTATATATGGTGGTGGACTCAGGCGGCGGACCGACCAAGATTGCGGTACTGCGACCGCTGGGTTTGGGGCTGGACGAGAAGGCGATCGATGCGGTGTCGCAGTGGCGATTCCGGCCGGGGATGAAAGAGGGCAGGCCGGTGAACGTGGCGGCCACAGTGGAAGTCAACTTCAAGTTGTTGTGATGCATCTGGTGAGTGACCGAAATCAATCGTGAAAACGGAGGCTTTAGATGGCTTTTTGTCCGAATTGCGGCGCCGCGGTAGAAGGGCGCTATTGTGCGAAGTGCGGGACGGCCGTGGATGCGGCCGCGCCTGCTGCAACAGTCACCGCTCCTGGCGCGTCGACGTCCGGATTGTCTGAAAACGCGGCGGCGGCGCTTTGTTACGTGCTGGGACTCATCACCGGAATTATTTTTCTGGTGCTGGAGCCTTACAGCAAGAACAAGCTGATCCGCTTCCATGCTTTTCAGTCGATTTTTCTGCACGTGGGCGTGATCATCATCTGGGTGGCGATCCGGATCGTGTTGCCATGGCAAATGTGGTACCTGGCGGCGCTGATCAATTTGGCCTTCTTCGCTTTGTGGATCTATCTCCTGGTGCAGACGTATCAGGGGAAGAAGGTCGTATTGCCGGTAATCGGCGATCTGGCCAGCAAGCAGGCTTAGGACGCGGCGGGCCGGTCGTTTTTCTTGAGGCGCTTGATCATGCGCAGCTCGTTTTTCTGGCCGGGGCCGATGTTGTACTGGACCTCGTCCATGAGCGATTGGATCAAGCGCATGCCCAAGCCGCCGCTTTTGCGGGTGCGGATCAACTGTTCCAGGTCGGTCTGCTTCACCAGGGCGGGGTCGAATCCCTTGCCGTTGTCCAGGATTTCGATCTGCACGGCTTCGGAATCGAGGACGGCGCGAACGGTGACCTCGTGCGTGGAATCGGACCCGTAGGCGTGTTCGATGACGTTGGCGCAGGCCTCATCCACGGCGAGTTCCAGCTTGCCCAGATCGGATGGCGATAGTCCGGCGCGGGAACCGATGCTGCCGACAAAGTCGCGAATCATCGAGAGGTTCTCGGTGGATGACGGGACGTTCAGTTGAAAGGTCCGTTCAATGGCATCCATGTCTTAAGCCTCAGCGGTGGAGACGCCGGCGAAGCGCTGCAGGGCGGCCGCGCGGTCGGGGAGAATATCGAACAGTTCGGAGAAACCCAGGATCTCGAAGACCTGGCCCACGGCTTCGGTGGCGGCGCAGATCTTGAGGTCGCCGCCTTTTTCGCGCAGGTCTTCGATGAAGCTCATGAAGACGCCGAGTCCGGCGGAGGAGATATAGGTCAACGCGGCGCAATCCACCAGCAAGCGGTAGTGGCCATGGTCGAACTCCTCCTGAATGACTTTTTCGAACTGCGGAGCGGTGTGGGCGTCGAGATAACCATTCAAGGCGAGGACGAAGATGTCGCCTTCCTGGCTACGGCCGACGGAAAATGAGGTGGCCACGAGTCTCTGTCTCCATTAAATCAGGTGATTCTACGATGCAGATCCATTACAGCATACCGGCAATTCGGGTCACGCCGCAACGCGGACCACCACCACGGTAACGTCATCATGCGCGGGCGTGCCACTGGTGAATACTTCCAGGCTTTTGAGCAGGCCGTCACGGGTATCCAGCGCGGACTGGCCGTCGGCGGCCTCGACGGCCCGCATCAGGCGGTCCTCGCCGAACTGCTCTTGAGCCGCGTTTTCGGCCTCGGTGATGCCATCGGAATAGAGCACCACGGCGTCACCGGCTTCCAGGTCGAACTCTTCGATGCGCAGATGGCGGGCAAACATTTCGTGGCCGGACATACCCAGACCGATGCCGCGGGACTGCAGCAGCAGGGTCTCGCCGCGATTGGCGCGGCGCCAGACGATGGGATTGTGACCGGCGCGGCCGTACTGGAAACGGCGGCGGGCCGGATCGATGGCGATGGCGGCCATGGTCACGAAGACTTTGCGTTTGCAGGCTCGGTATAAGAGCGCGTTGATGTTCTCGAGGATGCCGGTCAAGTCGCTGGAATCGCGGGTGGCGGCGGCCAGCAGGCCCTTGGTGACCATCATGTAAAGGGCGGCGGGAACGCCTTTACCGGATACGTCGGCGACGGCGATGCCGAGACGGCCGTCGGGGAGAGTGAAGAAGTCGTAAAGATCGCCGCCGACCTGCTTGGCGGGTTCGCAGGCGGCGGCAAAGGAGAAGCCTTCCAGGGCCGGCGGCGCGGCCGGCAAAGCATCCTGTTGGGCGCGGCGGGCCACCTGGAATTCGGCTTCCAGACGTTCCTTGCTGGATTGGCCGGAGGCGACGTAGTCCGGGATTTCAGGGCCAGCTTCGATGGCGGATACCCGTCCACGGACCGCAAGATTCACGAATGCAACCATCCCCACAACCAGTAGAACCAGGGCTTGCAGGCCAGCTTCACGAAAGGAGCCCAGGGGCTGGGTGAGGAGCAAGGCGGGCAAGAGGACGGCATGCGCGGCCAGCATGGCGGTGACGGCGGCGAGGATGTCGAAGCGGCGGTAAAGCTCAAAGTACAGAATCACCAGGATGGCTCCGGCGATCAGGGCGGGAGGCAAGGAATCGAAGACCTCGCCGGAAGAGATCGTAAAAGCGGCGGCGGCGACAGACAGAAAGGTGATGCCGAGCCATTTGGCGCGCAGGCCGCGGGCCAGCGGGTATACGAAAGCGAAGAATCCGATGGCCGGCAGCGCCTTCTGGAGGGAAGGCAGGATCAGACCGGGGGTGGGGGCGGCGAGCGCGGTTATGGAGCGGAAGTCGAAGCCGGCGGCGCGGAAAGGCGGCAGCCAGGCGATCAGGTACGGCACAGCGGCGGCGGCGATGCCGCACAGCGCACCCGCGGCGATGGGCCGGCAGGCCTGCTGCGTCAGAATTCCGCCGTGACCTAGGGCCTCGATGGACAGCCATTTCCGCTGGGTGGAAGATGAGACGCGGCAATAGGCGGCGGCGCCAAAGACGAAGAAACTGAGGATGGGCATGAAGTCGTCGCCGAAATATCCGGCGACCAAGCCGATGTTGTAATTGCTTTGATCCTCGGGCGCGATACCGGCGTCCACGGCATTGAGATTCTCGGCGATGGGCCGGAAATCCGGGGCATTCCAAACGCCAAGGGCGCCCCAAACAAGCGCTACAGCCACCCATATCGCGGGGGCGCGCCATGTGAAGCGGCGGCGCGACCAGGCCAGCATGAGGAGGATTAAAGCCAGGCAGAACGTCAGAAAGTGCAGAAACGCCACAACGCCTCTCACCACGGAATAGCGACTCTGCTTGTAGTACCGTTCGAAGTCCTCCTGATAGGCGGGCTTCAAACCCACGGCGGTGAGGCGGCCGTTGCGGGTGAGAGTTTCCAGACGGGCGATCAAGGGAGAGCTTTTGGCGGGACGCCATTCCCACGCTTGGTTTTCATAACCCGAAGGAGCGGTTTCGGCGGGCTGGGCTACGGAGAAATGCGCGGCATCCTGGCCCGCGAAGTCGCGCCACGCAATGGTGGGCGCGGCTGCGGGCGGAGGGCTCGCATCGGATCGGCCGGAACGAAGCCGCCACAGCGCCGGACGGCCATCGGCAAACAGATTCACGGCCACGCTACGTTTTCCATCGGGGGCCTGGAGCAGCACCAACCACGAGACCGGCGCGAAGAGCTTGCCGGCGGGATCCTTGGGGTATGCCGACAGGAAGGCGCGCAGCTTGTCATCGGCCTTGATATTGATCCGGGCGCGCCACAAGTTGGCATCGACACCGTATTTGGCGGAAATCTGGCGGGCCTGGCGGATGGCTTCGCGGCGATCGAGCTTGTTGGAAAACTTGACGGACGGATCGAGGCGCGGAAACAGGAGGCACAGGAGCAGCGCCCCGGCGACAGCCAGGGCGGCCGGGATACGCAGCTCTTTCAAGCGATTCCTCCGATTCTTTCGGCGGCGCGTTCCTCCAGGCGGACGACGACGGCGGTGACGTCGTCAGCGGGCGATTCTGTTTGGAACCTGCCGGCGGAGCGAATGGCGGCGACATGCAGTTCCCCGGCCGAAGCGCCCGCATGTTTCTTGGCCAGACCGGCGAGGAAAGCTTGGGGCGTCCGGCGGGCGAAGGAGGCGATCTGACCGGCCCAGCCATCGGTGTAGAAGAAAAGGACGTCGCCCGGGTGGAGCGTGGCTGCGCCATGGCGTATTTCCCAGCCATCCACAGGGTCGGTGACGATGGCCTCGGCCAGATCGCCGCCGTTGATCAGAAGGCGTGGGGAAGCGCCCGCGCGCGCATAGTTGAGCGCTCCGGTGCGGGCGTTGATGACGGCGTAGAGCAGCGTCATGGGGGCTCTCTCACCGCGCAAAATGGTGCCCAAGACGATGCGCAGGCGGCGCAACATCTCGATGGCGCTGATGTCCAGACGGGCTGAATACATCACGAAGCCCTTGGCTAAGGCAATGGCCATGGCGGAGCCTAGCTCGCGATTGCCGCCTTCCGCCACGAAGACTCCCAGGCGGTGATCGTCGATGGCGTAGTAATCGAAGAAGTCGCCGCCAACTTCGCGGGCGGGCGTGCAGGAGCCGGCGATGGAAAGGCCGGCGATCAGCGGGGGAGCATCGGGCAACAGGCGCAGTTGGGCCTGGCGGGCGGCGCCGATTTCGGCGGTCAGGGCCAGTCGGTCGGCGAGATGCCTGGCGTAGAGCGGCCGGACTTCGGATTCCTCGTAGACGTTGCCGCGCCAGGCGAAGTAGAGCTCGGTCACGAGGAAGAGCACGCCGACGGGCAGCACCTGATGGTAGGCGATATGATGCCATTGATCGGAGAGGGAGCTGCGGCGGACCAACTCGCCGACAAATGCCAGGGCGGCCACGCTGCTGATGGCGGCCAGGAGGTCGCCTTTGGAGAACGGAATCCACGCCGCGGCCGTAAAGAGGGCAGTGAGAAACAGGCTGTTCAGGAGCGAATTGCCATCGGGCGCCAGGGAGTAGACGATGGCTCCCGAGAGCAGCGCGAGTGCGGAATAGAAGAGCCACCGCCGGCGGAGGCGGGAGCGCAACATGGTCAATGGCAGGAGGAGTCCGAAAACGGTCAGGGAGGCGGAATTGGTAATCGCGGAGCTAGCCAATGAGGCGACCGGGACATGCAGCAGTGCGCCTTCGACCAGATCGCCGGGGCTACCGACCGGGGGCGTGCGGGCCAGGAAAAGGAAGAGGTTCTGGAACAGAAACATCCATCCGGCGATGGCGCCGCCGGCCAGGATCGAACGGGCGAAATTGGCGGAGAGGAATTTGCCAGCCAAAAATGCGTCGAGCGAAGACAATTTACCGGGAAAAGCCTCCCGCAAATCGCCTTCGCCGGCGCCATAGGCAATTCCGAACGCCAGGCCAAAGAGTCCGAAGACCAGCGCCAACATTAGAAGTCTCTGCCAATCGTTGGGCGGCGCGCCGTTGGACCAGGGAACGTCCACGCCGTTGAACCAGCCGACGGCTAGATTGATGGTCAAAACCGTGAGCACGGCTAGAATCGTGCGGCGATGAGAAATCTCCTTTTCCAGGGAGCGTTTGATATAGCGGACCAGGGCAAAGGCTCCCAGGGCGGTATAACAGATGGCGATAAAAATTCCGAGGGTGATTTCGATTGCAGGGTTGGTCCGCAAGCTCTGTTCCAGGTCGGGGTCCAACTCCACGGAAGATCCCAGGGTGACCACCTGGAGGCCATCGGTGCGCACGTGGAAATTGGCTTTCGTCCGCGTCAGGCCGGGGATGGGCGATTTCCAATCGAACTCGCGCTCCCAGTGCTGTGGATCGGGAGCGCCGACGGTCGGGCCGGAAAGGACGAATGGAGTATCGGGACCGAGCATGGAGCGCAGGGTGGTCTCGGCGAGGGCCTTGGCGGATGGTTCATCGGGAGGGGCGCCCGCATGTTTTGGCTTGTCGGCCACGAAACCGACCACGCGGCCCTGGGGCGTTACATCGACCATGATCCAGCGGTCGCGGGCCGGAGCGGAAAGCGCCACAGTTATGGTGGTCGGCGCGGTGACGCGTTCCAGCGCCGGCGGGTGCTGCCGCTGGAACAACGCGCGCATCAACTTATGGGACTGGGGCATGGTGCTATCGCGCCAGGAGCGCGCGTCCATATGTAAACCGGCGGCGAAGGCGCGGCCGATGGCGACCGCTTGATCGCGGTGGATGGAGACAAATTTGGATTCCGGCGCGAGCTGGTTTTGCAACAGGGTGGCGGCGAGATAGGCCAGCGGCGAGAATACCAGGATCGCCAGCCATCCATAGCGGCGCGCGCGCGACCAACCGGAGATGGCGAACGGACGCGGTGTGGTGGTGATGTCCAAATTGGTCTGAGGATTATACCACTTCGATTCGCTTGAGCGCCATGAGAGTGATATCGTCATGCTGCGGGGCCGCGCCCACGAACTGATCGATTTGCGCGAGCACGGCATTCACGATGGCGGAGGCGCTTTGCTCGCGGCAGGCGCGGAGCACGTCGATGGTGCGGTCCATGCCGAATTCCTCGTCCTGCAGATCGCTGGCTTCCGTGACGCCGTCGGAATAGAGCAGGAGCAGATCGCCAGGCGCGAGTTCAACCTGGCTTTCCTCGTACGTCGCGCGGGCGAACAGTCCCAGCGGCAGGCCGGTGGTTTCGAGAAGCTGGACGCTGCCGTCGCGGCGCAACAGGATGCCGTCGTTGTGCCCGGCATTGACAAAGGTGCAGGCGCCGGTGGCGGGATCGTAAGCCAGCAAAAATCCGGTGGCGAATCTGTTGGAGGGCGTGCTGGCGTGCAGCAAGCTATTGATGCGCGTGGCGAAGGCACTGAGCGAGCCGGGCGCGAGAGTGGCGCGCATGGTGGCTTGGATGTTGGCCATGAGGAGCGCGGCGGGCAAGCCCTTGCCGGAGATGTCGGCGACGCAGAGGAGGTGTCCACCATCCCGGACGGCGCTGTCTATCGGCAGGACATCATAGTAGTCGCCGCCGACCTGGCGGGCCTGGCGGTTGCGGGCGGCGATATCGGAGGCGTGCAACGCGGGAAGGATGGCGGGGAACAGGCTCTCCTGGATACCGGCGGCGATGGAGAGTTCCTGCTCGATCTGCTTTTGGGCCAGAATTTCCTGGATACGCCAGGCATTTTCGAATGCCACGGCGGCCTGCGCGATGAGACCGGTGCCGAACTCGAGATCCGCGGGCGCGTAAGCGAGACCGCCCATGCGCGGACCGCAGATCACCAGGCCGATGGTGTCTTCGCCGCTGCGCATCGGAAAAACGAGGGAACCGGGTTCGAGTGGAAGGGCGGCGCGCAGGGTCTGCGGCAGGCTGTCGTTGGTGTAGGCGGAGTCGACCAGGGCGACGGCAAGGGTCTGGAGAGCGGCCAGGTCCGGCAGGGCAATGCCTCGCTGACGCATCACGGGCGGGTGACCGGTGCGCCAGGCGGCGAGCGCGTGTTTGCGCAGGGTCCAGCGTCCGGCCAACGTCAGCGCGAGCAAGTTGGCGATTTCGCTGGCATCGGTTTGGGAGGCTAGGCCGCGGGCGAGATCGAGAACGGCGTGGAGTTCCTGGACCTTTTGATCGAGCACGCGGTTCATGGCGACGGTGCCTTCGTGCGCGCTGGCATTGGAGACAGCCACGGCGGCTACGTCGAGCAGCGCCAGCAGGAGATCCTGCTGCTCGGCGGTGACGGCTCCCAGGGGCGGTTTACCGAGGGCGAGGATACCGACGGGCCGGTCGGGAGCGCCGATGGGATACCAGAGTTCGAGCTTGTGCCGGATGGCTTCCTCACGAGGGAGGGGGTCTCCGTCGTGAAGTTGCGGCACGCCGCGGGCGCGGGCTACGAACATGCGGCCGTGGTCTTCCAGAGCCACCACGCCGCGGGTCACCAACAAACGGCCCATTACGGTGCGCAGCAGGTGGTTGAGGATTTCCTGGAGGTTCAAGGAAGAACTGAGCAGGCGCACGGATTCCAGCAGGGCCTGCGCGCCATAGAGGCTGAGGTTGGAGGCGGGGGCGGTGTTTGGCGTGTTGGTGGGCACCAGACTAATTTACTAAAAGCGGCGCGGAGGCGAGCGGGTTGCAGGTCCCCCTTTGCATATCCGATCAAGGCCTTGTAACCTAGGTATTTGCCGGTACGCCTCTTCACGCGGGAGCCATGGGGCTTCTGATGCGGACCGGTCCGGGGCCGCATGCTGGTCGATTTTGATCTCATCAAACGCGCGCAGACGGGTGACGCACCCGCGTTCAACGAAATCGTACTAGCATACCGGAAGCGGACTTTAGGAACGATCGCACGGTTGATTTCACGGCCGGAGGATGTGGAAGATGTGGCGCAGGAAGTATTCTTGCGGCTCTATTTTTCGCTGGATCAGCTCCGGACCGCAGAGGTATTTGAGCCTTGGCTGTACCGGCTGACCGTAAATGCGGCTTACGATTATCTGCGGAAGCAGCGGCGTCGTATGGAGTCGCGGATGTCGGATCTTTCCGAGCAGCAGGTGATGAAGGCCGACGCGATGGCGGGTGGGCGCGTGGACCACGACGTGCGGCGGCAGCGGCAGGTCACCGAGACGGTGGACGCTATGCTGGGTGCGGTGTCAGAAGCCGATCGAATTCTGTTGACGTTGAAAGAAGTGGAAGGCCTTTCCTTGAAAGAACTGGAAAAAATATATAGAGTCAAGGAGAATGCGCTCAAGGTCAGGCTGTTCCGAGCCCGGCAACGGGTTCTGAAGGCGTTCGAAGGCAACGAGAAGGTAGTCAGCGCGGAAGGGACGGCGAAAGCCGGCATATGAGTATGAATTGGACAAATCGAGGCGGCGAGAACGAGTTGGATGGGCTGTTCCGGGCCTATCGGGAAGCGTGCCCGGATCCGGAGCCATCGGTCAATTTCATGCCGGAGCTGTGGCGGCGCATTGAGGAACGGCAGCGGTCCGTGTTTTTCCTGGGACGCTGGGCGCGCGCCTTTGTGACGGCCGCCGCGGTGCTTTCCATGGCGATGGCGGCATATCTATACATCCCGCACGGGCACAATTCTCTGTTCTCGGTGGAGAGCTACGTTGACGTACTGGCTAACCACGCGCAAGACAGCGCCGACGTGATCGAACCATCCACGGACGAACTCTGATGCGCCGATCGAATCTTGCCACATTCGTCTATCTGGCCGTGGTATTCGTCAGCGGCGCGGTGGTGGGCGGGTTCGCGGTACGGCTGTACCTGGCGAACTCGGTAAGCGCCGTGGTGCAGACGCGCGCCACCAAGAATCACGCCGAGTTGCGCCGGATGTACATTCAGGAGATGCAGAACCGGCTGCACCTGTCGGACGCGCAGGCGACGCAACTGCAAGAGATCTCGGACGCCACGGGGCAGCGAATGCGCGACACCCGTAAGACCATCGACGACGAGCACGTACAGAAAGTCAACGCGATTCTCGACGATGGGCAGCGAGCGGAATACGCCAAAATGCGGGAAGAACGCGAGAAGCGGCGTCAGGAACAGGAATCCAAGAAGTAGGTTCGGCTCCCTAACGAACGTGGTGGACTTAGATTTCCGGGCCCTGCGGTGTCGAGGCCGCAGTATTTACTGGCTGGTTCGTCGCTTCCGGCCTACTCACCAAGCGTCTTTTCCTGCATCGGATCCTGAATAGCCGTGGTCGGCTTTGCTGTTGCAATCTTCGCAGAGGCGCTCGTTTACGTCCTCATTGGCTCGATTTCCGACGGTCCTGGCGTATCCCGTAAGCTGGATTTGAGTTCTAGACGCATCGGCGATTGTTGCGGTGGGTTCGCTCTTCGTTCTAGAACCTATGTTGCGTGGGAGGAGCGGCTTACGGCAACGCAAAATACATTCTGGCGCGCGCCAGGAGCCTTGTTAAGGCAACGATCAGGCAACCGGCTGAGGTTGAGCGGCTTTCTTCGCGGCGCGAGATACCTTGTACTTCTTCTCAAAGCGGTCCACTCGACCCGCGGTATCCATCAGCTTTTGCTTTCCAGTAAAAAACGGGTGGCAGTGGGAACAGATTTCCACGCGGATGTCGCCCTTGTGGGTGGAGCGGGTTTTGAACGTGTGGCCACAGGCGCAAATGACGTTCAACTCGTTATAAGCGGGGTGAATACCGGGCTTCATGTAAAACGGGATCCTTTCGAGAGATATACCAGTATAGCAAAAAAGACAAACCCCCGAGAGGCGCGGTAACCAAACGCGCCTCCGGGGGTCAAAAGGTAGCCTACGAATAAAACCTGAGGCTTGGCGTACGCGAGAGGCAGCCGGTCCACAGGAACTTGGCCTCGCCACTGGACGAAGCCGGCTACGTTAGAACGGTCGACTCAACAGTCGGCCACCTCGCGCGGTCTACTGTCATTCATTATTCTGGACCACCTCCTTTTCCAGTGATATTTTCATCCTACAAGTGACTTGCAAATCTGTCAACGATTTTCTTACGTCACGCAATATGTGGGGTGAAATTTGCGCAGGCCCTTACAGATTGCGGGCCAGATACCGGCACATCACCAGGCCGTCCAGGACATTGAAGGGGAACTGGCCGGTGGTGTAGTGACCGCAGGGAAGCGTAAAAACCTCGTGCGGCAACTGGCGCTCGCGGAAGTACTTGAGCACCTGTTGTGAGTATTCCGGAAGGAAAGTGGAATCGTGGCGAGCCCAGATCAGCAGGCTTTTCAGATCGCGGCCGCGGATACGTTCCAAATAGGCCGCCGGACTGATCACGGACCAATACTCGCGCAACTGCTCCGGCGTAAGATTGCCAATTAAACCCTTGCGAATGTGTTCGGTGGAAAGGCCCGTCCAGATTACGTCGGAAAAATACATGGAGACGTGGTTGAAGACGCCGACGGCGATGCGGGGATCGTGGGCGGCGGCGATGAAGGCCATGCAGGAGCCGAGGCTGGTGCCGAGCATACCGAGGCGCTGGTATCCTTGCGCCTGCAGCCAGTCGAGACAGGCACGCGCATCGATGACGGACTGGCGGGTGGCGTGGATGGTGCGGCCGATATTGCTCGAGACGTGGTAGTCGGCGCGCGCCAGATCGGCGGGCTTGCGCGGTCCGTGATAAGCGAGGTTCATGCGCAAGGCGGTGATACCGAAGCGATTCAGGAGCCGGCAAAGGCCCATGTGGCTCTCTTCGTCGGCATTCCACTGGGGCAGGACCAGGACGGCGCGGCCGGCATCGCGGCGTGCGGGGAAGAAGGTTGCGCGCACGCGGTTGTTCTCGGGATAGGGGGACGCGACTGGGCTGGTAAAGCTGAGGTCCGTGCCGTCCAAATGATAGTCTTGCGGCGTGCGATAGCCGAAGAAGCGCTCGGAGTCGGCCAAGACGCCGCGCACGAACTCGTGCATCAAGTTGGGGGAGTTGCCGTTGGCGGGCGGTATACCCAGCCATTCGAGGCCCCAATCAAACGGGCGCGTGACGCGGTTGGTGTCGCGCGTGGCGAGACGATATTCCCAGTCGGCGATCCAACGCGCATAAAGCTTGGGCATGGGGCGGCAATTCAGTTTAACAAACCGAGGGGTGGACCAAAAAAAGTCCCCGCTGCAACCAGTGGATCACAGCGGGGAGCGCGAAAGCCACAAAAGGAGGCAACGCACCAAAGCTTAAAACCTCTAAACCCTCGGCGCGATGAGCAAACCGGGGACCGTTCGGTAACCTCTTTGGAATCGGATGCGGCCGCGGCTTTGGTTCCAAATTTCGGTATTGGCGGCGGCCGCGCGCTACGGAATCGCGCAGTATGTATGCAGTATGTATAATGAAGCTACCGAAAGGCGGTGCTTTCGATGCGAATTGGGTGGCCGGCCGCCGTCATTGTTATTTTCCTGCCAGCTTCGTGGGCGCAGAAGGTGCCGGTAGTGGGTGGCAGCGGTTCCGGAACCGTGCCCGGCCGGACTCCTCCCAGCATGGCTAACGGTATGGGCCAGCCGTCGGCCGGGATGTTGAATCGGGACATCTATTTATCCGGCAAGGTGATGCTGGACGATGGCACGCCGCCGACCGAGCCGGTGGTCATTGAACGCGTATGCGGCGGCACACCGCGTGCCATGGCGTACACCGACACGAAGGGGCAGTTCAGCTTTCAGATCGGCCATACATCGGATGTGATGCAAGATGCCAGCGAGGAAGACTCCGGAGGCGCGGGATCCTCGCGGCAGGGCACCGGAGCCGGCGCGGGAATGCAGCCGGCCGCGCAGTATAACGTACCCGATTCCAGGCTGGAGAATTGCGATCTGCGAGCGGTGCTGGCCGGTTTCCGCTCGGATATCGTGTCGCTGGGGGCGCGGCGCCTGCTGGACGATCCGAATGTCGGCACGATCGTTCTGCGCCGCCTATCCGCCGGGGCGGGCACGGTGGTCAGCGTCACGACTCTGCAGGCGCCCAAGGATGCGCGCAAGGCTTATGACAAGGGCTTGCAAGCGGTCCAGCAGGGCAGGCGGGGCGATGCGGCGAAGTTGTTTCAGAAGGCAGCGGATCTCTATCCAAAATTCGCGGCCGCCTGGTGCGAACTGGGCAAAGTGCAGCAACAGAATCAAGAAATGGAGGCGGCGCGCCAGTCGTACACGCGGGCCATGGAAGCCGACGCCAAGTTCCTGGGGCCTTACGAGCAGCTTACGGAACTGGCTTTGAATTCCAGCAACTGGAGCGAACTGGCGGACTGGTCACAGGGGCTACTGGAGCTGGACCCGGACGGCCATCCGGCAGCCTACTTGTACAATGCCATGGCGAACCTGAAGCTGGAACGGTTCGAGGCAGCCGAGAAAAGCGCACGCGCGGGTGAGAAAGCGGACGCCGAGCATCGTTATCCCAAGCGCGAGCAAGTGCTGGCCATGATCCTGGCGCACAAGAAGGACTATGCCGGGGCGGCCGAGCACATGCATCTGTACTTGCTATACGCTCCGCGGGCGGAGGATGCCGGGCGCATGCGCGTGCAATTGGCCGAATACGAACGGCTCTCGGGAGCGAATCAGGAGGCCAAGGCAACTGGAGAAAAAAGGCGGCCACGGGACGCCGGCGGCGTCATTGGCAACCCAGGACCGCCCTAGCCCGTCTTGACTTTCAGCGCTCCGGTAATTTATTCTAGCCCTTCGTTTTGGCCATGCGCCGTAGCGCCTTGACTATGGGAAAAAACTCGCACGGCGAGACAGAGACGGTTGAGCGGTTTCTGGATTCGACCCTGGAAAGCGTGGACAGCGCCGAAGAACTGGCGCTGCACGAAGCGGAAAAAGCGGGAGTTCCCGAAGACGATCTGCACAAGATCGCGATGGCGGTGCGGGAGTCCATGGTCAATGCCGTGGTACACGGCAACCGTTACAACGCCCACAAGAAGGTGCGCCTGTCGGTCTCCACGGGAGGCGACGAATTCGTGGTCCGAATCGCCGATCAGGGCGAAGGCTTCGACTACGAAAATCTGCCCGATCCGCTGGCGCAGGAGAATCTGTTGCGGCATTCGGGCCGCGGGATTTTCCTGATCAAGGCGTTCATGGACGATTTTCGAGTACGCCGCCTGGAACCGGGGGGCACGGAAGTAACTTTGGTAAAGTATCTGGTGTCGAAGTAACATGAAAGATCGGCTCGTTTGCGAGCGAGGAGGCATATTTCTGTGAGCGTAAAGCTAAGCGAGAGACAAGTCGGCGACGTGACGGTGGTGGATGTGGCGGGCCGGATCACCCTGGGTGAGGGATCCAGTGCGATGCGCGATGCCCTGCGCGACCTGGTGGGCAAAGGCCACAAGAAGATCCTGCTGAATCTGGGAGATGTCTCCTACATCGACAGCTCGGGAATCGGCGAGTTGGTTTCCGGTTTCACCACGGTGACGAACCAGGGCGGCCAGCTCAAGCTGCTGAATCTGACCAAACGGGTGAAAGATCTTTTGCAGATCACGAAACTGTACACCGTGTTCGACGTGCACGACGACGAAGCGGCGGCGGTGCGGAGCTACGCATAAGCGGCGTTTCCATTGGCAATCGATCGCGAATATCTGAGACAACATTACGCTTCCCTTTCGGACGAGGCTCTGGCCGCAGTCGAGAGGGACGATCTGGTGGAGGCGGCGCAGAAGGTCTACGACGAGGAGCGCGCGCGGCGAGGTGTGGCTGTGCGGCAGAAGCCGGCCGCTCCGCCCGCGCCGCGGCCGGAACCGGCGGCGAGTGTTCCCATCGCGGAAGATGAGGAAGGCGAGCCTCCGGCGTGGATCGAGGGAGCGGAATGCGCGTGCGAGTTTTTCTCTTCCGGAAGGGCCTCTTCGGATAGAGCCCAAATCGCATATGACGCGCTCCAAGCCGGCGGAATTCCGTGTCATATCAACATTGAGGAGGTCCCCCCGGAGCCACCCCCGCGAGGAACGCAATACTCATACCGGCTGATGGTTCCGGCGGGAGTCATTTTGAAGGCTCAGGGCATTCTGGACAAGGAAATATTCGGTCCCGAAACAGAGGATAGCTTGAAGGCGCACCTGGAGGCGTTGTCCGACGAGGCGCTGCGCGAACTGACTCCGGAGGTTATTTGCGTTGGGCTGGCGGACCGCATCGAACGTCTGACGCGCCTGTACCGGGAAGAGGTCGCGCGGCGGGAGTCGGAATCCGACAGAGACTGACGTTATGTTAGTCGAGATCCTTTGCGGGCCGATCGGGGCACAGGCCACTTTGGACGAAATTCCGTTCGTCTGCTCGCTATTTGCCTGCCCAAACGTAACTGTGATGTACGGGGTTGGCTGCAAAGCGGACATCGACGAATTATGGCGGGAGTCCGAGATCCCAACTTCAGCCTTGCCCGAGTGGATCGAACGGAGCATCCGGGACGGCATTTATCACCCTGGAGCGGCGGGCTTATTCATCTCCAGCCGCGACGAGCTCACGGTGGAGCTTTGTCACGAAGGTGATATTCATGTTCAAACGCATTCGGCGGCGATTGTGGAGACCTGTATGCGCCGATGGCTGGAGAGAGGTTACAGGGTGTTAAAGAGTGACCTTGTGCCGGCTTCGCCCGGGACCTGGCGGGAAATTCGTTCCGTCAGGGAAGGCTGAAATGGCGCTTAACCGCGGTTCTTGTAACGCCAAGCCAGGCGGCAGGTTCTAGGTGGGACTGAAGTCCCACGGGGGCCCAAGCCCGCCCTCCAAAGCTTATTCGTAGGGCTTGAGCTGATCCGCTATTTTGGCTTTGTCGCCCACCACTGCGATGGTCATCTTGGACGGGACGATGTAAGTCTCCGCCATGCCCTGCACGTCCGCCGGCTTTACTTCCATCACCTTCTGCGTGTAAGTGGCGAGGCAGGAGCGGTCCAGGCCTTGCGAATCGACGAAGTGCAACTGGCCGATGATGGCATCGGGGCTGATGGTGTTGCGCAGGATGAACAGGCCCGCCAGATAGTTCTGAATGCCCTGCAGTTCTTCGGCGGGAGGTGGATCCTTGCGCAAGCGATCGATCTCGTAGAAGATTTCCTTCAACGACGGTCCAGTGACCGCGGTAGTCACGTCGGCCGACTGCACCCAGTAGGCCAGATTGCGGCGGGTCGAGACCGAACTCGATGGCGAATAGGTGTAGCCTTTCTGTTCACGAATGTTGCTGGTGATACGGGACGCGAAGGAGCCGCCGAGCAGCGAGTTCATGACGTCGAGCCTGATGAAGTCGGGGCTGGAAGGCGCGGCTACGGGCAGGCCGAGCAGAAGATTCGACTGCTCCGCGCCGGGCCGGTCGATGACCTGGAGAGATCGCACACTGAGCGGATGGGCGGGCCTATCGGGCGCCGGGCTGCCCTTGGCCCAGCCGCCGAAAGAGACTTCCACGGCGCGGCGGAGATCGCCTTCCAATTTGCCGACGATGTAGAGATGCGTGCGCACGGCCGAGAAGTTGTGGCGGTAAAACGCCTGCACGTCCGCGACGGTGTAGCCCTTCAAATCGCTCTCGGAAGGAAACACGCGGCCGTAAGGATGATCCGGGAACATGGTCTGCAAGAAGCGCTCGCGCGCGAGCGATCCGGGATCGGACTTGTCGATGGCCAACTCGCGGATCAGGTCGGCCTTCAGGCGGGGCAGCTCCGATTCAGGGAGCGCGGGGCTATGCAGGACCTCGGCCAGCAAGGCGATGAACGTCGGGCCGAAATCGGAAAGCACCACACCGCCCGCGAAGGTGTAGTCGGCGCCGGCGCTGATTTCGAGCTGGCCGCCCATATCGGCGGCGTCCTGCGCGATGCGGCTGGCGCTACGCGCGCGGGTGCCTTCTTTCATCAGGTCCGCGTGCAGTTTCGAAAGCCAGACCTGTGCGGCGGATTCGTCGATGGCGCCGGCGCCGACAAACGCGCGGATGGCAACTTTGGGCACCACGCCGTACGGCACGATGGTCACTCGCATGCCGTTGGGCAAGCTGAAATCCGTGGTGGGGGCCAGATGGAAGGGCTTAGGCGGCGGCCCTTGCGGGGGTGTCTCCTTGAGTCCGGCGAAGACTTCGTTCGATGGGGCGCTCGGCATGATATCAGACCTCGGGGTGGCCGTTTTCCGGCGCGGCGCCCGGCTCGATCAACAACACGGTGCGGTTGGTCCGGCGCAGATATTCATGCGCGGTGCGCGCGATGAGCTGCGGCGTCACCTGGCGGAATTCGGCTTCCAACGTATCCAGCCTGGTGGGATCGTCGTCGAATAACGCATAACAGGCCATCAGGTCGGCGCGGCCGAAGCCTCCGAACTCCGTCAGCGTGTCGTACAGACTGGATCGCATTTTGGTGATGCTGCGATGCAAGAGGCTCTGCTCGATGGGTTTCGACTGCAGACCATCGATGACCGAATCGACGGCCGCCAGGATCTGCTGGGGTTTGACGTCGCCGTCATGAAACAACGAGGCAGTCCAAAGCATGGGACCGTCATAGTCGAACATGTTGCCCAGTTCGTTGATGGCGCCCGAGACGCCGCCGGTGAATCCGCGCTTTTTCACCAGCTCTTCGTACAGGAGGCTGTCGTCGCCTTGTATCAGCATCTGATCCAGCAGTCCCATGGCGAAATATTCCGGTGAATTGCGCGGCGGCATGTGATAGGAGAAGGCCAGCGCCGGCCGGTTGGCCAGCGGATCCTTTTGGGTGGCGATCTTCTCTTTTTCCTGGCGCGGCTCGGTCAGGTCGGGCGTGGGCGGCAGTATGGCCGGAGCGATGGAGGCGAAATATCTGGCGATCATCTGCATGGCCTGCTCGGGATCGAAATCGCCCACGATGGCCAGCGCGGCGTTATTGGGTGCGTAGTAGGTTTTGAAGAACGCCTGCACGTCCGTCAAGGTAGCGGCTTCGATGTCTTTCAACTCGCCGTAGAAATTGTGCGAGTTGTACCAGTTTTCATTGGCGTATTGGGGCATCCAGAGCCAGGGGAAGCCGCCATACGGCTGGTTGAGGACATTCACCTTCACCTCGTTGATTACCACGCTCTGCTGGTTCTTCAGGTTTTCATCCGTGATGGCGAGGCCCTGCATGCGGTCGGCCTCGGCCCAGAGCGCGGTTTCGAGTTTATGGGAGGGCAGCAGTTCGAAGTAGTTGGTGAAATCGAAGCGGGTGGATCCGTTGAGGACGCCGCCATTCTGCTGCACCAGGCGGATGAACTCCATCTTGCCGAGGTTTCGGGAGCCTTGAAACATCATGTGCTCAAACAAGTGCGCGAAGCCGGTGCGGTCGCGCGGCTCCACGCGGAAACCGATGCGGTAGTAGATGGCCGTGACGACCGTTGGCGCGGTGGAATCCGGCGAAAGGATCACACGCAGTCCGTTGGAGAGTTTGTAGTAAGTGATGGGCACGGCGAAGCCTCAAGAGTCTTTGGCGGAGAGGATAAAACCTAACCGCCGCCGACGAACTGGACGATTTCTAATTGCGCGCCGTCGGCCAGCGCGGTGGCTTCCCACTGTTGCGGCTTGACGATGCAGCGATCCAGTTCCACGGCGACGCGGGCGGGATCGATGGCCAGATCCAGCAGCAATTGGCGGATGTTTTGGCCGGCGGCGAGCGTGCGAGCTTCGCCGTTTACCACAATCTGAATTTGCGCGTTGGTTGACACTCTTCTCTGGCACCCATTATAGTCAAATTTAAGCGCATGCCCCAGACGTATCCCGAGGTTTATTGGCCCGTCCTGCTGCAGGTGGTCATTGCCATGGCCGTAGCTGCCGGTATGATCGGAATTTCATACATTCTGGGCAAGAAAATCCGCAATCGCGTGAAGGATATGCCCTACGAGTGCGGCATCACGCCCACCGGCAGTGCGCGGGAGCGGTTCAGCGTGAAGTTCTACCTGGTGGGCATGCTTTTTATCCTGTTCGACATCGAAGCCATATTTCTGTATCCGTGGGCGGTGGTGTACCGCGAACTGAGGTTTTTCGCGTTTTTTGAGATGTTGATCTTCATCGCCCTGGTTCTGGCGGGCTTTTTCTACATCTGGAAGAAAGGCGCCTTGGACTGGTCCGGCGCCGGCCAATCGTCGAAGTAACCGGAATCCAATGCTTCCTGAAAATCTGAAAGAACACGCCACGGCGGCAGCACTCGAAGCCTTCGATGCCGCTGCGCTGTTGGGCGGGAAATTCGACCGGGGCGAGCTGACGCTGGAAATCGCGCCGGAGGACATTGTGCGCGTCTGCCGGTTTCTGAAAGAGGAGCGAGGCTTCGTGCGCTTGAGCACGGTGACTGGCGTGGACCGGTATCCGGCGGAGCCGCGCTTCGAAGTGGTGTACCATCTGCTGGCAGTGGAACGTAGCGAACGGCTACGTTTGAAATGCCGTTTGCCTGGCAATCATGCGGAGATCGATTCGGTGACGGAAGTCTGGCGCGGCGCCGGTTGGTTCGAGCGCGAGACTTTCGATCTTTTCGGCGTGAACTTCCGCAACCACCCGGATCTGCGCCGCATCATGTTACCGGACGACTGGGAGGGACATCCGTTGCGCAAGGATTACAGCATAACGGGGTCACGCGTGTGAGCGACACTGCTTTGCCCGAGATCATGGAAACGGTTGCCGAACCGGAGACGGCGGGAGCGACGAAACGCAACCTGACCCTGAACATGGGGCCGCAGCATCCCTCCACGCATGGCGTGCTGCGCCTGAAATTGGAGCTGGATGGCGAGACCATCGTCAAGTGCCAGCCGGATATCGGCTATCTGCACACGGGAATCGAGAAAGAGTTCGAAGTCAAGAATTACCAGCAGGCCGTGACGCTGACGGACCGCATCGATTACCTGGCGCCGCTTTCCAATAATCTGTGCTACTGCCTGGCGGTGGAGAAGCTGCTGGGCCTGGAGATTCCGCCACCGGCGCAGTGGACGCGCGTGATGCTGACCGAGTTGACGCGCTTGAACAGCCATCTGGTCTGGCTGGGCACGCACGCCATCGATATCGGGGCGATGAGCGTGTTCCTGTATTGCTTCCGGGAGCGCGAGGATATCCTGCGCATTTTCGAGATGTATTCGGGCCAGCGCATGATGACGAGTTATTTCCGGATCGGGGGGCTGGCGCTGGAGCCGCCGCGCGGATGGCAGCATCGCGTACGGACCTTCATCGACGCGTTTCCGAGCAAGGTCGATGAATATGAGGAATTGCTGACCAACAACCGCATCTGGATCGGGCGCACACGCGGCGTGGGCTACATGAAGATGGAGGACATGCTGGATTTGGGCGTGACCGGTCCTATGTTGCGCGCCGCCGGGTTGAAGTGGGATGCGCGCAAGAACGAGCCGTATTCGAGCTACGACCAATTCGATTTCGAAGTTCCGACGCGCACCGAAGGCGACGTGTTTGCACGCTACCAGGTACGCATCGAGGAGATGCGGCAGAGCGCGCGGATCGTCAAACAGGCGCTCGAAGGCATGCCCAGCGGGCGCTGGACGGCGGATGCTCCGCACGTGGTGCTGCCGGACCGGGAGAAGATGAAGACGCAGATGGAAGCGCTCATCTATCATTTCAAGATTGTGACGGAGGGCTTCCGGGTGCCGGCCGGCGAAGTGTATCAGACCATCGAGTCGCCGCGGGGCGAGGTCGGCTATTACGTGGTGAGCGACGGCACGACGCTGCCGTACAGGGTGCATGTGCGGGGTCCCAGCTTCGGTAATTTGCAAGCGGTGCCGTGCATGGTCGAGGGCACGTTGATCGCGGATGTGATTGCGTCGATCGGCAGCATGGATTTTGTTTTGGGCGATTGCGACAGGTAATTTATGGCCACAGATAAACACGGATTCAGAAACGGAGTTCTGTGTTTATCGGTGGCCCTGTATAGGTTTTCATGACTTTTTCTCTTGAGTTGGAAGCCCGGTTTGAGAAGCTGCTGCGCAGCTATCCGCCCGGCCGGACGCGGTCGGCGGTGATCCCGATGCTGCTTTATGCGCAGGACGAGATCGGCGCGGTGACGCCGGAACTGATCGAGGAAGTGGCGCGGCGGACGGGCGTGACTCCTTTGCAGGTGGACGAAGTAGTGGGTTACTATTCCATGCTGCACAAGAAGCCGCAGGGTAAATATCACGTGCAGGTATGCACGAATATCAGTTGCCTGCTGCGCGGCGGGATGGAGCTTTGGGAGCATGCCTGCCAGAAAGTGGGCGTGGGCCACAAGGAAGTGACCGCCGACGGGCAGGTTTCGCTCGAAGAAGTCGAATGCGTGGGGGCGTGTTCGTGGGCGCCGGCGGTGCAGATCAATTACGATTTCCACCATTTCGTCACACCCGAGAAACTGGATCAGCTCATCGACAGCTTGAGGAAGCTCAATTAAACCGATGCTGTACAACGAACCGCATCCGCTCGAAACCAAGATCCTGAGCCGCCGTTTCGGCCTGGAGAACTCGGCCTCGATCGATACGTATCTGGCTACGGACGGATACAAAGCCTTCGAAAAGGCAGCCGGCATGAAGCCCGAGCAGATTATCGAGGAGGTCAAGATCTCGAACCTGCGCGGACGCGGCGGCGCGGGTTTCCCCGCGGGCATGAAGTGGAGCTTCGTGCCGCGCACTTCGCCCAAACCCAAGTACATCGTGGTGAATGCGGACGAGAGCGAGCCGGGCACCTGCAAAGACCGCGTGCTGATGGAAAACGATCCGCACCAGTTGATCGAGGGCGCGCTGATCGCGGGACTGGCGGTAGATGCGCATGCCGGGTACATTTACATACGCGGCGAGTATCGCTATCTGATCGAGGTGATGGACAAGGCCATCGCGGAAGCCTATGCGCACGGCTACCTGGGCAAAAACATCCGCGGCACGGGCTTCGATTTCGATCTGTACACACACACGGGCGCGGGCGCCTACGAATGCGGCGAAGAATCGGCGCTGCTCGAATCGCTCGAAGGCAAACGCGGCATTCCCCGCATACGCCCGCCGTTTCCGGCGGTGTCGGGGGCGTTCCAATGCCCCACGATTCTGAACAACGTGGAGACTTATTGCGCGGTTCCGGCCATCCTCCGGGATGGCGGCGCAGCGTTCGCGGCCTTGGGGATTCCGAAGGCGGGCGGCACCAAGATGACGTGCCTGACGGGACACGTGAATCGCCCGGGCGTTTATGAATTGAAGCTGGGCTTCCCGGTGAAGACTATGATCGAGGAAGTCGGCGGCGGAATACTGGGCGGCAAAAAACTGAAAGCATTCATTCCCGGCGGATCGTCTTGCCCGGTGCTGACAGCGGCGGAGTGCGAGGGCCTGACCATGGATTACGACGCCATGGCGAAGGCGAAATCGATGCTGGGTTCGGGCGGCGTAGTGATCATGCATGAGGATACCTGCATGGTGAAAGCGGCGCTGCGGATCATGCGGTTTTATGCGCACGAAAGCTGCGGCTGGTGCATCCCATGCCGCGAGGGAACCTCGTGGATTCGCAAGCTGCTGCAGCGGTTTCATGATGGCATGGGCGTGCGCAGCGACATTGCGCTGATCGGCGATTTAGCGAAGAATATGCTGGGCAAGACATTTTGCCCGCTGGGCGATGCGGCGGCTTTGCCGACCATCTCGATTGTGGAGAAGTTCTATCACGAGTTCGAGGATCATCTGAATGGGAAGCCTTGCCCGTATGAAGCGGCTTCGCAGTTGGTCGCGGTTTAAGGAAGTGGCCACGGATGAACACAGATGAACACGGATAAAAACCGGGTGTTATCTGTGTTCATCTGTGTTCATCTGTGGCTAATTAAAAATGGCTGATATTGTCAATTTCACGATCGACGGCCGGGCCATACAGGCGCCGGCGGGAATGCTGCTCATCGATGCGGCGAAGCGCTCGGGTATCGAGGTGCCGGCCTTTTGTTATTACGAAGGGCTGACGTTGCAGGCGGCCTGCCGCATGTGCCTGGTGGAAATCGAGAAGATGCCGAAGTTGATCACGGCATGCACCCAACCGGTGGCCGAAGGCATGGTGGTGCGCACGGAAACGCCGCAGGTGGCGGCGGCACGCAAGTCCATGCTGGAATTCCTGCTCTCCAACCATCCGCTGGATTGCCCGGTATGCGATAAGGGCGGCGAGTGCGAACTGCAGGACATGACGTTCCGCTACGGCGCGGGCGAGAGCCGGTTCACGGAGATGAAGGTCCACGTGGACGAGAAGCAGTTTTCGCCGGTGGTCTTCTTCGACAATCCGCGCTGCATCCTGTGCTACCGCTGCGTGCGCATTTGCAACGAAGGCATGGGGGTGGGCGCGCTGGGCGTGATCAATCGCGGGGTTGGTTCCGAAATCGCGCCCAACAAGGGCGATCACCTGGAATGCGATGAGTGTGGCATGTGCATCGACATCTGTCCGGTGGGCGCGCTGACCAGCGGTATTTATCGCTATCACACGCGGCCCTGGGAAATGCAGCATGTAGGCGCCATCTGCACGCATTGCTCGAACGGCTGCAAGACTACGCTGGGCGTGCGGAACAACGAGATTATCCGCGGCAACAACCGCGACCGGTCCGGCATCAACGGCGAATTCCTGTGCATCAAAGGCCGGTATGCATTCGATTTTTACAACCATCCGGAGCGGCTGCAGGCGCCGCTGATGCGGATCGACGGCGCACTGAAGGAAGTGTCGTGGTCGCAGGCGCTGGCGGCGGTGGCGGCGAAATTCGCCGAAGTACGGGAGCGGCGCGGCAAATTCGGCGTGATCGGGTCCAACCATACCTCCAACGAAGAGAATTACTATCTGCAAAAGTTCGCGCGCGAGGTTCTGGGGACCGGGAACATCGATCACCGCCGCACGGGCGATGTGCCGGCGCTGCTGGACGCGCTCAGCGGCCAGACCGGAAAGCTGGCTACCACGGCGGATCTGTACGAGAAGAAAGCCGTGCTGGTGATCGGCTCGGATCTGGCGCTGGAACAGCCGTTCCTGTCGTTCCAGATTCGCGCCAACTACCGGCATCATCAGGCGCATGTTTACGTGGCGACGGCGCAGCCTGTGCGCGAGGATCAATACGCCGTAGCGAGCGTGCGCGGGGCCGGTCTGGAAGCGGTGGAATCGCTGCGCGACCGCCTGAAAGCCGAGCCGGAGCTGGTCATTTTATTTGGCGACGCGATCAAGGGCCGCGCGGTGCACAAGCTGGTGGAATTCGGCGAATCGCTCGGGATTCCGGTGCAATATATCTGTCTGGTGGACGATTCGAATTCGCGCGGGGCGGTAGATATGGGCCTGACGCCGGATGTGGGCGCGCTGGCGCTACCGGATATGCTGGCGGCGCGGGATCTGGATGTTTTGTGGATGGTGGGCGCGAATCCGCTACGCGGGGTTGCGGGCGGCGCGCATTGCTTCACAGTGGTCCAGGACCTATTTCTGACCGAAACCGCGCAGGCCGCCGATGTGGTTTTGCCGGCCGCATCCGCCTACGAAAAAAACGGCACGGTGACGAATGTGTGCGGCGAGGTGCAGCGGCTGTGCCAAGCTGTCTCGGCCATGGGCGCCAAACCGGATTTGGAGATCATGGGTCTGATCGCGCGCGAAATGGGTGTAGCCGGCCAAATGGGTCCGTGGATTCCGGAGACGGTTTTCACGGAGATCCGTAAGAACGTGCACGGCTACGATATTCCAATGCCGGTACTCGAAATGGGAGGCGCGGCGCAGACCGCCGCTCTCAACGGGCGCGTGGCGCTCGACGGACGCCCCGAATTGATCCGCTCCGCGCACGAGAATCTTTTCACCTCGGGCACTCTGGGGCGTTATTCTAAGGTACTGAACTCCGTGGTAGAGAGCCACGGCAATCGATAAATGAACTTTTTCCTGCTGAGCCTGATCAAGGCTGCGGTGGTGGCGTTTGCCCTCCTCACCACGCTGGCGTACCTGCAATGGGTGGAGCGCAAGGTGATCGCACACATCCAGGTGCGGCTGGGGCCCTCGCGCGTGGGCCCGCACGGACTTCTGCAGCCGCTGGCGGATGTCATCAAGCTCATCACCAAGGAAGATCTGATCCCGCCGTATGTGAATAAGTTCCTGTATCTGGCGGCGCCATTCTTTGCGGTGACCATGGCGCTGATCTCGATCTCGGTAATTCCATTCGGCGCGGAAATACCGGTGCCCGGCGGCCACACATGGATGCAGTTGACCGATTTGAATATCGGACTGCTGTTCATTTTGGCTATCTCGTCCATGAGCGTGTACGGCATCGCCATTGCGGGATGGGCATCGAACAACAAATACGCGCTGCTGGGCGGGCTGCGCAGCTCCGCGCAAATGATCAGCTACGAGTTGCCGCTAAGCATGGCGGTGGCGGCGCCGTTGCTGCTGGCCAATACGCTGAGCCTGCGGCAAATCGTGGAGAAACAGAGCGGCTATTATCTGGGCTTTATTCCGCAGTGGAGCATTTTTCAGATGCCCATGCCGCAGATCTTCAGCTTCATCCTTTTCCTGATCGCGGCCTTCGCGGAAACCAACCGCATACCGTTCGATCTGCCGGAAGCCGAAAACGAACTGGTGGCGGGATTCCACACCGAATATAGCAGCATGAAATTCGCGGCGTTCTTCATGGCGGAATACTCCAACATGGTGACGGTTTGCTCGATCACCACCACCTTGTTCCTGGGCGGCTGGCTGCCGCTGTGGCCGGCCGCGGCGGGATCGAGTTTCGTGGCGACGCTGGTATTCGCGGTGGCGGGCGCGATTGCGCTCTATCATGGCTTGAATCCGGCGCGGCGGCCTGACCGGCTGACACTGCCGGTAGTCGCCGTGGTCTTTTTTCTGTTGGCGGCGCTTTTCCTGATTCCGCCCGTGCAGGCTGTGCTGATGCCATTTTTCTGGTTCGCGGCCAAGACCGGTTTGCTGCTCTTTGTGTTTATCTGGATTCGCGGCACGCTGCCGCGCTTCCGTTACGATCAACTGATGGCTTTCGCGTGGAAGTTCATGTTCCCGATCGCCGTCCTCAACCTGCTGGTCACCGGTCTGATGGTGGCCCTATTCCCCTGACATGGACGTCATTCTTTTTCTCATCTTCGCGGCCATCGCGGTTGTCTGCGGCATCAACGTCGTGGTGCAGACGCATCCGATTTCGAGCGCGATTTCGCTGATCGGCGTGATGGGCGCGCTGGCGGTGCTGTACCTGCTGCTGGGGGCCGAATTCCTGGCCGCGGCGCAGGTGATCGTGTATGCGGGCGCCATCATGGTGCTGTTCATCTTCGTGATCATGTTGCTGAACGCCGGCGCGGAGACGCGCAGCGGGCGCTCGTGGATGGCGCAGTTGCTGGGTCTGCCGCTGCTCTTCAGCTTTCTCGGGCTGATGGTTTACTTCGTGCAGCAACTGTTTCCGGGCGCGGCCGCGGTGCGTTTCGGAGCTTTCCGGCACGGCACGGCAGCGGACGTGGGCCGGGCCCTGTTCACGCAATATCTGCTGCCTTTCGAAGTGGTCTCGGTGCTGATCCTGATCGCCATTCTGGGCGCCGTGGTGCTGGCGCGGAAGGAGCTCGAATAGCATGGGCGGCGTGCCGGTTTCCTGGTATCTGATCCTCAGCGCGGTGCTGTTCGTGCTGGGCGCCTCGGGGTTTATCCTGCGGCGCAATGTGATCACGGTTTTCATGTCGATCGAGCTGATGCTGAACGGAGTCAACCTGAGCTTCATTACGTTTTCCTACATGTGGAAGCAGGTGAACGGGCATATTTTCAGCTTCTTCGTGATGGTGGTGGCGGCGGCGGAAGCGGCCGTGGGCCTGGCGATTATTCTGACGGTGTTCAAGAATCGCTCGACTTTGAATGTCGATGAAGTAAGTTCGATGAAAAACTGATGCAACTCTGGCTCATTCCCGTTTTTCCACTTCTCGGGTTCCTGTTGAACGGGATCTTCGGGCGGCGCTCGTCGAAGGCGCTCGTCAATACTATCGCCATCGGCTCGGTGCTGCTGTCCTTCGCCTGGGTGGTGAAGACTCTGCTGGGGCTTGGGGATCTGAACGCGGCTTACACCGAGCAGTATTTCACGTGGATCCAGAGCGGCATTTTAAGCGTGGGCATGGATTTCACGGTCGACCGGCTGACGGCGATCATGCTGCTGGTGGTCACGGGCATCGGCTCGCTGATCCATATTTATTCGATTGGTTACATGGCGCACGAAGGCGGCTATTACCGCTTCTTCGCATATTTGAATCTGTTCATGTTTTTCATGCTCACGCTGGTGCTGGCGGCGAACTACCTGGTGTTGTTCGTGGGTTGGGAAGGCGTGGGATTGTGCAGCTACCTGCTGATCGGATTCTACTTCGATAAGAAGTTCGCGACCAACGCCGGCAACAAAGCGTTCATCGTAAATCGCATCGGCGATTTCGGATTCTCGCTGGCGATGTTTTTGATCGTGGTGAACTTCAATTCGCTGGATTTCGGCGCAGTGTTCAGCTCCGTGGCCGGCAAGTCCGAAGGAACGCTGACCGCCATCGCGCTGCTGCTGCTGGTGGGCGCTTGCGGCAAATCGGCACAGCTTCCGCTGTATGTCTGGCTGCCGGATGCCATGGCCGGTCCGACGCCGGTTTCGGCATTGATCCACGCGGCCACCATGGTAACGGCGGGCGTTTATATGGTGGCGCGCTCGGCGGCGATCTACACGCATGCGCCCGCAGCCATGGAAACGGTGGCGGTGATCGGGTTGGCGACGGCGTTCTTCGCGGCCACCATCGGACTGGCGCAGAACGACATCAAGAAAGTGTTCGCTTACTCCACGGTCTCGCAGCTCGGCTACATGTTCCTGGGCCTGGGCGTGGGAGCCTTTTCCGCCGGCATTTATCACCTGATGACGCACGCATTTTTCAAAGCGCTGCTGTTCCTCGGTTCGGGCAGCGTGATCCATGCGCTTTCGGGCGAACAGGATTTACGCAATATGGGCGGCCTGGGCAGCAAGATTCCGTGGACTTTCGCCACCATGCTGTGCGCGGGTGTGGCCATCGCCGGCGTGCCGCCATTTGCGGGTTTCTACAGTAAAGATGCGATTCTGGCCGCCGCCGATCATCATGCGCCGTGGATGTACTGGGTGGGCGTGATCACCGCGGGCATGACCGCGTTTTACGTTTTCCGGGCGATTTTCCTGGCGTTTTTCGGCAAGTATCGCGGCCACGCGCATACGCATGAATCGCCTGCCGTGATGCTGGTGCCGCTGGTGGTGCTGGCGGCGCTTTCGCTGGCCGGAGGCTTCCTGTTCAAGGTGCCGGAGTTTCTGGCGCCATTGTTCCCGCTGGCCGAGGAAAGCAAAGACATCGGACCGGTGCTGGTTTCGGTGGCGTTCGGGTTCGGCGGGATCGCGCTGGCCTGGCTATTTTACGTCGCCAAGCCGGAACTACCCGAGCGGGTCGCGGCCGGCATGGGCGGCCTCTACAAGCTGGTCTACAACAAATACTTCGTGGACGAAATTTACGATGCGGCGGTAGTGGATCCGCTGATTTCCGGATCGCGTGTAGTGTTATGGAAAGCGGTGGACGCCACCGTGATCGATGGCACGGTGAACGGCGTCGCGAATCGCGCGCGTGGTATTGGCGGCGTGCTGAAGCTGCTGCAATCCGGCAATATACGCAGTTACGCGACGTGGGTACTGCTGGGCAGCGTGGTGCTGCTGCTGACAATCGGCGTGCTGGGAGGCCTGCGATGAACCTGCTCGACATCGTGCTGGCCATCCCGCTGATCGGATTCCTGGTGCTGCTGCTGATGCCGCGCGCCGCGCACGGCGCCATCCGCGCCATGGCGCTGGCGTTTTCGCTGGTGGCGTTCGCCGCATCGGTCGGTCTGGCAATTGGTTTCGATACCAAGGCCGCGGGCGAACAATTTGTCACGGATTTCATCTGGGTCAACTCGCCGCAGATTCACTATCACGTGGCGCTCGACGGGCTGAGTCTTTGGCTGGTCATCCTGGCCACTTTCCTGACACCGGTCTGCGTGCTGATCTCGTGGAAGTCCATTCAAAGCCGCGTTAAGGAATATTTCGCGTTTCTGATGCTGCTGGAAGTGGGCCTCGCGGGCGTGTTCGCGGCGCAGGATCTGTTCCTGTTTTACGTGTTCTGGGAAGTATCGCTGGTGCCGATGTATTTTCTGATCGGCATCTGGGGCCACACGCGGCGTATCTACGCCGCTCTCAAGTTCTTCCTATACACCTTCGCCGCTTCGGTGCTGATGCTGACCGCGATTATCTACGTGTACAATCACGCCGGCACGTTCAACTATCCGGATATTCTGGCGATGCTGCAGAGCGGCCGGCTGTCGTTCAATCCGCAGCAGCAGATGCTGCTCTTCCTGGCATTTTTCGTGGCCTTCGCGGTGAAGGTGCCGATTTTTCCGCTGCACACATGGCTGCCGGACGCGCACGTGGAAGCGCCCACGGCAGGTTCGGTGATGCTGGCCTCCGTCATGCTGAAGATGGGCACTTACGGGCTGGCGCGTTTTTGCCTGCCGATGTTCCCCGGCGCGGCGCGCACCTGCGCTCCCTGGATCGTGACGCTGGCCATCATCGGCATCATTTACGGCGCGCTGGTCGCCATGGTGCAGCCGAACATGAAGAAGCTGGTGGCGTACTCTTCGGTGAGCCACCTGGGCTTCGTCGTGCTGGGAATCTTCTCGTTCACGCAGATGGGGATGGACGGCGCGGTGTACCAGATGCTGAACCACGGCATCTCGACCGGGGCGCTATTCGTGATGGTGGGCTTTTTGTACGAGCGCCGGCATTCGCTCGAAATCGCCGATTACGGCGGCGTGGCTAGCGCGGCCCCGTGGCTTTCCACGGCATTCATGATCACCATGCTGGCCTCGATGGGGCTGCCGACGCTGAACAACTTCGTAGGCGAATTCCTGGTGCTGCAAGGCTCGGCGCAAGCCAATTTTCGCTGGACGATCTTCGCCTCCATCGGCGTGATCCTTTCCGCCTGCTACATGCTATGGCTCTATCAACGCCTGTTTTATGGCGAGACGCCCGACGCGGTGCGGCAGCATGTCTTCGACCTGAAGCCGCGGGAATGGGCCGCCATCCTGCCGCTGATCGCCATGATGGTCTGGATGGGCATGTATTCCCAATCGTTCCTGCCTTCGGTGAGACGAACCACGGCGCGGATTCTGGACCAGACGCAGGTGAATGTGCAGTTTCAGGTGAAGCAGCCGGCGATCGCGGCGGAGGTGGCGCATGCCCGTTAATCTGGCGCCATCCGCCCAGGAATACATCCGTTTTCTGCCGGAGATCATACTCATCACGGCGGGCACGCTGTTGATGGTGCTCGACGTCATTCTGCGCAAGCGATCGCAGCGCATCTACGGGCATCTCTCGATCGCCGCCCTGGTGGCGGCCGGCGCAGGCGCGGTGATATCCAACGGCTCGCCGGGCGCGGCCTTTTCCGGCATGCTGATCGTGGACGGCTTCGCTACCTTCTTCCGCGTGCTGGTAATCGGCGTTGGCACTCTGACTGTGCTGGCGTCTTATCGATTTTTGGAACGCGAGGGCGTGGAGGCCGGCGAATATCATGCGCTGCTGCTGTTTTCCATCGCGGGCCAGTGCATCATGGTCTCGGCCAACGAGTTGATCCTGATCTTCATAGGCCTGGAGATTTCGTCGATATCCAGTTACGTACTGGCGGGTTACCTGCGCGACGACAAGCGCGCCAACGAAGCCGCGCTGAAATACTTCCTGCTGGGATCGTTCGCCACCGCATTTTTCCTTTACGGCGTGGCGGTGGTTTACGGCATGACCGGCGCCACGTATCTGACGGCTCTGCACGCCACGCTCACCGCCGGAGCCGGGACGCCGGCTCCGGTATTCATCGGCGTGGCGGCGGCACTGATGTTCGTGGGCCTGGCGTTCAAAGTATCCGCCGCGCCTTTCCAGGTCTGGGCGCCGGATGTGTACCAGGGCGCGCCCACGCCGGTCTCGGCTTTTCTGGCGACTGGTCCAAAGGCGGCGGCTTTCGCCATCTTCCTGCGCATCTTCCTCACGGCCTTTGGCAGCATCGGGCGCGATTGGGAGCCGCTGGTGTGGGGAGCGGCGCTGCTATCGATGACCATCGGAAACTTCGCCGCGCTGACGCAATCGAATATCAAACGCCTGCTGGCTTACAGTTCGATCGCGCATGCCGGATACGTGCTGGTGGCGCTGACCGCGCGATCGCAAGTGGGCACCGCGGCGGCGATGTTCTATCTGGCGGCCTACGCGCTGATGAATATCGGCGCGTTCGCGGTGGTGACGCATCTTTCGGGCAAAGGCGAACGCTTCCTGGCGGTGGACGATTTCGCGGGCCTGGGCGAACGGCAACCGGGCACGGCCGCGCTGCTTGCGATCTTCCTGCTTTCCCTGATCGGCGTACCGCTGACCGGCGGCTTCTTCGGCAAATTCTACATCTTCAAAGCCGCGCTCGATTCGCACCTGGTGTGGTTGACGGTGCTGGGCCTGCTGAACAGCGCGGTCGCCGCGTATTACTATCTGCGCATTCTGGTGGTGATGTACTTCCGCGAGCCGAGCGAGGCCACCACCGAGTTGGAACCGCTGCCGCTGGGTCTGCGCGCCGCGCTGGTGATTCCCGCCATCGGCACGCTGTTCCTGGGTATCTTCCCGGCATGGGTGCTGGACTTTGCGGGTAAGTCGTCGGCGCTGATACGATAGCCTGAGGAGGCGCAACGACTATGCAACCGCTCCAACCCGAACAAGCAACATTTCTGTTACAGATGGCGCTACCCGCATTGAAATCGGAGCACCGCACAACCCGAAAGATCATCGAGGCCGTTCCCGAGGCTCACTCCGGCTATCGCCCCGACGAGCATTCCAAGAGCGCGCTGGAACTGGCGTGGCACATCGCCTCCGCTGAGGTGTTCTTTATGAATAGCGTCGCCTCGGGCGAGTTCGATTTCGGCATCAGCAGCGCGCGGCCCGATTCGATCGACACCCCGGCCGCCATTTCGGCGTGGTACGCGGAAGCCTTCGCGGCAAGCTTCGAAAGGCTCACCCAGCTTTCCGCCGAGCAACTGACGAAGATCGTGGATTTTCGCGGTATGTTCCAAATGCCGGCCGTGATGTATCTGCAAGCCTCGCTGAACCACATCATCCATCATCGCGGGCAATTATCCGTCTACTTGCGCCCGATGGGAGCGAAGGTGCCGTCGATTTACGGAGTGAGTTACGACGATGCCGTCGCGCGCAAAGCCGCGCAGTCCAGCGCCACGTCCTAGTCGATCTTCACCACGAAGTAAGTAATCTGCTTGCCGTTCTCCACCAGCATCTGGTGCGGGATGCGCAGGGGGATGTGCAGCACGTCGCCCGCAGACACCGGAACCTTTTCGCCGCCCTTGATGGACGGTCCGCGGATTTCGTGCGGCGCCGTGGTACGCGGATCCACCACCGTCCCGCCGACGATTAACGTGGCTTCGCCGCTTTCAATCACCATCACATCGCTCTGCGTCTCGTGCAGTTCCGCCTCGCCGTTGCCCTCCCGATGCGCCACCAGGAAATTGTGCGTGCCGAAGCTTCCCAGCGATTCGGTGGCGATCTTCTGCGCGTTCATCTTGGGCGACAGCTTCTTTTCAAAGCCGCGCAGGTCGGCGGCGGTCCAGTGCTCGAAGCCTTTGGGCGTGCCGGCGGGCAGGGCCGCGGCCGCCATCAAAATCATCATCGCGAACGTTCTCATTATTCCTCCTGTGCGAAACCAATGCTGCTGATGGTAATCACGCTCATGGGCGTGCGGTCGAATTTCAGGCGCACCGCAGCCACCCGGGCAGGGTCGAACGGCTTTGGTCCGGTGGTTTCGAACGCCGCCAGCGGCGCGCGCACGCTTCCCAACACCGGCTCCCAGTCTTTCTCATAGCCCACGCTATCGAGCACATTGAGCTTGGTGAATTTCTCTTTAAGCGGCGGCGGAATGGCGGCAAAGCGGCTCGCCGGCGCCGTGGCGGTCACTCCGTCGCTAGTCACCAACTCTATAGTGAAATCCGGCGACTCGCGCTCCGTCTTTTTGGATTTATCGGAATCCTTAGGCTTATCGTCTTTCTTCTTGCCGGGCAGTGGCGCGTCTTCGTCCATCGCGGCCAGCGACAACTCCAGCGTGGAGGCTTTGCCCAATCGCCACTGCGCGGCCGCGCCCGCGGGCAGCGTGAGCGCATAAAAAGGCGCCGCGGCACCCTTGGCCCGATTCCATCCCAGCACCACGCCGTTATAATCGCGATTGCCGCCGCGCCAGGGAATGCGCTCCTCGCGCCAGATGGAAAGACCCTCGGCTGAAATCCGGCCGCCGGGAACCGTGGTGGTGGTCAGGTCGGCATCTTCCTGGTAGCCGGCCAGCGCGATATAAGAGGCATCCTCAAAGCGATTGATGTAGATCGTCTCCGGCAGCCACGCGCGGCCCACCCGCCAGTCCTCGAACAGCGGGCGATACTCGCGTTTGCCCTTGAGTGTAGCCTCCAAAAAGGCCGCGATATAGGTTTTCGAAATGCGTCGCTGCTCGTCGCCCGGCATCAGCGGCTTCAGATTCAAGAACCAGCTCAACGGCTCGCCGGCGTCGTGCCGGCCCCACGCCGTATTGAACTGCCCGTGATTGGCGCGATACGCGTAGATTTCGGCCTTGAACCAGGGACCGGGCTGCGTATACCGGACATGGTCCCACTGGCGGCTGCCCATGAACGAGGACACGTCCCCATCGTGCGCGCCCTGCAAGGTCAGGTAACTGACGTCTTCGATCCAACGGTGCTGCCCAGCGGGTTTATATTGGCCGTCGGCCGGCGCGATGGCGACCACGGACTGGATGGCGAAGCCGTAATCGAAGCGGATATTGGCGTCCTCGGGATAGTAATGCAAACGATTGAACAGTGCCGCGGTGGCGGCCGCTTCCCCGCCCCGCGAATGGCCCATCAGCGCGATGTGCGCCATATCCACTTTGCCGCGGAACGGATTGCCGGCCGCCGCGTTCCAGTCGCGCCATAGCTTCAGATGCTCCAGCAGCATCCAGCCGCGCACCTGCTGTTGCTGGGGCGGATCGTGGAACAGGCCGCTATTCAGGAAATTTTCGTCGATGGAGGCCAGGATGAAACCGCGGCTGGCCAGCAACTCGCCGAGGTAGGCATAGCCCGGATCGGAGAAGTCGGCCATTTCGTGGTTGCCGTGTACGATCAACGCCAGGGGGAACGGTCCGGGGCCGTCCGGATACCAGACACGCGCGTTGAGCGGCAGCTTCTCCATATCGAAGCCCCAGTACTTGCGGCGCGCCCAGCGCTTCCAGCCGCTGAAGTCCTTGAAGAAGCCGGACGCATCCACGGTGCGCGTTTTGAGGGCCACGGACGAGCCGTATTCGGGCCGGCGGATGTCGTTGCCCAAGCCGTAAAACAACGTGCGGACGCGATGCGGTCCGGACGTAGCCGGATTCTCCACGGCGAGCGGCGCGGGCATACTGGCGGCTGGCGGATTCCACGCGGTCAGGCCCTGCAGCGATCCATCGTGCGCGAACAACCAAACCAGGGCGATGTTGAAGGCCACGCCCAGCACCAGCAAAAAGGCCGTGATGATCTTCTTGGGGAGCGCGGCCCCGGAGAAACCGCGGGTGGCCAGAGTGGCGATGGCGGCGCCCAGCAATCCTTCGGCAACCCCCACGAGCAGCGCCATGGCGAAGCCGAGTTGCGGCGGCATCCACACCAGCATGATGAAAACGCCGGCGCCCACCATCATGCCGCTGGCCGTGCGCGGCAGATGGCGCGCGATAGTCAGCAGCAGGGCCACGGCCAGCATCACCAGCGGAATCAGTACCACGGCAATCGCCAGGGCCAGACCGAAATCGAATGCGTAACCGAATCCAGTCTTGGTATACAAACCGGCGATTACCACGCAGGCCGCAGCCGCCGCCAACGTACCCCAGACTGCGCCATGACGGGCTTCCGGACCGGGTCGTATTTGCATCCATCGGCGGACGAACCAATCCTTCACGCGGGAGGGCAGCGCCATGACCGCCCATGTTATCGCAAGTCGGCCTGCCTCCGAGACCCGTCCGTTCACGCTCGTTCAGTTAACAAAACCGATAGTACTTGCTACGACTACTAGCTGGTGTATACTGGTCAGAATTCGGGACTCCAACCAAACCCGGATACTCTCTTTGAGGAACACGCGCAAACGGGCCGTGGCCCTTTGCGCTTCTGGCTAATTTACGGAGGTCAAAACAAGGAATGCTATCAACACGATTAGGATTAGTGGGGGTGCTGGCTTTTGTGCCCGCGTTCGCGCAGGTTTCCGGCGCATCCCTTTCACAAGACGGCGGTGAAAAGATCGCCCACCGCCAGCACGGGCCGGTCCGTGATTGGAAGGATCACTTCGACGGCAGTTCCACCAGCACCAACTGGAGCGGCTACGCGGTGACGGGTTCGTCGTTCACCTCGGCCAAAGGCTCATGGACGGTGCCGACGGCCACCTGCTCGGGCGTATCGGGCGACCAATACGCCGCGTTCTGGGTGGGTATCGACGGGTACAGCTCGTCGACCGTCGAGCAAACCGGGACCGATTCGGACTGCGATGGGACCAGGGCCAATTACTATGCTTGGTACGAATTTTATCCGCACCCGTCGTTTGAGATTACCAGTCTGGCGATCAGTCCCGGCAATCGTATGTCCGCGTCCGTCACCTACAGCGGCAGCGAGTTTACGATCACGATCACGAATGAAACCACGGGTAAGTCTTATACGAAGAGCTCGACGGTTCGCGGCGCCAAGCGCTCATCGGCGGAGTGGATCGCCGAAGCGCCGTGCTGCACATCCGGCGACGGCATCCTGCCGCTGTCCGATTTCGGCACGATCCTTTTCGGTGAGGACACGTCGGGCGTGAGCGGCACCAACTACGCGACCGACAGCAGCACCTCGGGCGCGATTTCGGCCTTCGGCGCGGCCGTCGAGGAGATCAACAAAGTGGGTAGTTCGTCGAGCCCGCAGACATCGACGTGTAGTGCGCTCTCCACGGACGGTACCAGCTTCTCGTGCACTTGGGCGCCGTAGTCAGCCGCTCAATGCGATAGCCCGATCGTAGAATCCAGCCGTTCATCGGCCGACGAGCTTCCCACCACAATGCGTGTGGATGCTTTGCCGGCCGTGAACGGCATTTTTATTGGGCGGGTCTCGTTCGGCTTCAGGGAGACGCGCGCGAAGGCGCGCAGCTGTTTGCCGTCCCCGGCGCGCTCGTAGAGTTGCACTACTTCGTCGCCCGAACGCTTACCGGTGTTGGTCACATCCACGCTGACTGTTCCGGAGCGGTATCGTAGGTTCGAATATTTGAAAGTGGTGTAACTGAGCCCGTACCCGAAGGGATAGAGAGGCTCGCCTCTTAAATACATATAAGTGCGGCCGTGCCGAATGTCGTAATCCATCATGGGCGGGATCTGATCGAGCGATTTCGGCCAGGTCTGGTTTAATCGGCCGGCCGGGTTGCAATCCCCGAACAGCACCTCAGCGATGGCCGTCCCCTGCTCCTGCGCCGCGTGCGCGATGTGCAGAATGGCCGGCACGTTCTGCTGGGTCCAGTTGATGGCGTACGGGAAACTCGAGACCAGCACCACCACTATCTTGGGATTGGCCGCGTACACCTGTTGGATCAGTTCTTCCTGCGACAGATTGATGGATTCGCGGTCGCGGCCTTCGCGTCCTTCGCCGGGATCGGCGCAGGGTTTGCTGGAGACATCCATATTGAAAATCGCCATGATGTTGGTGGCATTGCACGTGGGATGGTTGCCCACCACCACTACCGCGACGTCGGACGCGCGCGCGGCTTTCACGGCGGCGTCATTATCGTTGTTGGCGGCATAATTGACCGTCACCGCCGCACCGGCCTGTTTGCGAATACCCTCCAGCGGGGTGATGGCGTAGGGAGGCTTGCCGCCGTATAGATCGATGGACACTTCATTGGCACGCGGCCCGATGACCGCGATGGATTTCAGCGCGGTTCGGTCGAGCGGCAGGAAGCCGTTGGCATTCTTCAGCAGCACGACCGATTCGCGGGCTACTTCCAGCGCCACCTGCTTGTGCTTTTCCATGGTCCAAGGCTCCGGTTCGCCGGCTGCGCCGATTTTCGAATAACTCACCATGGCGGGCGGGTCCAACAGACCCAGCCGGATCACCGTGCGGAACTTGCCCTTCAGCGCGGCGTCCATATCGGCTTCGGTCAGCAGATGGTTGTCCAGGTCCTGCTTGACAACTTTCGTGGGGTTGAACAGAAAGGTAAGTATCTGGCCGATGCCCGCCTTAATGGCTTCCGCCGCGGCTTTTTCGTTGTTCGGGTAATAGTGGCGCGGATTTACCATGAGTTCGACCGCCAGCGCGTCGGATGAGATGATGCCATCGGCGCCCCATTTCTCGACGGCCAGCGTTTTCAAGATGGGATTCACCGTCATGGGCACATGGTTCCAGGCGTTGTAAGATGCCATGAACGACTTAGCGCCGCCCTCCACGAATCCCATGCGAAAGGGCACGGAGTAGTAATCCATGAGTAACTGCTCGTCAAAATCGGAAGAGGAGCTGCCGCGGGTGGTCTCGTTGCTGTTAGCCAGGAAATGCTTCATCAGCGAGGCGGCCTGCCAGTATTTCGAATCGCCGCCTTGCAGACCCTTGATCAACGCCACGGACATGGTTCCGGTGAAGAAGGCATCTTCCCCATAGCTTTCGTTGTTGCGTCCCCAGCGCGGATCGCGCGCCAGGTCCGCGTTCGGACCCCAAACAATCAGCACGCTGCTCTTGTATTTCTCGTTCTGATAAATATAGCGGGCTTCGTAGCCCATCACGGCGCCCACGCGGCGGATCAGCGCGGGATCCCAGGTGGACGCCATGCCGATCACTTCGGGGAACTGCGTGGTAGTTATGGCTTTGCCGCCGAAGTCGCCTTTGCGCACCAGACCGTGCAGGCCTTCGGTGCCGCCGGCGTCGGGGATGTGCAGCCGCGGCACGGCCGTGCTGGTGGTCAGGCAGGCGAGTTTCTCGTCGAGCGTCATCAGCGACAGGATGTTATCCACCCGCTGTTGCAAGGGCAGGTTCGGGTCCTGAAACGGGTAGGGCTGTGCCGCAAGCAGCGCGGCGGACAAGGCCGTTGCGAATATTAAGTTGCGCATGGCGATCACGCGCATCGTATCACTTTGCCGGATGGCATGCGATACTGTGCCAGTGCGCGCTGAATCCGCCCGCCCGCTAGTCATTGCATGCCTTGGCATGCTCCTCTGCCTGCCGGCTGCGCTCGCCGAAGTGGGCGAAACGATTCTGCTGGTGGTGAACCGCGGCAGCAATCTCTCGCGGCGTATCGCGGATTATTACATCCCCAAGCGCGGCATCCCGCTCAAGAACGTCTGCACCCTGGACATCAAGCAGGAGGTCGAAGAGATCGCGTGGGAGGACTACGTCACGCAGGTGGAACGCCCCATCACGCGCTGCCTTGCCAAGGCCAAGCTGCAGGAGCAGATTCTGTATATCGTCACCACCGCGGGTGTGCCGCTGAAGATACCCGGCAATGGCGCGGGAGAGGCCAGCGAGGCGGGTTCGGTCGATTCCGAACTGACGCTGCTCTATTCCAAAATGCACGGCAAGCGTTTCCAGCGCGCGGGCCTGGTGCCCAATCCGTTTTTCCGGCAGAAGGATCAGCCCTTCACGCACGCGCGCTTTCCCATCTACCTGGTGACACGCCTGACGGGCTACGATTTTGACGATGTCAAAGGCATCATCGACCGGTCGCTGGAGGCGCGCAATCGCGGTAAGTTCGTGTTCGACTTGAAGTCCTCCGACGATAGTCCAGGCAATAACTGGCTGCGCACGGCTGCCCTGGCGCTGCCCAAAGAGCGCGTCGTGATGGATGAATCGGAGAAGGTGCTGACGGGCGAGAAAGACGTGATCGGTTACGCCGGCTGGGGATCGAACGATCCCAATCGGCATCAGCGCAACCTGGGCTTCCAATGGCTGCCGGGCGCGCTGGTGAGCGAGTATGTCTCGACCGACGGCCGCTCGTTCCAGCGGCCGCCGGCCGGCTGGACCATCAGTACCTGGAACGATCCGGCACACTGGTTCGTCGGCTCGCCGCAGACCCTTACCGCGGATTACATCCACGAAGGCGCCACGGGATGTTCCGGCCATGTGTACGAACCGTATCTGGAATTCACACCGCATCCCGACCATCTGTTTCCGGCTTACTTCCACGGCCGCAATCTGGCCGAGAGCTATTACGTCGCGATACCGGGACTGAGCTGGCAGAACATCGTGGTGGGCGATCCCTTGTGCCGCCTGAAGTAGATTCGGATATACTCATTGCTCGTACTTCGGAGCATACATGGATCTCAACCCGACCCCGCAAGAACAGCAGTTCCGCGACGAACTACGCGCCTGGTTGGATGCCCACGCACCCCGCGATTGGGAAGCCCGGCAATCCGCCACCGAAAGCCTGGCCGAACGCTTTGCCTACCTGCGCGACTGGCAGCGCCAGGTTTACGAGAGCGGTTGGGCGGGCCTATCTTGGCCCAAAGAATACGGCGGGCGCGGCGCCACCCTCATGGAGAAGGCTATCTTCACGGAAGAGATGGCGCGCATCGGAGCGCCGCCGCTGCCAGGAATCCTGGGCCTGGAACTGGTCGGGCCCACGCTGATCGCCTTCGGCACGGAGGCGCAGAAGCAACGCTACCTTGCGAAAATCCTCAGCGGCGAAGAGATCTGGTGCCAGGGTTTTTCGGAGCCTGATGCCGGCTCGGACCTGGCCGCGCTACGCACCGAAGCGCAGCTCGACGGCGGCAATTTTATCGTCAACGGCCAGAAGGTCTGGACCAGCTACGGCTGGGCGTCCGACTGGTGCGAACTGGTGGTGCGCACGGATGCCGCCGCGGAAAAACATAAAGGCCTCACCGTGTTGTTGGTGGATATGCACAGTCCCGGCGTGGAGGTGCGCCCGCTGCGCCAGATGACCGGCGAAACGGAATTCAACGAGCTGTTCTTCGATAACGTGCGCGTGCCGGCGGAGAACGTGGTGGGCCGCATCAACAACGGCTGGAACGTAGCGCTGGGCACGCTGATGCACGAGCGCGCGCTGCTGGGCGCCGGTCTGCAAATCACCTTCAAGCGCCAGTTCGCGCGGCTGGTGGAACTGGCGCACCAGATCGAACGCAACGGCCGTCCCGCGGCGCAGGATCCCGTGATCCGCCAGAAACTGGCGCAGAGTTACGCGGAAATCGAGATCATGCGCCTGAACCAGATGCGCGCCATCAGCCGCGTGATGCAAACCGGCATGCCCGGTCCTGAGGGATCCATCCAGAAGATCTTCTGGAGCGAGCTGAATCAGCGCTTCCAGCAGATCGCCATGGAACTGCTCGGGCCCTACGGCCAGTTGACGCGCGGCGCGGAGGCAGCCTTCGACGACGGCCAATGGGCCTACGCCTGGCTGCGGGCGCGCGGCAACACCATCGAAGCCGGCACATCGGAGATCCAGCGGAATATTGTCGGGCATTTCGTGCTGGGTCTGCCCAAGAGCTACTGAGGAGCGCCATGCAATTCGGATTGACCGAGACGCAACAAGTATTGAAGAATTCGGCGCGGGAGTTTTTCACCGCCGAGTGCCCCATAGCCGAGGTCCGCCGGATGATGGAGACCGAAAGCGCATCGGACGCCGCCTTGTGGCAAAAGATGGCGCAGCAGGGTTGGACGGGCATTGTTTTTGACGAAGAGTGCGGCGGTCTGGGCCTGGGGCTGGTGGAGATGGCGGTCGCGCTGGAAGAAATGGGACGTGTCCTATTGCCGGGGCCGTATCTTTCCACCACGCTGCTGGCGGGCGTGGCCATCGACTCGGCCGGCAGTCCGGCGCAGAAGAAGAAGCACCTGTCACGGATCGCCATGGGTGAAGCGCATGCCACGCTGGCGCTGCTGGAGAGCGATGCGCGCTGGGAGCCGGAAGCCGTCCGGATGGATGTCCATCGGACGGCGAGTGGCTTCGCCCTGACCGGCCGCAAGATGTTTGTCACGGATGCGGCGGCCGCGGATTTCATGGTCTGCGCGGCGCGCTGCGGCGCGGATCTCGGCCTGTTCCTCGTGCCCCGCGATGCTGCCGGCCTGACCATCCGCCGCCTGCCCGCGCTCGACGAAACACGCAAGCTCTACCAGGTCGATTTCGCGGCCGTGCCGGTCAGCGCAGACGGCCTGCTGGCCCTCGGCGAGCCGGCGCACAGGGCGTTAGAACGTGCACTGGCTATTTCTACCGTAGCGCTGGTGGCGGAGATGGTGGGCGGCATGCAGCGCGTCATGGAGATCGCCGTCGAATACGCCAAGGCGCGCAAGCAGTTCGGCAAACCCATCGGCCAGTTTCAAGCGGTGCAGCATCTTTGCGCCGATATGCTGCTGTTGACCGAAAGCTCGCGTTCGGCGGCTTACTACGCGGCGTGGGCGTTGCAGGAAAGCGCGCCCGAGGCGGCCGTAGCGGTATCCGTGGCCAAAGCTTACGCCAGCGACGCTTATCGCGAAGTCGGCAACCGCGGCATACAGGTACAGGGCGGCATGGGCTTCACCTGGGAGAATCACGTGCATTTATACTACAAGCGTGCCAAGGCCAGCGAATTGATGTTTGGCGACGGCGCTTATCATCGCGAACGCATCGCGCGCCTGGTAATTGACAAGTTATGACCTCACTCAAACAGTTATTCGATCTTACAGGACAAGTTGCGTTGGTTACCGGTGGCTCGCGCGGTCTGGGCGAAGAAATCGCCGAGGGACTGGCGGAAGCCGGGGCTTCCCTGATGCTGCTGGCGCGCCGCGACCAGTGGCTCACACCCGCAATCGAGACCATGAAGCAGCGCGGATTCCGTTGCGAAGGCGCGCTGTGCGATGTCTCCAAGGCGGCTCACGTGGAAGCCGCGGTAAAGCAGACTCTGGCCGCTTACGGCCAGATCGATATTCTGGTAAACAACGCCGGAGTCACCTGGGGCGCGCCCGCTGAGTCTATGCCCTTCGATAAGTGGCAACAGGTGATCGACGTGAATCTAACGGGGGCATTCCTGTTCGCGCAGGCCTGCGGGCGTGAGATGATCCAGCGGCGCTATGGCCGGATCATCAACGTAGCTTCCATCGCCGGTTTGAAAAGCTCCATGCCCAATGGCATTCATTACGCTGGATACGCGTCGTCGAAGGCCGGGTTGCTGGGCCTCACACGGGAACTGGCCGCGCAGTGGGCGCCGCACAACATCCGCGTGAACGCCATCGCGCCGGGCTTTTTTCCGTCGCGCATGACGGAGAAGGTGCTGGAAGCCGCGCAACCGTACATCGAGTCCGGCATCCCCATGGGCCGGGTGGGCCATGCCGGCGAGTTGAAGGGCGTGGCAGTGTTTCTGGCTTCCGCGGCGTCGGGCTACATCACGGGGCAGACCATCATCGTGGACGGCGGAGCCACCATCGTTTGATGCAACTGATCACTCGCCCCGAAAAACGCCCTGATACCGCCCCATCCAGTACGGCAGCAGAAACGCCGCGCCGTCGTCCTCGGACCTTCCGCCATCGCCGCCGTCCACATCAAACGGATTGGTGTTCCACTTCATCACTGGCCTTTCATCGGGCGGCAGCAGGCGCTTCGATTGACGGTGCTGGAACCGGTCCCGGACGCTCTCCATTTCCACGTCTTCGCGGTTGGAATTGGTAACAGTCCAGGCAATGGTATCCACAGGCATGCGATAGAGCGTCCGGACCGCGCCAGCTAAGTCCACGGCCGCCGCAGGTTGTCCTAATGCATAGATGCAAGTCCACAGCGGATTCTCTTCCCGCGCCATGTTTTCCCACCACGCGTCGAGCGCCGGCCGGTAGTACGGATCGAGCAGGCCGCCGTCGGTCTCATACCGGAACAGAGGGTAAAACGACAGCATCGCCAGTTCTTCGTCCGAATAGTTGATCTCTTCCCGCAGTTCCTTGTAGCGCGTGGCGAGTTGCGCATAACCGAGCTCTAATGCAACTTTGCGATACTCCCGCGCATACTTCGAATCGCCCGTAATGTGGGCCGCCGTCCGCAGCAGGCTGAGCAGCTCCAAGCTGTTCAATGGGCTATCCGAAGGCTCTTGACGGAAATAAGCCCGCGACCATTGGCCCCAAGTGGTGGGCTTGCCGTCCAGTTCCGCCAAGTTATAACCATGATCGACGATGTGGTCCATGATCCTGGCCGTGGTTGCGGCGATCCGCGCTTTGAGCGCCGTATCCGGCAACAGATCCGTAGCGATGCCATAAAGAAAGAAATGGCCCACGATCTCGTCCGAACTGGTATCTCCTTTCCAGTAATATTGGCCATCCGCGCTCCAATGCCATTGCCCGTCGTGCGGCATATGGTCGCCTTTGCGGATGTAAGAGCGCGCCGGATATCCGCGCCGTCCCGCTACCTCTTCCAGAAACAACAGGGCGGCGGTGGATGCGCGCGCGTTCTCCAGCGCCTCGCCGGAGCGGGTCACGGCATAGCGAAAACACTCCGCGGCGGCATAAAGCGACGTCCATAGCCCGTCATTATCGTCGTCCCGCATCTGGTTGGCGGCCAGATCGCCGGGCGCCTGCAGATTTGACGGCGCCACCAGACCGTAACGGTTGTGCCGCGCCCGCACCCGCTCTTCAAAGAGCGCGGCTTTGGCGGCCAGGCTCATGCGCCGCAGCTCGATGTGCGAAACGCCGGTCCGCGTGCGGATCCACATGCCTCCAGCCGCGTCCGGCGACATTCCCTCGACGTGATCGTCCGGCAGATACCGCTTGCCGGAGAAGTATTGCCGGCGGTCGCGCGCCGGCGCACCGGCGTCCACGCGCATGACGCCGTGCGCCGTACGATGCCAGACGGCTCCGTCGGACGCGGTGGCCTGGCTCGCAAATCCCTCGGCCGGGACGCCCGCCTCACCCCGCGCATAAAAAGTGCTGAATTTCTGGGGCTGGGGCGTTAGCGCGACGGGCACCGCGCCGCGGCATCCGATAACGCAGGCTACGCCGAAAAGTGCTAGTGCCGCTCTACTCATCCGAGGCTGGATTCGTCGTCGCCCGGGCGCGCTCTTTGGTCCCACCCGTGATCGCCGTGGGCCTCTTCGCAACTCCGGATTTACTGCCGCGGGGTCTGCCACGCCGGCGCGGCCGATCTTCAGCCAGCCGTTCCAGGCTGGTGATCGCCTGATCGATTCGATCGCGTTGTTCTCGTAGATCGGCGAGCGCCTTGGAGAGGTCCATCGTGCCCTTTTTGATCGCAGAACGCAGTGACGCCCAGTAGTACCAGCCAAACTATACGGAAAGCAATGCCGATTATAGTCGATATGTACCATCGAGTGCTCCTGGAGAAAACTGCACGGCGCCCTGGAACTGTATGTTTTTGTACAGCTTCGGCAAAGTCGTAATCAGAGTTAACGACGGTCTGGCTGGCGCTGGAATCAGATCCAGATTCTTATGTACTGCTTGACACTCCCATGGCATCGATACAGAATTAATTACGCTGCGTTTACGGAATTGAAATCCATTTTCAAAATGGGTTGTTCTTTTTGCGCCCGCGGCGCAGCCAGGCGGGCGGTTCACACGAGGAGAAATGATGCATTACCCGATTTCAAACAAATCTGGATGGTTGTTCGGCGTAGCTTGGCTCTGCACCGCCGCCATCGCCCCACAGCCGCTTTCGGCTCAGACGCTTACGGTGATCCACACATTCAAAGGAGGCGCCACCGACGGCGCCGCCCCGTTCGGCACACCGCTTCTCTACGATGGCAATCTTTACGGAACCACCAAAGGCGGGGGTGCCAGTAGCGCCGGCACCATCTACGAGGTAAATTTCGCCAGCCGGAACGAAGCCATTCTACACGCGTTCGCCGGCGCCCCGAGCGATGGCGCGGGGCCTCTCGCCGGTCTGATCCAGGACTCGGCTGGCAACCTCTACGGCACTACCTTTAACGGCGGCGCGGATGGCCACGGGACTATTTTTGAGTTAACCTTACCGCCCACCGGCAAGTACACCATTCTGCATAGCCTGGCGGGCCCGCCGGCGGAGGGATCCGGTCCCGCCGCGCCACTGGCTTTCGATCCCGCATATAACATTTACGGAACCACCTACCAGGGCGGCGACGCGAAATACGGCACCACATTCGAACTGCCCACGGGCGGCGCTTTCACCACCGGACAGAGTCTTCCTCCGGATGGCGCCCTGCCGCACGGCGGGCTGTTTCACTGGGGCAGCAGCATGTACGGGACCACCAGCGGTAGCGCCCAGTTGGGATACGGCGGCACGATCTTCGCCCTTGGCAATCCGTCCGCACTGTACACTTTTACCGGGGGCGCCGACGGATCCCAGCCCATGGCGGGCCTCATCACAAATTCCAGCGGATACCTCTTTGGCACCTGCTCGGCCGGCGGGAGCGCCAGTTTCGGACTGGGCAACGGCGTCGTCTTCCAGTTCAATCCCGCGAACAACCAGCTGACGGTGCTGCACACGTTCACCGGCCCTGACGGGTCCGCGCCCATGGCCAGCCTTTTCCCCGACGCGGCGGGCGACCTGTATGGCACCACCATGTTCGGCGGTGCTTATGGAAATGGCACCATCTTCAAGCTGGATGCCGCCGGCAACTTCACCACCGTCTATAGCTTCACGGGCGGCTCTGACGGCGCCCGCCCCGCCTCCGGCGTGATTGTGGACTCGAAAGGCAACATCTTCGGCACGGCCAGCGCGGGAGGCTCCGGCGGCATGGGCACTCTCTTCGTAATCGCTGCGCCAACCACCTAACAAGGCATTCCGCGGTCTCATACGTCTCATCAGTCATGAGACGACTAACCGGCGCCGTGTTCCTCGCCATGTCCCTGGGGCGATTATGCGGCGCCGATTCCGAACCCCGCTGGATCACTCTGAATCATGCCGCGCATCAAGCCGCCCAATCCAAGGATTATCCTGCGCTCCGCGACGCTCTAACCGGTTTACAAGCCCTCCTGCCGGGCAATGCGCGTATCCTGTATAAGCTGGCTGACGCCGAGGCGCGGCTGGGACACAACACTCAGGCTCTTGCAGAGTTGGCCGATCTGGCGGCCGCGGGACTGATTTACGATTTCGCCGCGGACGAAGACTTCGCCTCTCTCCGTGCCACACCCCAATTCGCCGCGATCCTTCGCCAGACGGATCGGAATCGGCAACCCGTCGGCCACGCCGTCGCGGTGCAACTCCTCCCCGAACCTGATTTATTGCCCGAAGATCTCGCCTACGATCCGAAAACCCATCGCTTTCTCATCGGCAGCGTGACCCAGTCCAAGATCGTCACCGGAGAGGGACGGCTGTTCGCCCAGACCGGCTGGCCCGTCATGGCCCTGCGCATCGACAGCCGCCGCCGTATCCTGTGGGCGGCCACCGGCTGGGTGGGCCATTGCGCGCACTGCAACCTCGCCGATAAGGACAAGAGCGCTCTGCTGGCTTTTCATCTCGATTCCGGAGCGCTGATCCGGCGTATCGAGTCGCCCGTCAAGGGCTTGTTCGGCGACATGGCCATCAGCCGCGCCGGAGATCTCTATGTCTCGGAGGGAACCTACGGCGCCGTGCTGCGCCTGACGGCCGGTGCCTCTACTTTTGACCGACTCGATCCGCCCGGCGAATTTCCCTCCCCGCAGACACCCGCCCTATCCGCCGACGAGCATACCCTCTATGTGCCGGACTATGTGCGGGGTATCGCCGCCATCGACCTGCAGACTCGCGCCCTACGTTGGTTGCAGCCCGCGCCTAAGATCGTCCTCAGCGGCATCGACGGCTTCTACCGCTACGGCAATTCTTTCCTGGCCGTGCAGAATGGCGAGACGCCGGAACGGCTGGTGCTCTTCTCCGCGGATCTGACGCGGCAGCGTATCCTGGAAACCAACACTCCCGGCCTGGGCGAACCCACGCACGGCACATTCGTCGGCGACACCTTCTATTTCATCGCCAACACCGGCTGGAACGAGTATGACGACGAAGGCAGGAAGAAACCAGGCAGCCCGCGGGTCGAATCCGAGTTGCGCAAGATCGATATGCGCCACCTCGCGCCGTAACATCGGTTTCCAGCGCTGCCAGAAGGATTTTTGTTATTCTTGGCCGTTGCGCGAATATCATTGGGAATGGATGACAACTAGACGATTGACTCTCCTGGTGCTTATGATTCCGGCGACCGTCATTGCCCAAAGCTGGACTAAAGAACATGTTTCCGATGCCCTGCACAACGCTTCGTATGAGGAATATCGGTTGGCAGGCAAGTTTCTGGCGCCGCCCCAACAAGCCAAGCCTTCGGCGCCGGTTTTGGTGGTGCACTGCCAGCCGGGGGAGCACGCTCGCAGCAAAACCGCCGGTCATTTTGAGGGTGGCTGGATCGACATCGGGGTGAAGGTTGCGTCCAAGGTGAGCGAAAGTTCCCACAAGGACATGATCCCGGTCGACCTGCGGCTTGACGACGGAAAGCCCCAGAACGATATATGGGCCGTGATGCCGGGGGAAAAACAGGTTTCCATAGTGGGTTCCGTGCTGCTTCCGACCATGATCGTGGCTAAACTGTTCTACAACAAGCCCACGCCGCATAAGGAGGGCAGCCCAGACCAGGTGCACAAGATCTTCTTTGGCGTATACGAGCGCGACGGTGGGCAGATTCAAATGGAATTCGACCTGCCCGATGTAACGGAAGTCGCGGACGCTTGCGGCCTCATCCGCCATGCGCGATAGGCGCGTTCGTGCGTCAAACGGAAACCCCGCACGTTTCGGTCGCAAACGCGGGCGCGTCACGTAACCGATTTCCGAGGCGGCTTCCCTCTGCTATACTAGGAGCGGATGGTTTTGACCACCCCGCGCCAGCGGAAAGTTTGTTCACCAATCGGCCGCGTTTATCCCGGTCCTATCCCCAACTTGCTCTTACCAGTCGTTCGGAGGCACCCAAACACTACCTAAATGAAAGCCAACGTGCAAATCAGCCGAGGCGTCGAAAGCCTGTTCGGCACCCGCGATGAGAACATCCGGTTGATCGAATCGGGCCTCAAAGTCAACACCCAACTCATCGACAGCACGCTCGAAATCGAAGGCGACCCCGACGCCGTCACGCGCGCCGAAAACATCCTGGAGGATTACGTCGCGCTGGTCGGCGAAGGCCACGTCTTCAACAACGGCGATCTCAACAGCTACCTGCGGGTAGTCTGCGAAGACCCCGAAGTCAGTTTCCGCGCCCTGGTGCAGAGCGGACGCCAGCGCAATTTCGGCAAAAAGGCCCTGGCGCCCAAAACCGTAAACCAGCGCCGCTACCTGGAAGCCATCGAGCGCAACGATCTGGTCCTCGGCATCGGACCGGCCGGCACCGGAAAGACCTATCTGGCCGTCGCCATGGCCGTCTCGGCTCTGATTTCCAAGCGCGTCTCGCGCATCATTCTGACCCGCCCCGCGGTGGAGGCGGGCGAGCGCCTGGGCTTCCTGCCGGGCACGCTGCAGGAAAAGGTGGACCCGTACCTGCGCCCTCTCTACGATGCGCTGTACGACATGATGGAGGCGGAAAAGATTGACAAGTTCCTGGAGCGCAACACCATTGAAGTCGCGCCCATCGCTTTCATGCGCGGCCGCACCCTCAACGACAGCTTCATCATCCTCGACGAAGCCCAGAACAGCACGCCCGAACAGATGAAAATGGTGCTCACGCGCACGGGCTTCAATTCCAAAATGGTCGTCAACGGCGACATTACCCAGATCGATCTGCCGCCCGGCAAGCGCAGCGGCTTGATCGACGCCATCGAGGTGCTGCGCGGTGTCCAGGGCATCAGCTTCGTGCAGTTCGACGACCGCGATGTGGTGCGCCACAATCTGGTGCAGCGCATCGTCAAGGCGTACGAGCGCTATAACGAAGCCATCGGCGCGGGCCGCCAGTTGAGTTTGAAACTGACGGAACCGTCCGCTGAAGCAACTTCCGATCCATGTCCTCCGGCGACCATATAGTTTTGTTCCGCCGGGCTCCGGCGGAACTCGACCGGCGCAGTCTGGAACGCTTCGCCCGTGTTCTGTGTGCACAGGTTTCCAAAGGCGCCGCCTTCACTTGCCTGATCACCGGCGATATCGAACTCCGCCGTCTCAACCGGGAATTCCGCGGCAAGGATTACCCTACCGATGTGCTGTCTTTCCCGGAGTCTGCGCCGGCCCAATCCCTTGGTGACATCGCCATCTCATTACAGCGGGCCCGCGCTCAAGCCGCCGAACAGCGCCATTCCATCGAAAATGAAATCTGTATCCTGATGCTCCACGGTCTGCTGCACCTGCTGGGCATGGACCACGAAAATGACCACGGGCGCATGGCCCGCGCCGAATCCCGCTGGCGCAAACGCCTGGCCCTGCCGGCCGGATTGATCGAACGGGTGCGCGCATGAGCCTGGCCCTGGTTCTCATCATCGCGCTGCTGGCCTGCCTGCTGGGTCTGACCAGTCTGATCCAGTTGCTGTACCTGGAGAGTCTCCGCCTGCGCACGCGGGAATTTGCCGCCGTCAAATTCTTCCGCGAAACCCTGGAAGACAAGATCGGCTTTGAGACCGAAGACGGCGCCGGCGTCTTTACGCTGATCAAGCACTCCACCCTGCTGCTGATCGCCGTATTCTATTTTCTGGTCTTCGCCGATGGTCAGGCGTGGACGTGGCCGGATGTCTTGGAGACCGCCGTGGCCTCCTGGCTGACGATGATTGTGATGGCCTATGCCCTGCCGCAAACCCTGTTTCGCCGTGCATCCACGCATTGGCTGGCGCCGCTCGCCGGATTGATCCGCGGCGTGGGTCTCACCGCCATGCCTTTCGTCGCCGCTCTCAACTTCTTCCAGTCCCTGGTCGAAATGACGGATGAGAAGAACAACGGTGAGGAGGCCCCCACGCAGGCGGAAAATATCGAAGCCCTCATCTCCGCTGGAACCGAGGAGGGTCTCATCGAAGAAGAGGACCGCAAACTGATCCAATCGGTGGTCGAGTTCGGCGACAAGGTGGTGCGTGAAGTCATGACGCCCCGCCCCAATATCGTGGCGATCTCCGCCTCCGCATCCCTCGAAGAACTGCGTGAGTTGGTCATCACGGAGCAGTATTCGCGCATCCCCGTTTACCAGGACAACATCGATCATATCGTGGGCTTCGTGCATGTGCGCGATATGTTCGAACTGGATGAAGACGAGCGCGCGCACCGCACCGTGCGCGAGCTGATGCGGCCCATTCGTTTCGTGCCCGAAACCAAACCCGTGAATGATTTGATGCGCGAAATGCAGCAGGACAATACCCATATGGTGATCGTGATCGACGAGTACGGCAACACCGCCGGACTTGCCAGCATGGAGGACCTCGTCGAAGTCATTCTGGGCGAGATTCGCGACGAGCACGAACCCGCCTCCGACGTCCAGGAAGATGGACAGGGCGGTTTCATCGTTTCCGGCAGCTTCGACCTGGCGCGCCTGTCGGATCTCCTCGAATTCCATCCGGAGGACGACATCGAATCCACTACGGTCGGCGGACTGGTCACCGAATGGCTGGGCCGGGTGCCTCAACCGGGAGAGTCCGTCGAGCGCGACGGCATTCATATCGACATTCTTGCCAGCGACGATCTGCGCGTGGCCCAGGTCCGCCTCCGCCGCGTCATGGAGGGCGGGCTGCAGCCCGCGCGGGACTTCAGCCCCGCGGCTAACTAAATGAAATCCGGTTTCGTTTCCATCCTCGGCCGCCCTAATGCGGGCAAATCCACGCTGCTGAACCAACTCATCGGCGCCAAAATCGCCATAGTCGCCGGCAAGCCACAGACCACCAGGATCTGCGTGCAGGGCGTCCTTACCCTTCCCGACGCTCAAATTGTCTTTCTGGACACGCCTGGCATACATAAAGCCGGCTCGCTCATCAACAAGCGCATGATGGATGAAGTGCGTGCCGCCCTCGAAGAACGCGATCTGCTGCTGTTCCTGGTGGACGTCTCCCGCAAATTCCGTGAAGAAGATGCGCACGCCATCGACCTGGTGAAAAAGAGCGGCACACCCGCCCTGCTGGTCCTCAACAAATCCGACTTGTTGGGCAAGAACAAGAGCGCCATGCTGCCCCTCATCGAGCAATACCGCGCGCAACACGAATTCGCCGATTATATTCCGATCTCCGCCCGGTCCGGCGAGGGTCTGGACGCGCTACGACAGGCCGTAATCGAGCGTCTTCCCGAAGGTCCCGCCTACTTCCCGTCCGACTACATCACCGATCAGCCCGAGCGCTTTCTCGCGGCTGAATTGATCCGCGAGAAGATCCTGGAAGCTACCCGGGAGGAAGTGCCCCATTCCGTCGCCGTCTGGGTCGACCAGTGGGAGGAAACTCCCAGGCTTGCCCGCATCTACGCCACGATCCACGTCGAGCGCGACGGCCAGAAAGCAATTGTTATCGGCGCCGGGGGAGCCATGCTGAAACAAATCGGCTCGCTGGCACGCCTGGAAATGGAGCGCCTCTTCGGCCGGCGCGTGTACCTCGACCTGCATGTCAAAGTGCAGCCGGGTTGGCGCGAAAAGCCGAATTTCCTGGCGGCCCTGGATTGGCGTACAATGACCGGAAACGATGAAAATTAAAACGTTAGTCTCCTTATTAATCATTCTGGCCCTGGCTGCCGGCGCGTGGGCCGCCGAAAAACATCACTCGGATGATGAACTCTACGATCTGGTGCGGCGCAAACTGGCCGACGATCAGGTGGTCAAGGGCGGCGCCCTCGAAGTCGAAGTCAAGGATAGCGTCGTTACTTTGCGAGGCAAAGTAGAAACCAGCGAGCAGAAGACCAGAGCCGAAAAGTTGACGCGTAAGGTGGGCGGCGTCAAACAGGTGAACAACGAACTCACCGTGGTAGGCAAAGGCGGGCGATGACCGCCTGCCTCCTGGCGTTGCTGGCGCTGCCGCTGGCCGCCCAGGACTTTTCGCAAGTCGAGGTGGAAACGGTAACGAAAGGTTACCGTTTCACCGAAGGCCCCGCTTGGTCGCGTGACGGCTACCTGCTCTTCAGCGACATTCCCAGCGGCAAGATCGTCAAAAAAGCGCCGGACCGCGATCATGAGGTGTTTCGCGAATCCGCCAATGGCGCGGCCGGCAACGCTTTCGATGCGCAAGGCCGTCTGTACACCTGCGAGACCCACACCCGCCGCGTCACCCGCACCGACAAGAAGGGACGCATCGAAGTGCTGGCCGACAAGTGGGACGGCAAACGCCTCAACGCGCCTAGCGACCTGGTGGTCTCCAAGTCCGGACACGTGTATTTCACCGATCCGGCTTTCGGCAGCCAGCAGGATACCCGCGAACTGGATTTCTACGGCGTCTATCACATCACGCCCAAAGGCCAGTTGTGGCTGATCGCCAAGCCGGCCGGCCGCCCCAACGGCATCACCCTCTCGCCGAACGGCCGCATCCTGTACGTCGCCAACTCCGACGAACGCAACATCCGCGCCTACGACGTGGATCGGGACGGCGAGGTCTCCGGCGAGCGCATCGCCGTCGCCAACGTCGACGGAGTCCCGGCGGGCATGCGCACCGACGAGACCGGCAACCTGTATGTGGCTGCCAAAGGCATTGCAGTTTACAGCCCCGATGGCAAACTGCTGGTTACCCTGCCGGTGCCCGAAACTCCCTCGAATTGCGCCTTCGGCGATCCGGACTTGCACACGCTCTACATCACCGCGCGCACTTCGGTTTATCGCGCGCACCTGGATGTAAAAGGGTCTCTGCCCTATTAACGTGGACCGCCGTTATCCGACACATCCGATCTTAGGCGTCGGCGCGCTCATCTTCGATGGCGACGCTATCCTGCTCGTCGAGCGCGCCAAAGAACCGTTGAGGGGCTACTGGTCCCTGCCCGGCGGCGTCCTGGAAACCGGCGAAACGCTGGCCCAAGGCATTATCCGCGAGGTGCGCGAAGAGACCGGCCTGGAAGTTGAACCGGTCCGCGTGCTCGAAATCTTCGAGCGCATCATCCGCGACGCCCAGGGCGCTGCCGAGTATCATTACGTTTTGATCGATTACATCTGCCGCGTCACCGGCGGAAATCTCCGCGCCGGAGACGACGCCGGCCGGGTGGCATGGGCGTCCCGAGAGTCACTCCCCACTTACCGGATCACCACCGGCACACTCCCGGTGATAGAGAAAGGCTTTCGCGAACGCGTGACGTACACTGGATGATGGATGGTTATGAAGTCATCACCGCGCGCCTTACTCATAGCTGCCGGCGTGCTGACCCTGAGCCGTCTCGCGAACGCGTCATTTGCTCCCTTTGAAGCGTGGAAGGTAGCGGTGATCGCCGGTGACAAGGCTGCCATGTCCCGTCTGTACAGCAGCAACCCGCCGGCCCTCGCCAAACTCGGCGGAGACCAGTCCCTCCCCCTGGCTGAAGAACTGCAATTCTGGGCAGACCTCAAATCCGCGGGCGTCACTGAGGTCAATGCCAAAGTGCTGCAAATTTCGCAGGGAGCGGGCAGGGCCAGGCTCCTGCTCCGCGTTGAAGCTGTGAAGAGCGATCAGCCAGTGGAGGCCTCCATGGTTCAGCTCTGGGTGCAACAGTCAGACGGCTGGCGTATTGCAGCTACCGGCCGAACCGCTTTCTCCCCTAGCCCCACTCGGCGGCTGCCGCAGCCGGCGACTCCGAATCCGGAACTGTATCCCGAGCCCGGCGCGGCGCAAGCCCAGCTAAGCACGGCGGAGACGAACGCCGCAAAGCAGGGTAAACGTCTCCTAGTGGTCTTCGGAGCGAACTGGTGTTACGACTGTCACGTGCTGGACACCACGTTCCACTCGCCGTCATTCGCGCGCCTGGTGGATGATAACTACGTCGTTGTGCACATCAACATAGGCGACGAGGGAAAAGACAATCACGACCTGGCGGACCGCCTGGGCGTGGCTCTGAATCGCGGCATTCCGAGTTTGGCCGTGCTCAACCCGGACGGCACGGTGCTGGTCGCCCAGAAGAATGGCGAGTTCGAATCGACCGTGAAGATTGGTCCGGAGGAGGTCCGCGATTTCCTGGAAAAATGGAAGCCGGCGCGGCCATAGTGTGAGATGAAGGCCACCAGCGCCGCTATCCTCGAATACGAATCCCTCCGCGACCTGCTCGGCCGCTATGTCTCCAGCCCGCCCGGTAAAGCGGAGCTAGCACGAATTGCGCCGCGCACCGACGCCGCGCAACTGGCCTCTGAACTGGCCGATGCCGCCGAGGCTATCGAATATCTGCGCTCCGCCGGCCGCCCGCAAACCGCTGCCCGCGGCGCTGCCATCCGTATTAACTTCGCCAGCTTCCCCGACCTCACCGAAGCCGTGCACAAACTCCGCATCGAAGGCGCCAGCCTGGAAGGCCAGGAGATCTTCGATCTGTTCGGCGTGCTCGACCGCGCGGCCGACGCCAAGAGCGTGCTCAACGCCGTCGCCGAGCGCTTTCCCCGCCTGGGCGCGCGCGCGCATGCGATCGGCGATTTCCGCACCTTGCTGCGGGATCTCGAAGGCAAGATTCTGCCCGATGGCTCGGTCGCCGATCATGCCAGCGTGGCTCTGGCCCGCGTGCGCCGCGAAATCGAGCGCCAGCGCAAGTCCATACAGGATTCACTCGAGCGCTTTCTGAAGTCCCACCAGGAAGAAGGCGTCCTGCAGGAAGAGTTCGTCACCATCCGCAACGAGCGCTTCGTGGTGCCCATCATCGCCGGCCAGCGCCGCAAGATCGACGGCGTCATTCACGGCGCCAGCTCCAGCGGCCACACGCTCTTTGTCGAGCCGCTCGAAACTATCGACCTGAATAACGAACTGGTGCGCCTCACCGAAGAAGAACTGCAGGAGGTGCACCGCATCCTGCGCGAACTCACCGCGCGTTTGCGCGGCTACGCTGAATCCATCCGCCAGACCATGGTCACGCTAGGCGAGTTGGAGATCATCTTCGCCAAAGCCCACTTCGCCCTGGATTTCGATTGCGCCATCCCACGCTTCGGCACGCGTCTGCTGTTGCGCGACGCGCGCCATCCGTTGCTCCAGGATGTCTTAAAACGCCAGCGCCAGCCGGTCGTGCCCATCTCGCTGGAGCTGGATGCGAACACCCGCACGCTGCTCATCAGCGGTCCGAACACCGGCGGTAAAACCGTATCGCTGAAGACCGCCGGCCTGCTCACCCTCATGGCGCAATCCGGACTGCCCGTGCCGGCCGCCGCGGCGGAGTTTCCCATCTTCGGCCAGGTGCTGGCGGATATCGGCGACAACCAGTCGATCCAGGAAAGTCTGAGCACGTTTTCCGCGCACATCTCGCATATCCGCGAGATGGCGCTCGACGTGACGCCCGATTCGCTCGTCCTGCTTGACGAATTGGGCGCGGCCACGGACCCGGAAGAAGGCGGCGCGCTGGGCGTAGCCATCGTGGATCACTTCCGCGCGGCGGGCGCATACACACTGGCCTCCACGCACCTGCTGGCTTTGAAGATCTACGGCGCAAACACGCCGGGCGTGCTCAACGCTTCCATGGGCTTCGACGAACAAACCCTGGAACCAACCTACGTCCTGCATACCGGCATGCCGGGCAAATCCGCGGGCCTGGAAATCGCCACCCGCCTGGGCATGCCCCCAGACATCATGCGGCGTGCGCACGCCGCGCTCAGCGACCGCGAACGCGATGTGGGGCGTTTCCTGAGTGAACTGCATCAGCGCCTGAAAGACGTCCAGACGCTGGAGGCCGATCTGAAGCGCCAGCAGGTTGATCTGGCCGCGCGCGAAAAGGAAGTCGCCCGCGAATGGGAGAAGCGCGAATCCGCCAAACTCAAAGAGCTGGAACGCCGCACCGAGCAGGTGCTGGCCAAATTTGAAGAACAGGCGCAGCAGACCATCGATCAGATCGTGCAGGGCGCCGGCCAGCGCAAAGCCGCCGAGCAGGCCCATCGCCGCGTCGCCAAGACCATGCGCGAGCTGCGCGAGGAATTTCAGACCACCGTGCTATCCACGCAAGACGAATCCCGCCAGGGCGAACTGCAGCGCCCGAAAATCGAGGAGGGCGTGCGCGTGCGTCTGCAAGGCATCCGCGAACCCGCCCGTGTGCGCCGCATGCTGGCCGGCGATCGCCTGGAAGTGGAAGCCGGCTTCATGAAAATGCAGGTCTCCGTGGATGACGTGCTCGAAGTCGTGCCCGAGTCCAGCGGCGGCACGAAGCTGCCCAAGAACGTCAGCTTCAAACCGGCGCCGGAGCTGACGCCCGTGCATCAGGAGATCAACGTGATCGGCCAGCGTGCCGAAGAAGCCCGCGACCACGTGGATCAATTCCTCGACCGCGCCGTCATGGCCACAGCCAGCCGCGTCCGCATCGTGCACGGCCACGGCATGGGCATTCTGCGCAAGGTGCTGTGGGAGTTGCTGGCCCATCATCCGCACGTGGAAAAGTATTACCAGGCGCCGCAACAGGAAGGCGGCGCCGGCGCGACGATCGTCGAGTTGAAGGACTGAAACCATGGGCCATACCAGACTCCTGCTGCGTCTGTACGGCCGGCCCGGCGCGGCCATGAGCGGTATCCTCGATCAGGGGAGCCTGCTCTACTCCAGCCTGGCGGTGCTGCTGGTTTCCTTCTTCTATCGATCCCCATTCTACCTGCCCCTGCTGGTGTTGGCCGTGTTTTATGTGCCGGGCCTGCTGCTGCTCGGCAAACTGTTCGCCGGGCTGAACGGAAGCTTGGGGAGTGTTTTCAGTCGCGACTATTCGCCCCTGCTCACCTGCACCGCCATGGCTTGGGCCGCCGCCAATCTGCCGGTTGTGCTGGTTATGCGGATGCTGCCCCTACGGGTGCTGCTGTATGTTGCCGGCGCCGCGCAAATCTATTTTCTAATCTTGACCTTCTTCGCCGTACGCACGGTCTTCGGCGCTGAGAACCGCGGCGCTACGCTCATCGTGTGCTTCTCGTGGATCCCGCTGCTGGCGGCCGCGTTCCTCTGGGGTCCTCTCCGCCTGGTGCTCGGATACCTGGCGTCGCCTTTCTTTCTTTTCTACGCTTACTACTATCTGGGCGGCGAAATCGGCAATCTCGGCGCGGGCCTGCGCAGCCGCCAGAACTTCCATCGCCTGTTGAACGTCGCTGCCCTCAATCCCCACGATGCCGATGCGCAATACCAGCTTGGCCTGATCTACCAGCAGCGCCGCCAATTGACCGAAGCCGTCGAGCGATTCAAAAAAGCCGTGGCCATCGATCCGCGCGAAACCGACGCGCATTTCCAATTGGGCCGCATCGCGCGCCAGCAGGGTCGCTTGAAGGAAGCGCTCGATTATTTCCAGACGGTCTATGACCAGGACGACAAACATAGCCAGAGCGAAATTCTGCGCGAACTCGGCGCGGTATATCTGGCGGCGCGGCAGTTCGAAGATGCGCGCCGGTTCCTGGCCGATTACACGGAGCGCCGGCCCTACGATCCCGAAGGGCAGTATTTGTTAGGGCAGGCGCTCGAGGGATTGGGCCGCGCCGCGGAAGCCCGCGCCTCCTACGAACAAGCCGTCGAGGCCGTCCGCACCGCGCCGCGCTATCGCCGGCGGGTCATCGCCTCCTGGAGCCGTCTGGCGCAGAAGCAGCTCGGGAAGCTGAGCGCTGCTTAGCCGCTATAAAGCCTGGGAAATCGTGGCCGTGTGCGGCGCGGAGACGACGCCGCACAGATGGCCCGCTTCAACCGCAACGAAATCTCCCCAAGCATGTTGCATTCCAGATCGACGCCGCAGGGGTGCTCTCCCGTACGTATCCCGCGCGCCACCGCGCCACATCCAAATAGTTGCTGCGCATCTGATCTCTGGATACGCAGCAGGGTTGAACCTAAGTACCAGTTGCCCCCTGCCACTCCCGCTACCGCTGTCGTTCAATCACCGCTGGTCACGATCGGTTCAGCCCCGTATACCCGCCGCACCAACAAAAGGCAAGCACGTTTGCTGCTGTAACGAACTGCGGTGCCTCAGACCAATTACGGCGTGGCAATGTAGCCGTTCTGATTACAGGAGCTATCGTCGTAATGGCCAACCATAACATCGTGGTCGTTCAGGCCGCCGCCGGAGGTCTGATACGCTCCGGGATAATTGACCGGGATGAATTTCCCGTTACTGGAAATGATGAAGCCATGCTCATTGTACGAGGTGTCCCAGTAGTGACCCGAGACAGAACCGGCGTTGTTGATGCCGATGACGATGGTGCCGGCGGTGGTTCCAGTACAAGGCGCACTACCCGGAGTCGTGGAGGCGCCCGGAGCGTCGATGGTTGTGATTATGCCGCTCGACGTGCGCGCAAAACCATGGGACACGCCTGACGAATCGACGTAATAGCCGACCGCGGTGCCCGAGTCATTGATGCCCGAGCACAGGGTGGTGGTTGAGCTATCCACCGAGAAGATCGTGACCACACCGTCGATCTTGACGAACCCGCTCGTCACGGTATACGGTGGCGGTTGAACAAAGCCGCAAAGATCCCCGTTGTCGTTGATGCCCTCAAGGGCCGTAGTGGTATATTGCGGCTGGTCGGGCGCCTGATAAGTCTTGTAATTTCCCGCGGTCGTGCTGTAGAGGTAGCCTTCGTACGCGTTAGCGCCAGTGTCGTAGAATTCTCCGGCGATCATCCCGTTCTTATTGATTTGGTTCCCTTGAGTGTAAGCAGGGCTCGTCGTATCCGCCGGTTCGACGTAGGTAGTGATGGCGCCGTCGCTGGCGCGCCAGAAACCCTCCGTATCGTTGCTGGCGTCCGTGAAGTATCCAGATATGGTTCCGGCGTTGTTAACGTACTCAACACTTAGGGTGACGGCGCCGGTCACCGGGAAGGTTTGAAAGGTGAATTTAACATTTGGATCGCCTTGCGCCACGGCTATGGATGCAGCCGGCGTGAGGCAAGCGACCACAAAGAGGGCGCGCCATCGCGCGATCGAACTCGTCTTCATAGGTTTCCTCCTGGTTCTCAGCAGTTTTTTGCAAAGGTGCATATCCGAATCTTAGTGCCGCTTCCCGGGCACTCAAAGCTGGTCGGGGTGAACTTGGGGTCAACCGGGCCTGTAACGTTGCATGTAACGTTGGGTAACGGCGGAACGGTATCGCTATTTCATCGTTTGAGCCGGCGGAAATCGTGCGCCGTAATCACCCTCCCATCGCCGGCCCGGACCGGGGGCGTTCCCCAGGTTCGCGCGATCAGTTGCGTCGAGGTTTCGCAGCGGCTTCGACACAGGGCGGCGCCGGTAAACGCGCGGGCTGGACTCGCCTTATGATGGTTAGTCTATGCCAACAATTCGCGGCGCGATTCTACTGGCCCTCCTCCTGGTTGTTCGTGGATTGGCGGCGCCTCCCAAACTGGTCGTCGCCATCGTGGTGGACCAGTTCCGTTACGACTATCTGACCCGCTTCCGCGCCGAATACCATGCCGGCCTCGATCGCCTGCTCACCAAGGGAGCGGTGTTTACCAACGCCCGCTACGAACACTATCCCACCGTCACGGCCGTAGGCCACAGTGCCTTCATGACCGGCGCCACGCCATCCATGAGCGGTATCGTGGGCAACGAGTGGTTTGAGCGCGAAAGCGGCAAAACGGTTGCGAGCATCTCCGACGGCGATGTCAAAATGCTGGGCGCGGCCGGCGATGGCGCTTCCCCCAAACGCCTGCTTCCGAGCACGGTCGGCGATGAATTGAAGATCGCCCGCACGGGCAGCAAGGTCATCGGCATCTCCCTCAAAGACCGCAGTGCGATTCTTCCCGCCGGACATATGGCGGATGGCGCCTACTGGTTCGATCCCAAGGCCGGCAGCTTCGTCAGCAGCAGTTATTATTTCCCCGATCTGCCGGAATGGGTTAAGACCTATAATGCGACACGCCCCGCCGACCGCTTCCATGGCGCGCATTGGCTGAATCACGCGCTGCCCGCCGACAACTCGGTCTACGCCGCCTTGGAAAGCAGCCCCTACGGCAACGAGCTGGTGGAGGCCTTCGCCGAGCTGGCCATCCAATCCGAAAAGCTGGGCCAGCGGGATGCCACCGATCTGCTGACTGTGAGCTTCTCCGCGAACGATTACGTCGGGCACGCTTACGGACCGGATTCACCCGAAGTCCATGAGATGTCGCTCGAAACCGACCGCGTCTTCGGCAAGCTCTTCGCTTTCCTGGATACCGCGGTGGGCATGAAAAACGTGCTGGTGGTCATGACTGCCGATCATGGCGTAGCGCCCGTGCCCGAAGTGAGCACCGCGCGCCGCATGCCCGGCGGACGCGTTCCATCCGGCGTGATCCGTAAAGCCGTGGAGGATGCGCTGAAAGAGAAATACGGCGAGGGGCAATGGATCCTGAGCGGTGCGGATGTGGCGCTCTACTTCAATCGGGATCTGCTGCATCAGAAAAAGTTGGACCCGGCCGAAGTGGAACGCACGGCTGCCGAAGCGGCCCGCGGCGTCGCGCACGTGTTTCGCGCCTATCCGGGTGAACTGCTGGCTTCCGGAATCGCCATGGAAGACCAGGTCGGCCGCCGCGTGGCCAACGGATTCTATGCGCCGCGCAGTCCCGATCTGTACATCCTGCTGGAGCCTTACTGGCTGTACGGCGGCTCCAAAGGCACCACGCACGGCACTACTTTTAGTTATGACGCGCACGTTCCCGTCATTTTCATGGGAACCGGCTTTCGCGCCGGCCGCTTCCACGCGCCTGCCACGGTGTACGATATCGCGCCCACCCTGGCCACCTACCTGGACATCGAGACGCCCTCGGGATCTGTCGGCCGCTGCCTGACCGAAGCCTTAAACTGAATCGGCGCGCTATAATCTTGAACGATAGGAGATCAAATTGGAACTACGCCCTTTACACGACCGCGTCGTCATCAAGCGCCTGGATGAAGGCGAAACCCGCCGTGGAGGCATTATCATTCCGGATACCGCCAAGGAGAAGCCCCAGCAGGGAGAAGTGCAGGCCGTGGGAAGCGGCAAGCTGCTCGAAACCGGGGAACGCATGCCGCCCGAGGTCAAAGCCGGCGACCGCATCCTGTTTGGGAAATATTCCGGCTCCGAGGTGAAACTCGGAGGCGAAGAATACCTCATCCTCAAAGAGGACGAGATCCTCGGCGTACTGGAATAAGATGTGGGGCAGGCCACCGTTTTGCGTGGCCTGTCCTATTTAGAACTCGTACTCCGCCGGCTTGATCCCCTTGGCCCGCAAATACACGATGCACTGGCCGCGATGATGGGCCGTATGATCGACCGCCAGCAGCAGCAGCTCGAATCCGGCTACCTTGCCATTGCCCGCCGGTGAATCGAATTCCGCATGCAGTTGCTCGGGCGTGATGTTCTGGAGCGTTGAGATCACGAAGTCATACGACGTATTCAGCAGCTTGATCACACTAGCTTTGTCGAACGCGGTCGGCTTGGGGATCGGGTCCTTCTGCCCGGAAAGCGTGGCGAAGAAAAAACCGTTGGCGCCCGCGATATGCGCCATTTGCTGTCCGAAGCTCATCTCTTCCGGATTCGGCTTGAAACCGTAGTCCGCTGCCGGCATCTGTTCCGCCAGCGCCAGCACGTATTTCTTGGATGTCTTCCAGTGCTCCACCAGCTTCCCTGGCATGTCCTGGGCAAAAACCGGTGCAGCTAATAGAGCGCCCGCCAACAGCGCCGTCGTGAATCGAACCATAGTATCCTCTTCCTGAGTACAATATCCCATTATGCCGCCACCGCTCGTGGACATATTCCGGCAACTGGTCAGTCATTATGGACGTCCGGCGGCGCCAAAGGTCACCGATCCTTTTGAAATGATTATTTGGGAGAACGTGGCGTACCTGGTGGATGACGCAAAGCGCGCGGAAGCATTTGAAAAGCTGCGCGCCACGGTGGGGCTTTCGCCGCGCTCCATCGCAGCCGCGGCGCATGCGGATTTGGAGGCCGCGGCCCGGCTGGGCGGCATGTTCCCCGCTAAACGTGCCGAGCGCCTGCGCTTTAGCGCCGAGTTGGCCCTTTCCGCGTTTGACGGCGATCTGGGGCGCGTGCTGCGGTTACCGCCGGCGGCGGCAAAGAAGGCCTTGAAGCGCTTTCCCACCATCGGCGACCCCGGCGCGGAGAAAATCCTGCTCTTCGCCGGAGCCGCGCCCGTGCTGGCGCTCGATTCCAACGCTCTGCGCGTGCTGGTTCGCATCGGCTATTGCGCGGAACACAAAAGCTATAGCGCCACGTACCGCGCCGCACAGAGTGCCCTCGCCGGCCAAATCGGCAGCGATTGCGCGTGGCTGGTTGAAGTCCATCAATTGCTGCGCCGGCATGGACGGGAGCTTTGCCGCAGAAACCAGCCTGCCTGCCGCCAATGCCCGTTAACTGCCGTTTGCCTCCACGGACAACTTGCGACGGGCGCCGCTTCCTGGGCATCATAAGAGCAGAGGCTTCCTTATTTCACCCTCGCCCGATCGTCCGAATCCCAGAGCTTGGCCCGACCGCGGACTGTACGCCGCCTGGCTGGGCCACTCCAGCGTCCTGCTGAAGATCGACGGCGTCACCATCCTCACCGATCCGGTCCTGGGGGATCGCGTCGGCCTGAATATCGGCGGCGTTACCGTGGGGCTGAAGCGCCTGGTGGCGCCGGCCTTGCGTGCGGATCAGTTGCCGCGCATCGACCTGGTGCTGCTCTCCCATGCGCACATGGATCACTTCGACCTGGCCACTCTGCGCGATCTGGAGCACCGCGGCACCACCGTGGTCACGGCCTCCAGGACCAGCGATCTCCTGCGCGTCAAACGCTATGCCGCCGTCAAGGAGCTGGCCTGGGGTGAGCGCACCCGCGTGGGCGACATCGCCTTGCGCGCCTGCGAAGTGAATCATTGGGGCGCCCGCATGCGCAGCGATACGTACCGCGGCTACAACGGTTACCTGATCCAGGCGGGCAATTATCGCGTCCTGTTCGGCGGCGACACGGCGGCCACCAGCGCGTTTCGTTCCCTGCGCACCTCGCGCCGGATCGATCTGGCGATCATGCCCATCGGCGCTTACGACCCCTGGATCCGCTACCACTGCACACCCGAACAGGCCTGGCAGATGGGCAACGATGCGGGCGCGGACATCTTCCTGCCCGTGCATCATCAGACCTTTCCGCTGAGCCGCGAACCGCGCCAGGAACCCATCGAGCGCCTCTGCCACGCGGCCGGCAAGGAACCCGAACGCATCGCTATCCGGCACATCGGCCAAGAGATGCATTTGTAACACCGGGCTGCCCGCGAACGGTGTATACTCGCGGACATGCCTCATATCGATACCCACCCCGCGGGCGACTTCGTCTGGATTGAACTGGGCACCACCGACCAGCCCGCCGCCAAGAACTTCTATGCGTCGCTATTTGGCTGGAATGCCAATGACATGCCCATGGGACCGGACGGAGTGTACACCATCTTCCGGCTGGAAGGACGCGACGCCGCCGCGGCCTATACGCTGGACCCCGCACGATCGGGAGGCGCGCCGCCGCATTGGATGCTCTACATCTCCACCACCAGCGCGGACGATTCCGCGGCCCGCGCAGCGCAAGCTGGAGGCACAGTCCTGGCGCCCCCGTTCGATGTCTTCGACGCCGGCCGCATGGCGGTAGTGCAGGACCCCACTGGCGCCGTCTTCAGTCTATGGCAGCCCAAAAACAATCAGGGTATCGGCATCGCCGGTGTGGAGGGCACGCTGTGCTGGGCCGATCTGGTGACCGGCGACGCGGCGCGTGCCAAGCAGTTCTACTCGGACGTGTTCGGCTGGACGATTACGCCTAGTGAGAAGGATCCTTCCGGCTACCTGCACATCCAAAACGGCGATCAGTTCATCGGCGGCATTCCTCCAAGGGATCCGCAACCCGGGGTTCCCTCGCACTGGCTGCTCTATTTCTTCGTCCCGGATGGCGACGCCGCCGCGGCCAAAGCCCAGTCGCTGGGCGCAAGCGTGCACTTCGGCCCGGCGACCATGGAAGGCGTGGGCCGCTGGTCGGTGGTCAGCGATCCGCAAGGCGCGGTCTTCGCTTTGTTCCAGCCCTTGCCGCATGCGTAACCGTGGGGCAGACCATGGTTTTTGTGGTCTGCCAGGTTTGCTAGAACTGAAACCGTAGCTGCGCGTCGATGCGCCGGTTGTCGGTGGGCGTGGCTTCCGCCATGTACCCGCCCGAGATGCTGGTGGGTTGCAGGAAGAAGGGCGATCCCATGACGCCTACCGGCGACGTGTAATTCACGTGGTTCAGCATGTTACGCGCGCTGATGGAAAGCGTCACATTATAGCGATGCTCGGTGGTTCCGCCACCGAAAGCGCCGCGGCCCCCGCCACCCATGCCCATGGGCCCACCGCGTCCGCCACCGAACCCACCGCCGCCGTTGGCGCGCGCGCCACCCGAAGAACCGGCGAACTTCGTGGTGCCGAATCCCCAAGTACGGCTCAGCCGCAGATTGATCGTGTATTGCGAAGGTCCGGTCCCGTAGTTGCGCGGAATCAGGGTTTCACCCGGCGTTGGATTGGGATTGAGGTAGCCATAGGGCGTCAGGACGATTCCCGGACCCGGGCCGCTGGCAAAGGCCGGCCGGGCGTTGAAAATGCCGTCGTCCAGATAGTCGCCACCCGTGGTGATGTTGAACGGCAGTCCGGAACTGGCCGTAATGAACGGAGCAAGCTGGATCCGCAAAGGCGCTTGGTACGTTCCCGCCAGAAACATGCGGCTGGTGACGGCCAGTGCGCTGCGGCTCCATTCCGCGCTCAGATCGTACTGATCCACCGGCGTGGAGGTGCCGCAACCGGAGGAAGAGGGACACAACGAGCCGTCCGTGTTGCTATGGGCGGTGCTCCAGATATAGGCGCCGAACAGGCTCACTCTGCTTCCAATCTGCGTGTTCACGCGCGTGATCACCTGCAACTGCTTCAATAGCCCGTCGGATTGAAACTGGAACAGCTTGGCGTCATCCGCGGCCGTGCCGATTTCGCTGGTCACAAACTGGCGCACGCCGCGCGTATCGGTGACGTTGACCGCCAGAGTCGTGCCCTTGCTGAGCTGCCGCTCCACGCCGATCGCCGACTGGATCAGATAAGGCGTGCGCAGATTGTTACCCGCGATGAACTGTGCTTCGTTATTGGTAGCTGTTAAGGTCGAAAGAAAATTCGCAGGCAGCGTCGGGTAGTAATAGAAGTCGGGATTATTCACTACATACGATACCTGGTTCACCCCGTTGTATTCGTGCGTGAACAACGCGTCTATGTTCGGATAGCGGATATAGAACATGCCTACGCCGCCGCGGATCACGGTGGTGGGCGTGCCGCGCGAACCCGGTTTGGTCGGCGCCCAGGCAAATGACACACGCGGCGCCGCATCGTGCCAGTCGTTAATGTTCGTCTGACCCTCCCAGCGCAGGCCGTAACTCAAAGTCAGCCGGGTGGAAACACGCCAGTCATCCTGCAGATACGCCCCCAGATCGAACATCGAGGATGAAATCGACGGGTTCCCGCTATTGGCTGTGAACAGCGACGGGCCGCCGCCCATGGCTTGAATCTGCGAGAACGGCAACCCCGCGGCCAAGCCCTGCTCGGTAATCTGATATGCCGCGAAATTCGCGAACAGGAATGTGCCATTAAAATTCGAAGGTGTGTAATAGCTGAGCTGGTCTTCGCGCAGTCGCGCTCCGAACTTGATCGTATGCGTGCCGTGCGTGACGGTCGTGTAATTCTGAAACTCGTAGTTATTATCCTGTTGCGTGGTGTGGCCTACGCCCGCGCCGCCTTCGGTGAACGCGCTCGGCACCGTCACCTGCACGCCATCGCTCAATGCATTCTCGTTCGTCACGGAATGGTTGAACTGAAAGCGGGTTTCGTTGACGGCCTTGGGCGACAGCACCGCGGTTTCCGTCACTTGGGCAACGTCCTGGCCCTGGGTGTAACTGTAGCCGCTCTCCGAAAAATTGTACAGCCCGATGCCCCACAAATCCCGGTCGAGATCCAGATAGGAGTAACGCACGCTCAAAGTGTTATTGGCGTTGATCTGCCAATCCACGCGTGGGCTGACCGTAGTGCGCTGCTGGGGCGTCGGCGTGGTGCCTCTATCGAGTAAAAAGGTGACGGGATCGTATGCATTCAGAATGGCGTTGTCGTCGATCTGGCGGCGCTCCACATCCAGAAAGAAGCTGGCTTTGCTATTGATCGGACCGCTGACATTGCCGCCGTAAGTCTGCGCCAGAAATGACGGCATCGGCGTCGAGGTGATAAACGGATTGCGCGCGTTCCACACGCCGTCGCTGGCGTCATAAGAGGCCGTGCCGTGGAACTTGTCCGATCCCGGCTTGGTGAAGATTTCGATGCGCCCAAAGCCCAGCTTGTCGTATTCGCCCGAGAACGGATTCTGGTTGATGCGGATCTCCCGGATCGATTCCTTGGGCGGCAACCGGCCGCTGGAAAACCCATCGATATAGATTTCGCCGCCGTTTGGTCCCGCCGAGGGACCCGCCAGCGCCTGCAAGTCCTGCTGCAGATCGTCCGGATCGTCCGGCAGGGCCGCCAGATCCGCGCCCTTGAACACCAGCGCATCCGCATTCTGCGAGCTCTGCAAGCCCAATTGCGTGGTGTTTTCTTCCTGTACCGTGACTTCCTGCTTCACCTCGGCCGGCTTCATGGATACATCGCCCCGCGCCACCTGACCCGTATCCACCGATACGGCCACGCCTCCAGCCTGCGACAGTCCCGGGAATGTCACCGAGATCGAATAAGCCCCCGGCGGGATCGCCTTGAAGCTGTATGAGCCATCCGCCCCTGTTTTAGCGTCCCGGTTGTTGCCGTTCTCGTCGGTCAGGGTGACCGTCGCCCCGGGAATGACGGCCCCGGAAGGATCCTTCACCACCCCGGTGACCGTGCCGCCGCTGGCGGCCGTGCGGATCGTCTTGCCCGTTTGCGCAGCCGCCGTCTGCAGTGCGACCGGCACAACTGCCAGGCACAAAAGAAAAAAGCCGAACGCGCTCGATATCCGCCTCATTGTTCACCGCCACCCATTCCGCCGCCCATGTCCAGGTTCCAGGAACCCAGCATGGCGGCGCGCTGACCGCCTCCGGCCGTCGCCGTTAGAATCGGTTCCACACCGGCCACCATGGTGATCGCCGTCACCTGGCTCGGATCGGCGCCTTCCGTGCTGGACACGATAATCGCGTCGCCCGCCTTCAAATCTTCCAACTTGAAAGCCGGCAGTCTCTCCAGCATGGCCTGCATGTCGCCGCCGCGCGAAGGCCCGCCCTGGCCGCCGCCTTGCCACTGGCCGCCGCCACCGCCCGGAGGCCCGCCCGCGGCCCCTTGCGGCCGCTGTGATCCCGCGCCGCCCGCACCGCCTGGTCCACCCGCGCCGCCGGCCGCCGCGCTTCCGGGCGCACCCGAACTGCGCATCGCGATCATGCGCGCCATCATCTCCGGCAGTTTGCGCAGCGTCGTATCCTCGTTCACCCGCACCACCAGGATCTTTTTGGTCGCCAGATCCGTGACCTTTACCGTGTGCGCCGCGGGATCGATTTCCTTAACCGTCGCCGCCACATTGCGGAACGATCCGGAAACCACTTCCTCGGCTGTGTAACGGGTGCCGTCCTCGTTCTTGGCGCCCAATGCCCGTACCTGATCCCCGGGTTTAATATCGGCCATCGTGCCCGGCTTGGCGTCCGCGAATTTCACCGAGTCCGGCGCGTACCGCCGGATCGACGCCGCCTTGCTTACCTCGATCACCAGGGGCTTTTTGCCTTCCGCCGTGCGCGTCGTGATCGTCACCGTGCCGGCGGACGCATCCACCGCGGTCACAATGCCGCCGATACCGCGCTTCTGCCATTCGGCGCGGTCGGCCTGCTGCTGTTTGGCGATGTCCCCCTTGGTCATGATCACCAGCGTGCTGGCAGCCAGCGTCATTTTATCCTGGGACAATTCGCCGCGCGCCAACAGCCGGTCGCCGACACCCACATCTTGCGCCGTGATGACTGTGGCATTGGCCATGCTCTTTTCGCCGGGCGGCAGGCGCAACCACTTGGCTGTCGGGTGCGGAGTGACTCTTACGCTCTTACCGTCGTCAGTGAGGAGGGTAATCTGGCCGCTGGCCGGGTCAATGGACTCGACGGCCCCGACCAGGTTGCTGCGCGTGGGCTGTTGCGCGGGTGCGGTTCCAATAGCAAGGCACGCTACCGCAACGCAACATAAATGGGTGATTTTCATTACTGAAGGAACTCCAAGCTGTTAAGACGTCGGCAGGGGGCCTAAAGGTTATGCGGTTTGGCGGAAAAACTGCTATTCGAGCCGGCCCGCAACAAGGCGACCGGGCCGGCAGGATTCTGCGAATATCAAAGATAGCATAAACATAAAGATGTCGTTGCTTCAGGATATCCGCCACGCCTTCCGGCTCCTGCGCCGCTCGCCTCAGTCGGCGGGTATCGCCCTGCTATCCATCGCCCTAAGCGTAGCCGCGGCGGCCGTAGTCTTCGCCGCCATGAAGTCCGTGCTCCTCGATCCTCTACCCTTCGCCCGTCCGCATGAGCTCGTCCTGCTCCGCGCCGAATTCCCGCACATGCAGGAGCAGTCACACGGCGACTGGGTGATCTGGAATGACTCACGCGAAATCGCCCGCCGCACACGCACCCTCGCCGAGATCGGCACTTATCGCAATGCGGTCTTCGATCTGGCGGGTGATTCGCATTCGACACCTCTGGCGCTCTACGGCCTGCTGGTGAGCGCCAATCTGTTCCACGTGCTGGGCGTCCAGCCCATGCTGGGACGCAGCTTCCTTCCCGCAGAGGACCAGCCCAGCCACGCGGACGTCATGATTCTCAGCTACGGCCTATGGACCCGCCGCTTTCATCGCGACCCCTCCATCGTCGGCCGCACCGTCATCACCAACGGACAAGCTTGCCTGGTGATCGGCGTGATGCCGCCGGGCTTCAACTTTCCCATGCGCCGGGAGGCCGCGCACACGCCTTCGCCCTATGTGGAATTCTGGGCCACGCCGCTGCGTATGCCGGTTAATCCCGAGGCCGGTATGGGCGCGGTCGCGCGCCTTCGGCAGCATGTCTCTCTCGCCGCGGCGCAGCAGGACCTGGCCTCCATGAGCACGACCCTGGCGCATGATTTCCCCGCCCTCAACCGCGATCGCGTATTAACGTTGAACCTGCTCCGCGACCGCACCGTCGGACCCGCGGCCCGCGGCCTGTGGATGCTGATGGCGGCCGCGATCCTCTTCATGCTGATCGGCTGCGCCAACGTCGCCAACCTGCTGCTGGCCCGCAGCCTCGCCCGCCGCCGTGAGATGGATGTGCGCTCGGCGTTGGGAGCCGGCCGCTGGCGCATCGTGCGGCAGCTTCTCACCGAAAGCTGCGTACTGGGTGTGTTGGGCGGCGTTGGTGGATTTGTTCTCACGGCAGCCGCGTGGAAGGTGCTGCCGGCCCTTGCGCCGGTGAGCATACCGCGCCTGGCCGCAACTCGTGTCGACGGCATTGTGTTGGCCTTCGCCCTAGCCGTGGCGGCCATCAACGGACTCGTATTCGGCCTGGCTCCCGCGCTGCGCGCCGCACTTCGCGGCGGTCTTGGTTCCCGTGGCGCTGCTTCCGCCCGGCATGATCGCCTGCGCGCGTTTCTGGTGGCGGTCGAAGTAGCCCTGTCGGTGATGCTGGTCGTCATCGGCGGTCAGGTGCTGGCCGGTTTCGTGCGCCTGCTGGCTATCGATCCCGGTTTCGATGCCGGCCGCGTGCTCGCTTCGGTGGTGCTGCCCGCTCCCGTGCGTTACCCGGACCCCGCCCAGCGCGCCCTGTTCTACCGGCGCATCCTGGACGCCGTCCGCGCCCTGCCCGGCGTGGAAAGCGCCGGCGTTACCGATGCCCTGCCCTTTAGCGGAGAGAATCACGGCGGATTCGTGTCCGCCGGTGATCCGGCGCACCCGCGTCAATTGGTCGCCGAAATCGATGTCACTGGCGGCGACTATCTGCAAAGCATGGGTATCCATCTGCTCGCAGGCCGCTGGTTTCGCGACGAGGACATGCGCACCGGCGGTGATGCCGCCCTCGTGAACACCCTGGTGGCGGGCGCCCTCTGGCCCGGACGGAAAGCCGTAGGCCAGCGCCTCTGCGTCGATTGCACACCGGAGCATCCCGACAACTGGAAACGCGTCGTCGGCGTGGTCTCCAGCGCCAGTCACGCGGCGCTGGATGAATCGGCCAAGGGCAATTTATATTTGGCGGCCGGCGCTCTCGAAAGCTCCGTTTTCCTTACCGTGCGCACCGTCTGGCCCGCGGGCCAGACGGCCCAGGCCATCCGCCGCGCCATCGCCACCATCGATCCCAATCAGCCCGTGTTCCTCAGCGCCTCCATGCGCGAGCTGATTGCGGACTCGATAGCCGGCCGGCGTTTCGTGGTAGCCCTGCTGACCGTCACCGCCTGCCTGGCGCTGTTCCTCGCCGCCGCGGGAGTCTACGGCGTGATCTCCTACACCACGTCGCTGCGCACGCCGGAGATCGGCATCCGCATGGCCCTGGGAGCCGCCCCCCGCCATGTCTTTGCGCTGATCTTCCGCCAGGGTTTCGCGACCGCCGCCATTGGCCTGATCCTCGGATTGGCTGCGGCCGTCATCGCCATGCGCGCCCTACGCACCGTGCTCGTCGGCCTCGATGCCGGCCACCCGGAGTCGATTTGGATAGCGGCCGCCACCGTGACCGCCACCGCCGCCATAGCCTGCTGGATTCCCGCCCGCCGCGCCACGCGCGTGGACCCGTCGGAGGCGATCCGGCAGGAATAGAAGATCCAATGCGATTCTTGGCCGGGCAGGCGTGTGGCCTGCGTGTGAGGCTTCCCGGCGGCAAAATATTGTGCGAATCAATACTACCGAACCCGCGTCATGCTACGCTTTTCGGCGGAGGGCACCCTATGTCGTATTTTTATCAGGTGTGGATTGGGGTAGGCAGAGCCGGCTTGGCCGCCACGCTCGTCACCGCCAGCGTCCTGGCGCAGATCGCACCGTGTGGCAGAACTGTGTTGCGAACCGGTGGGGAATCGACCGAGGACCGGTTCCTGGCTGCCTCCCTCGAACACGTGAAGGCCTCCGTCGTTAGAGCGCTGCCGGCCGTGTCCGCGCGGCTCACGAAGGACGAGGGAACCCATATCGAAGCGAAGATTGATAGAGACCTGCTGCTGGCCCAAAAGAACAAGGCCTTTGGCTCGGAGGGCATGAAGGTTCGATCCACTGGCACGTTTAAAATCGATCTGGCGGAGGAAACCCGCGACGGTGTGGCTGGCACTCGCCTCGCGATCCGGTTTTCAAAAGGCATGCAAGGGCGCCTGGGAAGCGGAAAATATGCGACACCTCTGGCAGAGGAGACGGTTTGCCTGATGACCGTGTTGAGCCAGACCGATCCCTCCGCCAACCCACGGGGCGCGGCAGTTGCCTCGGCCCACTCCAATCCTGGTTCCTTCACCCTCAAGGCGGGCACGCCCGTCGCGGTCGCCCTGCTCAACTACCTCTACACCAAGGAGGTCCCGAAGGGGACCTCGGAGATGGATGTCCTGCTCGAGGTCGTGGAAGATGTGCAGGTGGACGGCGTCGTGGTCATTCGAAAAGGCGCGCTTGCAAAAGGCAAGATCTCGGGCTTAACCAAGTCAAAGACCTATGGCCGCAAGGCTGCCTTCACCTTCGCCGTCGAATCCGCCACTGCCGTTGATGGACAGGAAGTGTTATTGGCCAGCGATACAGTGGAGCGGAAAGGCACTTCTTCGGCCGGAGTGGCTGCTACCGTCGCCATGAACGGCCTCGTGGGCGGTCTTTTTGCAAAGGGCGAGGAGGGCTTTGTGCGTGCCGGTACGCTGTGGGATATTCCCACTGCGAAAGAAACCACCATCCAGGTTGGGCATTAGACGTTATCTCGTCTGGTGGTCCTCCGCGCCAAAACCGAGGACCACGCCTCACCCCGCCAGCTTATACCCCATCCCATGCACCGTCAGTATCCACCGCGGCTGCCGCGGATCATCCTCCAGCTTCTGCCGTAGCCACGCCACGTGCACATCCACCGTCCGGCTCGACGTGACCCCGCCGTACCCCCAGACCTCGCTTAAAAGCGTCTCCCGCGACACCGTCGTCCCGCGATTCTCCACCAGGTACCGCAAGAGCTGAAACTCTTTCGCTGAAAGCGCCACCGGCTTGCCCTGCCGCATCACCTCCGTGCGCCGCAGGTCCAGCCGGATCGATCCGAATTGAAAGACCTCGCCCGTCGTGCCGAACGCCGGCGCGCGCCGCAGTAGCGCTTCCACCCGCGCCAGCAGTTCCATCATCTCGAACGGCTTGCTCATGTAATCGTCGGCGCCGATCTTCAGCCCCACTACTTTATCCACCGTCTGCCCGCGCGCCGTCAGCATCAGCACCGGCGTCGAAATACCCCGCTGCCGCAGGTCCCGGCATACGTCCATGCCGTTCTTGCGCGGCAGCATCACGTCCAGCACGATCAGGTCGAAGCCCCCTTCCGACGCCATCTGGAGGCCCAACTCCCCATCCATGGCGGATTCCACGTGATGCCCTTCGCCGCGCAACCGGTCCCCCAGCGTGGTCACCAGCCCCGGCTCGTCTTCCACCAGCAGAATTCTACGTTCCATGGTCTACGCCGTGCGCGATAGCGGTTCGGCCGCCGGCCGTCCGCCGCTTCCCGCCGCCAGTTCCAGCGTGAAGATGCTCCCGCGCCCCGGTTCGCTCGCTACATCCAGCCGCCCGCCCATTCCCTCCGCGATATCCCGCGCCAGGCTCAAACCCAGCCCGGTTCCGTGGATTTGCCCGGCCTGCGCCGCCTTGCCGCGATAGAACGGTTCGAAAATGTGCGGCAAATCCGTGGGATCGATGCCCGGGCCGCCATCCTCCACACTGATTCGCACCCGCGACCCGCCCTCCGCCCCCGCCGCGCGAATGCGCACCCACCGGCTCTCGCCGCTATATTTGAAAGCATTCAGGATCAGGTTCTCCAGACACCGGCTCAGCGCCGCCCCGTCGGCCTGCACCGGGGGCAAGTCCGCGCCGAACTCCCGTTCGATTGAGAAACCTTCCGCTTCCGGCAGCGACGCCACATTGGCCAGCACCGCTCCGATGGCCGCGGCCACCGGCACCGGCGTCACCTCGTAGCGCATCGGCCGCGACTGGCCCGCCGCGAAACGCAGAATCTGCTCGATCATGCCCGCTAGGCGCCGCCCCTCGGTGCGGATCAGCGCGCCGTATTCCTTCACCTGTTCGCGCGCGCCCACAAAGCCCTCGGCCAAGTTGTCGGCCGCCGAGCAGATCACCGAAACCGGCGTGCGCAGCTCGTGCGAAACGCCTGCCACGAATTCCAGTTGCAGCCGCGCCAGCCGCCGCGCGCGCTGCGCCGAAAGCACGATCAGCGCCATGCTGGCCGCCAGCAGCAACAGCACCCCGAAGCTCAACAGCAGATTGCGCCGCCGTTCCGCGGTTACCACGGATTCGAGTGATCCGCCTTTGTGCCGCGCCAGCAACTGCCACGGCTCCTCGCTGCCGGACGGCAGAATGGCCGCGCCGCGTTGCCGCGCGCCGGACGTGCGCCGGCCAAAGCCCTTGCGTCCCGCGCCCGTTCGCGCCGGCGGTGGTCCTTCCATACCGCGCGTTTCAACCGGTGTGCCAGGCAGCAGCGCCGCGCGCGCGTCCGGAGCTTGCAACCAGCCCGCCTCGCTCTGTGGCTCCGAATTGTAAATCAGTTGGCCGTCCGTCCGGCTCACCACCGCGACGTGATAAATGAACCCGTCCGGCCCGCTGAAATAGCGCTGCGCCAGTTCCCCGAACATATGCTCCAGCGCCCCTCGGTTCAGCTCCAATATGACGAAACCCAGCAACGCCCGCGGTGGCCCGCCCCGAAAGCCGGCGCCGCCCGGCCGCGGACCGGAAAAGTCGAACACCGGCCGCAGCAGCGCTGGAATGCCTTCCTCCAGATTCCAGGCAAACCCGCGCATCGGTCCGGGCGGCGCGCCCGGCGGAGTTGCCGGTTGTTGCGCTTCACTCTCCACGCGGGACCGCAGCATGCCCCACGACGCCGGCCAATCCGCCGATGCGAAACTGCCGTCCGCCGGAACCAGCCGCAGCAGCTTGCCTTCCTGCCATACGTAAAGGTTGGCCAGCAGATCGGGACGTGCCGACGTGCGCGACCACTCTTCGTAGCGCGCCGCATACACTTGCAGCAGATCCCCCGGATCAGCCGTGGGATCGCTATGAAAAGCGGTCGAAAGCTGCGTCAGCTCCCGATAGAACTCCTGCCGGAACTGCGCCATCGAAGTGTTCAAGCCGGTTTCGATGCGCGTGCGTTCCGCCCGGCTGATCTCCAGGCTCCAGCGGTATTGCAACACCGCCAGCAGCACCAGCACCGCCGCCAGCAAGCCCACCAACCCGAGCTGCCACGTAGCCCGCCTAGCTTCGGACGCCATATAGCCGAAGTGTAGCAATCCCGAACCGGGAACGTTAGCCCGCTCAATTCGGCCCATGCCTGGCCGGGCACTCGAACGCCGAGATCGCCAGGCATTACGACAAGGCGCGGCCATCACGTCATTGTCGCGGTCAGCCGGCCGCACTCGGGCGGCATCTCGCGGTAAAACTGCCAGAACCGCTCGGACGCGCCGTGGTCTCCATCCGCCGCGCCGAATCCGAACTCCCCCGTCCGTCGTATACTCATAAGAACCCGCGGGGCAGGGTGCTCCACGCAAGCGGGATCAAGATTTTTTTGAGGGTATTGGGAATAACCAAACAAGGAAGGGGAATATACAAACCATGAAAGTTTCGAAGAGCTCTCTCGTATTGACCGCGGCGTTCACCGGCCTGCTGGGTGGCACGATGACACGCCTAAACGCAAGCACCATTTCCTCCGGCAATGGCAGCCAGGCTTTGTCCTCCAGCAGCAACCTGCTGGGGCAGTCCGCCGGCTCCATTTTCGACGCCAAGAAAGACAAGCACGCCTGCAAAGGCCAGAACTCTTGCAAGGGCAAGGGCGGCTGCAAGACCGGCGACAACGGCTGCAAAGGCAAAAACACTTGCAAAGGCAAGGGCGGCTGCGCCACCGACGGTTCCAACAAGAAGACCACTTAGTCTCCTGCGCGGCCCGGCATTCTTCCCATCGGCCGGGCCGCATTTTTCCTCACTACCGTGCCTGCCAACCCATTCAACGGATTCACCGAATACGGTATCGGTGTCGGTCTCCGCATCCCGCACTACCAACACATTCTGGAAAAGAAGCCGGTAGTGGGCTGGTTCGAAATCATCTCCGAAAACTACATGGTCGATGGCGGACGTCCCTTAGCCATCCTCGACGAGATCCTCGCCCAGTACCGTGTCGTGCAGCACGGCGTCTCCATGTATTTCGGCTCTGCCGAGCGCCTCAACCGCGATCACCTGCGCCGCCTCAAAGCCCTGGTAAAACGCACCAAAACTCCCTGGCTCACCGACCACCTCTGCTGGGGCAGCGTCGACGGCCGCTATTCTCACGACCTGCTGCCCATGCCTTACACCTTTGAGGCCGCCAAAGTCACTGCCCGCAAAGTACGCGCCGCGCGCGATTTCCTGGAGGTCCCCATCGCGGTCGAAAACGTCAGCAGCTACGCTGAATTCCACGAATCCGAAATGACCGAGTGGGAGTTCCTCAACGAAGTGGTGGAGCACGCCGACTGCGGCATCCTGCTCGACGTGAATAACATCTATGTCTCGTCCCGCAATCATAGCTTCGATCCGTACGACTATCTGAATTCCGTCCCGCCCGAACGCGTCGCCCAAATCCATATCGCCGGTCACTCCAAATTTACAAAGTACATCCTGGACACTCACGATCATCCCGTCATCGATCCCGTCTGGAAGCTCTACGATCACGCCATTCGACGTGTCGGCCCCACCGCCACGCTGCTTGAATGGGACGACCGCATCCCATCGTTTGACGAAGTGCATGCCGAGGCGCGCAAAGCCGAAAAGTATCTGGCCGCGCCCGCGCTGGTGACCCCGTGAGCCTGCTCGAACTCCAGCGCCGCATGGCCGCCGACCTGATGCGTCCCCTGGCGCGCGGCGACCGCCTCGATCCGAAAACTACCGCAAATTACCTCAAGCCCAACGACCGTCTCACCGCCCGCGAACGCCTGGAAATTTACAGCCGCAGCTATTGGTATCGCCTCCTCGATTCGCTGTACGAGGATTTCCCCGGCTTGCGCGCAGTCCTCGGCGCACGCGCCTTCGCGCGCCTGGCACAGGCTTATCTCTCGGACCGCCCCTCGGAATCCTGGACACTCCGCAATCTCGGCCGTCATCTGGAAGAATGGCTGCGCGCGCATCCCGAATTCGCCGGAACCCGGCTGGACCTGGCATGCGACATGATTCGCCTCGAATGGGCTCACATCGAAGCCTTCGATAACGGTGTCAATCCCGTCCTCGGCCCCGAAGATTTGCTGGAACTCGGTCCCCATCTGCGCATGGGCCTGCAGCCCTACATCCGCCTGATCGAGCTGCGCTACCCGGTGGACGATCTGCGCGTGAAGGTCAATGCCGCCTCCGACGAACACGGCGCCGCTTCCAACGCCGTGCTCAAGCGCAAAACCGGAGGATCCTGCGCGCTGGCAAGCCGGTGGGCAAAGCTATCGCAGCCGTATCCGAAGCCAGCCTGGCGCGCGTCGAAACCTGGTTCGCCGCCTGGGCTGAAATGGGCTGGTTGTGCAAATTATGCAAAAACTGATCGCCGCCGCCAACAGCCTGCAATCGCCCTTTCTGCTGCTCGTGCGCCTCTTCTGGGGTTTCCAGATGATGCAAACCGGCTGGGGCAAACTCCATAGCCTCGCAAAAGTCACCGGCTTCTTCACCAGCCTCGGCATACCCTTGCCGGGCGTAAATGCGCCCTTCATCGCGGCTCTCGAATTCATCGGCGGCATCCTCATCATTCTCGGACTCGGCTCGCGCATCGTCTCCCTCCTGCTGGTCGCCGACATGCTCGTGGCCTTCTGGGTAGCCGACCGCGAAGCGCTCTTCTCCGTCTTCTCCGATACCGATAAATTCTACGCCGCCTCGCCCTACCCCTTCCTGCTGGCCTTCCTCATCATCCTGATCTTCGGTCCCGGCAAACTGGCCCTCGACGAACTGATCGCCCGCCGCCGCGTTTCGCGCTAAGCTCCATAAATGCGACTCGCTCCAATCATGCTGTTGACGGCGGCGCTCGGCTGCGCCCAGCAATCGCCCAAGCCGGGAACCAACGCGCT
>JBEKYC010000003.1:0-288241 GCA_049511415.1 Bryobacteraceae bacterium | reverse complement strand
CCCCCTCAGGTGGATCTGATCCATCCGGCCGACATCCCTGCGGACATCGTCGCCACACTGCTGTATCCCGTGACCGACCGGCCGTTCCGCGAATTGTACGAAATGGCGCGGGGTTGGAGCGCGGCGCACCGCGCGGAGGTGTTGGACGTCGCGCTCGAAACCCGCGCTCGCCGTGACGACCTGCTGGCCGGCTTTCATGGCGGCCTGTACGCCTACGATTTCGTGATCGATGTCGGCGCCTACCGCGATCTGCACCGTCACCGGCGTTGCCAGAAGTTCCGGCAAAACTACGCCGGGCGCCTGGGCTACGAGACTCCCGAACTGGTGATCGATGCCGGCGCGTTGCCTGTCTATCGCAAAGCGATGGAATCGGCCTTGGCGGATATGCAGGGGCTGCCCCGGCCCGGAGCGCACTATCTGCTGCCCTTTGGCGCGCGCAATCGCTTCCTGTTTAAGATGGACTTCGCGGAAGCCGAGTACATAGCCAGGGTCCGCAGCGGCGTGAAAGGCCACTTCAGTTATCGCCGGGTAGCTTGGGAAATGAAGCTGAAGATGGAAGCGTTGGAGCCGGAGTTGGGCAGGCTCATGCAGGCGACCCCGCCCTGGGAAGAGGATTTGCTGAAGCGATGAAGCCGAAGCCGACAACTATGAAAACCGCGAGGCTACTGAGCAAAGGCCGGCTGACTCTGCCCAAGGCGATTCGTGACGCGCATCACTGGGATGCCGGCACGGAGTTCGCTGTCGAGGATACGCCCGGAGGAATCGTGCTGCGGCCGGTGAGTCTCTTCCCCCCTTCGCGGTTAGAGGATGTGGTCGGTTGCCTTCATTACACCGGACGGCCGAAAACATTGAAGCAAATGGAAAGGGCGATCTCGAAAGGGGTCGCGGAGCGGCATGCTCGCGGTCGATACTAACGTCGTCGTTCGGTTACTGACCGGCGAAGCGCTGCCGTCAGCAGTGTGGCGCTATTGAGCATTTAGCGCGGCCAGGATCGGCGCCAGATCTCCCGCCTCCACCAGCTTCTCCAGCCGCTTCTCCTCAATTCCCGCGCAACGCCCCAACATCATCCGGGCGCCGTAAGCATGCCCGCCGTTGTGCCAGCCGGCCATCTCCAACAGCGGATCGAGCGCCTTCGCCCGCAACGCCGCCAGCAGCTTGGGATCGCGGGTGCGCGTCAACACCTCCAACAGCAGGCTGGATTTGTTGCGGTCGGTCCAGGAGCGCGAATACAGCATTTCGATGAAGCCTGCCGCCGGAACCTGCGCGGCGCGCGCGGGACTGGAAGTTGCCAGAACCCAAAGCGCGCGCGTGGCGTTGTTGCGCACGTCGTCGTCCGGGTCGTGGCTGGCGCGAACCAAAGCCGCGATTTGCGCCCGCGACTGGCGCGCGTAGCCCATCAGCCGCGCGGCGGTAGCGCGCTGTCCGGCATCGCTTGCGGATTCCAGCACGCGGCCGATCAGTCGTTCGTGGCTGAGCGCATAATCGCGCATGGCAAGCTGTTTCGCGCGAACGGCCGGGTCCGCCGAAAGAGCATAGCCCCTGGACTGGTCCTCGCCGCTGTTTCCCTTGCTCACGGCTTGCATCACCGCGTCCGTGAACTGGCTATCCAGATCGGTCACCGTCCGTGGCAGGCGCGCGTCGCCCTTGGGCGCCGGGTTGTACGGCACATCGCGCGCCGAACGGCCCCGCAGGGCGATGTAGAGCATCAGCCCGGCTTTATCGTCGCAACAGATGCCGCTAACGTTGGTGGCCTCAGCATCCTCCTTGATGCGCCCGATCAGCTTCTCCATATCGTCTTCGGAGACTGCATCGCCCACATGAATCGGGAGCCGCGGCCGGACGGCATCAAGGTCCAAGCCCGCGTAGCCGTAGAAGTCGATCGAGCCGACGCGCAGCTGTTGCGGCTGTGCGCCAGCCGCGCCCGCCAGCAAAACCAACAGCGCCAGCGCGCGCTTCACACCGTGGCTTTCGCGCGTGCGTGAATCTCCTGCAAGCTCCATACCCGGATCGGGTCCCGCTTCCGTGCCGCCATGGCCTCCGCCGCCGCGCGTGCGCCACTCATGGTCGTGATGCACGGCACCCGATGCGTCACCGCGCTGCGCCGGATGGCCTTCTCGTCGTGGAACGCCGGCGCTCCAGCCGTGGTATAAACCGCAAGCTGAATCGTGCCGGCCTTCAGCAGATCGACCGCATTCGGACGGCCTTCATTCACCTTGAACACGGTCTTGCACGTCAATCCCGCCGCGCGCAATGCCGCCGCAGTCCCGCGCGTGGCCACAAGCTGGAATCCCAAGGCCACGAACTTGCGCGCCACATCCACCGCTTCCGGCTTGTGGTGCTCGTTCACGCTGATGAACACCGTGCCTTTATCGGGCAGCGGCGTGCCCGCGCTAATCTGCGCTTTGGCGAACGCCTCACCGAAATTCGCGCCCACCCCCATCACCTCGCCCGTGGAGCGCATCTCCGGCCCAAGCGCGGGGTCCACGCCCGGAAATTTGTTGAACGGGAACACCGGCGATTTGACGAAATCCTGCGGCACCGGCAGCACGCCGGTGGCGTCCGTGAAATCGCGGATGCGCTTGCCCAGCATCAGCCCCACGGCGATTTTGGGCAGCGGCACGCCCGTCGCCTTGCTGACATAAGGCACGGTGCGCGAGGCGCGCGGATTCACTTCCAGCACATACACGATGCCGTCCTTGATGGCGTACTGCACGTTCATCAGCCCGATCACGTGCAGCGCCTTCGCCAGGCGCACGGTGTAGTCTTCGATCAAGTCCAGTTGTCGCCGCGGAATGGATTGCGCCGGCAGCACGCACGAGCTGTCGCCCGAATGCACGCCGGCTTCTTCAATGTGCTCCATGATGCCGGCGATCAGCACATCCTCGCCATCGGAAAGCGCATCCACATCCACTTCCGTGGCATCTTCCAGAAAGCGGTCGATCAGCACCGGGCGATCCTGCGAGAAGCGCACCGCCTCGCGCATGTACTCGCGCACCATCTCTTCATCGTAGGCGATCACCATGGCGCGGCCGCCCAGGACGTAACTCGGGCGCACCAGCACCGGATAGCCGATCCGCCGCGCGATGGCGCAGGCATCTTCCGCATTCGTGGCCGATCCGTTCTCCGGCGCCGGAATGCCCAGATCCTCCAGCAGCTTCCCGAACAGTTTGCGATCCTCGGCCAAGTCGATATTTTCCGGATCGGTGCCGATGATCGGTACGCCCTGGCGTTTGAGCGGTAGCGCCAGCGTGAGCGGCGTCTGCCCGCCGAACTGCACGATCACGCCGTCCGGCCGCTCCGTGTCGCATATGTTGAGCACGTGTTCCAGCGTGAGCGGCTCGAAATACAGCCGGTCGCTGGTGTCGTAATCCGTGGAGACCGTCTCCGGATTGCAGTTCACCATAATGGACTCATAGTCCATCGATTGCAGCGCGAACGAAGCATGGCAGCAGCAATAATCGAACTCGATTCCCTGGCCGATGCGGTTTGGCCCGCTACCCAGAATCATGACTTTCTTCCGGCTGGAAGGATCCGCCTCCGAGACGCTCTCGTAGCTCGAATAAAGGTACGGCGTGAAGCTCTCGAACTCCGCCGCGCAGGTATCCACGCGATTGAAGACCGCTACCACGCCCAGCGCCTTGCGTTTCGCGCGCACCACCAGTTCGGGCGTCTTCCAGGCCTTGGCGATCTGCGCGTCGGAAATGCCGTAGCGTTTCGCCTGCAGCATCGTGGCTTTGCTGACTCCCTCGGCGCTCGTGCCCAGATCCGGCTGAAAGCGGATTACCTCTTCAATCTGCCGCAGGAACCACGGGTCGATGGAGGTCATCTCGTGGATCTCGGCGGCCGTGTAGCCGCTCTCGAAGGCGAATCGAATATAGTTGAAACGATCCGGCGTGGGCGTGATCAGCTTTTGCGGGATCAGGTTCTTGTCCAGCTCTTCCGAGCCGAAAGCCTTTCCGGTCTCCAGGCTGCGCAGTCCCTTCCACATTGCCTGCTTGAACGTGCGCCCGATGGCCATCACTTCGCCGACGGACTTCATCTGCGTGCCGAGCGTGGGATCGGCGCCTGGAAATTTCTCGAACTGCCACTTCGGAATCTTCACCACCACGTAATCTATGGTCGGCTCGAAACAGGCCGGCGTTTTGCGTGTGATGTCGTTGCGGATCTCGTCCAGCCGGTAACCCACCGCCAGCTTGGCCGCGATCTTGGCGATGGGAAATCCGGTCGCTTTGGAAGCCAGCGCGGAACTGCGCGAAACGCGCGGATTCATCTCGATGATCACCATGCGGCCGGTCTGCGGATCGATGGCGAATTGCACGTTCGATCCGCCGGTATCCACTCCGATCTCGCGCAGGCAGCGGATCGCGCCATCGCGCATCATCTGGTATTCGCGATCGGTCAGCGTCTGGGCCGGCGCCACCGTAATGGAATCGCCGGTGTGCACGCCCATGGGATCGAAGTTTTCGATGGAGCAGACGATGATCACGTTGTCCGCCAGGTCGCGCATCACCTCCAGCTCGAATTCCTTCCAGCCCAGCGCGCTTTCCTCGATCAGCACTTCGTGCACCGGCGAGAGCGCCAGCCCGCGGTCGATGATCTCCACCAGATCTTCGCGGTTGTAGGCGATACCGCCGCCCGTGCCACCCAGCGTAAAACTGGGCCGCAGGATGCACGGGTAGCCGATACGCTCGGCGAACTCCAACGCTTCCGCTTCGGTCCTCACCAGTCTGGATAGCGGGGTCTCGAGGCCGATCTTCCGCATGGCGTCTTTGAAGAGCAGGCGGTCTTCCGCCTTCTTAATAGCGTCGATCTTGGCGCCGATCAGTTCCACGCCGTATTGATCCAGCACTCCCGCCTCGGCCAGTTCCACCGCCAGATTCAGGCCGGTCTGCCCGCCGACCGTGGAGAGCAAGGCGTCCGGCCGTTCGCGCCGGATAATCTCTTCCAGATACTGGCGCGTCAGCGGCTCGATATAAGTGCGGTCGGCCAAATCCGGATCGGTCATGATGGTGGCGGGATTGGAATTCACCAGGATCACTTCGTAACCGTCCGCGCGCAGCGCCTTGGCGGCCTGCGTGCCGGAGTAATCGAATTCGCAGGCCTGCCCGATCACGATGGGTCCGGAGCCGATGATTAGTATGCGGTGCAGATCGTTTCGCCGCGGCATCGCTTAGCGCCCTTCCGCCATCAGCTTCACGAAATCGTCGAACAGATAGTGCGAATCGTGCGGCCCTGGAGCCGCCTCCGGATGGTATTGCACGCAGAACGCGGGATAGTTGCGATGCCGGAAACCCTCCAGCGTCTGATCGTTCAGATTCATGTGCGTGATATCGACCTCGTTCAGATTCAGCGAATCCGGGTCCACCGCGAAACCGTGATTGTGGGACGTGATCTCCACTTTGTTCGTCAATTGGTTGATCACCGGGTGATTCGCGCCGCGATGGCCGAATTTCAATTTGTAGGTGCGTCCGCCGCTCGCCAGTCCCAGGATCTGGTGTCCCAGGCAGATGCCGAAGATGGGCGTCTTGCCCATCAACTGGCGGACGTTTGCCACTTGCGTCTGCAGCGGCTCCGGATCGCCGGGACCGTTGGATAGGAAGACGCCGTCGGGCTGCAGCGCAAGTACGTCATCGGCGGAGGTCAACGCGGGCACCACCGTAACCCGGCAGCCCACCTGCACCAGGCGCCGCAAGATATTCTTCTTGATGCCGAAATCGTAAGCCACCACGTGAAAGCGCGGCGCGGCGGGCGGCGGCACTAGGTCGGAGGGCGAGCACGGCTCCACGGGCTTGTCCCATCCGTAGGGCTCGGTGGTGGAAACGCGGCTAGCCAGATCCAGACCCGCCATGGTGGGGATCTGCCGCGCTTTTTCCACCAGCTTGGCCGCGTCAGTTTCAATTGCCGACAGCACGCCCCGCATGACGCCGCGCGTCCGCAGATGCCGCACCAGCGCGCGCGTATCCAAATCCGAAATCACCGGAATGCCCTGCCGGCCCAGAAACTCGCGCGCTTCTTCGTGCGACCGCCAATTGCTGGTGATCGGTGAAAACTCGCGCACCACCAGGCCCTCGATAAACGCACGGCTCGACTCGTTGTCGGCGTCGTTGGTTCCGTAATTCCCAATTTGCGGGTTGGTGAGAATCACGATCTGGCCGGCGTATGACGGATCGGTGAATATTTCCTGGTAGCCGGTAATGGCGGTGTTGAAGACGACCTCGCCGGATCGCTCGGCAGGCGCACCAAAACTCCTGCCCTCGAAGACGGCGCCGTCTTCCAGGGCGAGGATGGCGGATGGCAACTCTATGGTCCTCCCGGGGATTGGTTTCCATTCATTTTAGCAGGGCTGGGGGGAAGCGCCAGAATCGGAATATGGCAACCACGGCGCTGATGACCTCCGCGGAGTTCCAGGCTCGGCCGGATGAATTCGACCAGAGCGGCAATCGGATCAAGGAAGAGCTGATTGGGGGGGAGATTATCAAGATGGCCGAGCCGTCCCAGTGGCATGATGTTACAAAAAACAATATCGGAGACGCACTGGCAGAGTACATCCGATCTCGCCGGGAACTGGGCCTGCGATCGCTCATTGAAACTGGTTTCGAAGTGACTCCCCAGGACACCTTCAGACCCGATGTATGCGTCGTGCGCACCGCACGGCTCGGCGCAAGACGGTTGGTGGCCGGCGCTCCCAAAATTGCCGTCGAGGTGATTTCGCCGACCGGCACCGCCAGAGATGTCAAGAGAAAGGTCAAGACATATCTGGAAAACGGCGCCCGATCGGTCTGGATCTTCTATGACGATGTCTCCGTAGCTGTCCATACGGCCGGCGGCGTCCGCGAACTGAAAGGCGAAGAACCCCTGGAAGATCCGCTCCTGCCGGGCTTTTCCGCCCCCGTCTCCAGCTTCTATTTCCGTCCGTAAACCTAACGGAACCGCACCTTCACGTCCGGCTTATTCTCCAGATGCACCGTGTCGATAAACCGTACCCGCGCCGGCGTGTGCGTCATCACGATCGATTGCGTGCGCGTGCCGTCCCCGAAGAAGCGCACGCCCTGCAGCAGGTTGCCGTCCGTAACGCCGGAAGCCGCAAAAACAATACTGCGCCCCGGCGCCAGTTCCTGCGTCGTATAAATCTTCGCCGGATCGCGGATGCCCATGGCTTGCATGCGTTCCTTCTGCGCGTCGTCCTTCACCACCAGCCGGCCCTGAATCTCGCCGTTGAGGCAGCGTAGCGCCGCGGCCGTGAGCACGCCTTCCGGCGCTCCGCCCGACCCCATCACCGCGTGCACCCCCGTCCCGGCCACCGCCGCGCCGATGCCCGCGGAAAGATCTCCGTCGCCGATCAGCCGGATGCGCGCGCCCGCCTCGCGAATATCCGCAATCAACTGCTCGTGCCGCGGGCGATCGAGCACCACTACCACCAGGTCGTCGACGCCGCGCTGCAAACGCCGCGCAATGGCCTTCAGATTGTGCTTCACCGGCGCGTCCAAATCCACCGCGCCCTTGGCCGCCGGTCCCACCACGATCTTCTGCATGTAGCAATCCGGTGCGTGCAGCAGGCCGCCGCGTTCCGACGCCGCCAGCACCGTGATCGCTCCGCCCGCGCCCGTAGCGCACAGATTCGTGCCTTCCAGCGGATCGACCGCGATATCCACCGACCGCGCTCCAGGCTGATCCTTCGCCGCGCCGACCTTCTCGCCGATGTACAGCATGGGCGCCGCATCCCGTTCGCCTTCGCCGATCACGATCGTGCCATCGATGGCGATCGTGTCCAGGCAATGCCGCATCGATTCCACTGCCGCGTGGTCGGCGGTCTTGCCGTCGCCCATCCCCATGGTGCGCGCGGACGCGATCGCGGCGTCTTCCACCACGCGCAGCACTTCCAACGAGAGGTCGAACATGGTAGCTTTCTCCTCATGGAAGATAGCATAGTTTTGGTCTTGGCCGACCCCACGGATCCCCTTCTGGCGATGCTGGATGAACTGCCCGAAGGCACACGCATCGCGGCGGGAAATCGAGTGGAGGCGTTCGCTGAAGCTGCCGAAGAAGCGGACGTGATTCTGAACTGGACCGGCAGCCGCGATCTGTTGCGTCAAGTGCACGGCATGGCGCCGCACGTGCGCTGGATACATTCACGCTCGGCGGGTTTGGACGAACTTCTGTTTCCGGAACTGTCCGAGAGCCCCGTGGTATTGACCAATGCCCGCGGCGTCTTCAGTGAAATTCTGGGCGAGTTCGCCATTGCGGCCGTGTTGTTTTTCGCCAAGGGATTGCGCCGCATGCTGCGTAGCCAGGAGGCCGGCGTCTGGGATCAGTTCGATACGGTCGAAATCGCCGGCCAGACCATGGGAATCATCGGACTGGGCGATATCGGCAAAGCCGCGTCGCGGCGGGCTGAGGCGATGGGCATGAAGATCATGGGGCTGCGGCGCGCGGACGGGCCGGAACGCAAACACGAGGTCCTGGCCCAGTCGGATTATGTGCTCCTCAGCGCGCCGTTGACGCCCGAAACCCGCGGCACCATTGGCGAAGCCGAGTTGCGCCAGATGAAGCCCGCGGCCGTACTGATCAACCTGGGCCGCGGCCCGCTGGTCGACGAAACGGCTCTCGTCGCGGCGCTCCGCGAGCGGCGCATCGGCGGCGCGGCGCTGGACGTCTTCGACGAGGAGCCGCTCCCGCCCGGACATCCGTTTTATAGTCTCGATAACCTGCTGCTCTCGCCACACGCGGCCGACCACACCCCCGACTGGAAGCAGCGCGCCATGCGGCTGTTCCTCGATAATTTCGCGCGTTACCGCAAGGGCGAGCCTCTAACCAACGTCGTAACGGACAAACGCCGCGGCTATTGATGATCTTTATGTACAATGTCCCAAAGGCTCCTATGTCGCCTCACCTCCTCCGCTTCGAGTGGCTGCCCCTGGCATTGCTCGTTTGCGCCGCGCCGTCCTTGCTTGCGGACACGACCATCCGCTATCACACCGAGACCAGACACGCGGCTGGATTGCCCGCGGCCTTCGAGGCGCATCTGAAAGCTCTCAGCCAACTGCCGCCCGACAGTGTGCTGCGCGTCAAAGACAATAAAATCGTCACCACCGGCGGTGGATTCACGATCATTTTTGATTCCCGGAACCAGGCGTTCACCATCGTCGACCCGGCACACAAAACCTCTACGTTGCTGCAGTTCTCCGACATGGCTGATTTTCTGGCCGCTGCCCTTCCGGCAGCCCGAATCTCGCCCTTGCCCGGTCGAACGCCCCAGGTCGAGACGCGTACTACCGGCCGGACGGATATGATTCAAGGCGTGCAAGTGGAAGAACGCGAGATGACCGTCTCCTGGACTCCCCGGCCGCCCGGATAACGCCCATTCCGTAGTGTGGCTCTCCCGGATTTGGAGTGCCCGGCCGGCCGAAACCGCGCGCGTGCCCGCTATCCGTGAACTGACGGACCTCTGGACCGGCAAACAAGCGCAGATCCTGGATGCGTTCTTCGGCAAGCTTCCCATCCTGGGTCCTGAGATTGCCGCGGTATTGAAACAACCCCCCATCATATTGCGCGCGCATTTCGAGCTTTCCGCGCGCCCAGCCATCGAGTCGGATGCGCCCCTCGTGCAGATGGATCAGGTCGTTACGGAACTCTCCGATGCTCCGGTCGATCCGTCAATTTTTGAAGTCCCCCAGGATTACCGCGCGCTTCCCCCCGAGATGGTTCGCGCTGCGCTGCGGATGGCCGCGGCAAAACGCGCGGCTGCCGCCTCGCCCCCGCCCCCTCCCGGCGGAGCGCCGAGCAGCGCTGCCCTGGCGGGTGGCGTCATCGGCGGCATTATCGGCTCCGTCCCTGTGGGCGCGCCTCCGCCTTCTCCCGTAGAAGTATCTCCGGCCGGTCCAGTCCCGATGCGGATTCGCGTGGACGGCAATGTCCAACAGGCTAAGCTGATTCGCCAGCCCAAACCCGTCTATCCGCCGTTGGCCCGCCAGGCGCGCATCTCCGGCGTTGTGAGGCTGCGCGTCATCATCGCCAAAGATGGCACTATCGAAAACCTTACACTAATCAGCGGCCACCCCCTGTTGGTCCCCGCAGCCATGCAGGCCGTCAAACAATGGGTCTACCAGCCCACTCTTTTGAATGGGGAACCCGTTGCGGTCCTGACACAGGTGGAAGTGAACTTTGAATTGTCCAATTCCGATGCGCCGGCCAACCATATCGTGAACCGAAGCAGCGGCAAGTGTCTGGGTGTGCGAGACGGCGGTGTGGTGCAGCAGGTCGCCTGTGAGGGCGCTCCGTTTTGGGAACGGCGGCCCAGCGGAGAAATCGTGGCCGCGCTCAGCCATGGGTGCCTGCAGGCAGACGGCTCGGCCTTGCGCGTCGACACCTGCCAGGGCGGTGACAACCAGCAGTGGGAAGTGCGCGCAACCGGAGAGATCCTGCACACGGCCGGCGGCATGTGCCTGGAAGCCCAAGGGGCAGCGTCTGAAAACAAGGTGGCGCTGCTCTCCTGCTCCGCCGGCGACAACCAGAAGTGGGAAATAGGGCCGGGACGCCCATAAGCGATCTCCCCAGGCTGTTCGAGCGCGGCGACTAATGCTCTCGTGCTAAACTGCCTTAAGAAATGCTTCCCGATCTGGAGTTGGCGGTTCGGTTGCAGGGGCTTGACAATCGGGTGACGGAATTAACCCGTGAGATCTCCGCGCTACCCAAACATACCGCCGAAATCGAGAAAAAGCTGGAAAGTCACATGCGCAAGCTGGAGGCCGACCGCGCCGCGCTCGCCGCCAACCAGAAAGACCGCAAGAAAACCGAAGGCGACATACAGCTTCAAGAGCAGAAGATCACCAAGCTGCGCGATCAGATGCTGGGCGCCAAGACCAACGATCAGTACCGCGCCTTCCAACACGAAATCGAATTCTGCGAGAAAGAGATTCGCCGCGCCGAGGATCACATCCTGGAATTGATGTCCGAGTCCGAGCCGCTCGACAAGAACGTGAAGGCCGCGGAACTCGCGCTCAAGCAGGAAAAATCCCAGGTGGAAACCGAGAAGCAACAGGCCACGGCGCGCACGGCCGAGGACCAGAAGGCTCTGGACCTGATTCACCAGGAGCGCGCCGCCATCGTCAGCCGCCTGAATGCCAACGTCTACCGGCAGTACGAACGCATTCGCAAAGGGCGGCAAGGGGTCGCCATGGCTGAAGCCGTCGACGGACGCTGTAGCGCCTGCCATATGGCCATGCGCTTGCAATTCTTCCAGGACTTAAAGCGTGGCGACCAGGTGATGCATTGCGAAAGCTGCAGTCGCATCCTCTACTACAACCCGCCGGCTGCAATTGAGGATCTGGCGGGCCAATCCGCTCCGGCCGTGCAGGGCTGACCCGCTACGAGCGCGCCTTGTGCGCGGCTTTGGCGGATGCCACCGGCTCCTTCAGCAGACTCTCGATTTCCGCGCGGATGTTCTTCTCCTGGTCCTTGTAGAAATCGTCGCCTCCCGTGTGTTCCGGTTGTGCGCGGATCACGCGGCTTCTGTCGATGAAGATCAGCACAGGCACGTAGTTCGGCTTGGCCAGAGACGCTTGCTCATATTCCAGCACGGCATCGCGGTCCGCCGATCCCACGGGAAAGTTGGGATGGAACTGGGCGATAAACCCGGGCACCAGGGAAGCGGCCTCCGGATTGAAGGCCGCGGCCAAAACCTGCACCCCGCGCGAACCATATTCGGTCTGGATCGTGCTCAAGAACTGGGTCGTCTTCTGGCAATGCGGACAGGTAGTCGAAATAAACGCGAGCACCACCACCTTGCCGCCGTACTTGCTCAGCAGGGTCTGTTGCCCGTCAGGCAGGGTGATTGCAAATTCGCCGGCTGGCCGGGGCACCTGTTGGGCGCTGGCTGCCAAGCCGGTGAGAAGCAGGGAAAAAGGCAGGAGTGCGTGCCGGAATTTCATATAGCCAGTTTACCGCAACAAGGCTCAGGCGATGCGGCCCAGATCGGCCCGCAAAGGTTCTACGCCACCTTCCGCACCTTCGATATGATAGCCGCGAGTTCCGGTGGCCGCCGCAGGCGGATCAGCCGGATCTCCTCTAACAGGCGGATAGCCTTGTCGAGCTCAGAGCGGCGATGATGGAGCACAAGCAATTCTGCGTCCGGGGGAGGAAGTAAACGCTCGGGTATCATCGTTTGTTAGGAGAACTCCTTATAAATTCAGGCATATCCCTAATGCTAATCGGGCAAACCTTACATGTACCTTAGAATTAACCCTATACAAACCCCCCAAATGGGGGTATCCAGCACACTCTTCTAGGGGGTGCGAATACTCCAGCGCTACTTCGCTGCACTGATTGTGTTGCTACTCACTCGCTTCGGCGGTCATCGTAGCCCCACCCATTTCCGGCAGCACCGCCGTGAACCTTACCGGCCTATGCGAGTCTTTGGCAATCCAGAGCGTGACCTCACCGCTGCTTCCGTCAACCGACGAGATCTCGGTCTTGAAAGCGTCGAAGCTGCCGGCCGCCACTTTTACGGTCTCCGATCCGGACACCTTCAATTCCACGATCTCTTCCTTCTGTTTCTGCAGGTCGAAAGTACGGAATGTGGTGCTATACCCCTCCGCCAAGGGAAGGCAGGCGTAGAGCGACGGCGCCGCCGTGGCCTCGGGGAACACCGGACCTCCCACAACGGCATCGATGGCTCTATCCTGGCCGTTCATCTTCATGGAGCCGGTGGCCTTATTGTCCTGAAATGCGAGTTCCATCGCCACCGGCCCTTGATGAATCGATCGCTTGCGGACTGCCAGCGTGTCCTTATCCAAAACGAACGTATCCGTGGCCACGCCCATAGGCGTGGTCATGCGATTGGTCACCGTCCACGCGCCGTCTTCCGCCTTTACCTCATTGGCCAGAGTCAACGGAATCGACTGCGCGCCCATCTGAATGGTGACCTTATATTTGTACACTCCCGCGCGCAGCGGCGTGGCCGGCTTGAGCGGGCCAACCGAACCGGATTCGATCTTGCGTGCCAGCACCACCGTCTTAGGATCGACCGTGATCTCCGTCAGCCGCGTAGCCACTTCCGGGGTCATCTCCTCCTGGTAGCGCCCGCCCAGGTAGTGCGCGAAAAACTTCTCCGCGGCGGCGAACATCGCCATGGTGTTGACCGGCCGCTGGAAGCCGTGCCCCTCGTCCGGCGCCACCAGATACTCCACCGGAAATCCGCGGTCGCGCAGCGCGATCACGATCTGGTCGGATTCCGCCTTGTTCACGCGCGGGTCATTGGCGCCCTGCACCACCATCAGCGGAGTCTTGATCTTGGAGGCGGAATTCAACGGCGACTGCCGTTCCAACTGCGCCTTGCCTTCCGGCGTGCCCGGATCGCCCATGCGCAGGTGGAACATCTTGCGCACCGGTTCCCAGTAAGGTGGAATCGAATCCAGCAAAGTGATCAGGTTGGAGGGTCCCACAATCGAAACCGCCGCCGTGTAAAGGTCCGGTGTGAACGCTACACCCGCCAGGGTGGCGTAGCCGCCGTAAGACCCGCCGGTGATCCCGATGCGCTTGGGGTCCGCGATGCCTTTGGCCACCAGGTATTTGGCGCCCCACGTCAGATCGTCCTGCATCTTATCGCCCCACTCCCGGTTGCCCGCGTTCAGAAACTTCTTGCCGTAGCCCGTGGAGGAGCGGAAGTTGGGCTCGAGCACCGCATAGCCGCGGTTGGCGAAGAACTGCGCGAAGCCCGCATAGCCCCATTGATCGCGTCCCCAAGGTCCGCCGTGCGGAAGAATCAGCACCGGCAGATTCTTGGCGGGCACGCCCTTGGGCAGCGTCAGGTAGGCCGGAATCTCCAGTCCGTCGGAAGATTCATAACGCACCGGTTCCATATGCGCCAAATCCACCCGCGGCAATTTCTCGCGAATCTTGTACTGCGACGCAAGCTTCCGCGACACCCGATCGAAAAGGTAGGTCTCGCCCGGCTCCACGTCGGAGTTCGCCGTAACCAGCCAAAGCCGCTCGTCGCGCGTGTGCGATCCGAAATTGATCTCCGCGCCGGGCAGTTGCGATTCCAGGAATTTGTAGTCCGCCTCGAAGGCTTTGTCCTTCCAATAAATGCGGCGCTTCTCGTACACATAAACCGTGGCGATCATCTGGTCGCTGACTTCCGAAAAGAGCGCCGTTTCGAAATCCACGCGATTCTCGGGATCGCGCTCCACCAGTTCTTCCTTGCCGGTCTCCACGTCCATCAGTTCCAGCTTGGTCAGATTCTCACTGGCGCCCTTGTTGGTCTGCAGATAAAACCGTTTGCCGTCTTTGTGAAACCGGATCGGGTCGCAGGTCTCCAGCACATCGCAGGAATAAATCTTGGTAAACCCCTTCTCGTCCACGCGCAGGATTTCGGTATCGCCGTTGTCGGCCGAGCGCGTCGCCAGGCGCAACTGGTCCTTCAGATCGAAGATCCAACCAGTCACCCGATCGGTATTCTGCCGCATCAGCGTACGCTCGCCCGTCGAGATGTGGACCTTGTACAGATCGTGCCAGGATTTATCGCGGTCGTTCAGTCCCACGTAGATGATGTCCGGCTCGCTGCGCGGCACGGCATACGGCATCGCGCGCACGCCTTTCAGATCCGTCAGGTTGCGCGCCGCCGCGGCATCCGCCGGATTTACCGCGTATATGTTGAAGTTCTCGTCCCCCAGTTTGTCCTGCGCGTACAGGATGTACTTCCCGTCGCGGCTCCAGAAATACGCCGAGATCGGCCGTTTCGTATCGTTGGTGATCGGCTTGGCGGCGTCGAAAGGCTCATCCGCTTTCTTCACCCAGATATTGCGAGTCTTGTTGAACGGTTTCAGGAACGCGATGTATTTGCCGTCCGGAGAGATCTGCGCGCCCGCGATTTCGGGATCGCCGAAGAATAATTCGCGGTCAATGAGCGGCGGCTGTTGGGCCCACACGGGCGCCCACAGCACGAGCGCACTAAGCCAAAGCTTGGTCGGAGATGTCATGGGTGCTTAACCTACGCGATCAATTTCTCGACTGCGTTACAGAATGTTTCGATCTCGGGCAGGGTCGTATAGACGTTCGGCGTGATGCGCAAACCCTTGAACTGCGGGTGCACGATGCCGACAGTCAGGATGCGGTACTTGTCCCAAAGTTGATCCGCCAGCGGCCCCGGCTCCTTGCCTTCCACCGACAGCAGCCCGATGCCGCAGCTCAGGCGCGGGTCGCTGCTGGTCGGTGTGGAAACATGCGGCAAGCGCGTCAGACGGTCGGTCCACACGCTGCGCAGATAACGCAGGCGCGCCGCTTTGCGCTCCACGCCGATGGCCGTATGAAACTCCAGCGCATCGGAAATCGCATTGTGATTGGCGGCCGGATGCGTGCCGATCTCCTCGAACTTGCGAATGTTGTCGGTCATCTCCGGCGGCGCCGCCATCAACGGCCACACTTTGCCGATCTTCGACCTGCGCACGTACAGAAACCCGGTACCGTGCGGCGCCAGCAGCCACTTGTGCAGGCTGGTGCCGTAGTAATCGCAATCCAGATCCGCGTGCTTGAACGGGAATTGCGCGTAAGCGTGCGCGCCGTCCACGATGGCTTCGATGCCGCGGCTCCGCGCCATCTGACAGATCTGCCGCACCGGGAAAATCTGGCCCGTCAGATTGGTGATGTGGCAGAAATGGATCACCCGCGTGCGCGGCGTTATGGCCCGCTCGAAGCGTTCCGCCAGGTCTTCCAGCGACGGCGGCGGCGTGGGGAAAGAAATCATCTTCAGCACGATGCCGTCGCGGCGCTCGCGCTGTTTCCACGTCGTAATCATGCGCGGGTAATCCTGATCGGTGGTCAGGACTTCGTCGCCCGCCTTCAGATCCAGCCCCTGCTGCACGTTCTCGAGCGACTCCGACGCGTTGCGCGTAATCGCCATCTCTTCCGGATCGCAGCCGAAATCGGCCGCCAGCCGCTGCCGCACAATCTCCACTTCGGGTTCCAGCACGCTCCACATCGTGCGCGCCGGCGCGATGTTGCTGAATTCCAGGTAGCGCCGCATGGCATCCTGCACCACCCGCGGCGACGGACTCACGCCGCCGTTGTTCAGATTGATGATGCTCCGGTCCAGCGTAAAGCCCGACTGGATGTCGCGCCAGAAATCCTCGTCCCGCGCCAGGTCTTCGGCCGGGCGATTGTTGCCCACGGTGGCTGCCAGCGCGCGATGCGCCGCGTCCGGACGGAGAAAGGCAAGTGCGCCCGCGGTGCGCAGAAAGTGACGGCGCTCCATGAGAACCTCCTTGATGCGGCCTGTGGGCCGTGCTGCTTATTGTAGCAGTGCCGGGCGCCTGTTTAGCGGCGAAACCACTTGTGCGCCAGCGCCTTCAGCCGCGCATAGAGCGAACGATCCCCGTCTGCCGGTTGCGACGCCGGCGCCGGCACGCCGGGTTGCGCCGGGCCCTCGCCGCCCAGGATGTTCTCCGCAGCCTCGCACGCCTGCTGCCCGCTCGGCCGCACGACATTGATCAGGAACACGTAGCTGTGCCGCACGCGCCCGCCGCCGCTTGCCTGCAGGCAAACCGAAAATCCGGGCGGCCGCGCCACTACCGGAAAATAGCCCTCCACATTCCGCTGGATGTACGCCGTCTCATACCGGTGCCGCCGCAGGCTCCAGATAAAGACGCGGAAGCTGTCGAAATCGTACGCATGGTCGCCGCCCGCTATGGTGGTCCACAGCCAGTTGTGCTTCACCTGGCCGCCATCGCGCACATCCCCCAGCGAGAAATACGACGTGATGCGATGCCCCTCGGCATACTGCGCCACATCATCCGGAATGGCCATGAACAGGCGCCGCGTCAGCACCCATCCGCTCTCGCCCGCGGCATTGCGCACCAGGCTCCAATCGTCGTTCGGCGCCGGTTCCACCACGTGGCTCGCCGCGATCTGCTGCTTCACTTCGGGAGGCGTCTTGGAAAGCTCGATCCAGTTCGCCGGCGGCGGCGGAGGCGCAGGCAGCGGGGGCAGCGGAAAACGCGGCTCGGCGTGTTTGCGTGTAGGCGCCACTACCTTGGGCCGAGGCGGAATCAGCGGCTTCCGTTCCGGCGACGTGCGCGGCGTGCTCACGTGCGCCACCACATCCACCTTTTCGCCTTCCTTGATTTGAAAAAAACTGGGCGACAGCCGGTTCGGCTGCGTGTGCACGTTCAGCATCTCGTAGGTACTGGCGATTCCCTGCGAGGGCATCCGGCGCGCGCGCCGTTCGATATCCTGCAAGGCCGCAATCTCATCCCCGCTCAGCAGCAGGTGATCTTCGATCCAGCCCTCGGCGCCGCGCGCCGTCCGCACCTCCAAAAACCGCCGCCGCCGCCGGATGATTTCCAGCTTGTCGCCATGCTTCACGGTGGCCACCACAGGCGACTGCAAGGGAATATCCTTGCGCAGCGCCATCGTCGCCGGACCGGCATACGCCTCGCCGATGGCCGGCGCGCGCGACTCGCCGCTGCCGCCACATCCAGCCAGGCCAAGGATCGAAGTGAAGAGTACGACGGGCAGGAATTTCCGCATGAGCCGGCGAGAAACGCGCCTTAATGCCTAGTTTAACGCGCGCCCGCGGACGCCACCGTCTTTTGAATCACCACGGGCCGGCTGTAAACCTGGCGGAAAGAGTCGGCCGAGCGCTCGGCCGCCCATTGCTCCAGACTGATATCCCCTTTGGCCGTAGCTTCCAGCACCACCTGCGAGTCGCGTATCCGGCAGCTTAGCGACGCGATGCGCGCCTCGTGGCTGACATCCAGGTTATCCGCCAGCCGCAACAGCGGGATCAGCAGCAGCACCGCGCGCCTCTCCTCCGCATTCAACGATTGCCAGTTGGCATGCACGGGCGTCGGCATGCTCTTCCGGTGATAGCGGCACAGGTTGGCGATCTGCTCCCGCTCCCGATTGGTGAAACCCGGCATATCCGAATTGCTCACCAGATAGTAGGAATGCTTGTGATGGTTGGAATCCGCCACGAAGTGCCCCGCGTCGTGCAGATACGCGGCCGCCTCCAGCAGCTTGCCATAATTCGGCGGCAACTGGTGCAGCGGATGCAGATCCGTAAACAAGGCGTGTGCCAGCGCCGCCACCTGCCGCGCATGCGGCAGCGCCACGCCGCATCGCCGGCACATCAGCTCCACTTCCCGGCGCTGGTCGCGGCTGAGTTGCGCCAGTTCCCGCCCCACGCCGCGCGCCGCCAGGTCCGCGATAATGCCGTCGCGCACGCCCGCCGCCGAATAATACAGGCACGGCGCGCCGAAATCCTCCAGCACCCGCAGCAGCACCGCGATCCCCGGCACGATGATCTCCGCCCGCCGGGGCCCGATCCCCGTCACCTTGCGCCGCCCCGCCAGATCCAGCGCGCTCACCTTCTTGTAAATCCGCCGCACCTCCCGCGCGGAAGCCCGCATCCGGTCCGCCTGATCGCGCTTAGTGCGCGGAATCCGGTTCACCGCGCACACCACCGCCGACGCCGTGGCCGACGTGGCGATCACCCGGTCCCAGCGCCCCGCAAAACGCTGCCCCGCGCCCGCCAGCTTCTCCTCGATGTATTCGCGCATCTGGTGCAGTTCGCCTTCAAGCGGCGGATCGTTCTTCAGAAAGATCTCGCGCAGCCGCACCGCGCCCAGCGGCCTCGAAACCGCGTCCCGCATGTGTCCGTGCTCGCTAGCGATCAGTTCCGCGCTGCCGCCTCCGATATCCACGATCAGAATCTTGCGCTCCGGATGCGGCCAGCGCGCCTGCACTCCCAGGTGAATCAGCCGCGCCTCCTCGCGTCCGGAAATGATCTCCACCGGCGCGCCGATGGCGTCTCCGGCCCGTTCCACGAACTCGGCCTGGTTGCGCGAATCCCGCACCGCGCTGGTGGCCACCGCCCGCACCGCGATCACGTCCAGCTTCTGGTACTGCTGCGCCATGCGCGCCAGCACGTCGCAGGTCAATTCCAAAGCTTCGTGCCCGATCACGCCATAGCGAAAAACGTTCTCCCCCAGCCGCGTCACCGCGCGCTCGGAAGCCAGCACGCGCATAGGCGATCCCGGCAGCACTTCGGCTGCAGCCATGCGGATCGAATTGCTGCCGATGTCGATGGCGGCGTAGCGGGGCATATACGTGCTATACCACAGTGCGGTGAGTCTCCTTGGGGGGGCGGGCTTAAGCCCGCGCTGGACTTCAGTCCCGCACCCGCTTAAGCAACGCTTCGATCTCCGTCTCCTGACGCCGCGTCGCCACAGACAGCACCCTTTCCCCGTCCGCATTCCTCGAGTTTGGGTCCGCGCCAGCAGTGAGGAGGGCCTTCACGCTTAGGGGCTTGTCGTCTCTGACAGCCATGACAAGGGCGCCTCCTGCCCTGCGAGCGTTCGCGTTCACATTCACATTTGCTCCTGCCTTCAGGATCAGGTCGAGCGACAGCAGGTCACCTCCGATGACGGCTGCGAGGAGCGGGTCTCGCCCTTGCCATTCGCCGCGTTCACCTCGCTTCCGCCGCGCAGAAGCTCTTTAATCCTGAGATCGTCGCCGACTAACGCAGCGCGCATGAGAGGTGTGTAGTCCGGATCGAAGCTGCCGAACCATCGTGGGCCACTCGCTGCCGGCAGCCATTCGTCATCCGCGAAAGTAACCCCTTGTATCCGGTTCCGTCGCGCTGACGTGGATACTCGAACCAGTTGCCCCCCTTGGCTTGAGGCAACCCTTCGTGTTCCAGGCGGCGGGAGAGGCCACTGGCCTCGATCTCAGCGAGTTGGCGAGCGTCGGCGATCCGGTCATGGCCATCGTAATCGCTGAAGTACTTCCTTGCTGTGAGGCGCCAGGCCGCGAACTTCCTCCCGTGTTGAGTCCAAGAAAACTCGAAGACAAACCCGGTAAGCCTCACGCCGTGCTTCAGCATGCTTCGCCACGGGCTCCTCGAAGGAAGCGAAGCGATCAGTTGCTGGATGTGCGGAAGTCCGTCTCCGCCACGGCAAACCTGACGCCCCGCGCCGCATCCCGTCCATCCAGGCGAAATGAACGCCGGGCCCGTGCTCCCCGGCCTCGAGTTGGCGCCGCATGCGGCTGCCGTCCGGAAGCCCCTGCGCCACCCGCCGCAGGCACTCGCTGGCAGAAGGATCACGGACTCCTCCGGCGTGTCGCCCTGGTCCGCACGCCAAACCTCCCAGCACCGCGGCAAATACGATAAGACAGGTAACACCCGCTGATATCTCGCCGCCCGTCATATTCAAGCAGGGTCCGCGCGTCGACCCAATGGATTCATTGTACCTGGGGGTGCCGCCGCTTCTGGGTCATATCCTAAAGCTGATCTCCAAATGCATGAAAACAATCAGCCGGAAACAATCCCGCCCCAATAATCCTCTTTCCGCCGTGTTATCCTCATCGCGAACCGAGTCCGCGATCTTTGCCAATTCAACCCGGCCCGAAACTCCCAAAATTGTGCACATCATGCACAATTCTGCACACCCAAAAAAAAATCGCAGCCAAGCATCACCCGAAAATGGGTCTGCTTTTCCAATTCCCCCAACCCACTCAAAAGGGCCAAAACTGTGCACATTCCCTACCGCGACCACGATCCGCACAATTCCGCGCGGTTGATGGTGGATTGTCAAAGAACATCTTCAACGGTGAGAGCGTAGCACGGCGGCGGAGGAGGGGCGCGGAGCGCGGCTCGGAAAGCGTTGGTTTTTAAGGCGCGAGGTATTTTCTTGAGATGCGTGACTCCGCAAGGGTATACTTTCTTAGGCCCTTTCGAGGGGCCAACGGTCCGCGTAAAGGGCTTAGCCCGCTCGATTGTTCTCCAGATACAGCCTGACTTCCTGCCCGAGGAACGCGGACAACGGGCAAACGACAAGGAAGGAAGGTTTCAATGAAAGACACCGTCACCCGCCCCGATGCGACGCGCTTACTACCGGAGCGCGCCAACCTGGAACATCTTAAGAACGAAGCCAAGAAGGGATTAAGAGGCTTGCGCCTGCAAGATCCCGGCGCTACGCTGGCCGACGCGCAACTGGCCGTGGCACACCGATACGGTTTTGCGAGCTGGCGCAAACTGAAGGCGCATGTGGATGCGCTGTACGACGCGGCGGAGCGCCTCATCCATGCGGTTCGGGCCGGCGATCTGGATAGCATGCGGGCGGTTCTGGATGGCAGCCCCGAACTGGTGAACGTGAGCACGGATCCGGAGCGCCGGCTGCGGCCGAGCGACGCGCGGGCCGTGCGCCTGATCCATTTGGCCGTGGCCGAGAACCAGATGCAGGCTGCGCGGCTGCTGATCGAGCGCGGGGTCAGCCTCAACGTGCGCAACGGGGACGGGCGGATGCCGCTACATGATTGCTTCGAACTGGGCCGGGATGAGTTAGCACAGTTCCTGCTGGCGGCCGGCGCGGAAGCGGACGTGTGCGCGGCGGCCGGTTATGGGATGCACGAGCGGCTGCTGGAAATTCTGGAGCGAGATCCGGAGCAGGCCAACGATCTGCAGACGGGCCTCTTACCGCTGGGATGGAGCGTTTACGGGAACCAGCCGGAATCGGCGCGCATTTTGCTGGCGCACGGCGCGGTGGTGGATCGCGCGCCTTACGATGCGGAGGCATGGGGGCCGGCCGCACACGTAGCGAACATCGACGTGACGCGGGTGTTGCTCGAGAACGGGGCCAATCCGAACTGCCCTAACGGAAACGGCGACACGCCCATACACGCTGCGATCAAGAGCCGGCTGGTGGTGGATCCGACGGCATTTGTGGAACTGCTGCTAGCTTATGGTGCAGATCGCGGCATCCGCAACAACGAGGGTCGACGGGCGGTGGATGAGGCGCGGCTGCAGGCTGGCAGGGTGGCGGAGACGTACTTTCCGGTGCGGCCGCTGCGAGCGAAGAAGTTGGAGCGGGTGATAGAGCTGCTGGGTTAGTGGTGACTCGAATCCCGGCGGAGTTCGGCGTCAGCGCAGGCCGCATGGCGGCGCGCCGTTCCGTTGCGCCGATGGCGCGCTTCGCTCGCCGGGCAGACCCAAAAGGCGATGGTTTGCCCCACGCTAATGCGCGGCGGTGACGGCGCCTTCGGAGGCGGAGGCTACCAGGGCGCAGTACTTGGCGAAGACGCCGGCGGTGTAGTGCGGGGCGGGCGGCTTCCAGGCGGCCAGACGTTCGCGCAGCACTTCGGGCGTGATTTCCAGGTTCATGGTTCCGGCATCGGCATCGATGGCGATGCTGTCGCCTTCATGCACGGCGGCGATGGGTCCGCCATTGGCCGCTTCGGGCGCTACGTGCGCCACCATGAAACCATGCGTTGCGCCGCTGAAGCGGCCGTCGGTGACCAGCGCGACGCTTTCGGAGAGGCCTTCGCCGACGATGGCGCCGGTGACGCCCAACATTTCGCGCATGCCCGGACCGCCGCGGGGACCTTCGTAGCGGATCACCACCACGTCGCCCGGCTTGATCTTTCCGCCCGTGACCGCACTCATGGCATCTTCTTCGCGATCGAAGACGCGGGCGGGGCCGCGATGCTGCATGCGGTCGTGGCCGGCGAGCTTGATGACGCAACCTTCGGGCGCGAGCGATCCGCGGAGAATGGCCATGCCGCCGCGGGGCTTCAGCGGTTTGGAAAGCGGACGCACGACCTCCTGGCCGGGCGTCTCGTGGGCATCGGCGGCTTCCTGAGCGAAGGTGCGGCCGGTGCAGGTGAGCGCGGATCCATCCACGTAGCCGCCTTCCAGCAGACGATGGGCGATGACGCCGATACCGCCGGCTTTGTCGACGTCGACGGCGACGAAGCGGCCGCCGGGTTTCAGATCCACCAGCACGGGAGTGCGGCGGCAGATTTCCTGAAAATCATCGATGGTGAGCGGCACGCCGGCTTCGCGCGCCATGGCCAGCAGATGCAGCACGGCGTTGGTGGATCCGCCGGTGGCGGCCACGCCTGCGATGGCATTCTCGAAGGCCGTGCGGGTGGCGACTTGGCGCGCCGTGCGGCCATGGCGAACCGCATCCATGATGATTTCGCCGCAGCGGAAGCTGACGTCCGCTTTGCGCGCGTCGACTTGCGGGACGGCGGCCGTGCCCATGGGCGAAAGTCCGATCAGCTCCAGCACGGTAGCCATAGTGTTGGCGGTGAACTGGCCGCCGCATGCGCCGGCGCCCGGGCAGGCATGGTTTTCGATCTCCAGCAATTCCTGATTGCTCATGCGGCCGGCGGCATTCGCGCCGACGGCTTCGAATACGTCCTGAATGGTGATGTCGCGGCCGTTGTGGCGGCCGGGCAGAATCGATCCGCCATATAAAATGACGCCCGGCACGTCGAGACGCAGCAGCGCCATGGCCGCGCCGGGGATGGTCTTATCGCAGGCGACCAGCGCCACGATGCCGTCGAACATGTGGCCGCGCGCCACCAGCTCGATGGAATCCGCGATCACCTCGCGGCTGACCAGGGACGCCTTCATGCCTTCGGTGCCCATGGTGACGCCGTCGCTGATGGCGATGGTGTTGAATTCCATGGGCGTGCCGCCGGCGGCGCGGATGCCTTCCTTCACCTTGACGGCCAACTCGCGCAGGTTGTAATTGCACGGCATGGTTTCGATCCAGGTATTGGCGACGCCGATGATGGGCTTGGCGAGATCTTCGTCGGTAAAGCCGATGCTTTTCAGCATGGCGCGGGCGGGCGCGCGGTCGCGGCCCTGGGTGATGGTGTGGCTCTGTAGTTTCACGGAATATTTAGCTTAGCGGATTGTGCGCACCCACACGATGTAGTCGAGGACGGGAGGCTTGGCGCCGAGGGCGCGGAGGCGCATGGCGACTTGGCCGCGATGATGCTCGCTGTGCAGGATCACCTGCATCAGGGCGTCCTGAATGGAGGGGTGGAAATCCTTGAAGGCGGGCACGGGGAACTCGATGGTGCGCGCCAGTAGGGCGTCGTCGAGACGCGCTACGTAGGCTGCGCCATCGGTGTGCGCTTCGGTGAAAAGCCGCTGCATTTCGGCGAGGCCGGCGGGGACATCTTTCATGCGTGCCAGGTCGAAAGCCCGGCCCTGGAACAGCGAGAGGAAGAATTGCTCCACGCTGGCGATGTGGTGGAGGAGTTTACGGATGTCCTCGGCGTCGAAAGCGCCCTCGTGTTCGGTGACCGCTTTCAGGATGGCGTCGTCGGCCCAGGTGAGGTGCGCCCATAGGGATTGAAACATGGGGATCATGGGGACATTTTAGCGCCGCGGCGATTATTGCACGGTGACGCCCCACAAGGCGGCGCGCTGGAAATCCGCGCGGCCGGTGTCGGTGATGACGATGGATGCGAGGGGCGAGGGGCGAGGGGCGGGATTCGCTAGATGCGTTGGAGCGTAATCGGTTCGCCCGGGCTCGCTGAAGTGGGGCCGTCCAGTCCGCGGCCAGTGCCACTCAGACTTGAATGTGCGTACCGGAATGCCCACAACGTGTCCTTGTCTGAGGGAGTGCCTGCGCTGTTCGTTATCGCAGGAGCCTCGCAGACGTCCACGACCGTGACATCGCGCTCGGTGTGGGGCTGCTGATTGTGGGTGGACCTGTGACCGAGCGTCTCGGCGGCCAGTAGCCCGGACAGGCCAAGTGCCAGAAGTGGTTTGCGCATTTTCAGCCCTCCTGTTTTGGATTTTAGCACGGGCGGCGCTGCTGAAGGCTCGGGGGTGGTATTGCGGTGAAGGTTTGGATGTTACTCTCTTTTTTTCTTGCGCCAATCGACGCTCACGCCGAATAAGACTAGACCCAGAACGAAGGCACCAAACTCCCATAGCGCCCAAATTGCCGGGACTGTACGCCGGTGGTCCATCCGGAGGCGGGGCACACCCACCCCACATCGTGAGGATGAATCCAAACACGGCGATGCCCATACGAAGCCGTTCCATCATGCCTGCGTTTTACGAAGGGGTGCCCCAAAGAAGAAGTGCATCTCGGTGGTGGTCAGCCACCAAGGCTAGAATGTTGACCGTAGCCCGAACGGCGAATTGCTTCTTCACGGAATCTGCGGTCTTGGGCACAACACGAATCCAATGTGTCAGCCTGTTCTGGCTGTTTCTCAGGTGCATCATCCCACGATCCTACCCTGCAGAAAGTTACCCGTAGATGCAGGTTTCAGATGCCGCACAGCGGTGGGCTGTCGGGCCATTCACAGGCGCTTCGATCCGGCGCGATCTATCACCAACCGCAACCAACACGTTCACCGATCAGCGATTGATCGTCCGGCTTGCGCTGCCTAGCAAATCAAACAACCGCCAAGGTCTGAGGGAACCGCCGCCGAGCCGCGTGGTGGCACGGTAGACTGTGGGTATGCCGCCTTCTGAGCGAATCGTCGTGGATCCCGAAGTCCTGGCTGGCAAGCCGGTGATCCGAGGGACGCGTCTCGCCGTCGAGTTCATTCTGGAACTCCTCGCCGCTGGCCAGTCCGAGAACGACATCCTAACAAACTATCCTGGATTGACGCGTGCGGACATTCTCGCCTGCTTATCGCACGCCAGCTATTTAGCCCACGAATACAAGGCCTATCCGATTCCAGCGTAGATGCGCCTCCTCGCTGATGAGAACTTTCCGAAGCCGATCGTCGAGGCACTTCGTGCCGACGGCCACGACGTCCTTTGGGCCCGCACTGATTGCGCTGGATGGAAAGACGTCGTCCTCTTGGACTTGGCCGAGTCTCAAGCGCGGGTCGTGTTGACGCTCGATAAGGACTTCTGGCAGATTGCAGTTCAGCGCCGGGCACCTCTGGAACAATCTGGCGTCGTTCTGTTCCGAGTTCACCCGGCCACTCCCGAAAATCTCGATCCGCTGGTACGCGCGCTTGTCGATGCGAAACGGCCGTGGACTGGACACATCAGTACCATAACGGTCGCCGGAATTCAGATGGTTGCCGCACGAAAGAAGTGACGCGCCCCCGGTTTCTGCCAGAACCTTGGACCGCCTAGAGATTTTGGTCGGATTTGAGCAGGGGGGCATGGGGCCATTTTTTAGCGCCGCGGCGATTATTGCACGGTGACGCCCCACAAGGCGGCGCGCTGGAAATCCGCGCGGCCGGTGTCGGTGATGACGATTGAATCGAGGGTCTGCGAACGGAATTCGGGCGGCAGGTCGACGGCGACCACATCCAGGTGTTGGCCGCGGCCATTGTTGAATACTTCCCTGGTGAGGGCGCTGGTAACGGGATCGGGGCCGGAGAAATTGCGCACGTCCACGCCGCCGATCAGTTTCTTCTCGAATCGCGCGCCGCGATCGCCGGAAAACGCCAGCGAGATATAACTCCGCGGGCCGGGCTGTCCCCACAGCGTGTTCATCAGGAAATAGGCTTTGGAGATCCCGGACCGGTGCACGGCCAGGGTCAGCGCCACCGGACGGCTGCCGCCCTCGGTAAACAGAGGGCTCCAAAAGCGCATGCGCCCTTCCGGGATCAAGAATGGCGCACCGGCTAGGATGCGGGCCCCGGAGGGAAAGGTTTGTTCGTTCCACGCACTCCAGGCGTTGGCCACCTGCGAGAGATCGATGGGGTAAGCCTTGGCGACGCACCGGTAACGAAGAAAGAGTCCGGTTTCGCCGGGTGGTGGCACGATGCAACGGTCCGCGTAGACCGGGAGATCGCCCTCGGCGGAGGTCAGCACGCAGGTATCGCCGGCCAATTGCACCATAGCCGGCGCCTGGATGGGAACCGGTGTGCCGGCGCGGGTTTCGAGCACGGTGGATGGAAAGGCGCGTCGGCCGCCGGCGACGACCTCGATGCGCGCATTCTCGCTATGGGCGTCATGCGTGCGCACCACGATGTGCACACGCGCATCCCGATGCGTGATCCCGCTGAGCAAGGACGCGCGCTCGGCACATGGGTCGATGGCGGAAACGGAACCCTGCACGATCGATTGACGCCTCTCGCCGGTGGCGCTCTGGTAGGCTGCAATATTGAACTCCTGTTCCAGAAAGGGTTGGAGTTTGCCGGTGACTATCGCACTGGCGACGGACTCGGAATCGCGCGGATTTTCGAACGGGGTCGCGGTGGACCAGAGCACCGCGCCATCGCTGCGGCGGCGCAGGTTCAGAATCGCCAGCGGATGGCCATCGCGCCGGTCAAGCTGGATTTCGAGCAGCATCGCCACCGGCAACCGCGCGCGCGCGTCCCGCACGGCGTTTGGGCCGCTGACGGTACTGACTTCCCGCCAATCGACCAGACTGAGGCCGCGAGTTTGGAACAGGGTAGTAAATACGGTCAGGGAGAAGCTTTCGCGGATCTCGCGCAGGTCGGCGGCGGCTGGAGTCAGGGTGGCGGGGAGCACGGCGAGCGAAAACGGGGGCGGCGGGAAGGCGCGGTTACCGCCGCGATCCAGCAGCCAGATTGCGGCGGCGCAGAGCAGCGTGACGGCGGCGGCCAGCGCGGCCCAGCGGCGGCCACGCGGCATGACCGGCTTGACCGCTTTTCCGGAGATGTAGCGTTCGATGTCGGCGGAAAGCTGCGCGGCGGATTCGTAGCGGTCTTCCGCCCGCTTAGCGAGCGTCTTTTGGGCGACTACGTCCAAGCCCGCGCGCAACGGCCGGCGCAGGGGTTCGGGCGTGATGGTGCTGGGAGGCGCCACGGCTTGCGTGAGCATGGCGCCGATCAACCGGGCGGGACTGGAGTCCGAGCCGGCATAGGGCGCCTTTCCGGTCACCAGTTCGTAGAAGATCACGCCCAGCGAATAGACGTCGCTGGCGACGGTGGCAGGCGCACCGGCCAGCCTTTCCGGACTGGCATAACGCGGCGTCAACAACAGTGCGCCGCCGGTGGTCATGGTATCACCGGAAACGGTCTGCTCGGGTTCCAGGACCTTGGCCACGCCGAAGTCCAGCAGTTTCGGCTCACCCTGTTCGTCGACCAGAATATTGTTGGGCTTAAGGTCGCGATGCACCACCAACTTGCGATGCGCGTACTCCACGGCGGCGCAGACTTTCCGGAACAAGGCGAGGCGCTGGTCGAGGTCCAGCGCATGGTCGACGCAATAGTGATCCAGGCGCACGCCCTTGATGAACTCCATCACCAGGTACGGCTGACCGGATGCCGACACGCCGCCATCCAGCAGGCGGGCGATGTTGGGATGATCGAGGGTGGCCAGGATCTGGCGCTCCTGGCGGAACCTCTCGATCAGCAGCGGTGTGGCGAGCAGGCCATCGCGAATGACTTTGATGGCCACCTGCTTTTCGAAATCCTCACGGCGCTGCGCGAGGTAGACCTCGCCCATGCCGCCGGAGCCGATCTTGCGAATCACTTCGTAGGGACCGTAGCGGCGGCCGGCGTCGGGGTTGGCGGTTACGCCGGAGCGGAACTGCTCCTGGGCCTGGTAGCCGGCCAGGAGTTCGCGCACTTCGCGCTGCAGGCTTTCCTGGCCGCAGTTGGTTTGCAGGAAGGCGTCGCGCTCCCCGGCGGGGAGATCCAGAGCCGCGTGGAAGAGATCCTCCACTTTCCGCCAGTAATCCGTGGACCCCGGTTGGATTTCAGGCATGCACTTCGGGCAGTGGGGGGTAAAGTTGCCGATACAGCCAGCCGCGGGCGAACTTCAGATCGCGCTCGGCGGTAGCCATGGAAACGCCTAAAATGCCGGCGGCCTCTTTGGTGGTGCAGCCCAGGAAATGACACAACTCCACCATGCGCGCTTTGCGGGCATCGATGTCCTGCAATGCATCGAGCGCGCGATCGAAATCCAACATTTCCGGACCGCTGACATTCACCCAGGCCATATCGTCGCTCAAGGGCACGCGTTCGTGGGGCCCCCCGCGCTTCTCCGCATGATAACGCCGGGCGTGATCCGCCAGGATCATGCGCATGACCTTGGCGGTAAATGTGTAGAAGTGGGCCCGATCATTCCAGTCGGCATCCCGCTGATTACAGAGGCGCAGGTACAGCTCGTGGACCAATCCGGTGGCTTGCAGGGTGTGATCGGAACGCTCATGGCGCAGGTAACCAACGGCGATGCGCTTGAGGTCCGCATAGACGACCGGCATGAGCTGTTCGAACGCGCCCGGACGGCCATCCCGCCATTCCCGCAACAAGCGGGTGATGTCCTCCGGCGCGCTCATACCACCAAATCTAGCAAGAAACCGTGAGGGATTCCGGGATGGCTTTGCGCAGTGTGGATTGTAAACCGAGGAGGATTCCATATGCGAACGAGACAGCGTTATCCGCAGGCATTAGCGGGAGCCGGCCTTTTGCTGGCAAGCTGCATCCCACTGGTGCTAGCGCAAGAAAAACCGCCGGCGCCGGTTCAGTTAGTAACGTTCCGGGGGACGGCCACCAACCCCGACGGCAAGCCGAGAACGGGAGTGGCGGGAGTCACATTCGCCCTTTACCAGGAAGAACAAGGCGGCGCGCCGTTGTGGATGGAGACGCAAAACGTGACGCTGGATGCCACGGGCGGTTACACCGCGCAGATCGGGGCGACGCAGCCAGAGGGACTGCCGATCAGCCTGTTCGCCGCCGGACAGGCGCGCTGGCTGGAGGTGCAGATGGATGGACAACCGGCGGCGCAGCGTGTGTTGTTGGTCAGTGTGCCCTATGCGCTGAAGGCGATGGATTCGCAGACACTGGGCGGATTGCCGGCTTCGGCGTTCGCCCTGGCGGCGCCGGCGGTGAATGCCGCGGAGGGCGCCGGGATCGCTTCCAGCCGGGTTGCGACGCCCGCGGGAGTGGCGAAGTCCACGGCGACGCCGGCAGCCAGCATCACGGGCACCGGCACGGCAGGGTACATTCCCCAGTGGACCGGCAGCGCCACGCTAGGAAACTCGGCAATCGCGCAGAAGAGTGGAGATGTGGGCATCGGAGACATTGAATCCGGCTATAAGTTTACGGTGGTCGGCAGCTCCGGTAGTGGCATCTTTGCCGAAACGCAGACCGATACCGGGATTGCCGTCGAGGGTGCGGCCACAGCCACTAGCGGCAACACGTTTGGCGTTTTCGGCACTTCGGCCAGCACGTCCGGGTACGGCGTGGAGGGGTCAAATTCCGCTACTACCGGCACGGGGATTGGCGTTTTTGGCACTACCGCCAGCACGGGCGGGCTCGGGGTGCAAGGCGCGGCGCAGGCTACCAGCGGGAGCACCTTTGGCGTCGATGGAATCAACAGCAGCACATCCGGAATCGGAGTGCAGGGACACGCCAACGCCAGCAGCGGCAACACGGTCGGCGTGAATGGGATTTCCGACAGCGATTCCGGGACGGCGGTGGGGGGACAAGCCACCGCGACGAGCGGGAGCACATTCGGCGTTTATGGGTTGAACGCCAGCGCGCAGGGAGTCGGAGTAGAGGGCTACGCTACGGCCACAACCGGGAGCACCGTAGGCGTCTCCGGCCAGTCCGATAGTTCCGCGGGATATGGATTGAGCGGTTCCGCAACGGCCACCAGCGGCAATACGATCGGAGTGGTGGGCCAGACCGCCAGCACTTCCGGGTACGGCGTGGAGGGCTTTGCCACAGCCACGAGCGGTAACACGTTTGGCGTCTTCGGCACGTCGGCCAGCCCCACGGGATACGGCGTGGAGGGGTCGAATTCCGCCACCACCGGGACGGCTATGGGCGTTATCGGATCGACCGCCAGTACCGGGGGCACGGCCGTGAAGGGCCAGGCTCAGGCGACCAGCGGCAGCACGTACGGCGTTTACGGCACGAACGCGAGCAGCACGGGAATCGGCGTGCAGGGCAAGGTCTCCGCCACATCCGGGATCAATTACGGCGTGGCCGGCACATCCGCAAGCACGCAAGGTGTAGGAGTCTATGGTTACGGTCCGGCGCAGAGTACACTGGGCGGTCAATTGGCGGGCAACGCCGCGGGGGTATGGGGCGACACGCACGACGGATCCGCGGGAGTATTCGCCACGGCCGATTCCGCCGAAGCCATCGCCGCGTATAACAACGCGAGCAATGTGGCTACGTTGTTCGTAGAAAACCAGGAGGACGTCAGCGATACCTCGATCGTGATGGCGACTTATAGCGATTACGGCGGCTATTGCGACATTTTTGTCAACGGCAATCTGAGCTGCAGCGGCTCGGTCGGCGGTCACGCCGTCATTCCGGACGGGTCCGGCGGCTCGCGGGACGTAGCCATGTATTCGGTGCAAGCGCCGGAGAATTGGTTCGAGGATGCCGGGTCCGGCCAGTTGCATGGCGGCGCTGCGGTGGTAACGCTGGATGCTGCGTATTCGTCCGCGGTCAACGCAGGCATGGAGTATCACGTGTTCCTGACCCCTAAAGGCGATTGCAAGGGGCTGTATGTGACCAACGAAACCGCAGGCAGTTTCGAGGTTCACGAGTTAGGCGGCGGCGGTTCGAGCATCGCCTTCGACTATCGCATTATGGCGCGGCGCAAAGGTTTCGAGAACATCCGCATGGCGGACCTGACCGGCAAGATTCAGAAGGGTCCGGATTTGAAATCCAGAAATGGGGCTCGACCGGAACGGCCGGCGCCCGCCGCAACGTCGCCCGACGCGGTGCCCGTCGCCACCGCGCGGCCGGTTGCGCCTGTGGCAAAGCGGCCGGCTGTGGCAGCCAGCCCAGGCCGATAAGCGAGGATCATGTTTTTAGAGGACGGGCGTTCCGAAAGGGCGCCCGTCCTTTGCGTTTTCCGCCACCCTTGCGCAGGTCTAATCCCCGGCGTTATGCTTGCTTAGTCCCTCGGGATTGCCTGGAGCCGATATGACCAAGACTGCTACCGCCCTGTTCGCCGCGCTGAGCTTCACTCTGTGGGTTTCCTGCGCCAAGAAAGACGCCGGCCTTGAAGCCGGCCCCAATTTTCAAAAGGATTTTCAGGAGGCGCTGATCAACGCCAAAAGCGGCACAGTGATCGACCTGCCGGAAGGGCGCTTGAACCTGGACCGCGGGCTTTCGCTGTCGGTGGATAACGTGACGATCCGGGGCAAGGGTATCGACAAGACCATCCTTTCGTTCAAGGGACAGAAGAGCGGTCCGGCGGGACTGACGGTCACGTCGAACGGGTTCACGATTCAAGACCTGGCGATCGAGGATACGAAGGGCGATGCACTGAAGATCAACGGCGCCAGCGGAGTGAACGTGCAGCGGGTGCGCACGGAATGGACCGGCGGACCGAGCACGTCGAACGGCTCGTACGGCATCTACCCGGTGCAATGCAAAAATGTGCTGATCGAGGAGTCGGTTTCGATCGGCGCGGCCGACGCCGGCATTTACGTGGGACAGTCGAGCAATATTATCGTGCGGCGCAGCCGCGCGGAGGCTAACGTCGCGGGCATTGAGATCGAGAATTCGCAGTTCGCGGACGTTTACGAAAACAAGTCCACGCATAACACGGGCGGCATTCTGGTTTTCAATTTGCCGGATCTGCCGGTGAAGACGGGCGGCAACACGCGCGTGTTCAATAATGAGATTCTCGAAAACAATACGCAGAATTTCGGCGCTAAAGGCAGCATGGTGGCCAAGGTTCCCACCGGCACGGGCGTGATCGTGCTGGCGACCAATCACGTGGAAGTTTTCAAGAACACGATCAAGGACAACAACACGAGCAATATTTCGGTGATCAGCTACTTCACCACGGGCAATCCGATCAACGATGCGAGTTATTATCCGTTTCCCGAGGCGATTTGGGTACACGACAACGTGATTTCGGGGGGTGGCACGCAGCCCGGCGGCGATTACGCCGTGGCGCTGGCGCCCGTAGTGGGCAAGCCGCTGCCGGGGATTCTGTTTGACGGCGTCGTGAATCCGAAGAAGCTGGTGGGCAAACGCCTGCCGGACGATCTGCGAATTTGCTTTCAGAACAATGGCGACGCTACGTTCATGAATTATGATGCGGGCGAGCAGTTCAAGCACATCAGCCGCGATGCGAAGCCTTACGATTGTTCGCTCGCGCCGCTATCAGCGGTCAATCTGCCGGCGGCGGCTCCGACCGCGCCCGCCGGGGGAAATTAAGGTATGGTGAGGCGGGCTGCTTCAGCAGGCGGCCTGAGTCTCGTACTCTTGCTCTCCGGGTGCGGCAGCCGCGGCGTGCGGCCGCGCCTGGCCGAGCCGTTTCCCACGAAGCTCTCGGCCTGGCATCTGTTTACCGGAACTCCGGCGGCGCTGAAGCCCAATGCGGGCGTGGTCCCCTACGACCTGAACACGCCGTTGTTTTCCGACTACGCCACCAAGTATCGTTTCGTCTGGATGCCTGCCGGCACTTCCGCTACGTACAGCGAGACCGATGCCTTCAACCATCTTCTCGAAAACCTTCGCCTATCGGGATGCCGATCATGGAGGGCGGCAGCGCATCATCGAGACGCGGTTGCTGGTGCGGGGAACGTCCGGATGGGCCACACTGCCTTATGTGTGGAATGCGGAACAGAGCGAAGCGACGCTGGATGTGGCTGCCGATCCGACTACGGTGAATTGGGTGCATCCTTCGGGCAAGCGCTACGCCATCGACTATGTCATCCCCAACACGAACCAATGCAAGGGCTGCCACGATTTGTCGAAAACCGTGACCCCGATCGGACCCAAGGCGCGCAATCTGAATAAGGATTTCGATTATCCGGAAGGGCGGTTCAACCAACTTGCCTACTGGACGAAGATCGGATACTTGAAAGGCGCGCCGCCGCCCGCACAAGCTCCCAAACTGGCCGTGTGGGACGATCCCGCCAGCGGCACGCTGGACGCCCGGGCGCGCGCGTACCTGGAGATCAACTGCGCGCACTGCCACAATCCGCACGGGCCGGCCAATACGACGGGCCTTTATCTATTAGCTGCGCAGACCGATCCTATGCGCCTGGGCTTGTGCAAAGTGCCGGTGTCGGCGGGGCAGGGATCGGGCGATCTGTTGTTCGACGTGGTACAGGGCAAGCCGGAGGAATCCATCCTGGTGCACCGCATGGAATCCAACACACCCAAAATCATGATGCCCGAATTGGGGCGGAGCATGGTACACCTGGAAGGACTAGCGCTGATCCGGGAGTGGATCGCGTCGATGCACGGCGGTTGTACGGCAAAACCAGGAACTCTCTGATGAAGAATCTTGGCATCCTATTCTTATTGGCAGCCGGGTTGGCCGCGCAGGACTTCCGCGGCAGCCTGATCGGCACGGTTACGGACCGGAGCGGAGGCCGCATTCGCTCAGCGAGCGTTACTCTGCACGCGGCTGCGTCATCCATCGAGCGCCAGACTACCAGCGACGCACGCGGCGAATTTCGCTTCGACGATCTGCTGCCGGGCGCCTGGCGCGCCACCGTGGCGGCCTCGGGATTCGCGGAGGCGCGCGCGGACGTGAACGTCGTGGTCAGCTCCACGCGCGAGATCACGGTGACGCTCGATCCTGCCGGCGTGCAGCAATCCGTTACAGTGCAGGGCCAAGCTTCATCCATCGCCACGCAGCCGATGGATACGAGCAGCGCGGTGCATGGCGGCGCGGTTACGGCACAGGATCTGGCCGCGATTCCCTTATCGATGCGCAGCTTCGCGAATATCGCTTTTCTGGTGCCGGGGACCGAGCCGGTGGAACCGTCCGATCCCACCAAGGCGCGCATCACGGCGGTGTCATTCGGCGGCAGCTCGGGGCTGAACGATGTGCTCTCCGTGGATGGCGGCGATAACTCGGACGATTACATTGGCGGCTTCCTGCAGAATTTCTCGCCGGACGCCATACAGGAATTTGCCGTGCGCACTTCGCAGGAGGACGCCGATACGGGGCGCACGGTGGGCGGATCGGTAGTGATCACTACCAAGCGGGGCACGAACGACTGGCACGGCAGCCTGGCGTTTTACGATCGCGCGGCGGCGCTGGATGCGCGCTATCCGATCGAAAACCCCGCGCCTCTGCCCAAGCAGCCGTTCTCGCGGCAGAACTACATCGGCACGCTGGGCGGGCCGATTGTGAAGGACAAGCTGTGGTTCTTCGCTTCGTTCGAGCACGTGCACGAAGACGCCAGCATCGCCTACAGCCCAGCCAGCCTGACGCAGTTCAATGCACTGGCCTCGCTGGCAGCGCAAGGGCTGATACCGGGTGTGAGCTCCATCGGCGTGCCGGACAACGTGCCGGTGCCTTTTCGCGATTTTTTGGGGACGATGCGCTTCGATTGGGCGCAGTCCTCGCGCTCGACATGGTTCCTGCGCGCGGCCATCGACAATTACGACACGGACAATGCCTTCGTGGAGCAAGCCACCCTGCCTTCCACCGGCGCGGACTGGCACTCGAACTACATGAACCTGGTGGTGGGCCAGCAGTATATCTTCAGCCCGACGTGGCTGGGGACGCTGACGCTGGATGCCAGCGGGCTGCACCTGACCGAGGCGCGCAACGCGAACCTGGGCTTCGCGCTGGCATTTCCTTTCAGTTCCACTTCGCAGACCATCTCCGGCTTTGAGACTTTCGGCGACAACCAATTCGTGACGCCGATCACAGCGTTTCCGATCCTGCGCAACCAGGAAAAATATCAAGTGCGCTACGCCGTCACGCATACTTCGGGCAGTCACTCGCCCAGCTTCGGGGTGGATTTCATTCATGAGCCGGTGATGAGCGGCGCGCTACCCGGCAATCCCGAGAATCTGACGGTCTTCGCGCAGAACCCGACGGATTACCTGGCGAATCCCGCGCAGTTTGCGGTCGACCTGACGTGTACGCCTGCCGGCGGACTGCAGGTAACGCCCGGAACGACGTGCTCATCCACGACGGCCAGCAACGGCAGCTTTTCGCAGAACGTGCAGCGGCTGGGATTTTACGCGCAGGATTCCTGGCGCGCCACGCCGCATCTGACGGTGAACTACGGCTTGCGCTACGACACTACTTTTGGACTCTTCACCGGCTCCGGGCGGTCGCAATTGGAGAACCCAGCGCTGCTTACGGTCGAGGCGCTGGATATTCCGCTGTTTCAGCATACCGGCGCGCCACACGATTACCGCAAGCAGTTCGGGCCGCGCGTCGGTTTAGCCTACGCCATGGGCGACACGAAGACGACCGTGCTGCGCGCGGGTTTCGGAATGTTCTACAACGATCTGGCGCAGAACGGCTGGGTGACGGCTTTCCAGGCTGTGAACGAGCCGCCGGGGGTGTGCGTCAATCCTGGAGACCCCGGATGCCTGCCCGGCGCAGCCAATGGAGGCGCGGGCGCGTTGATCGACCCGGCGTACAAGACGCCCTACGCCTTGCACGCATCGGCGGGCATGGAGCACGCCTTCAATGCGAAGTGGATGATGAGCGCCGACTGGACGCATGAGGAAGGCGTACATGCGTTCCGGCGCTACGAATATCAGGCGGGCTACACGCTGTTCTCGCCTCTGTTCGCCAGCGATATGGCCACGCAGGAAGCCAACGTCCCGAACATCACGGTGTTCCGCACGGACAACCGCTCGCGGTACGACGGCATGTCGGTGCACCTGCAAGGGAACCTCTCGCACCACTTCAACTTGATCTTCAACTACACCTTGTCGAGCGCCGAAACCTGGGGCTGCGTGCTGGGCGAGCTGTTTGATTATGTCAACGGCGTGTGCAATCCGTTGCATGCGTTCGCGAAGGGCGATTACGGGCCATCGGGCGAGAATGTCACCGATCGCGCGGTGATTGCGGGGACCTGGCAAGGGCCCGGCGGATTCCAATTGGCGCTGATGGGACAAGCCGAAAGCGCCCGCCCGTTCACTTTGACCACTCCCGTGGACGTCAACGGTTTCGGCGACACGCTCGACGATCGCGCGGTGGTGAACGGGGTGCAAACGGGGATGGACGAATTTCGGGGCAAACCTTATATTCAATTTGACATGCGGGTGAGCCGGCCGATCAATTTTGGCGAGCGCAAGCAGTTGATGCCGTTCATCGAGTTTTTCAATCTGTTCAATCGCAACAATCCCGGCGCGAACTTCGTGACGAATATCGCCGCGTATCCTCTGCCGGTGAACAATCTGGCCAATGTGACGGCGTTTTGCCTGAATGCGGCATGCACGCAGACGGAGCCGATCACCAGTCTGAATCAGTTGCGCGTGCCGGCGGGGGCGCTGGGCGATTTCTTCGGTCCCGGCACGACGGTGGGGATTCCGTTTGCGGCGCAGGTTGGGGTGCGGTTTACGTTTTAGGTGTTGCAGCATCCGTTTTTTGGCCACAGATGAACACAGATGAACACGGATCTACACACCGAATTATTGCTTGAAGCCGATGGCGGAGACTACTACGCCTAGCTCGCGATGATCGCCGGGCACGGAGAAGGTACGGTCCACGTTGAGGGTCACGGTGGCGGTGGGTCCGGCGGGCGATTGCGGCGGGGATTTTAGAGTGTAGGGGCCGGGGGCGGCGTAGGTTTCGGCGGCTACCACGCGGCCATCCAGCAGGAGTTCGACATGGCGGGCGGGGGCGGAATCGGGGATCGTGAAGGTGGCTTCCAGGGGCAATGGAGCGGTCGGCGTCTTGAGGAGCACGATGGCGCTCGCGGACATCCAGCGCCAGGCGCCGCCTTCGACGTCGTATAGCCCGCTGACAATCTGGGACGGCGCTTCCGGCGCGCCCATGGGCAGGTACGCGAGCGTGGGGTGGCGATCGAGCAACAGATCCGCCTGCACGATGTCGATGGGAGCGGATGAGATATCGAAAGGGCGCAAGCCCTTGGATGCTGTCGAGTAGCCGGACTGGGCTTCCAGGCCGATTAGCTGGAGCGGCAGCGATGCGCGTATGGATTGTTCCGCGATGGTGGCCGTGGGCGCGTTGACTGGGACGGGATAGGCCAGACGGCTGGTGACCACGATATCGCCGGCGCGCAGTATCTGGGTACGTTCGAGCGGCAATCCGCCGTCGGCTTCGAGGTAGTAGCGTAGGCCCCACTCGCCATCGATGTAGACGCGATGGCCGGCCGTTGCGGGGCGGATCTGGCGGGCGAAACGGCGGTAGGCGTCCCAATGCTGATAGTTCACCGTGGCCAGCGCCAGGCTGAGTGCCATTTGCGCGGCGAAGCCTACGGCCAGCCAGCGCGGACGCAAGCGGGAGACCAACAGCGCTAGCGGGGCGGCCATGGGGAGTAGGTAGCGGGCCGATCCGGCGAAGAACAGGACGGCCGCGCCGCCGAAGAACAGGGCGATCCAGGCGGCCAGGAAGGCGGTGGCGCGGTCGCGCTTCTTCCAGGCGAGCAGGGCCGCGCCGGGCAGCAGGGCAGGGAAGATCATGAAGCAGGCGTGTACGCCAAGCGCGGCAGCACTGCGCAGTTTATTGATGAGCGCCGCGAAGCCGTAACTGCTCATGTAGCCCACGGCGACAGCGACCGGCAGTTCGCCCGACGACCAACGTTCGCATAGTTCGAAGATCAGGATGGTGGCCGGGGGCACGAGCGTCAGCAGCCACGCGGTGCGATCCTGGCGGCGATAGATCCAGACGTAAACCGCCAGGATAGGTGTCAGGAACACGGCCTGGAATGCACAGAGCGAGGCCAGCACCATGGCGATTGCGGCGGGAATCCAGCGCTCCGCGACGAAGCAGGCCACGGCGGCCATCCAGAAGGCCAGGAACGGCAGATCGGATTCGAGCGAATTGCCGTTGATGACGAACGCGGGCACGGCCAAAAATAGCAGCGTGGCCCACAGCGGATGCGGGGAGAAGCGCCGGGCGAGCGACCACATGGCCCACACGGCGATTACGGAAAACAAAATGTACGCGGCGTGGAACGGCATTTCGTGGATATCGCCCATGGCGGCGAGCAGCAGGGCCAGGAACCAGGCGTTGAACGGGGGATGCGGAAAGCCGCGCAGATCCACGCGATCGCCGAGGAAGACATATTGCACGTGATTGGGATGCAGGGGATCGATCTGGGCGTGTTCGGCGGCGGCGAGATAGTAAACATCGTCGCCTTGGATCGCCTGATTGAGAAATGGCAGACGGATGAGCAGGACGACGGCTAGCACTAACGCTAGGCGGGTGTCCATTTCAATACCGGCTTGCGCGCGGCCTTCACTTCGTCCACGCGACTAGTGCGGGTGGAATGCGGCGCGGTCTTGACGGTCTCCGGCTCGGTCTCGATTTCATTGGCGATGGAGATCATGGCGTCAATGAATAGGTCCAGCTCGCGCTTGCCTTCGGTTTCGGTAGGCTCGATCATCATGGCGCCGCGCACGATCAGCGGGAAGCTGACGGTGTAAGGATGGAATCCGTAATCGATCAGGCGCTTGGCGATGTCGCCGGTGCGCACGCCGAGGCGCGCCTGGCGCTCGTCGCTAAAGACCACTTCGTGCATGTTGGGCAGCGCGTAGGGCAGGTCGAAATAGGCTTCCAGCTTCTTGCGGATATAGTTGGCGTTCAGCACGGCGTCCACGGTGGCGGCGCGCAGGCCGTTGCCCCCGTGCGCCAGAATGTAGGCTAGGGCGCGCACCAATACACCGAAGTTGCCGTAAAAGGCCTTTACCTTGCCGATGGAATGCGGGCGGTCGTAATCGAGCGACCAGCCGTCGGCGATGCGTTTGAGGCGCGGGATCGGCAGGAACGGTTCCAGATGCTTCTTCACGGCGACAGGGCCGCCGCCGGGACCACCGCCGCCATGGGGCGTGGAAAATGTTTTATGCAGGTTCAGGTGCATCACGTCCACGCCGAAATCGCCAGGGCGGGCGATGCCCACCAGCGCGTTCATGTTGGCGCCATCCATGTAGAGCAGCGCGCCCTTGCGATGCAGGATCTCGGCCGCTTCTATAATGCGCGATTCGAAAACGCCCAGCGTGTTGGGATTGGTCACCATGAGGCCGGCGACATCTTCGGTGACGGATTTTTCAAGCGCAGCCAGATCCAGCAGGCCATGCTCGTCGGAGCGAATGTTTTCGACGACGTAACCGGCGATGGCCGCGGTGGCCGGGTTAGTGCCGTGGGCGGAATCCGGGATCAGGATTTTTTGGCGCGGATTGCCCTGCTGTGCGAGCAGCGCGCGGATCAGCAGGATGCCGGTAAGTTCGCCGTGCGCACCGGCGGCGGGCTGCAGCGTGACGGCGTCCATGCCGGTGATTTCGAGCAGGGCGGATTCGAGGTCCGCCATCACGCCCAGGGCGCCTTGCGAGAGCGATTCCGGCTGATAAGGATGCGCCCAGGCCAGACCCTCCGTGCGCGCCACCAGTTCGTTGACGCGGGGATTGTACTTCATGGTGCAGGAACCCAGCGGGTACATGCCGTGATCGATGGCGTAGTTCCAGGTGGAGAGACGCGTAAAATGGCGGATCGCCTCTACTTCGCTCACTTCGGGAAATCCGGAGATTTCGGCGCGGACGTGGGCGGCTCCGAGGGCTGCGGCTGGGTCTACCGAGGGCACATCCAGATCCGGCAGTTGATAGGCTTTCTTGCCAGGCGAACTGCGCTCGAAGAGCAGCACCTCGTTGGGGGAGATATGGGAGCGGACCTTTTTGATGGACATTAGCGGCTCCCCTCAAAGGTCTCGGTTAGTTTGTCCATGTCGGCGCGGCGGGACATTTCGGTGGCGCAGAGGAGCATCGAGCCGGACAGCTCCGGGTAGAAGCGGCCCAGCGGCAGGCCGCCGATGATCTTCTTTTCGAGCAGGACCCGGTTGATATCTTCCGGCGCGGAGACTACGAATTCGTTGAAAAATGGTCCGGAGAAGCGCGGCTTCAGTTTGCTTGCCAGGTAATGCGCTTTGGCCAGGTTTTGTTCTGCCAATTCACGCAATCCCTGCTTGCCGTAGACGCTCATGAAGACGGTAGCCATCAGGGCGATGAGCGCCTGGTTGGTGCAGATGTTGGAGGTCGCCTTTTCGCGGCGGATGTGCTGTTCGCGGGTGGCCAGCGTGAGGCAGAAGGCGCGATTGCCATGCGTGTCGGTAGTTTCGCCGACCAGGCGGCCGGGCATCTGGCGGGCGAATTTGTCGCGTGTGGCAATGATGCCCGCATAAGGGCCGCCGTAGCACGGCGAAATGGCGAACGATTGCAACTCGCCGGCGATGATATCGGCGTCGGGAGGCTGCAAAATGCCGAGCGAAACCGCTTCGGCAAAACCCATCACCAGCAGCGCGCCGCGCGCGTGGGCCACGGCAGCAGCGCGATTCACGTCTTCCACCACGCCAAAGAAGTTGGGCGATTGCACGATGACGGCGGCCGTCAGATCGTTGAGCTTGCTTTCCATGTCCCCGACGTCGGACGCGCCGGTTTCCGGATCGTAGGCAAACTCCGTAATTGGCATGCCCTGATTCTTGGCGTAGGTGCGCAGCACTTCGCGATACTCCGGATGCACGGCGCGCGATACCAGCACGCCGCCCTTGCTGGTGAGCCGGGCGGCCATCAGAGCGGCTTCGGACAAAGCGGTCGAGCCGTCGTACATGGAGGCATTGGCCAGATCCATGCCAGTGAGTTGGCAGATCATGGTCTGGAATTCAAAAATCGTGGTAAGCGTTCCCTGCGCCATCTCCGCCTGATACGGCGTATAGGACGTGAGGAATTCGCCGCGCGACACCACCGTATCCACCAGGACGGGCCGGTAGTGCGCGTACACGCCCGCGCCCAGAAAGCTGGCGTAGCCGTTGGCGTTCTGATCGCCGCGGCGGCGGAAATAATCGACGATTTCGAATTCGGAAATACCGGGCGGAAGTTGCAGCGGCTGTTTCAGACGCACGGCCTCCGGAAGATGGGCGAACAGATCTTCGGGGCTTTCCACACCGCAAGCGGCGAGCATCTCGCGCCGCTCGGAATCAGACTTCGGAAGATAGCGCAAACCTTACTTTTCGGCTCCTATATAGGTTTGATAGTCGGCGGCGGACAGTAGATTCGTTATTTCGCCGGGATCGCTCAAGCGGATCTTGACGAGCCACGCCTCGCCATGCGGATCGGCGTTCAACATTTCGGGCGTATCCGCCAGCGATTGGTTGGTTTCGACGATCTCGCCCGAAACCGGCGAATAGATGTCGGAGACAGCCTTCACCGACTCCACCGAGCCGATAGTTTTTCCCTGCTCGACGCGCGTGCCAGGCTTGAGCGTCTCGCGGCCGTACTTGAAATCGACGTAGACGATGTCACCCAGCTCGTGCTGGGCATGGTCGGTGATGCCGATGGTGCCCGTATCGCCTTCCACGTGCACCCACTCGTGCTCCTTGGTATAGCGGTAGTTTTCGGGATACATTATTTCGCTCGTTTGTAGAATGGCGTTTCCACGGTGACGGCGGCCACCGGCTGACTGCGAATCACGACATCGATGGCGCGGCCGATTTTGGCCTCCGCCACCGGCAAATAACAAAGTCCGATGTTTTTGTTTAGCGCGGGCGCGGGCGAACCGCTGGTGACCCAACCGGCCGGCGAGCTGTCGAGCAGCACTTCGTAGCCGTCGCGGCCGATGCCGCGCCCGCACATCTCAAATCCGATGAGCTTGCGCTGGATGCCTTGCTCTTTTTGCTTCACCAATGCCGCGCGGCCCACGAAATCGCCTTTATCGAGCTTCACCATCCAGGCCAGGTCGGCTTCCCAAGGTGTAATGGATGCGTGGATTTCATGGCCGTAGAGGGCCATCTTGGCCTCCAGGCGGAGCGTGTTACGCGCGCCCAGGCCGCAGGGTTTGATGCCGAATTCCTGGCCGGCCTCCAGGATTTCCTGCCACAGGCGCGGGCCTTCGGAAGGCGCGACGTACACTTCGTAGCCGATCTCGCCGGTGTAACCGGTGCAGGCGATGCGCGCCGGCGTGCCGGAAACTTCGCCATCCGCGAACCAGTAATAGCGGATCGCGGCCAGGTCCATGGCGGTCAGTTTCTGTAATGTAGCGCGCGAATTGGGGCCTTGGACGGCGATCTGCGCGTAGTCGTCGCTCGAAAAGCGGACTTGCGCGTCGAAGCGGTTGTGGGCGCGGATATGCTCGTAATCCTTGTCCTGGTTCGACGCGTTGACGCACAAGAAATAGTGATCGTCGGCGACCTTGTGGACCAGCACGTCGTCCACGAATCCGCCGTGTTCGTAGAGCAGGCCGGAATACTGAATCTGGCCGGTTTTCAGGCGGCTGGCGGCGTTGGTGGTGACGTAGTCGGCAAGACGCACGGCGTCCGGGCCGACGATATCGATCTCGCCCATGTGGCTGACGTCGAAGACTCCCACGCTGCGGCGCACGGCGAGGTGTTCCTCGACCAGCGAGGAGTATTGGACGGGCATGTCCCAGCCGCCGAAATCGACCATCCGCGCGCCAGTGGAACGATGCACGGCGTTGAGGCAGGTGGCTTTCAGCGAAGCGGTGGCGGGCATCAAATTGGTACTGTAGCATGCTGGCGGTGGATGGCGGCTTGCCCTGCAGGCGCCGTTTCCGCTAAAACCGTAGTTACCGGTAGGAACCTACTATGCTGGTACGCGAACTGCGCGCGCGGCCTCCCGCGTGGGCCGAATATGCATCCCGGACGCCCGCCTTGGTGCTGCCATTCCGGGGGTTGGAATGGGTTCTGGAGTGGTGCGCCTACTTCCTGAGCCGGTGGGCGTTCCTGGAGGTGCTGGAATATTTGAGCGTGCTTTCGGTGCTGTTCGCGGTGATTTTCTATTTCTCGGAATCGGGCGACCGCAAGAAGCAGAAGCATTATCAGGCGTGGCAGGTGATCAACACGGCGCAAGGCAAGGGCGGCAGCGGCGGCCGCATCGAAGCGCTGCAGGAACTCAACGCCGATGGCGTTCCGCTGGTGGGAGTCAATGCGGCGGGCGCGTTTTTGCAGGGGATCCGTTTACCGCAGGCGAACCTTTTGCGGGCGGAACTGGAGGCTTCGGACCTGCGCGACAGCGATCTGGAGGCTTGCGATCTGGAGTATGCCGGTTTGCGGTCGGCCAACCTGCGGCAAAGCAATCTGCGGCGGGCGAACCTGCGGGAGGCGGATCTGGAGGATGCCGATCTGGTGAACGCGGTGTTGGAAGGGGCGGACCTGGGCGCGGCGACTTTGACGAATGCCGATTTGCGGCATGCGGATCTCAAAGGCGTGCGCTGGAAGGGGTTGAAAAGTGTCACCGGAGCCAATATTTACGCGGTGCGGAATGCTCCGGATGGGTTCGTGGCGTGGGCCATGAGTCACCAGGCGGTAGCCGACGCCGGCGGCGATGAATGAACGGGTTCCTCGCTGAATTCGACGTAAGTGAACGTCTCGGGGATGTGCGAATCGTAGTGGCCGTGGCGGTTCCAGGTCCAGCCGGCGCTGGGGTCCAGCTTGTTTCCGGCCCGGTCGAACTGCTGGAAGCGCGAACAATCGATGCGCCATAGATCTCCGTGACGGGGCGGCAGGGCGCGCCCGTCGGCCATGTCGCGCAAGCCTTCCCAGGGCAGGGCCAACTCCGCGGTCCAGCCGGGCGGCTGAATGTGTACGGCGTGGCGGAGTCCCGGAAAGTCCCAATCGAGGAATCCCCAGCGTTCGCCGCGCGGATGGACGTGGCCGCCGACTCCATCCAGCACCATGGTCCGCTGGGATGCCGGATCGAATTCCGGCCGGCCGAAATAAGGACTGCCGGGCGCCAGAATGTCTTTCCAGATCCAGAAGACTTCGTAGATGGTGTTGAGTGAATTGATCTCGAATTCGTAATACGCGTCGCGGCCGGCGATGAAGACCTCCAGGTCGTTGTCTTCATAGATTCGGGAATCGCGCGCGGTGAGATAGCCGCGCACTTCGGGCTCCTCGGCCGTGAAGCCGAAGTATAAATACTGGTCGTCCCACAGGAGGGCGACACGGGTATCGAACCAGGCCGGCTCGCCGGTCACGATATCCACGAACGGCGTAGAGCGGGGAGCATGCCGCCAGGATGGTTCGTCGAGGCGGCCGTCGATATGGATCGGTCCGGCGGCGCGATAACAGGTGTAGCGCGCCAAATGGTCTGGCATCGACTCTCTTTTTAACATGCTGTATAGACGTGGTAATCTTTCCACATGCTGGGACGCACTCTGCTTTCCCTATCACTGGTTTCCCTGGCCTATGGCGCGGACTGGCCGCAGTGGCGGGGAATCCACCGCGATGGCATATCCGCGGAGACCGGACTTCTGGAATCGTGGCCGAAAGGCGGTCCGCCGCTTGCGTGGAAAATCACCGGTTTGGGGGAGGGCTACTCCTCGGCGGCTATCATCGCCGGACAGCTCTTCATACAAGGCCAGCAGGGCAACGAGGAATTTGTTGTGGCGCTGGATGCGGCCAGCGGCAAACCATTGTGGAAGGCGCACACCGGCATCCCGTTCCAGGAATCCCGCGGCTACGGACCACGGGGAACACCTACGATTGACGGCGACCGCCTGTATGCGCTGGCCGCGGACGGCATGCTCGTGTGTCTGGAAACGACGACAGGCAAGCGCCTGTGGGGCTTCAATATCGTGGATTTTTTTCATGGCCGTGTGCTGCACTGGGGCATGAGCGAATCGCCCCTGGTGGATGGCGACCGGCTGATCGTCACGCCCGGCGGACGCGGCGCCGCCGTGGTAGCGCTCGACAAGATGACCGGCAAGACGCTGTGGCAGTCGCAAAACGATACGGCCGGTTATTCGTCGGCAATGGCGTTCGATTTTGGAGGCGCGCACCGGATCGTGGTTTTCACCGGCGAGGCGGCCATCGGCCTGGACCCGGCGAGCGGCAAGCTGTTATGGCGCTATGAACGGGTGGCCAACGGCACCGCCGACATCGCCACGCCCATTGTGCACGATGGCCAGATCTTTGTTTCGTCGGACTACGGCACTGGGTGTGTGCTGCTAAAGGCGGCCGCGGATGGCAGCGCGTCGGAAGTCTACTTCAACCGCGACATGCGCAATCATTACAGCACCTCCGTATTGGTAGGCGATTATCTGTACGGCTTTTCGAGTAGCATCCTCACCGCCATGAAATTCTCCACGGGCGAAGTCGCCTGGAAGAATCGCAGCGTGGGAAAGGGCTCGTTGATCTATGCCGAGCATAATCTATACGCGTTGGGCGAAGACGGGATCGTGGGGTTGGTGGAAGCCACGCCGACGGAATACCGGGAGAAATCGCGCTTTGAAATCTCGAAGGGCGGATTTCCCACCTGGAGCCAGCCGGTGATCGCGAACGGCAAGCTATATCTGAGAGACCAGGACAATCTGTTTTGCTACAACATCAAAAAATAATTTGCGGCATTCTGTTCGTCGTATGCATGGCGTCCTGCGCCCTCGCCGAAGAGGGCTGGACCCAGTTTCGCGGACCGGCTGCCGGCGTAGCCGACGACGCACGCCTGCCGGACACGTGGAGCACGACCAACAACGTGGTCTGGAAGTTGGACATTCCCGGGCGCGGCTGGTCGTCGCCTGTAGTGGCCAGTGATCGCATCTATCTGACTTCGGTGATCGCCGCGCAGCCCGAGGAGCCGCCGAAGAAGGGCTTGTATTTTGGGGGCAACCGGGAAGCCGCGCCGGCCGACGAGCACCGCTGGATGGTCTACGCGATCGATTGGAAGACCGGCAAACTGCTGTGGGAGCGCGAGGTGCATCGCGGCAACGCTCCTGCGCGGCATCTGAAGAACAGCTACGCATCGGAAACGCCGGTTACCGACGGCGAACGGGTCTATGTGTATTTCGGCAGCGCGGGCCTCTATTGCCTGGACCGCGACGGCAAGTTGGTCTGGTCGCAGGCGATAGGCCCGTTCAAGATGCGCTATGGCTGGGGCGCGGCGTCTTCGCCCGTGCTGCATCAGGGACGCCTCTACATTGTCAACGACAACGAGGAGCAGTCGTTCCTGGCGTCGTACGATGCCAAGACGGGCAAGCAGATCTGGCGCGTCAACCGGGACGAGGGCAGCAATTGGGCCACGCCGTTCATTTGGGAAAACGGCAAGCGCACCGAGATCGTCACGGCCGGCACAAAGCGCGTGCGAGCTTACGACCTGGACGGGAAGCCGCTTTGGGAGTTGGGCGGCATGTCGTCGATCAGCATTCCTACGCCTTTTGCGAAGTTCGACCTGCTGTATGTGACATCCGGCTATGTGGGCGATCAGGTGCGGCCGGTGTTCGCGGTGCGGCCCGGAGCGTCCGGCGATATCAGCCTCAAGGGCGATGCATCCAGCAACGAATTCGTGGCCTGGTATCAGCGGCAAGGCGGACCGTATAATCCTTCGCCCATCGTCTACGGCGATTACTATTACACGCTGATGGACTACGGATTCCTGACCTGCCGCGATGCGCGCACCGGAAAGGAGATTTACGGCAAGCAGCGCATCAACGCGGCCGGCGCGGCATTCACCGCATCGCCGTGGGCCTACAACGGAAAGATTTTCGCGCTCAGCGAGGATGGCGATACGTATGTGATGCGCGCCGGGCCGGAGTTCGAGATGCTCGCGAAGAACCCGCTCGACGAAATGTGCCTGGCCACGCCGGCGATTTACCGCTCGAGCCTGATTGTGCGCACGGCATCGAAATTGTATCGCATCGAAAAAACCAATTGATCATGCGACTGCTTTCCCTCTTCCTTCTGGCGGGTTGTTTGGCGGCAGCCGACGACTGGCCGCAATTTCGCGGCAATCCGCAATTGACCGGCCTCGCGACCGGCACGGTTCCCGCAAGTCTGAAATTGCTCTGGACTTACGAAGCAGGGGAGGGGATTCAATCCTCCGCAGCCGTGGCGGACGGCGTCGTCTATGTGGGGGTGGAATCCGGCGATCTGCTGGCGATCGATCTGGCCAGCGGCAAACTGCGTTGGAAATACCACGCCAAGGATGGCATTGACGAATCTTCGCCGATGGTACATGACGGCGTGGTTTACGTCGGCGATATCGGGGGCGTGCTGCACGCGGTAAACGCGGCGGATGGGAAGCCGCTCTGGACTTTCAAAACCGACAGCGAAATTCGCTCGTCGCCCGTATTCGCCGACGGCCATTTGCTGTTCGGTTCGTACGATGGCAATCTCTACGCGCTCTCGCCCAAAGACGGCAAGCAGGAATGGAAGTTCACGACCAGCAGCTACGTGCATGCCACGCCGGCCACGCTCGCCGGCTTGGTTTTCATCGCCGGATGCGACGAGGTTTTCCGTGCGTTGCGCGTCGCCGACGGCCACCAGTTGTTCGAGATCGGTTCCGGCGGATACACCGGGGCATCGCCGGCGATGGTGGGGCACTGGGCATTCTTCGGCACGTTCAACAATGATGTGGTGGGGGTGAGTCTGCTCAAGAAGCGCGTGGCGTGGCGTTACCAGAATCCCGACCGGCAGTTTCCTTTCTACTCCTCGGCGGCCGTATCCGGCAATCACGTGGTGTTGGGCGGCCGCGACAAGATCGTGCATTGCCTGAATGCGGGGACCGGCAAATTGCTCTGGAAATTCGCCACGCGGGCGCGCGTGGATTCGTCGCCCGCCATCGCCGGCGACCGGGTTTATATTGGGTCGAACGACGGCCGCCTTTACGTGCTGGATCTGGCGGATGGCCACAAGATTTGGGAGTTCGATACCGGGTCGCCGCTGTCGGCATCCCCGGCGATCGCGGGGGGCCGCATCGTGATTGGCTCGCAGGACGGCAAATTGTATTGTTTTGGATAGCAAGATGGCTCAACCAGCAGCCGAAGACCGGCGTCTTTCGCGGCTTACGAAGATCTGCCTGGCACTGCCGGAGGCCGCGCGGGAGGCCTGCGGGTCGCACGCCAGTTTCACGGTGCGCAAGAGGGTTTTCGCCTATTTTCTGAACAATCATCACGGCGATAGCATCGTGTCCGTCACCGGCAAGGTTCTTCCCGGCGACAACGCCGCCCTGTCCTCGGCCCAGCCCGAACGATTCTACATGCCGGCATACATTGGCCCGAGGGGCTGGGTGGCATTACGCCTGGATCGTGGCGCGGTGGACTGGGAGGAAGTGGCCGAGTTGGTGGCTTGCAGTTACCGGCTGGTCGCGCCCAAGCGACTGGCGGCCATGGTGAAGGTCGAGCCGTGACGCCCCTGCTCGAGACCGTGCGGTTATGGCTGCGCCCGCTGGAGCTGTCCGATGCGGAGCAGGCCCAGCCTCTTTTCGCACAATGGGACGTGGTCAAGCATCTGTCGAACAAGGTGCCCTGGCCGTTCCCGCCGGATGGGGTGAATACGTTTTATCGCGATGTGGCGCTGCCGCAAGCGGAGCGCGGTGAGGCGTGGCACTGGACCCTGCGGCTGAAGAGCCGACCTGATCAAATGATAGGCGCCATCAGTCTGCAGCAGGGCGACGAGATCAATCGCGGCTTCTGGCTGGGCTTGCCTTGGCAGGGGCAAGGCCTGATGAGCGAGGCTTCGGACGCCGTCACCGATTACTGGTTCGAGACGCTCGGCTTCCCACTGTTGCGGGTTCCGAAGGCGGCCGATAACATGGCGTCGCGCCGTATTTCGCAGAAGCAGGGCATGCGCGTGGTACAGACCAAGGAGAGCGATTATGTTTGCGGCCGTCTGCCGACGGAAGTCTGGGAACTGACCGCCGAAGAATGGCGGGCGCGCCGATTGGAGACGGCCCGATGAAACCATTTCCTAGGGAGCGCTTCTCCTCCGAGGTCACCCTGACTCCGGAAGGGGCTTCGGCGTATGCGCATGCGGCGGGGGATAACAACCCCGTCCACCACGATGCCGGATTTGCAGCTGCCACGCGATACGGCCGCCCCATTGCCAGCGGCACTTACACAACGGCGTTGCTCCTGGGTCTGACGGCGGCGCATTATTCCAAAGCTGCGGCCATGGTGGGGCTGGAGTTCTGGGTGCGTTTCCGCCGTCCGATTTACGCCGATGAAGCCATCCGGCTCGAGTGGCTGGTGGTAAAAGTAACTCCCAATCCCAAGCTCAACGGCGATGTGGTCGAACTGCGGGGACGCATCCGTAACCAACAGGGCCAAACTGCGCTAGGCGCGAAGGGGCGGATTCTGGTGACCGGGAATCTGTAGGTGGAGCGCCGCTCACTCGGGCAGTTTTTCTTCCCGCGGCTCCGGCAGCCAGAAGCTGGAAATATAGCCTACGGCATAAACCAGCAGCGCCACTAGCGCCGCCTCGGAAGTGCCAGGCATCCGCCCACCGCTATTGGCCGCGAAGCTTTCGCCCGTGCCACCCAGGTGGATCGGGCACATGCGGCAGATAGTTGCCCCAGAAGCTGAACTGTGCCACGGCGCGCAGGAGCCGTAGGCCTGCCTATCCCGAGCCGGTAGCGGACTCGCGCCGGCTCGGAGTATGATCGGAACAGAGGTTATGGCTATCAAGGAGTCCGTTCTTGACAGAGGTCGCCACGGTGCCGTCAAGAGGGTACCCTTCAACGACCGAGACCTAGAGATGCAGTGGATCGCGAGGAACCGAGCCGCCGTCGTCGGTAAGTGGGTCGCTCTGTAAGGGGAGTGCTTGATCGCCGCGGACACGGATGCCCATAAGGTGTTCGCGGCCGCAAAGGCCGCTGGGATCGCGAGCCCATTTGTAATCCAGGTCGCGGACGAGTCTCTTCCTTTCTTAGCTGGCTGGTAGGCATGCCTTTTTCGCTGGACTTCGAAGTCTCCTACCGATACACTTCTTCCGCCGTTGGCGTAGAGCTTCCAGTGGCTCTAAGCGTGGGCAACCAGTCAGTTGAAACATTGGCGAAGGTGGACACAGGAGCCGCACACAGCGTGTTCGCGCGTCGATATGCTGAGATGCTGGGGTTCGAAGTCGAGTCGGGCAGGCGGCAGATGTTCCGGACGTTGAACGGCGTCTTTTCCGCTTACGAGCACGAGGTCACGCTGCAGTCGCTCGGTCTGGAATTTACAACGTTAGTCTTCTTCGCCGAGCACCCGAGCTTCGACCGCAACCTTCTGGGACGAACGGGTTGGCTGGATCGGCTCCGCGTGGCCATCATCGACTTTACTCTGGCAATTTTTCCTCCCGCGGCTCCGGCAGCCAGAAGCTGGAAATGAACCCTACGGCATAGACGAATAGCGCCACCGACGCCGCCGCATACGGCAGCGACATGCCGGGCTCCAATTGCGTGGTCAGCAGCGCCGCGGAAGTGCCGATCATGCGGCCGCCGATATTGGCCGCGAAGCCCTCGCCGGTTCCGCGCAGATGCATGGGATAGACTCGGGGCAGGTAATTCCCCCAAAAACTGAACTGCGCTACCGTCACCATTCCGGCCAGGAAAATTCCGACTTTAACCATGCCCAGATCGTGTGTCGCCGCGTAGAAGAACACAAACGGCACAATCACCAGACCGGGGATTTGAAACACGTGCAGCAGGCGCCGCCGGCTGACGATGCGTATCGCCAGAATGGCCAACAACACGCGGCCCAGCAGCCCGCCGGCTTCCTGCAGAAACTGCACGTTGGCGGCGATGTGCTGGCGCACCAACTCCGGCAGATGCACTACCTGAGGCAGCGTTGGAACGATGCGTGGCATCTGCTGTATGGCGCCGAAAGCCGCGCCGTAGCTGCACGCGAACATCAGCGTGGTCAATAGAGTCGTCAGGCGATACTCCGGCCGGAACAACTCCGCCAGGCTGGGCCGCTTCAGCTTGCCCGCCGCTTTCTTTTCCTGCCAGGCGGGAGACTCCGGCAGGAACGGACGAATGATGATCAACGGTATCGCCGGAATGATCCCGGAAATCAGTGCGTAACGCCAAGGTTTATGCGCCCCATAGATGGCCGGGAAGGAATTGGCGTGCGTGACCACAAAGCCGTATACGCCGCTGATCAGCAGGCCACCCACGGAACCGAACGCCTGCGTATAGCCCAGCACGGCCTCGCGCCGCTTGGGGCTGGGGAACAATTCGGCGAGCCACGCCACGGCGGCCACGAACTCCACCGAAACGCCGACGAAGGTGGTGCAGCGCAACGCCAGAAGCATACCCGCCGATGTGGCGTATCCCGACGCCACCGCCGAGAAGGCATACAACAGGATGCTCCACACCAGGACGCGCCGCCGTCCCAGACGATCCGTAAGATATCCTCCGAGCAGACCGAAGATGCCGCCCGCGACCGCCGGCACGTAAAACAATAGTCCCACCCAGGCTGTGGGCTTGCCTTTGACCAGTTCCGCTAGGGCGGGCCGCACGATCAACGGCAAAATCAACAGCACATACGTATCGAAGGCGAAGCCGATGGAGGCGATCACGCAGATCACCCATTGCACGGGGGTCAGGCGATGCGCGGGAGCGGCGGATTGCGGATTTGCCATGAAGGGCGTCCTCTGAGTTTCCGAAGTCTCACGTAGTATGGCATAGTCGAATAGAGGATTTCACTCGGATGGCAACAGCCGCTGTTTTGAACAAGAAAAGGGAGGGGAAGCGTTCCATGGCGTGGATCGTTTTTGTAATTGGCGCGGTGCTTTCGTGGGGTGTATACGGCGTGGCATTGCACAAGGGGCAGACGCAACTGGGCAATCCGCTGAAGGCGCTGCTGTGCGTGGGAATCGCGTATTTTTTGATCGGCGTCATCGTGCCGGTGGTGGGCCTTTCCTCGCAGGGAGGGCTTAGCGGCTTCAACGCCGGGGGAACGCTCTGGTCGGGCATCGGCGGCGCTTTAGGAGCGTTAGGCGCTGTGTGCATCATCTGGGCCTTCAAAGCGGGCGGTGTGCCGAACTATGTGATGCCCCTGGTGTTCGGCGGCGCGCCGCTGATCAATGTGCTGGTGTCGATGTTGATGCACCCACCCAAAAACGCTCCCAGTCCGATGCTCTATTTGGGCTTTCTGATGGCGGCCGCGGGCGGCGGACTGGTGCTGTATTTCAAACCGTCGTAGATACGATCTACTTGCCGATCGCGTACAGGAACTTCGCCGTGCGGATCAGAATCCGTCCGTCCGAAATCGCCGGTGAGCTGAGGGTGTAATCGTTCAGGTCGTTCTCGGCCAGCACTTCAAACCGCGGCCCGGCCTTGACGACGGTGGTCAGGCCTTCTTCGTTCGTAATGTAAATCTTGCCATCGGCGAGGACCGGCGAGGCGCTGTAACTGGCTGGCTTGATGCGCTGGCCGCCCCAGATCTCTTCGCCGGTTTTGGCGTTGAGGCACCACATAATGCCGCGGTCGTTCACCGAGTAGAAATACTGGCCGTCGGTAACCGGGGTGGGCACGTCCGGCCCGTTCGTGAATTCCCAAAGCTTGTGCGATTGCGAAACATCGCCGCGTCCGCCGGCGCGAAACGCGATCAGCGGACGCACGCGGGTGGGCGCATACACCACGTCGTCGTACACCACGGGCGACGCGATGATGCGGTAGGCGGGGTTTTTGTCCGGATTGAACCCCGTGCCGCGCCATAGTTCCGTGCCCGTAGCCGGATCGTGGCCCGTGATGCAATCGCCGCCGGTGATGACAATCTCCACGCGATTGCGGTAGCGCAGCAGCGCGGGGGTGGTGTAGGAATCCGGCGATTCCCGCACCGCGTCGGTCGGCCGGACCACCCGCCAGACCGTCTTGCCGGTCTGTTTGTCGATGCGCAGAACGTATGAAGGGTCGTGCGTCTTCATACCATGCAGCACCTGCACGTAAAGGCCATCTTCGTAGAGCAGCGGCGAGGACGCGTAGCCCCAGTTGAGGCCGAACTTGCCGTAATCCTTCTGGATGTCCCGCACCCACAACTCACGCCCGTTGAAGTCGAAGGCCTTCAGTACGCCGATGCCGGTCATGGCGTAGACGCTGTGGCCGTCGGTGACCGGCGAAGGCGACGACATGTTCTGCTTGTTGATTTTGTAATTGCCGGTAGCGATCAGCTTCTTCCAGATGGGCACGCCTTTGGCTTTGTCGACGCACCACAGGTAGAGGTCGTCCCCATCCGCCACGTTGAGGAAGACGCTGTTTCCCCAGATGATCGGCGTGGCGCCGGAGCGCGCGGGCATCTCCAGTTTCCAGGCGATGTTTTCGGTCGTGCTCCAGTGTATGGGGAGATTCTTCTCGGTGCTGATGCCGTTAAGCGTCGGGCCGCGCCACTGCGGCCAGTTTTCCGCGCCGGCAGGCAGCGCGGCGGTGAGGACCAAGACGAGCGGTAGCCGGGTGCGCAAGCTGTTCCTCCTCAAGAGTGCGTTATGGAGGAGGATACCAGATTCGTTAGAAAAACTCAGCCGGGTCGAATTCGTGCCGGCCCGAACCGATCGCTTCCGCGAGCGCTTCGCCGGACCTGTATTCAACGGCGTGAACTCTGCCGCCGGTGAGCGCAAACCGGACGATGGCTTGGCGCTCGGGATAAACCACCCAGACCGCCTGGCTGCCGTGGCGCAGATACTGATCGATTTTGATATCCAATTCCTCGGCCGTATTGGACGGCGAGGCGACCTCGATCACGATCAGCGGCGCGCCAGGCGGGTACTCGTTGGGCTTGACCGCCGCGAGCTTGGCCTGTTCCACTACCGCCACATCGGGTTGCCGCACGATATCGGGCCCGATCTGAAATCCGGCTTCAGAAAATACCGTATAGCCGCTCCCTCCGAGCGCGGAGGCTAAGCGGTCTTAGATCTTCTTAAGCGTAAGCGAGTGAACATATTTGGGCGGCGGCAGAACGACAACGCGGCCCCGGTCAAATTCCTGCTTGCCGGGCAGGTCCGGCAATTCCAGGAATTGATCGAGAGTCAGGGCGTCCTCGGCAAGGGTGCCCATCGTGTGCCTGTGACTTGATGATACCGGATTCGTGGCCGCTCAATGCTGCCGCCGTCTTACAATATCCGCGACCCCCGATTCGTCTATAACCTTAGGTGAAGGACGTGGTGAGCCTGGAGCGGATGGCACTCGAACAGGATCAGCGGATCTCCGAAGTGCTCCAGCGGGAGCAATCCCGGCTGCGCAACTTTATTCGCCGGCGCGTGCCGGACCCGCGCGACGCCGAGGACATTCTGCAGGACGTCTTCTACGAGTTGGTGCAAGCGAACCGCCTGTTGATGCCGATCGATCACGTCACCGGCTGGCTTTTTCGCGTGGCGCGCAATCGCATCACCGATCTCTTCCGCAAGAAGAAGCCGGAGAGCTTCAGCGATCGGGCCGTCGCGGACGAGGATGGCGAGCGGCTGCAGTTGGAAGACCTGCTGCCTTCGCCCGATGCCGGACCGGCGGCGCTTTACGCCCGCCACGTGCTTCTCGATGAACTCGAGTTGGCCGTCGACGAACTGCCGGAGGAGCAGCGCCAGGTGTTCGTGGCGCACGAGTTGGAAGGCCGCAGCTTCAAGGAGATTGCCGGCGATACCGGCGTCAGCGTGAATACGCTGCTCTCGCGCAAACGCTATGCGGTGCTGCGTCTGCGCGAGCGGCTGCGAAGCATCTACGACGAATTTACGAAAGCATGAGGAACCGAACATGAAAAAGAAATTGATTTGGCTGGCTCCGCTGGCGGTCCTGGCGCTGCTGCTGTTTATCTCCCTCGGCGGCGAAATCGTGCAGCATCTGTGGAACTGGCTGCTGCCGCCGCTCTTCGGCTGGCGCCAGATTACCTTCTGGCAAGGGCTTGGAATGCTGGCGCTGTGCCGGATACTATTCGGCGGATTTGGAATCCACGCCGACAATCGATCGAATTTCGGCCGCCGCAAGGGCCATCGCATGGCCGATCGCTGGCAGGCCATGACGTCTGAGGAGCGGGAACGCTTCCGGCAAGGCATGCGCGCGGGGTGCGGCAGCGACCCATCCACCAACGAGAGCAAGGGGCAATGAAACCGTCGGCCGTGGAATCGCGGCGGCAGGGCGGCCACGTGTCCAGCCGCCTTCGGTCACTCCCACTTAATCTCTTCCAACTCCCATTGCCCGCGGTTGGTATAGCGGATCCAGCAGGTGTAGTTGTTGCGCACCGGGATGTCGTAAGACCCCTGGTAGTCCACGAAACCGCGGATCCGAAAGCGGCCCGGCTCCAACTCATCGATGTTCATCTCCTGCTCATTGGAAAAGCGCGCCACGCCGGGGGACATCAGTTGCCCCTTAATCGCCTCCTGCACGGCCAGGCGGGCGTCGGCCGAGGTGGGCCGGTGGAGAGGCGCCGCGCGCTTGCAGGCCACGCTTGACAGAGACAGCAGTGCCAGGACGAGAACCCACCTCATCGCCGCAATCTAGCACGCCGCGCCACCGGCCGCAAACCGCCACGCGAATGGGCTTGAATTTTCAATGGAATAGACGTACATTTGATGCTAGACGGAGATTCAGATGAGACTGTCTTTTGCAGTGCCACTCTTTTTGGCCGCCACGCTTGCGGCGTTCGCACAGCAACCCATGCCTCGCATGACGGCTGTCGATCCGATGAACGGCAAGGCGGGGGATGAGATTACAGTGTCTGGGGAGAACCTGGAAAAATCGCAGGTCGCCAAGGTCTACCTCACGGATGGGAAGAACGATGTGGTGCTGGACCTGACCGCTCAGACCGCCACTAGCGTTAAGTTCAAGATACCTTCCAAAGCCGCCGCCGGCCGCTTTGCGCTCATGCTGCTGACCACCGGCAAGGACCCCAAACTGATCGAACAACCCGTAAAGCTGACCGTGGAAGAGTGAACGGCTGAGCCGGCCCTATAAATCAAGTCTTCCCATGCTCAGCGGCCAGTTGCGCGAATGTGGTGTGGTGGGCGCGGGCGGCGCAGGATTCCCGGCGCACGTCAAAGCCGCGTCGCGCGTCGAATACATGATCGCCAATGGCGCCGAATGTGAGCCGCTGATCCACAAAGACGCCGAATTGATGAAGCACTTTCCGCGCGAGATCCTGACGGGCATGGCCGCCATGATGGACGCGACCGGCGCGCGCGTGGGCAAGTTCGGGATCAAATCCAAGAACGCCGAGTCGCTCGACGCGCTGCAGGCGCAAACACCGCCGAAGAAGATCGAATTCGTCATGCTGGGCGATTTCTATCCTTCGGGGGACGAATTCGAACTGGTGTACGCCGCCACGGGACGGCTGATCCCGCCGGCCGGGCTGCCGTTGCACGTCGGCTGCGTGGTGAACAACGTCGAGACGCTGTACAACGTGGACCGGCTCTGTGAGCACGACGACCGCGGCATACGCACCGATCTGTGGGAAACTGCAGAGGACATTCTTAGCCGTCCGGATCAAGCTACGACGCCGCGTGCTCTCAACCTCGCCGGCTAGCGGCTGCACCCGCCAAAAAAGATTTGACACCAGCGGGCCTGTCATTTTCCCTTTTGAGCTGGAAGATGCTTTTGACGTTGAACTCACCGATTATCACTAGGAGAGAGGAAAACACCGTGCCCATGAAGAATCCGCCCCATCCGGGCCGAAGCATTCGAACCGCTTGCCTTGAGCCTTTGGGGCTGTCCATTTCCGAAGGGGCTAAGATCCTCGGTGTCACCCGGCAGGCTCTCAACAACGCGGTGACAGGCAAGTCGGGAATCAGCCCGGAGATGGCTATCCGGCTGACTAAGGCTTTCGGCAGCACACCGGAGACATGGCTTGGGATGCAGCTAGCCTATGATCTCGCGGCAGCGCGGAGGAACGAAGGCAAAATCAAAGTGCGGCGGCAGCGCGTGGAGGAGGTTCACGCGTTTTAGCTCTGCCACCCGGCGCCTCAACTAAGCGGCCATCTCAGGACGATGCTACTTGGGTAATTCGGTCGGATGCGTCATCGGCGCCTTCACTTTCTCGTTGGCAGCTTCGACCTTCGTCCGCAAAGCCGCTACGTCCGTTTCGCGCCGCCGGAACTGTCCGTACTGCATCAGGCTGCCCGCGCACAACACCCTCTACCAGCCGGTGCATTTAACAAAACCACCAGCCACCAGCCACCGACCACCAGCCACTAGGCAATGATGCCCTTGCGCACCGCGTACAAGATCAACTCCGGCACGCTATGCAGGTTCAGCTTCTGCAGGATGTGCGTGCGGTGCGTCTCCACCGTGTACAGACTGAGATTCAGCATGTTGGCCACTTCCTTGTTGGTGCGGCCCTCCGCCAGAAGCTGCAGGATCTCCCGCTCGCGATTGGTAAGCAGCTCGTAGGTATCCTCTGCGCCGCGGCTCTGCAACTGGCGCATGTAGTCTTCCACCAGGATCCTGCTGATAGCCGGACTGAAGAACGATTTGCCTTCGGTCAGCGCGCGCACGGCCGCCAGCAGGTCGGCTTCCGCGGAATCCTTCAGCAGGTAGGCGCGCGCGCCGGCCTTCAGCGCGCGAATGACGTAGCTTTCGTCGGAATGCATGCTGAGGATGGCGACGGCCGTGCGCGGATTCTGGTTGACAATCTGGCGGGTGGCCTCGATGCCGTTCAGATTGGGCATGGCGATGTCCATGATTACCACGTCCGGATTGGTTTTTTCGATGAGCGCTACCGCCTGGCGGCCATCCGAGGCTTCGCCGACCACTTGCAGGTTGGCCTGACGCTCCAGCAGCAGGCGCAGGCCGTTGCGCATCACGGTGTGGTCATCGGCCAACAAGATGCGGACGGGCGTCACGCGAATACCTCCGAGGCGCGGGTAGTCAGCGGAATTTCGATGCGCAATTCGGTGCCGCGCCCCGGTTCGGACTCCAATTGGAATTGCCCTCCCAGATGCGTGACACGCTCTTCCATGCCCAGCAAACCGAGACCGCGCACATGTGTGCTGTCGAAACCTTGCCCATCATCCTGCACGGTCAGGCGGATGCGCTCGGCCTCCTGCACCACCCGGATGCGCACGCTGCGCGCCGCGGCATGCCGGGCGCAATTGTTCAGCGCCTCCTGCACCACGCGATAGATGCAGGTTTTGTGTTCCTCCGGTAGATCGTCGGCGACGCTCTCGGCGTCCACTGTAACGGCCATGCCGGTGCGTTTGGAGATTTCGCGGGCCTGCCATTGCAGCGCCGGCACGAGGCCCAGATCGTCGAGCATGGACGGACGCAGCAGCAGGGCCATGTTGCGCACCACGTTGACGCTGCTTTCGGCGAGTTTGCGGATAGCTTCCACGTGCCGGCGCAATTCGGCATCCCCGGGCGCCACCGCCCCCAGGTTGCCCAGTTCCATCAATAGCGCGCTCAGCGATTGGCCCACTTCATCGTGCAGTTCACGCGAGATGGCCCGGCGCTCGAGTTCCTGCGCCTCCACCAGGCGCGCGGATAGCTCCTTCAACTCCCGCTGCGCATGCACAACTTGTCCGTAACGCATCTCGGCGTCGCGGGCCAGCCGCAGAATGTGGCGTGTGGTGGCCAGCGCCAACAGCGCGCCGATTCCCAGCGTCAAAGCCAGCATCAGGCCCAGCCTGAAGCGGAATTGGTCGAAGATGATCTTGAGCCGTTCGTCGCCGTTGCTGAGTTCCTGTTCGTTCACCGCGGCAATGCGGTCGGCAATCTCCAGGGCGGTCGAGCGCTGCGGGAAAAGCTGCTGGTGCAGGAACGTATCGCTGCGCGCCAGTTTCTCTTGCGCGTCCCAATGGAAAATGGGGTCGACCAGCTTCCAATAGTCGTCGATGCGGGACTGCAAGGCCGCAAAAGGCGCCTCTTCGCTAGCATCCAGGAAACGCGAATATTGGCGCAGAGCCGCGTCCATTTCCGCGCGCACACGCTGCTTGCCGGCGCGATAGGTTTCGGCGCGCGCGGCGTCCCGCTCCAATAGATAGTCGCGCGTGTAAGTGCCGGATTGATAGAGGACCGAGCGGATTTCCTCTAACGCGCGGTTGCGCACCAGAAACGTCTGGCGGATCTGGACATTGCGCGACTGCACCTGGCGGAGTGCGCGCAGCGAGTCGATGCCGGCAAACAGCATCAGTCCCAGCATGCCGCCGAAGCTCGCCAATAGCACCACTTGCGCTCCCCACTGGAGAGGCTGTACGCTGCGTTTGAGGAGCACGTCGTCTTGGGTTTCCTCTGGCCTCATTGGTAGGGTATCAGCCGATCTACCTCGATCATATACCGTCTGTCCGGTAGTTTTGCAAAAGGCGCGGCGCCGAAGTCCAATGGGCGCGCAGCGAAAATACCCTGCGGACGGGATACTGATCCGCGGCCGGATTTCTTATTCTTGGATTAAAGTAGCCTGGTCGAAGGACGCGCCGCCGCAGTGGGAACAGACCTGCGGTAGGCGCGTCCTTGCGCACGCCTCGTAGTATAATCCTGCTTTTGATGAACACGCGCAAAACGGGCTGGGGCCCTTTGCGCTTCTATCTCAATCCGAGGAGCACTACCATGTCATCCGAAACTGCGCCGCGCCGCGGCTTTTTACGGCGACTGGCGGGATTCGCGGGATTTTCCGCCGCGGCGTCATCCGCGAGCGCCCAGACCGGCTCCAGCGTGGCGGGCGATTATCCCTTCCTGCCGCGCTACGCACGCGCGCAGAATTACCGCTCGTTGAAGCAATCGAGCTACGACCGCACCGGCGGCAATGCCGATTCCTGGCCCATCCAGCCCGGCGCCACGCGCGAACTGTTCGCGTCGGAAGGCCCCGGCGTGATCACGCACATCTGGTTTACCATTGCCGCCGACAGCCCGAATCACCTGAAGGAGATCGTGCTGCGCATCTATTGGGATGGCAGCGCCAAGCCCAGCGTGGAGACTCCCGTGGGCGATTTCTTCGGATTGAATCTCGGCCAGTACTTCGTGTATCAGTCCGCATTTCTGAACTGTTCCTCGGTGAAGGCGCTGAACTGCTACTTCGCCATGCCCTTCCGGCGGTCGGCGCGCATCACGGCCACCAACGAAAGCGACCGTCGCGTGGGCGCGTTCTATTCGAATATCGACTATCAGATCGTGCCCGGGCTGCCGGACGAAGTGCTCTACTTCCATGCGCAATACCGCCAGGGAACGCCCAACAAGCCCACCATGAATGACTGGCGTCACAATGGCGACGCCGACCGTTTGAAGAATCTGGACGGGCAGCAGAACTACGTCTTCGCCGAGACGCGCGGACGCGGGCATTTGATGGGCTGCACATTGGGCGTGCTGCAGAACCAGGATGAATGGATGGGCGAAGGCGACGAGATGATATTCATCGACGACGAGAACCATCCGCTGATCACCGGCACCGGCACGGAGGATTATTTCAATGGCGCGTGGGATTTTGGCGGTCGCGACACGGCGGTGCCGTTTGCGCACCTCTATAATGGCGCGCCCCTGATCATCGCCGGCGAGCGTCCGGGCGGCCGCTATTGCTTATACCGCTGGCACGCGGACAATCCGGTCACCTTCACGAAGTATCTGAAGTACACCATCGAACACGGCCATGCCAATCACCGCGCCGACAACTTTTTCTCGGTGGCGTATTGGTATCAGCAGGGCGCGTACACCGATTTTCCGGCGCTGCCGCCCGCCGAGAGCCGCATTCCCAGGCTGAAAGCCGTGCCGGGACCAGGCGCGCCGCAGCCGGCGTAGGGCGCTGTATCCGCGCCGGGCTAGGTGCCTTCGAACCGGGGCTGATCACGATTCTGATGATCATTCTTGGACTCGACCGCCGTTAGGGCATCGGTGGCCGGCCCGTGATAGGTGCCCGGCCAGGCGAATACTGATCCCGGACTTTTGGGGCTCTTGAAAGGATAAAACCCGAGAAGCGAATCCGGGTATTCAGCAGACCAATATCGAAGGCTCATCTCTCGCTCGGCAACCTCGGAAAAAGGGCATTCGGAGGGAGCCACGCGATAGGTCACAACTTCGCGATTCAGGTCATCCACGCGATCCACTTTGCTGAGCAGTGGAACCATCGGTATTCGCTTTGCCAAGTGGACTGCGACCTTGTGTGGCAGCTTTCCGAATTGCTCTATGAAATGATTAACCTCTACTCGTGCGATGGCCGAATGATAATCGTCCGACGCGTTCAGGAGATATCGGTAGGCGGGGCTTACCGCGGCACGATCGGCAGCAGAAATCCGGAACTCGACCCAAATGGCACCAAGCCGGATGTCGGCCTCGCGGGATTTGAGATCGGTGAAACCCTGCGGTACGACACCAAAACCCATCTGGCGCCAGGCCCGAACGGCGAAAGGATGCTGCCTATAATCGAACACCATCGCACCGCCTTTATACGGGCGCGTCAGGATACAGATACGTCCGTATTCGGCATCGGCATCTGCTGCGGCGGCGAACACCGCCGCAATGTCAGGAGACGATGTGAAGTTGATGATTGGGCTGGGTACCCCGTAGTGCTCTAGCAAGCCTTCAGCGTCCGCCTCAGTGTTGTCGTAGTCAGGCTGCTTGAAAACACTCCGCAGTGCACTGACGACCTTACGGAGTGCCTCTTGCTCCTTGGGATTAAACTCGCCAGAGCGTTCGAGGCGAAGCTGGCTAGACTCGGTAGTTGGGAAAAGTCCGCATTCGCCCCTGTATAGATATCGCGGCACGTGATGCCGTACAGGGCCGTCCGGCGCGTATAGGTTGCACTCGGCCACCTCAGACGGCGGAAAATGCCGCCGAATATCCGAGAGGCTACTCATTAGTGATGGGCACTCCCAATTTGCCTTGAATCCGCCCATAGATCTTATGCTTATTCTCGCACCGCAGACGACAACCCGCCCAAAAGCACGCGCAGCGCGTTGCCGCCCATGATCTTCGCGATTTCGTCTTCGCGGAATCCGGCCTGAAACAGCGCGTCGATCAGTAGGCCCAGGCCCGTCGTGTCAAACGGCTCCGCTACCGCACCGTCGAAATCCGATCCCAGCGCCACGGCGTCCACCCCCGCCACATCGGCGGCGTGACGTATGGCGCGGGCGATGGCGGCGGCATCGGTTCCGCAAACTGCCACTTCGAAATAGGCAATCCCGATGACGCCCCCGGTGCGCGCCACGCCGCGGAGTTGGTCATCGCTTAAATTCCGGCTGTTGTCGCAGGTGCCCTTCACGCCGGTATGCGAGACGATCACGGGACGCGTGGCGATCGAGAGCACGTCGTCGATGGTGCGGGCCGACGCATGCGCCAGGTCCACCAGCATGTGCCGCGCTTCCATGCGGCGGATCATTTCGCGGCCCTTCGCCGTCAAACCGATCTTGTCCGCGCCCGCCGAGGAACCGCCGATATCGTTATCGAAGAAATGCGTGGGTGCCATCATGCGAATGCCGGCGTCGTACAGCCGGTCGATATTGGCCAGGTCGCCGTCGAGCGCATGCGCGCCTTCTACGCCCAGGAATCCGGCGGTGATTTGGGGATCGGTGCGGCGGCGTTCGAGATACGCGCGCAGGTCCGCCGCGGAGCGGACGATGGTGAACTTGCCGTTGGCGCGCGCTGCGAACCCGCGCAGCCGCGAGGCCTGATACAGGGCGCGCTCGGTGAGGCTGCTCCACGTAGCGGCCGGCCAGCGTTCCACGAAAGAGAGCCTTGTGATGTTGTCGGTATCGCCGGTATTGCGCTGGAAGTTCATGCCGCGCGGCGTCTTGGTGACTATGGTGAACGCCTGCAGCGCCACGTGTCCCTCGATCAGCCGCGGGATATCCACCTGGCCGCGCGAACTGCGCGCCAGCAGGTCGCGGGCCCACAGCAGGCTGTCGGCATGCAGATCCACGATGGGCATGCGCTGCATCAGATCGCGCGCACGCGAGGAGATCCGATACGGCGGCTTATGCAGCACGCCGTTCATGGAGTTTTCCACGTAGCCGGGCAGCCACAGGAAGACAACGCCTGCCGCGATCAGCACCAGTGCCGCGAACCAAAGTAGAAATCGGCGCATTTGGATTTATGGAGCCGGCGGCCGCGTGCCCTTCTTATATCCGCCGAAGCCAAAGGGCGACGGGCGGTACTTGCCCACCAGGTCGACGCCGGTCTTCGCGGGAATCCCGTCTTCCATTCCCAGCGCCCAATAGCAGGCATTCACCAGCATGCGGCGGAGGCCCTCGCTCAGCAGATCCTGCGACGCGCCCATGGTGGTGGTGAACACGCGCGCGCCTTTGTACGTCTTCACCCAAGCCACCGGCAGCAGCGGATCGTTCTTCTTGCCCACCGCCGGCGGGTCGTCGGGATGCATGCCTTCCACCACTTGCCCCAGCACCAGCGGCATGCAATCGCCGGGCAGCGGCAGGCGCACCTCATACACGTCCGATGGCCCCCAGATATCGCCGTCGCGAATGCCGCGCAGAATCGGATGGTTTGCCGCGCTTTTCACCAGTATGCCGCGCGTGCTCTGCTGGCCGTGCTCGCCGTGATGCGCGATCCAGGTCTCGCCCAACACCTGCCGCCCGAAGCCGCCATCCCAGGTTTTGCTGTTCCAACTCCAGCGCGCATAGGTGGAGCTGCTTTTCAGATCGAAGGCGTGCGTAGACGTGCGCAGTCCTACAATGGGACGGCCCGATTCCACGTATTCGACGATGTGCTTCATCTGGGCATCCGGCAGATCGCGGAAGCGGATCAACAGAACCATCAGATCGGCCGCGTCCAGAGATTCGAGTCCGGGGATGTTCGTGAGTATGTTGGGATTGATGGCGCCATCGGCCGGATCGATGGCATACAAGACGCGGCATTCGAAGCCGTGCCGCGCTGCCAGAATTTTCGCCAACTGCGGCAGGCCCTCCTCGGAGCGGTACTCTTCATCGCCGCTCACCAGCACGATGCGTTTCGGCTTGCCGGCGGCCGCCAACCCCACAGCGGCCAACAGGCCGGCGAGTTCCCGCCGGGTCATCGCACGAACACCAGGTACACGGTCATCGCCAAGCCGGTCAGCGCCAGTACCAGTGCGATGACGACGGCCATGGTCACCGGCCGTTCCACAATTTCGTCACTACGCTTCACGGCGCGCACGAACTGCACATGCTGGATCGCCGACAGGACGTTCACGACTACGCCAATCAGGATCAGGGCCGTTCCCACATAGAGGGTGAACCGCGCGGAGCGCAACGTCAAAGGATGCTGGCTGAATTCTATCTCGCGCAGAAACAGTCCGAACCGCGCCACCACGAAGCCGAAGCCCATCAACGACAGGCCCGTGCGGATCCAGGCCAGAAAAGTGCGCTCGGCCGCCAGATAGACGCGCGGATCGGTCATGGCCTATCCACCGGCGCGGCGCGCAAAGGCCCGTCCGCCAGATCGACCCATAGGTTGCCGCGCGGGTTGCGAACGAACATCGTGCTCCGCGCCAGAAACGAACGCGGCCCCGGAAAGGCGCCCCAGCGGGCCGCGGCCAGTTCCCGCAAGGGCGCCAACGCGTCCGGCGGGATGTCCTGCGCCAGCGTGACATGCGGATGATAAGGGAACGGTTCGTCGAAACCCAACGCGCCGGCGTTCAAGCTCTGATGCATTTGCTGCAACTGGTCCGCGCCGCCATCTACGCTGATGTAGATAACGTCGGTGGAATCGAACTTCTCGATACCGCCGAGCTCAATTTCGAAGGGCGCGAAGCTGGCAACGGTCTCGCGCGCCTCGGCGATGGCGGCGTCCGGCTCGACCGGCAGCGGGCGCGGCGGCAGCACACTTACGTGCGCATGCGGATTGCAGCCCGGCGCAATCTCCAGGCGCAAATCGTCCAGAAAGCTGCCCAGCGGATCCGGCAGGTAGATCACTAACGCGTAAAGGTTTCCTGCCACTCTTGGACGCACCCCGTCTCTGCTTGAACCCATGTATGCCCGTTGCTCTGTAAATTATGGCACCACCATTATTTTCTGGCAATTCCGAAATGCCGGTCTGCGAACTTCAGATATTGTTCCCAATCGTATTTTGTTAGTCCATGCTCGCCTTTTCGAGCGTGAAAACCGACGAAATCGCCCACCGGCATGTCGAGGAGCGGCATTCGATCGACACCGACGCCCGTCTCGCCGAACAGCTTATAGACCGGATCGGCGCCCTGGGCCGCCAAAAACGATCCGCGCGGATCGCGGGATTCGTCTTCTTCGGCGGTGGCGATGTATACCGGCCGCGGAGCGAATAAGGCCACCAACTCGCTGCAGCCCAGCGGCGGCCGCGCGCGCGACGTGAAATTCCGGTCGAACCAGTAGGCGAAGCGTCCCGCGGCGGGTTCCCGGTTGTCTTCGCCACAGCCGGCGTCCGTGGAGAACGTGATGGCGAAGCGCGGATCCAGCGCGCCCGCCCACAGCACCACCTTGCCCAATCGCGAGAGGCCTTCCAGGCAGACGCGCCGGGCATCCACGTCCGGGTCGGTTTCCAGGTAATCCATGGCGCGGCTCAGTCCCCAGGCCCATGCCGCAATGGCGCCCCACTCGTCGTCTGCCGGCTCGGTCTGGCCCTTCCGAGCGAAATAGCCGCGTATGCTGGTGGCATAGCCATTCGGCCCGTCGATCTGGATTTGGTCCACACGGCAGGACACCAGGCCGTAGCCGCTATCCAAGGCCACTTGGTTGGAACGCGCGTTGCCGGCGATGGCGAAGACGGGCGCCGGCTTGCCCGTGTTCGGCAGGATCAGGCTGAGTTCCATGGATGGCCCGTCTTTCTTGCCGGCGAAATAAAGCTTCACGGTCTTAGTGATGGCCTTGCCGCCGAAGCCGTGGCGATCTTCGGCTACCACTTCCCAGGTCATTTCTTTCGGTCGACCCACGGGTGCCCGGCCGTAGACGCTGGTTTCGAACTGTCGGATCAGTTCGGGCCGCCGCTTTTCGGTCCAGGTGCGGGCATCCCGTACGAGTGGGCTTTGTCCGTACGCGGCAACCGCGAAAAGCACGGCGGTGTAGCGCGTCACTTCAGCTTGTCCAGGAATTCGTAGCGCGCGCGATGATCGTCGGGCGCCGCATGCGAGGGCGAGTTCAGGTGCATCACGGGATAGCTGCCCTGGCTGGTGTAAACGGGCCACGGCGGCAGGCCTTCGCCGTTCGGATCGGCGTTCTTGGCGAAGTTCGACCAGTAGGTGGACATCTGCTCCGAGAGAGCCTTCTCCGAGAGAGCCTTGTCTTCCGGCCGCCAGGGAAGATCCTTGTTTGCCAGCACGGCGAAGACGAACTCGATTTCGGCGGAATGATAGGCGCCGCGCGTCGGTTCGGTGGAGTTGGCGGGCGATGGCGGCGCATCGTCGAACTCGTAGCGGTAGAGCGCGGAACCGCCCGTGGCCGCCTGCATCTCGAGCCACTTCCAGGTGGAGAAAGCGATGAACTGGTCGCCCGCCAGATCCTGCGCCGAGCGTTTGGCTTCTTCGTCGGTGGCCCCCGGATAGAGTTTCAGGAAATCGTCGGCGCGGTCTCCGAAGCGCTTATGGGCGAAAGCCGCGAAGTTGGCGGCGGCGGGTTCGTCCTTGCCGAAGATGTCGCCGTAGCCGCCTTCGTCGTGATTCCACCCCGCCAGCAGAGGCACGTGGCTCTGGCGGCCAGCGGCAAAAATCTCGCGCGGCGATTGCGGCAGGAAACAGCCGTCGATGTTGGGCGCGAAGCGGATGGGGTTGGTCTTGTCGGTGGCAGCGGCCAGGAGATCAGTGGCGGATTTCGCGCGCAGGTCCGCCAGCGTGTGCGCGCCGATGGACTCCGCGAATTTCTCGTCCGCCTCCTCGCTCTGGGCCAGCGTTTTGACGCTGAGCACCGAGCCGAAGAATGCGCCGCTTTCCCCGATGGCGCGCTGGAACAGGCCCTGTGCCAGCGGCGAGGCCATCTGCGCGCTGACGGAGAACGACCCGGCGGATTCACCGAAGATGGTAACTTTGGCCGGATCGCCCCCGAAGCGCTCGATGTTGCGGTGTACCCATTGCAGTGCGGCGAGCTGGTCGAGCAGCCCGTAGTTGCCTGCGGAATTGTGGCCGGACTCCCGAGCCAATTCAGCGTGCGAAAAGAATCCAAAGATCCCCAGGCGGTAGTTCATGCTGACCACGACTACGCCCTTTTGGGCCAGATTCTTGCCGTCCTGCCGCGGCTCGGACGTCGCGCCCGCCGCGAAGCCGCCGCCGTAGATCCAGACCATCACGGGAAGCCGCGACTTGGCCGACGCGGCCGCCGTCCACACGTTGAGGTACAGGCAGTCTTCGCTGGGACCTTTGTCGCGGAAGATCATGTCGCTATAAATATTGCCCTGCATGCAGCGCGGGCCGAAGTCGAGCGCACCGCGCATGCCCTTCCACTTGGCGGCGGGCTGCGGCGCTTTCCAGCGCAGCGCGCCGACCGGAGGCGCGGCGAACGGGACGCCCTTGAACGCCACCACGCCATCCATCGCGGCGCCGCGCAACTGGCCGGTGTCCACCTTGACGATGTCGGGAACCGCGGCTGGCAGCACGGCTGAGGCCGCCAGGAACAGGATCAGTTTGCGGTGCATGGGTAGATTCTAGCGAGCTTCACCGCGCGCCGGTGCTACAGGTTGGGGGTCTTCAGTTCGTCGCGCAGGCCGTCAACCGCGGCGATCGGCACCGCGGGACCGACTACGTTAAGCAGGTGCAGGCCGAGTATGCGGACCTTGATCGCATCCTTCAGCGTCAAGTCGGCAGTCAGAAGTTCCACCGCGTGCTCCAGTTTCTCCTGAGCGTCGCTGGGTACGTCCTGCATCAGTGCCAGGCAGTACGGCACCAGTCCCTCGGAAGCTTTGTTGTAGTCGAGGCCCTGCATCAGCTTGGCGATGTCCTGCCCGCGACTCTGCGCGCGCATGCGATCCACTTCGCGGTCGGCGGCATCGCGGAGAATCTGCAGTATGCTGCCCGGGCCGACCCCGATCTCCTGATTCCCAGCCCTCACCATAAAAAGGGAGGTCCGGAATAGGGCCATCGCACCGACGCCCGCCACCAGCACTCGCGTCCAACGCAACGCGCCTCCGATGCCCGCCAATGTGCTGAAGCCGCCTTGCGGGGCTTCCAATCCTACGGCCAAGGTGCCGCTGCTGTCGTCCAGGACACCCTCGATCTCATCTCCGCCATCGCCAAGGCCGCCACCGCCTGACCCCCAGTCCACTCCCGGAACGGGCATTCCCATAAGCGGACAGTTTCCCCCTCCTGCACACCCGTCCCCTAACCTTTTTCCCCCTGCGGAGTCATAATCTTACCAGCCGCGCAGGGATTGGCAGGCGCCGTGCCTCTCTCTCTTCGGTACCGAACATGGATGTCATCCGCAAAGACGCAGCCAAGAAGCGCCTGATCAAGCGCATTATCATCGGGTTAGTGATCCTCATCGCGCTCGTGCCGGTGGGGTATTTCGTGGGCGTTCCCTTCCTTTATGCCGGCCACCTGAAACCTGCCGCGCCTGGCGTGGAGTTGTCCACGTTGTGGCCCGACAACGTGCGGCGCGGACCCATGGTGCGCGACGTCCGCGGCCTCGGCACGCTGGTGCCCGAAGATACCTTGTTGATCCCCGCCAACACCGACGGGCGCATCGACAAAATTATCATCAAGCCCGGCACGCCGGTCAAGCCGGACAGCATCATCCTGACCATGTCGAATCCGGAGTTGCAGACCCAGTTGCTGGACGCCGAGTATACCTGGAAAGCCGCCCAGGCCAAGTACATCGACCTGCGGGTCACGCTCGAAAAGCAGGCGTTGGATCTGAGCGCCACGGCCGCCCAGGTGTCCGCCGATTTCCACACCGCCCAGCTCAAAGCCGAGCGGGACGATGCTTTGGTGAAAGAGGGTCTGGTGGCTCCGGTGGATGCCAAGATCTCGGACGTGACCGCGCAGGAGTTGTCCACGAGGAACGACATTGAGACCAAACGCCTCAGCATCAACCAGGAATCGGTCGAGGCGCAGATGAATGCCCAGAAGGTTCTAGTGGATCAGTACGAGGCGGAGTACAAGCTGAAGCAGGAGCAGGTGCAAAAGCTCAACGTCCGGGCCGGCACCGCAGGCATGCTGCAGGCGCTGCCGGAAACGCAGAAGGTTGAGGAAGGGCAGAAGGTTCTCGCCGGCACGGCGCTGGCTAAAGTCGCGCAGCCGTGGAAACTGAAAGCCGAGCTGAAAATCGCGGAAACGCAAGCCAAAGACGTTAGGATCGGCCAGAACGCCGTCATCGATACGCGGAACGGCCTGGTGAAAAGTACGGTTTCGCGCATCGATCCGGCTGTGTTGAATGGCACGGTCACGGTGGATTGCAAGCTGATCGGGCCGCTGCCGGACGGAGCCCGGCCGGATTTAAGCGTGGATGGCGTCATCGAGCTGGAGAAACTCGATGACGTGGTCTTTATGGGCCGGCCGGTGTTCGGCCAGCAGGATAGCAAGGTCAGCCTGTTCAAGATCGAGCCGGATGGCAAGTACGCCAATCGGGTGCAGGTGACTCTGGGCCGGGCGTCGGTCAACACCATCGAAGTGAAGCAGGGGCTGAATGTGGGCGACCGGGTGATCCTGTCCGATATGTCGGCGTGGGACGCTTACGAGCGAATAAAGTTGAACTAGCGCCGGGGCTGGTTCGTAATGGAGAAGAAATGAGCAATAACGGAAAAGAGTCGCTGATCGTTCTGGATGGCGTGACCAAGGTGTTTGTGACCGATGAAGTCGAGACGCACGCTTTATCCGGGATCCAACTCGACCTGAAAAAGGGCGAGTACCTTTCGATTGCCGGACCGTCGGGCTGCGGCAAATCGACTTTGCTGGCCATACTAGGGTTGTTGGATACGCCCACCGATGGGACTTATGTCTTGAACAGCCGGCCGGTGAGCGGCCTGAAACTGTCCGAGCGGGCGCGCATTCGCAACCGGGAGATCGGCTTCATTTTCCAGGCGTTCAATCTGATCGGCGACCTGACGGTTTACGAGAACGTGGAACTGCCCCTGACCTACCGCGGCATGGGATCGGCCGAGCGCAAGAAGCGCGTGCAGGAGGCGCTGGAGCGCGTCGGCATGTCGCACCGCATGAAGCACTACCCATCGCAACTCTCGGGCGGTCAGCAACAGCGCGTGGCCGTGGCGCGTGCCTTGGGCGGCGATCCGGCGATCCTGCTGGCGGATGAGCCGACCGGAAACCTGGATTCGGCCAATGGCGAAGCCGTGATGAACTTATTGAAGGAACTGCATCGCAACGGCGCCACAATCTGTATGGTGACGCACGATCCGCGGTACGCGGAGTTTGCCGACCGCACGATCCGGCTCTTCGACGGCCGCATCGTGGAGGAAAGCGTGGAAGCCGCGCGTAATTAGCCGTTGGGCAGGCCATCGCCTTTCGTGGCTTGCCAGTGGAGCTGGAGGGGAGAATGCTATTCGAGTGCGCCCTGTTGGCGCTGGCAAGCACCATCAGCCTGCCGGCAAACGGAAACTTCCATCAGCAGTCCAGCCGGAGCTACACGCTCTCAGCCAGAGGCCGCGTTTCACTCCAGAACATCAATGGGGATGTCCACATCCGCGCTTGGGACCGCAACGAGGTGCGTATCGACGCGGTCAAGAGCGCCAGCAGCCGGAACCTGCTGGACGAGGCACGCGTGGAGATCGAATCCAGCGCGGACTCCATCAGCATTCACACCCGGTACGGCGACAGCGCCAACGCCAATCCCGGAAAAGTGGAGTTCACGGTGATGGTGCCGCGCCACGCGCGCTTGAGTGAAGTCAAGCTGATCAACGGGGCGCTGGATATCGAAGGCGTCAGTGGCGGAGTCAATGCGTCTTCGGTGAATGGGACGGTGCGCGCGCAAAAGATTGCCGGTGACGCCCGCTTATCGACTGTCAATGGCAAGCTGGAGGCCAGTTTCGACCGGCTCGGCGACGCCAAGAACATCTCGCTCGCTTCCGTGAATGGGCCGATCTCGCTTTCCATCCCTTATGATGCCGGCGCCGAGTTCAATGCGCGGAACGTCACGGGGGGCATCGACAACGATTTTGGCATTCCGGTCAGCCAGGACCATTCCGCCGGCAGCCAGTTGCACGGCGTGCGCAAGGGCGGCGGCACTTACATTAATCTCAAGAACATCAACGGCACCATCTGCATCATGCCCATCTCACACGGCCGCCGTGTCCGGTTCACGTAGGCCTCCAGGCTTGAGATGCCCATTTCCGTGTTGCGATTGGGTTCGCCGAGGCATCCGGGCGAAGGTCTGCGTCTCGGCACGGTCCGCAGGCCGCCGCGGGGCGTTCCCAAGTCCGAATACGCGAAACGGAATTTCTACGATGTCTGGCTGCCGAACCTGGCGCCCAGCCAGGAACTGGTGTCGATGGCGCTGGCGTCCGCGGATGAGCGCACGTGGAATGCATTCCAACGCAGGTTCCGCGCCGAGATGAGAAGGCCGGACGCGGCCAGGCTCCTGGACCTTCTGGCCGCGCTTTCGCACCAAACCGACTTCTCATTGGGTTGTTATTGCGAGAGCGAGAGCCATTGCCATCGGTCGGTCCTGCGGGAGTTACTGGCCGAACGTAGGGCCATCTTTACTAACGGTGTAGGTTAGCCTCGCACCAGCGTCGAGCGTTCATCCAATGCGGTGAGGCGATGATCGATCGACGCCAGTGTCTTCAGGATGTCTTGAATTGCCGCTTCCAATCGGTCGAGGCGTTGGTTGATGCCGTCGTCCAGCCGATTCGATACGCCGGTTCGTGTCATCCAAACGGCGGCTGATCTCTTCGATCCGCTTGTTGCTGGACCACACCGCGGTGAACGCCGCAATCAGGATGGTGATCATTAGCGGCAACGCAACCTGGAAGAATGGCAGGTCGATCGTCTCCATCATGCCAGATTCCGCGCGCGGCGGCGATCCACCCACATCATGACGAGGTATAACGCGGCGAACAGCGCCACCGCCGCGCCGATCAAATGCCAGGTGTGCGCGCGCAGGAACTGCCAGGATCCTTCACCCAGCGCCACTCCCAGCGCGGCCTCGCCGAAGTAGCGGATCGAGCGGCCGAGGGCGATCACCAGCGCGAAGGTGCGCAGCGGTGTTCCGAAGGCGGCGGCGCAAATCACAAATACTTTCAGCGGCAGCGGAATCGGCAGAGCGGACGGGATGAAGACGGTCAATAATCCGTAGCGCCGGAACCAGGCGCGGAAACGTGGTTGCTTCTCAACCTCGGATTCACCGGGCACCCAACGCCGCGCTCCGGCTCTGGCGCCCAGAAAGAGCACCAGGTTGCCGATCAGCGATCCGAGCACTCCCATGGATGCGGCGAACAGCGCCCGCGAGGGTGCTTTGGCGGCCACCACGATCACCAGCGCGTCCATTCCCGACGCCACGGGAATTCCCGCGGAATCGATGAAGGCCAATATCAGGATGCCGATAGGTCCGAAGGCGATCAGGGCGGCGGTCAGCTTGGCCAGCATGAGTGGGTCAGATAATATCGGCGAATGAACGGCGCAGCTTGTAAAACCAGGCATGCCCCAGAATAAAGACCGCTCCCGAAACCAGCCACAGTTTCCAGAGCGATCCCCATACAGGCGCGTGGCCTTCCAGGAAGATCGCGCGATAACCGCGCACCAGGACGTACATGGGATTCTTCACCAAAATCGGCAATGCCCAGTGCGGTAGCGAAGCTTCCGGGTAACAGATGGGTGTCAGGAAAAACCAAAGCGTCAGCAGGAAGCCGATCACCTGTCCCAGGTCGCGCACAAAGACGCCCAGCGCGCCCAGAAACCAGCAGATGCCGGCCGTAAGAAGCAGTTGCGGCACGATCAAAACAGGCAGCCAGGCGACAGTCGTTGGCACTTTGCCATGTGCCAGCGACACACCGAGGGTGAACAGGAGCAGCGCGAAAACCTCGGTCACCAGGCCGGAGACCACCAGGTTGATAGGCAGGGTCTCCACCGCGAACACCAGCTTCTTGACGAAGTTTCGATGCTCCAGCATCACGGTAGGAGCGCGCCCGGCAGCCTCGCTGAACGCCAGCCAGGGCAGCATGCCGGCCAGGAAATACAGTGCGAAACCGGCGCGGCTGGGGTCGTTGCCGAAGCGCGCCTGCAGTACCACGCCAAAGACGAAGAAGTACGTCAGCATCAGCAGTAGCGGGTTCAGGATGGTCCAGAAGATGCCGCCGAAGGAGCCGCGGTAGCGCCCCAGAATGTCGCGGCGCACCATGGTGCGGATCAGGCTGCGGTTGCGGGTGATGGTGGCGATGGGCACCGTGAAAGCGCGCCCCAAAGCCCGCAGGAAGTGCTGGCGGCGCACCGTGCGCAGGGTGACTACGCCCACCCGCGCCAGTCGCGCGCGGCCATCTTCCACGATGGTTTCCACACGCAGAAACGGCCATCCCTGCATGTAGAACCAGCAGACGTTCTCGCGCATGGGCGAGATGAAGACATCATAGTGGCCGGTCTCGGGAGGCAGTGCGAAGCGCAGATCCACGGGCACGCTATCTCCGGGCGCCACATCGTGTACCGGCGGCTGGCGTTCGCCGTCGACGATCAACATGCCCGTGTCCGAATCGTAGATATGGAATCCGGCGGCGAATCCATCGGCGGATCGCCAGGCTTCCGCGGAAGCGTTTCGCAGCGTGAAATGAGCTTCTACATCCAGCCCACCGGAGAGTTTTACGTCGGGCGATTCGTACACGGCGCTCATGCGTACAACCAGTCCGGATAGCGCTCGCGAACCGGGCCGGTTTTGCGTCCCACCACGTAGATGTCTTCTCCGCGCAAATCCGTGGGCAGATGGAAGCGATCGAGCAGGTTTAAGACCCAGCCCTCTTCGGGACGGGGCATTTCACGGAAGGGGCCGGTCTGGAGCAACGTCACCGTGAAACCCGAATTTTCGAGCAACCGCTGGATCTCCTTGGGCGTGTATTCGCGATTGTGACGGGCTTCCACTTCGCCGCCGTCCGCCCGCGGCCGGATGTAGGCGGTAAAGATTCCCGGGTGATAGCCTTCCAACACCGCCGCGACACCGTGCAGGCTGGCGATGTTCGGCGTGGTCAACACCAGGTGTCCGCCGGGCTTGACGATGCGCTGGATCTCGCTCATCAGGTGCATGGGATCTTCGGTCAGGTGCTCGATCAACTCACAACAAAGCACGGTGGAGAAGTGCCCATCCGCATACGGGTAAGGGTCTTTCTCGGCATCGAAGAGATCGATGGCGCAATCGAAGGTCTCACCTTCGGCCGAAACAACCGTGCGCTGCTCGATCCTACCCGCTGGTCCATAATAGCAGCCGCGTACGCAGCCGTAACCCAACTTGGTGTGCAGGGCTGGCGTGATCTGGAGATAAGCCCCCATCTCCAATATGCGATCCTCGGGGGCGCCGGGCGGAGTGATTTCGAGGGTCTTGGCCAGCCGGACCAGATGCGTGTCCACATAGGCGGCGGATTCGCGGTTGGCGGCCCAGCTCATTACGTACGCCTTGGTCAAGGGCAAGCCCTCGAGATCGGCGGCTGGGGCATCGAAGCCGGTGGCGGGCGGCTTCGCTTCCTGCCGCCACTCCTTGCCGTCGGCTACCGATTGCAGGAAAGACGCATAGAGGCCGGCCACCCGGGGCCAGTTGCATTCTTCCCTTACGTATTTTGCGGCGCGTTCTCCGAGGGATCGCGCCACGTCCGGCCGCGAAGCCAGCAGATTCAGGTATTCGAAGATCAGATTCTCTTCGTTTTCCCCGACTGGCACTTTCAGGCAGACGTCATCCGGGAACTCGCGAAAAGCGCCGATATCGGAGACCAGCACCGGCTTCCCGAGTCCCAGCGCGCGGAGCAGGCTGCCGGAGCTTTCACCCACGGTCGGATAGCGCAGGTTCAACACGATATCGCAGGCCGCCATGTAGCCGGTGAAATCCTCGATAGGCGTGAATCCCATCACGCGCACTGCCGCTGACAGGCCCAGCGACTGAATCAGCGATTGCAGCGGAAATTCCGCATGCGGCTCTCCCACCAGAATCATCTTGGCCGGCGGTACTACGGCCAACAGCCGGCGCAGAGCGCGCAGCGATTCGGCGATCCGCTTGTAAGGCTTCAAGAAACCAAACACGCCGATTAGTGGCGTGAATTCATCGATGCCGAGCCGATACCGCCAGGCATTGCGGGACGCCTCGGGTATCCATGCGCCGTGAGGGATTCGCGCGATGGGACCGTGGAAGCCCGCCGCGCGCATCTCGTCCACCATATATTGACTGTGGACAATGACGCCGCGCGCGGATTCGAGCACGCGCCGCGTCATCGGAACGCCTTCATAGTCGGGCCCCACTTCGAGCGCTTGCACGCGATGCGCGAAGGCCAGCGCCTGGGCGCCGCCCTGGTATTCGCATTCGCGCAGATAGGCTTCCCAGTCATTGCGGCGGATGGTCAGATCGGCCACCAAATGATGCAGATTGGATTCGTGCATCACCACTACACCGGGATGCCGCAGGGCCGTCTCGTAGACAAATCCGTGATGCGGATTGTTGCCGAGCTGATAAACGGCGACATCGAAACGGCTGGGGTCGTACAACTGGGCCGGACTCGAAAAGACTTCAATATCGGCGAGCGGCTTTAGATGTTCGATCAGGACTTCGGAATAGTCGGCGATGCCGCTCCGGCTAGGCGGCAGCGGCGAGAAGAACGCCACGCGCATTCAGCGCTCGAGCTCCATCGACAGAGTGCCCAGGGGCAGAGGCGCCTTGATCATCAGAGGCGTGCGGGCGGCATTGCGCTCAAAGAAGATATCCAATTGATAGTCGGACGCGGGACCCGCGATGTAAAGAATACAATGATCGGCCTGGCGGTGCTTTCCCCCGACGTTGACATCTTGCACACCGGCAAATGCCATGCGCACCGAATAGGCGGCGCCGAAGAGCACGTCCTGTTGCGGGGGAACGCCATGGCCGAGGGACAACTCCCGGCGGGCATAATAGACGAAGTCGAGACCATCGCGCGCGCAGTCGCTAATACTGATATCCGTATGGCCGCCGCCATCTACCAGCGTGGTGCGCGTGGCGGAACCTTCCTGGTAATTGAAGACGGTCCGCTCGTGCGTCTTGCGTTGGCCGTGGGTAGTCTGCTTTTCGAGTTCCAGTGAGCAGAAGCCGTCGTTGGCGCGCGAATGATAATGGTCCGACAGCGTAAATCCGGGCACCGAGGCACTCATGGAAAAGTCTAACTGCCAGCTATGCTCGCCCTTGGAAGCCCGCAGATGCGCTTCACCCAGGCTGGCCCCGCCGGGCCAATGTAATGCGTAATCGAGCGATTCTCCGCCATTCAGAAATGCGGGCGCCTCGGGAGCGGTTGGGTTCTTAGCCGGTTGGGATTCCTTGGCCGCGGCTACCGTGGCGGTAGCCGCCACCTTGGGATCGGAAGGCGGGTCCGCAGGTTTCTGGCCCGGACTGCCGGAAGCTTTCCACCACAGAAGCAGGCCAAACAGGGCACAAAAGAATACAATGCGCTTGCTCATCGATGCACGTACTCGGCGGCTGCGGCACGGCTGCGTTCGGCAACCTCGCGATAGACCTCCAGGGTCTTCTCCGCGGTCGCCCGCCAGCTAAAACGTGCGGCCCGTTGCAGTCCTAGACGCTCCATACGCGCGCGCAGTTCCGTATCGCGCAGCAGATCCGCCATGGCCCGTACCATCTCGGTGGACGAGTAGGGATCGAACATGATTCCGGCGCCATCGGCAACTTCGGGCATCGCTGACGTGCGGGAGCACGCCACCGCCCGTCCGCAGGCCATAGCCTCTAATACGGGTAAGCCGAAACCCTCGTAAAATGAGGGGAATACAAAAAGGTCGCAGGCGTTGTACAGATGTAACAAATCCTCATCGGAGACAAAACCCGCGAACTGGATGCGATCCGCAACGCCCGAGTGGCGAGCCGCTTCGCGAACCTTGGGACTGAACCACGTATCTTTTCCCGCCAAAACCAAGTTATGCGTGAGATGCGGATGGGTGCGGAGCAACTGGGCAAACGCGCGAATCAAACCGATCTGGTTCTTGCGCGGCTGCAAGTCCCCAACGGACAAGATGAAGGGCGCCGGGATGCGAAAACGCTCACGCACGGCGGCGGTGGCACTCTCGCGCGAAATCGGCCGCAATCCGCTGGCGGCGGCATTGGGCACCACCACGATCTTTTCGGCGCACGATTCTCCATAAGCTTGCACAATGGAATCCCGGGAGAAATCGCTTCCGGTCAGGATGCGGGTCGCGCAGCGGATGGTGCGTGCCACGGTCCATCGCAACTGCCACGCGCGCGGCTTGGGAAAGTATTCAGGATGAACGAGATAGCTGACGTCATGCACGCTTACCACGACAGGCACGGGACAACCCAGGGGTGCCGTATATTGCACATGCAGCAGGTCGGGACGGTCCCGCCGCAAGCGCATCGATAGTTCAATGCCCAGCCGGACGAACGGGTTCGGTGAGACCTGCCGGGCTTGAAACCGCTCGGCGGTCCATTGCCAGGCATCCTCTGCGGAAAAATAGGTTACAAAATCCGACTCTTTATCCAGCGCCGCAAAGTTTCTTAAAAGACTGCGAACATACACCTCGTTTCCGGTGAGGTGGCGGCCGATGGCGTGAGCGTCAATCGCGAAGCGCATCAGATCTTACCATGGTAGCAGGATACAAGAAATGCAACGCCTTCCAAGCGGCTTGCCAGTTGAATTCACATTCGAACAGGTACCGCCCCGCACGTCCGATGCGGTCCCTCAGGGAGGCATCCTCCAACAGCCCCGAAACCGCCGCGGCGAAGTCCTCCGGCTGATCGGCCAGCAATAAATGCTCGCCTGGGCGGGCCGGAAGGCCCTCCGCTCCGATAGTGGTCGAAACCACGGGAACTCCGGCGGCCCAAGCTTCTATGATTTTGATACGCGTACCACTTCCCGCCAGGATAGGTACTATAGCCACCTTGGCGCGCGCCAGTTGAGAAACCGCATCGGCGACCGGGCCTGCGATTTCAATCCGGTCGTCCTTCTTGACAATTCCCGCGACGGACCCAGGGTTCTTTCCGACTAACCGCCAGACCAATCCCGGGTACCGTTCGCGCAATTTCGGCCAGATCCGGTCGTGAAAGTACCGCACGGCAGAGATGTTCGGATGGTATTCGAGATTGCCGGAAAAGACGATGAGGTTCTCTTCCGCGCGGCGCGGCGGCGGGACCAGCGGAATGGAATTGGGATAGACGAACACCGCCGCTTCGGGCGCAATCTGTCTGATGCGGCGCGCATCCGTATCGGATGCTGCCAGCAGGTAGGTGAAGCGGGGCAGCCACTCGGCTTCCAGGTCCCGGCTCATATTTTGGAACACCCGGTGCGCCAGGGCCTGCGCGCCGGTTTCGGAGTCTGCGCACTGCCGGTGAAGAACCGATTCGATGTTATGCAAATCGAGTACGGTAATGCCGCTGATGGCCGCGAGTTGCTCCCAATAGGGCGCGCACCAGAAGTGCTCGAGCACCGAAATATCGTAACGCTGCCCTTGGGTTGCCTCGGCGATCGCTTCGTCGAAGCCGGAGAAGCGATCGAGCAGTGGCGGAACGCCGCGCAGCAGCCGGCCGGCGTTGCGCATTGTGCGGGCCCAGCGGTTTCGGGCGTGGAATGGCAGATCGATCACTTGAACACCGCGCACTAGGCCAGACGGAATATGGCGGCGGGGATCGGCCGCGCCGGGTTCCCGGAACGTGATCAAATCCACAGCGTGGTCGCGCGCCAGGAAATTGAGGAGGGATGCGCTGCGCAACGCTCCTCCGCCGGTTAACGGGTAGGGAGATTCGGGGGACAGGAACAGGGCGGAGTTAGTTGTCATCGTATCGCCGCTGGCAGTCCTCGTACAATTGACGCGTCAGCTGGGCCGTGCGCACCCAGGAAAACTCGGCCGCGCGCCGCAAGGCTCGTTCCCGCCAGGCGCACGTGCCTTCCGGGTTTCTGGCGATTTCGAGCATCGTTCGTATAAGCTCTTCTTGCGTGCCGGCTTGCAAGGCGGCGCCACCCGCAACTTCGGTGATTGCCGGATCCCGCGAAGTAACCACGCAACCTCCGCATTGCATGGCTTCGAGGACCGGCAATCCGAAGCCTTCGTAGAACGAAGGGTAGAGAAATGCCAGAGCTCCGGCCATTAATTGCGCGAGCCGCTCGTCTGACACCTCACCCATAATCTGCAACCCCGGCTCGGGTGAAAGTTGCGCGAAATCAGCCCTTCGCCGCCCCGCCAGTACCAGGTTTATGGGCTTCCACTGACAGACAGCGCGCCATGCCGCTACGAGGCCCGGGACGTTCTTGCGCGGTTCCAGCGTGCCGGCGTACAGAAAGTACGGCGGCGCCGGCGCTACTGGTACGGGATGAAAACAGGCGGAGGCCGCGTGTGGAATCGCGCGGATGCGATCCGGGTGGATCCGGAACTTCTCAATCGCCTGCTTTCGTACCGCTTCGCTGGGGGTCACGATCATGGTAGCCAAGCCCAAGCCGATCAGCACCGGTGTCCTATGCCGTACCCGCACTGCGTCAGAATGCCACGCCCGGTCCATCCACGGCGACAGATCGTGGAGCGTCAGAACACTCGGGCGGCGCGGCAGATAGGGTACCGCGAAATCCGTACCGTGAAATAGTCCGGCTTCGAGGCGCTGCAGTTCTCGGTCCAAACCCCAAAGCCACCAGCGGTGCTCGCCGGGATGGCGCGGGCCCCCGCCTCGACGCAAATTTGGCGGAGCTTGGGGAGGCAGATCGAAGGGTTGGTCCGAGACCAGGAAGAAGTCATCTTCGGGAAAGCCTTTGGCAAGTGCGACGCTCAGTTCATCAACGTAGCGCCGCAGTCCGCCGCTCGATAATGTAAGGGGCGTCGCGTCAATGGCCACGCGCATCGGTCACCGTGCGCAACTCTTCCTGCCGATTTTCGTAATTGCGGGCGTAGTAATGGAGATATTCACCGCTGCGCACGCGCGCTACCCAGGAAGCGTTTTGCCGGTACCAATCGACCGTGCGCGCTAGTCCGTCCGGGAAGTCTACGCAGGGCGCCCAACCGGTTTCGCGCAGGATTTTCTCACTCGAAAGGGCGTAGCGCCGGTCGTGTCCTGGCCGGTCCGTGACGTACTGAATTAGAGTGTCGGGCTTTCCCGTGGCGTCGAGGATGCGGCGCACAACGTCCAGATTGGTCAGAGAGCAACTGCCGCCAATGTTGTATATCTCACCCTCGCGCCCGCGATCGAGCACCGCGCGAATGCCCCGGCAATGGTCTTCGACGAAGAGCCAATCGCGGATTTGCAGGCCATCGCCATACACCGGCAGGGGCCGCTCCTCGATCGCGTTGGAGATCATCAGGGGGATAAGTTTCTCGGGAAAGTGATACGGGCCGTAATTGTTGGAAGCGCGCGTAATCAAAACCGGCAGCTTGTAGGTCAGGAAATAGGAGCGCGCCAGCAAGTCGGCTCCGGCCTTGGAAGCCGAATAGGGGCTGCTCGGATTTAGTGGGAAGTTCTCGTCGGCTTCGAGCGGAGGGACCAGGCTGCCATAGACTTCATCGGTCGAAACCTGCAGATAGCGCGGGGTACGGTGACGGCGGGCGGCTTCGAGCAAAGTGAACGTGCCGCGCAGATTGGTTTCGAACACCGGAGCGGGGGACAAGATGCTTCTATCGACGTGAGATTCGGCGGCGAAATGCACGATGGCGTCCGGTCGTTCGTCGCCGAGCACGGCGTCCAGCGCGGCCGGGTCGCACACATCGCCTTGAATGAAGCGATAGCGCGGGTTCTGGGCAACCGAGTCCACATTTTCCAGGTTGCCGGCGTAGGTCAGTTTGTCGAAGTTGACGATGCGCACATTGGGGTCGTCGGCGAGCATCAGGCGCACGAAGGCGGATCCGATGAAGCCCGCCCCTCCCGTTACCAGCAGCTTACTCACTTATGCTGCGTCTCCCAATCGTAGTTAATGGCGGGGTGGTTGTACGGGATGCGTCCTTCGTCCTTTGGATTGTAGAAGCGGTCGGTCATATAGATCAGCATCGAGGGCCGGTCGCCTATTACCTTGTAGCCATGTCCGACTCCCGGCGGAATCAGAACCTGCCAGGGACGCAAAATGCCAGCGTAAATGGTGTTGCGTGCGCCGAAAGTACGGGATCCCAGCCGCAAATCGACCAGGACGATCTGCAGCATGCCCTCGGCGGGCGTCCAAAAATCGGTTTGGTGCAGATGATAATGAAATGCCTTGATCGTACCGGGATAATTGAACGCGGTCGAAGTCTGGGTGCTTTCGCGCGGAAACGCGCCTGCCAACCCCTGGCCGGCGCGATGCACTTCGAGGAAGTAGCCGCGGTCATCGGACCAAAGAGGCACCGGCTCAATGCGCACACCTTCAATCAGATCCGGCGCGGAAGGCGAAGCGATCAGAGCGCCAATCCCTTTGGAGCATTCCGGATATCCCAACTCCAGGGATGCGGAGGAGGCAATCGGCCGCGGTTCGCGCACGGGCGAGCCGGTCATCGGACCACTCCCTCGGCGAGCGTGTCGGCTTCCGCCTTGCGCCGCACGGATACGGAATGCGCCACCAGGTTGGCGGCGCGCAGCAGGGAATCGAATGTGCCGGCGTCCGTCCACCAGCCGTCCAGGAAATCGAACGTCATGGAGCCTTCCCGAATATAAGCGTTATTGACGTCGGTGATTTCCAACTCGCCGCGCTTGGACGGCACCAGGGTGCGCACTTTATTGAATACAGTCTCGTCGTACATGTAGATGCCGGTGACTGCGTAGTTTGATTTCGGGCGTTTGGGCTTCTCTTCGATATTGACGATCCGGTTACCGGAGATTTCGGCCACCCCGAACCGCTCGGCGTCGGTCACTTCCTTGAGCAGGATTTTGGCGCCGCTCGACTGCGCACGGAAGTCATCCGCCGCCTTCCGGATGCTGCCTTCGATAATATTGTCGCCCAGAATCACGCACAACTTATGGCCATCCGCGAAGTGCTCCGCCAGGGCCAAAGCGTCGGCGATGCCGCCTTCGCCTTCCTGGTAGGTATAGTCGATGTGTGTCAGGCCAAACTGTTTCCCATTGGCCAGTAGACGGAGGAAATCCCCCGCGTTCTTGCCGCCCGTTACGATCAGGATGTCTCGTATGCCCGCCTCGACCAGAGTCTCGATCGGGTAGTAGATCATCGGCTTTTCATAAATGGGCAGCAAATGCTTGTTGGTAATCTTGGTTAGCGGGAAAAGCCGGCTCCCGGTGCCTCCCGCCAATACGACGCCCTTCATAAGGTCTCATGATACAATACCGCGCGATGCAGCATTACAACTGGGATGCGCTTGCGGAAGAGCCGCTCAATCCGTCGATCGGGCGCAAGATGATGCACGGGCGCACTATGACGGTGGCGCGCATCCGTTTGCGGAAGGGCGCGGTGGTCCCCATGCACAGCCATCCAAGTGAGCAGATCAGCATGGTGGAAAGCGGCGCGTTGCGCTTCGTCGTATCGGGCCAAGAGATCATCGTCCATGCCGGGGATATGCTGGTGATCCCGCCGGATGCCCCGCACATGGTAGAGGCTCTGGATGAATCGCTGGCCGTGGACCTGTTCTCGCCGCCAAGGGAGGACTGGATTCGCGGCGATGACGCCTACTTGCGGGATGCCGGTAATCGCTGATCGCGCGTCCATCCGGGCTATTCTGCGGAGCGATCCGGCGTGGTGCGTGTACGCGCTCGCCGACCTGACGCCGGAATCTAGCGGTCCCGTACGTCGGCACGTGGCCGCCCGCGGGCGTCCGGCTTTGGTGCTGGGCTTTTAAACGCTACTGCGCGTATCGCGAGGGCCGCGCTTCGCGTGATGCCTACGGTTTGGCGCCGGAAGAGACCAGGTAAGTGAACTCGCCGCCCTGAGTGTCGCAACCGGTGGCACCGGCGGTGCAATTCGTGAGTTTATGAGCCACAACCACGCCCGTCGCGGTCGAGGCCGGATCGTAGGTCGCGGTTCCGGGGCCCGCGGTAACACTATCCGTCGAGGGAATCACGGCGTAAACCCTCACCGCGCCGGTCGATGTGCGCACAAATGTCGGCGGGCTCACGGTGGCCAGGGCCGTAACCACGGTGCCCAAAGCGATCTTGCTTCCCGACATATAAACCAAGTCAAATAACTCAATCGGAGTGCCGGCCGCCAAGCCAGGGGATCCGGCCGCCAGCGCCACTTCGGTCTGAGTCAGGTAGTTCGCCTGCTTACAACTACCGAAGAACTGGCACATACCCTGCGCGTCCGATTGCGTCGCAAACCCGCTGTAGTTCGGCAGAGTCGCCGTGGACCCGGAATACGCCCACGCCCAATTTCCGATGTTCGACTGCGGATTCGATGTCGAGAACTGTGCATAACTCGTCATGTCTCCACAGTTGATGAAGAGATACAGGGTGGGCGTGTTGGAGACGTTCTGCATGATAAAGCTGGGTTCTCGAAAGCTCGTGCATCGCGCGGTAAGGCCGGACACCGAGGTCAGATTAACGCTTACCGGGAAGTAGGACGGCTGGTTGTCTTGTTGGTAGCCGATCAGTTGCGGGTTGTATTGGGGAGAAGCCGAGCTCAGACACATAGGTCCCTGCACTCCGCCGGTGGTGTCCTGACATGCGGTCATGACCTGGTATTCCGTGTAAGAGTACATGGTGGCAGCGCTTCCGCCCTGCGGCACGTCATAGTGCGAGTGGATCCCGTACCAGTAGACCGAGGCGCCCACCACCTGCGGATAGATGTCTACAACCTCGTGGCTGCTGTCGTTGGCGGCGCAGGGGCTCTGCTGCGCAACACAGTTGCTCTCCTGCTGCGTCGCATACAGGACGCCTCCGTAATTCAGCCCTGAATTGCTCCAGGTCGCGCCATGATCGTTAGAAAATGACACGTGCGTGTTCACCACCTGGCTGCCATCCGCCAGAACAGTGGGCCAACTATACGCGACCCACAGTCTGCCCGTCAGCGGGTCCATGCGCTCGCTTGGATCGGCGTATCCCGCGAAGTGTCCGTTCGTGCTGTACGGATCGGCGCTCATGTTGAGCGCGCCGCAGGTGACGGGCGAGGCAACGCAATTCACCATCGTCATGCTGGAAAAACCGATGTTGCTTACGGAGAGGTTGATTTTGCCGCCGGTGCCGTGGATCGCGACCTGTTGCGCCAGCAGCATGCAGCAGCCGGCAAACAATGCCCCCAGTGGAGCCAACCCTAGTTTGGAAAACATCCGATGCTCCATCCCGCCAGTCCGCTATAAGAAGACGTGCCGTTGTTTTGAACCAGAAGGTCCCAGTTATTCCCGGCCGCCAATGTAACCGTGTGGCTGGTATCCGCGTAGTTTTGTGCCGTATCTCCGCTGTTGATAGTGATCGTAGGTCCGCCGGATGGCATGGCCTGATTGACCCGCAACGTCACCGCTATGGAACCACCGGAACTGTTGGTGGACGTGGTGGTCAGGTGGAAGCTGCGCAACGTGCACGCGGCCGGGACGAAAAGGAGCCTGGCCGCCTCACTCGTACTGCTGCCCGCCGTGCCCATGCCTATGTAACTGGCTCCGGTAGCAATAGTCGATCCATTGGCATTCCCCGCGAGTACCGTCATCAGAGTGGTGTTGGGCAGTTGCGCCGTGGTCGGCGCATTGCACCCCACCGCCTGCGGATTTTGTAGCTCGAGGTTGGTCCCGTCGTAGACGGCAAATGCTACGGCGGTCGTAACCACATCGTTGGCCGCAAGCGCCGCACCTCCGCACTTGGTGATTGTGACCGCGCCCAGGCTATTGACGTTCAGCGTGGGCCCAGACGCGGTATTCGCGGCGATGGGCAACCATTCCACCTGCATCCCGGCCGCGTAGGAAGTCAGGGGGCCCGGCAGCGCCGCGGTTTGCGCCTGCGCGGTCCCCCCGCCGGCGGCATAGACCGATCCATTCATCACCATTGTGCCGCTGAAGTCCGGGACGATCCAGCTGCGATTCGACGTAAATGAGCTGGAGATGGTGGACTGGTAGCTTCCCGACCCAAACTGCGCGCTACCCGTTGCCTGCAGGTTCGTAAAGGCGGCCGACAACGTTGCGTTAGCAATGCTTGTGCTGGTTACCGGGGTCTGCCCACCCAGAACCGTGCCGACATTAACATTCGCAGATCCGGCGACGCTTGCCAGATCGCCTGACAGTGCCGGCATATTTGCCGCTGGAAGGTGCGCGCCGCTATCTAGAGAGGCGTAGCCGCCTGCCTGGTTCTTGTTCGCCGCATTTTCCGCGGTATAGCCTAGCGCCGCCTGGACACCACTGGTCTGTGAGTAGGGAATAGCCGGCAGATTGGCTAACGGGACCGCTTGCGAGCTATTCAGCGGCGCGTATCCATTGGCCGCGCCTTTATTGGCAGTGTTCTCGGCGCTGTAGCCGAGGGCCGCTTGCACGCCGGAAGTTTGACTGTACGGAATGGCAGGCAGATTGACCAGCGGCACCGTGGTGGAACCGGCTCCCAGGGGTGCGTATCCTCCGGCTGCGCCCTTATTGGCAGTGTTCTCGGCGCTGTAGCCAAGGGCCGCCTGCACGCCGGAAGTCTGGCTGTACGGAATGGTAGGCAGATTGACCAGCGGCACCGTAGTGGAACCATCCAGGGGCGCGTAGCCTCCGGCCGCGCCCTTATTGGCCGCGTTTTCGGGAGTGAACCCGATCGCGGCTTGGACGCCACTGGTCTGCGCAAACGGAATGGTGGGTAAGTTGGTTAGAGGGATTGACGTGGGTAGATTGGCTGCCGGCAACAACTTGTTGGAATCCAGCGGCGCATAGCCATTGGCGGCATTCTTATTCGCGGCATTCTCCGCCGTGAAACCCAGGCTGGCCTGAACTCCGCTAAGCTGGCCGTATGGAATCGTGGGCAAGTTAGTAAGTGGCACGGTCGCGGAGGCGCCCAGCGGCGCGTACCCATTTGCCACACCTTTGTTGCCCAGATTCTCGGGAGTGAAACCCAAGAGGTTCGTAAGATCGGAAAACGTGGCCACGCTGGGCAGGCCCGTGCCAGTGGTGATTTTGAGAAGTCCGGTCGGCAGTGCGGCCAAAGACACGCCACTTAATTGGTTCGCATTCACCGAACCGCCGCCCGTATAGCCCAAAGTGCCGCTGATCAGGAGCGCGTTGGCATTGATTCCGTTGCCGACCCCGCCAAAATTCACGCTGCCCGCCGTGCCACCGGTATTGCCGCACAAGAATCCATGCGTCACCACGCTATAGTTCAGGTGATTGCCTCCTGTGTCCGGGCATGCCGGAAGAGCCGCCCACGCACTCACCGCGGGAGCGGTCGTCACAACCGTCTGATCGGACCCGCTGTTGCCCGGAATGCTCGTTCCGCTCACAGCCGTGATCGGTGGCAGATTAGCCGACGGAACCAGCCCGTTCGAATCCAGCGGTGCGTAGCCATTGACGGCATTCTTATTCGCGGCATTCTCCGCCATGAAACCAAGGCTCGACTGAACTCCGCTAAGCTGGCCATATGGAATCGTGGGCAAGTTAGTAAGTGGCACAGTCGCGGAGGCGCCCAGCGGGGCGTACCCATTTGCCACACCTTTGTTGCCCGGATTCTCGGGAGTGAAACCCAACAGGTTCGTAAGATCGGAAAAGGTGGCTACGCTGGGCAGGCCCGTTCCGGTGGTAATTTTGAGAAGTCCGGTCGGCAATGCGGCCAAAGACACGCCACCTAACTGGTTTGCATTCACCGAACCGCCGCCCGTATAGCCCAAAGTGCCGCTGATCAGGAGCGCGTTGGCATTAGTGCCGTTGCCGACCCCGCCAAAATTCACGCTGCCCGCCGTGCCCCCGGTATTGCCGCACAAGAACCCGTGAGTCACCACGCTATAGTTCAGGTGATTGCCTCCGGTGTCGGGGCATGCGGGAAGCGCCGCCCAAGCGCCTACGGTGGGCGCGGTCGTCACAACGGTCTGATCCGAGGCGCTATTGCCTGGCAGGGTGGTCCCGTTCACGGCCGTGATCGGCGGCAGATTGGCGGGCGGAACGAGTCCGTTCGAATCGAGAGGCGCGTATCCGCCCGCGGTTCCCCGGTTCCCCACGTCTTCGGCCACGTAGCCGAGCTGCCTTACCGACGAAGCGCAGGTAGACGGCCACACGCCGCTCGCCTTGGGACCGTACAGACAATAACTACTGGTGTTGACGTAATAATCGCCATTGGCGCCGACTGTGTTGACCGGCGCACCTGCCGCGTACCAGATTGCGGCGCCGTTAGGTATGTTCGTGAGCGATGGCCCGCCGCCTTCCACCGTAACTTGCGCGGAAGCGGCGAATACAACCAACAGACACACGAATCCTGCAAGAGCGATTCTGCTCATATGGAATGTGTCTCCTTGTTCTTTTTTTGAGATGAAGGGCTGGCTACCGCTGGTAGAGCAAACCAGTAACCACGGCCGTGCCAGAAATGCTGTCTATTTCCAGACTGGTGGGATCGATGACGTTCGAATCGCGCTCGTCGCCGACGACCGCCGATTGGCCGGCCTGCAGGACCGCGGCGACGTTAGCGCCGGTAGTCTTGTTCATGCCGGTCAAGCCCACAAATACGTAATCGGTGGTGTTCGCCGTTTTGTAGGCCTGCACCAGAACTTTGTTGCACCGCAGAGGAAATCCGGATGGCGCCGGGACGTTGGCCGTCAAGGGACTGCTGTTTGCGGTGACGAAACCGAGAGGAATAATCTGTGCCACTTCAAAAGCTCCTTTTTCACCCACACTATAGCAGCGGCTCGACTGCGCGCATCGACGCGAAAGAGCTAAGTGGCCAAGGCCAGATGGCAAATGCGCGCGCAGCCGATCTGATGGGCACTGACGTCCTCGGCGCGCCACTCGGCAAGTGTAAGTACTTGTCACAAGGATATTTCCCCAGCCCGGGGCCAATTCGAAAAACGAAGCCAAGACCCTAGACGGGCAGGGGCTCTCCGGCAAGGCGCTAATTTTCCGCGAATCGCGTGACCGCGCTACTGCACGGTGTTCAAATAGGCCACCAGATCCGACATCTGCTGCGGATTGTTAAAGCGCGGCCAGTTGATCTTGGCATCTCGCATGCGGCTGAACATCTGCGGACCGTGCTTCCATAGCGCCGAGATGATGGTGATTTCCGAATAGCCGCGTGCCTGTCCAGGCAGGGGCGCCGCCCCATGCTCGCCGCCGTTGTGACACTCCGCGCAGCGCTTGGCGGCGAACACCTGCTTACCGCGCGCGGCATCGCCCTTCGCATAGACGAATTGGCGCATCCACAAATAACTCAGCAGTTGCCGCATCTCGTCTTCGGAAAGTTGGGGCACCGGCTGCTTCATTCGAGGCGCGTGGTTCCACATATCCACCGCGATTTCAGTCAGAGTCAGACTGTGCAGCCGGTCTTCCAGCGCCAGTTTTCCCACATGGCACTTCACACAGCCTTTCGACTCGAATATGGCGCTGCCGCCTTCGCCCGAAGTGAATGAGAAATGCGATGCCAGGCCGCGGGTCTCGGGCAGGTTCCGCAAATAAGCGAGGATATCGCTCAACTCCGGCGCAGTCAGCTCCTGCCAGGCAATCTTCTTGCGCGCGAACGCCTCCCGCATGTTGCTGCTGTGGTCCCACATCTGTTGCACAAGGACCACCGGCTCGCCCAGCGACTCCCATTTCACGACGGGTGGCGCTCCCTCCGCGCGCGATTCGGTGATTCCGTGGCAACCCGCGCAATGCCGGTCCGCGAATGCCTGTTTGCCACGCGCGGCGTCGCCCGGTTTATCGAAGAAGCGCGTGGAATACAAGTAGGCGAAGAGATCGGCGGCATCCGGTGCGCTCAACTGCGGCCGTTCAATGCCTGCGCCTTCCATGGCTGCCCACATCACGGGCGCATGGTTCCAAATGGCGCTGGCCAGCAAGGCGGGGGTGAAGCCGCGATCCACGCGCGCGCTCAGGTCCATGCCCATTTTGCCGCCCTTCCCGTTTACGCTGTGGCATTGGACGCAGCGTTGATTCTCGAACAGCTTGGCGCCCCGTTCCGAATCACCGGAAATCACGGGCGGCACGGCGGCCCCCGCGCTCCACACCGCCAAAAGGCAAACGCAGAAAATACGTATCATTGGTTTTGTTCCGCTACACTTCGCTCTTCTTGTACCGTTCGATCAGGTGATCGCAGGCCCTCACGGTCAACGCCATGAAGGTGAGAGTGGGATTCTGGCAGGCCGAAGAAGGATAGCATGCGCCATCCATCACGAACAGGTTCTTCACGTCGTGCGTTTGATTATAAGGATCCAGCACGAACTTTTTGGGATCGGCGCCCATGCGCGCCGTGCCCACTTCATGGATCGCCATGCCGGGCATGGCCAGATCCGCATTGACTTTGATGTTCTTCGCACCGGCTGCCTCCAACATCTCGGCCGCGGTGCTGGCGGCATCTTCCATCATGGCTTTCTCATTGTCGCCATGGGTCATCTGAATGCGCAAGGCGGGGATACCCCAGGCGTCCCGCAGATCCGGATCGATTTCGCAATAATTGTCAAAACGCGCCAGCGACTCGCCGAACGCGCCCAGATCGATGCTGTACGAGCCCGCCAGGACCGCCTTCTTGTAATGCGCGCCAAAACCTTGCGCGCCGAAGTTGAATCCGGCGTTGGCGCCCCCCTGAAAACCATAGCCGCGAATGAACCGCGGATGCCGCGGCCCGTTCAGCACGTTACGGAAACGGATCACGTAGATGCCGTTGGCGCGATGCGGCCCGCTGGGCGACCCGGGTGTCGGATCGAAGCCTGGCAAGTCGCCGGCCGCGCCGCCGCCCACCGCGTGATCCATGATGTAATGCCCCAGCGCGCCGCTGGAATTCGCCAACCCCGTGGAGTACACGCGCGTCGAGGAGTTCAGTAAAATGCGCGCCGATTCGAGCGCCTGCGCGCACAGAATCACGCTGCGCGCCCGCACCTGATAGCTCTTGTGCGAGAGACTATCGATGTACGTGACGCCGGTCGCGCGATTGGTCCCGTTGTCCATGTCCACGTGGCGCACAATCGCATTCGTGATCAGGGTGCAATTCTTGGTTTTCAGTGCGTCCGCCACCGTGGTGAACGGGCTGCTGAAATAGGAGAACGTCACGCAGCCGCGCTCGCAAGGTCCGCAATAGTGGCAGGCCGCGCGGCCGTTATGATTCTGCGTGAGTATGGCCGTGCGGCCGATGGTGACCGTGCGCCCAAATTCCGCCTGCACGCGCTCGCGCAGCCGCACCTCGCCGCAAGTCATTTTCATCGCCGGCAGAAACTGGCCGTCCGGCAGCGTCGGATTACCCTCCGCGGCGCCGCTGATGCCTACGTAGCGCTCCACGATGTTGTAATAGGGATCCATCTCCTTGTAAGAGAGAGGCCAACTCTCACCGTACCCATCGTGATCGGCAGCTTTGAAATCCAGGTCGCTCATGCGATAGCTTTGGCGTCCCCACACCAGTGTGCGTCCGCCTTCGATGCGCAGCCGCTGCCAGGTGAACGGCTTCCCCGCAGGCGTACTGTAAGGGTTCTGCAGATCGTCTACGAACCAGTCGTAGTTGTACTCCATGCAGGCGTAGCATTGCCTCTGGATCGGGCGCGTGCGCGCGATCTCCGGCGACATGTCGCGGTACTTCAGCTTGTAGGGCGGCATGTGCTCCGTGAATTCCTTGGGCGAGATCTTGCGCCCGGCTTCGAGCAGAGCGACTTTCAGGCCGGCTTCCGACAGCCGCTTAGCCGCCCAGCCGCCGGTCGCGCCGGAGCCCACCACGATCGCATCGTACGATTCCGAACCTGCTTGTGCGGACAGCATTGTTAAAGGTATTATAGTTCCGCTAATGAACCGCCGGGATTTGTTTCGTCACACGTTGCTGGGAGCCGCCGCGGTTGCCACGGCTGGCGGCGCGTCCGCGCGCGAGTTTCCTTCCGATTACGATGCATCGAAGGACTTGGCCCGCGCCGATTGGAAGCCCCTGTTTCTGGACGGCCACCAAAACCAGACGCTCGTAGCGTTCGCCGATATGCTGATACCCGCCACCGACACGCCCGGTGCTAAGGCGGCGCTGGTGAATCGCTTCCTGGACGAAGTGTTGGCGGTTGAGACGCACGAAACGCAGCGCAGCTTCCTGGACAGCCTGGCTTTTCTGGATGGCGAGTCCTTCGCGCGTTACCGCACCGCGTTCGTATATCTGACCGCGGAGCAGCAAACGGAGCTCATGACATACATGGCCTATCCGCACACGCTGGAGACTTGGGACGAAAATGCGCCGGCGGCCTATCGCGGGCACGCGCACTTCAGCAATCTAAAGGACTGGATCTCGCGGGCTTATTACAACTCGGAGATCGGCATGCGCGCGCTGGGATACACCGGCGCGCCCGGCGGCGCATTTGAGGGCTGCAAGGGATAGGCAGCCTGCAAGGCTTGCGTCATTAGCCGCCAAATGACATCCGCCGGTGGTCCTTCAGAATGCAGCGATCCATCACCACGGTCAAGCCCGCCGCACGCGCCCGATCGGCAGCCTCCTCGTGCACCACGCCCTCCTGCATCCAGACTGCCCGCGCGCCGATCCGGATGGCCGCTTCCACAATCTCGGGCACGAAATCCGATCGCCGGAAAATGTCGACGATGTCTACCCGGCCGGAAATGCTGCCAATGTCCGGATAGCATGTCTCTCCCAAAACGGTTTCCTCGAACGGATTCACCGGAATGATCCGGTAGCCGTTCCGCTGCATGTACTCGGCGACGCCGTAACTGGGCCGGAAGCGCTTGCTCGAAAGCCCCACTACGGCGATCGTACGGCTGGTCTTGAGCAGCTCGGGGATACTCATGTTTTTGGCTTCTTCGCCGCGGCCTTGCGGAAGCGCTCCACCTCGTCCGCGGTCAGATAGCGGAATTCGCCAGGCTTCAGCGGGCCCAGTTCCAGAAACCCGATCTTGACGCGTTTCAGCTTCTCCACCAGCCGCCCGAAATGTTTGAACATCTCCCGGATCTGGTTCTTGCGGCCCTCGATCAGCCGCACCTCATACCAGGGATTCTGCGCGCGATGCGTTAGTCTCAGACCCGCGGGCGCCGTGCGCCGTCCGCCCAGGGGCACGCCGTCACGGAACTGCTGCTCCTGCTCGGGCGTCAACAGGCCGGTCACTTTCACCAAATACGTCTTCGGAATGTGCATGGACGCGGACGTGACGGCATTGGCCAGTTCGCCGTCATTGGTCAGCAGGAGCAATCCTTCGCTGTGATAATCCAGCCGGCCTACCGGATACACACGTTCCTTGAGGCCATGCACCAGATCCATCACCGTGGGCCTGCCCTCCGGATCGGACGCCGTCGTCACCACGCCCACCGGCTTATTCAGCGCGATGGAGATCAGGTGCTTGGGATTGCGCAGCAGCTTCCCGTCAACCTTGATGTGATCGCGGTCCAGGTCCGCTTTGCTGCCGAGTTCCGATACCACCGCGCCGTTCACCGTCACGCGGCCTTCCTGCATGATCTGCTCGGCCTTGCGGCGGGACGCCACACCGGCGCGCGAGAGGATCTTCTGGAGCCTTTCCTCAGGCATCGCTCGGCTCTGGCGCCGGCTCCGTGGCTGCCTCCGGAATAGGTTCGGCGACAGGCTCCGGCGCATCGGGTTCAACGGCCATCCGGCGAATTTCTTCGAATTCTTTCAGAGAGGGCAGTTCGCTCAGATCCTTCAATCCGAACTGCACCATGAAATCCTTGGTCGTCTTGTACAGCATCGGCTTGCCGATGACGTTCTTGCGACCGGCCTCGGCGATGAGCTTGCGGTCGAGCAGCGTCTTAAGCACGCCCGCGCCCTGCACGCCCCGAATCTCCATGATCTCCGGCGCGGTCACTGGCTGCTTATAGGCGATCACCGCCAGCGTCTCCAGCGCCGGCAGCGACAGCTTCAGCGGAGGCTTCAGGCTCTTGACGAAGTTGCGCACCGTTTCGTGATGTTCCGGCTTGGTGGTCATTTTATATCCGCCGGCCACCTCGCGCATGGTCACGCCATGTTCGGGTTTGTCATATTCCGCGACCAACTCATCCAACAGCCGCTCCACGCGCTCGCGGGGCTGCGCCAGTGCCGTCGCGATCTGCGTCAGCGACAACGGCTCCTCGGTCACGTACACGACAGCTTCCAGCAGCGCCTTCAACTGGGAGTCCTCGGACGAACTGGAGGCCGGAGCCGCAACCGCGGCGAGCAGATCGTCGGCCGCGATCACCTCCGCATTCTGCGCATCCGGGGTCTCCGTGTCAGCAACGCTCACCCCCTCGCCCGCATTCTCCGCGTCCGCACGTCCCCGCGTCTCCGCGTCCCCATCTCCCCGCGTCTCCGCGTCGTCCGCAACCAACTGCTCGACCTCGTTCATCTACCGGTATTCCTTCTCGATTGCACTCACTGGCTCATCCGCCGCAAACACGGCATCGAACGATTGGTGTCTTCGTAGTACGATCTCGCCGAATAAATCGGTCTGCGCCACGCGCACGGCCTGCAGTTTCACCATCTCCAGCACGGCTAAAAACAGCGCGATCATCGCCCTTCGGCTGCGTTGCTCCGCAAAGAGCCGCATGATGTAAACCGGCTCGTCCGCGCCTACCTCCAGAAAAAGCGTTCTCAATCGCGCAATCATCTGGCCGACGCTCACTTCTTCCTCGGACACCTCGTAAACCGGCCGGTTCTTGGACCGCTCCAGCAGCTCGCCGAACGCCTTCACCAGGTCGAACAGCGTGATTGCCAGGCCCGGATCCTCATCGCTCGAGGTGAACTGCGCCATCTGCGGGTTGGACCAAACATTCTCTTCAATCAGCCGCTTTTGCTGCAACATCTCGGCGGCGGTCTTGAACTTCTCGTGCTCCAGCAGCCTCTCCACCAGTTCCTGGCGCGGATCCTCATCGGAATTATCTTTGGCCAATGCCGGATCGCGCGGCAGCAGCATGCGCGACTTGATGTGGATCAAGGTAGCCGCCATATACACGAACTCCGCTCCCAGATCGACATCCAATTCGCGCGCCTTATCCATATACTCCAGGTATTGCGCGGTGATGGTGGCGATGGGAATATCTTTGATATCGATCTGCTGCTTCCGAATCAGATCCAGTAGCAAATCGAGCGGTCCGTCATATCTTTCCAGATGGACATTTAAAGGCGAAGACACCGTATCTCACGATATCATGCCGCAGCATTACGTTTTTCGCGGGGCACATGTGGCGGCCTTCTCTTCGCCGCCGCCTCGGATCGTGGAAAACGCGCCGTAGCCGGGGCGTCCATCATCTGGAAAAGGGCTCCAGCCGGCTGCCGCCGACGGTCTGTTGCGGACCCGCCGCGTAGCCGTCGCGCGTCAGCGTCGCGCGGAGATTCGCCGCGGCGGCGGCCGGGGTGTAGGGGGTGATCGCCAAAAGGAGGCGGCCACTGGCGCGTTGGTCGCCGACACACTGGCGCTGCGCCAGCTTGGGTTCGAAAAATATGTACAGGGCCGCCCACTCGGATGGCACGGTGATGACGCACGCGTTGGTTTCGCGGAGCATCGCGTTAGTCGCCGCCGCGGCCTTTGCCCAGTCCTCCCGTGGCTTTTGAAACATTCGCACATCCTGGCCCAGCGTGCTCAGCAGTAGAACAGAGACCAGCGCCACGCCGGCACGGCGGCGGGTACGGGCCAGATTTTGGGCGCCGGCCGCTGCCAACACGGCGATCGACGGCAGCACATAGACGAGTTGCCGGGCTGCAAAGAAGTAATTAAACGCGGCGTCCGCGCATAGAGCACAAACCACCGGCGCGATTATGTTTGCGGCCAATAGAGCTTTCGTGCCGTTCGTGAGCGGTGATTGCGCCGCAAAACCGCTCGCCACGGCGAGGCCCAGCAGCACGGTGATTACATAGTTTCCCGGAATTTCTCGAAATATAATCGATACGATCGAGAAGCCCGGCGCGAACGAGTAGCCGCTGGATCCGATGTAAGTGTGCCATTGCTGTCTCACCAGCAGAAACCAGGGCAAAAATGCGAACCCCGCCAGTATCCCAGCCAGGCTGCACCAGCGGACTACGCCGCCGCGCTCCGGCCCCTTGAGGAACAGTGTGGCCCAGGCCATGTGTGATAGCCATATGAACGCAGTGAAAGGTTGCGTGTACATGCCCAGCAGGAGTGCCAGCCCGTATAGTCTGGCGCGCAAGCGGCCGGGGCGGCGACACAACCCTTGGAAGCCGATCTGCGAGAGCACCCAGAAGAGTAGCGCCTCGGAATAAGGTCTGCCTTCCAGCGCGTATCGAAACTGCAGGGGGAGGGTTGCGAAGATCAAAAAACTGATGCAGGCAGATGACCGGCCGAGGCCCATTCGTCGAGCCAGCCAGGCAACCGCCGCGCATGCCAGCACGCTGCAGATAACGGATGGAATCCGCGCGCTATAGGCGGAGAATCCGAACAGCCAAATGGCAAAATGCTGCGTGAAATACCCAAGGGGCACGCCACCGGGGTTGATTTCCACCCATCGCAGCAGGCTTTGCAGGTCGTGGGAATCTCTTGTGCCGATGAGTTGCAGGATTTCATCCACCCAAAGTGATAACCGTCCGGACAGCAGGGCGGTGATAACCCCGTAAGCCGCCAGTGCCGAGGCGAACCCCAGACGCCAAACGTCCCCGTATCCCGGCGGCTGCGTGCGGTTCGTTCGTGCCATAGCTCGCCTCAGCATCATCGAGCCGGCCTGCTATCGCATGCCGGGGGGATTTTGAGAGGTATCAGAAACCGTTTCTCACGATATCATGTTAAGCCGTTCTTCCGCCTCTGCGTTGCGTTACGATGGGACCGTGCGGAGCGCTGCTCTGGTGCTGGTTCTATGGTCTGGCGCCGCCTTTGCCCAGGCACCATTGGTTGCCGGTTGCCCGGCCGATGCGCCGGTATTCACGATTCCCGTGCAAGTCCTGACGCCGGAATTCAACGTATGGGAAGGTCTCTCTGTCGCCAGCTTCACCCTCAGCGGAGATGGCGTCGCGCTTGCGCTCTGCGGCATGATCCACGTGCGCGAGGCCTTCTCCGTCGGCATCCTGCTGGACACCAGCACCAGCATGCGCGCCAATGCGTTTCACGACCCCATCGGGCAGGCCCGCGCGTTCGTCAATCGCTTCCTGGACGTATCGGGTCCGCAGGATGAGTTTTTCCTGGAGTATGTGAACAGCACGCCAAAAGTGCAGTGCCCATTCGGCTCCGCGCTGCCTCTCGTCCGCGCGGGGCTGGACGTGACTCCTAAAGGCAAGACCGCCCTGATCGACGCTCTCTATCTGGCCTTGAACCAGATGCGTAACGCGCGCAACGCCAGCCGCGCGCTGCTGGTCCTTTCCGACGGCTTCGAAAATGTGAGCGTGTATAACGACAAGGAGCTGTCGCGCCTGGTGGCTGAGTCGCCGGTTCCCATCTTTCCGCTCCTGCCCGCCTTACCTTACCCGATCCATGGATTGGGCCCCAAAGAAATAGCCGCGCGTGACGACCTGATGCGGCTGGCGGCCGCGAGCGGCGGGTTCTATTCGGTAATCCCGCGCGATAAAACTTCTCCCGAGGCGGCAGAGCAATTGGCTACCGCGATCCACTCGCCATACCGGCTTTATTTCACTCACATGCCCCCTTCCAGCGGACCGGTTCTCCGGCTGCGTGTCGGTGTCCAGGGGGTGCACCCGCAACCCCTGCTGGCCTACCGGTTTGTTACGCTGGTCCGTCAAATTCCTCCGGAGATAATCGCCCGGCATCCGCTCGTTAGCGGGAACACTGCCAGTGGTGTTATACACTGATCCCTTCCGGTGCTCCTCGATCTGAGCGATATTAAAAAACGCTTTGGCGGCGTGATGGCGCTGCGCGGCGGTAACCTGCGCGTGGAAGCTGGTGAAGTACATCTGCTGCTGGGTGAGAACGGCGCCGGCAAGTCCACCCTCATGAAAATCGTGGCCGGCATCGAGCGGCGCGATGCCGGGCGTATGTTGTGGCAGGGACGCGAGGTCGCCTTCGCCACTCCCGCCGAAGCCACCGCCGCCGGCATCGCCATGGTGCACCAGGAGTCTCTCCTGGCGCCCCATCTCTCCGTGGCGGAGAACATTTTCCTGGGCCGCGAGCCGCATCTGCCTCTCGGCTGGGTCAGCCGCGGCCGCATGATCGAGCAAGCCTCCCTGCTGATTGCCCGGCATCACTTCCCGTTACAGGCCCACTGGCCCGTGGGCCGGCTGAGCCCAGCCCAAAAACAGCTCGTGGCCATCTGCCGCGCCATCCAACATGGCTCCAGTCTTCTGATTTTCGACGAACCCACCTCGTCGCTATCCGGCGCCGAGACCGAAGAAGTCTTTCGCATCGTGCGCACGCTGCGGGAACGGGGCATGGGCGTCATCTACATCACTCACCGTCTCCAGGAGCTCCGCGCCATCGGCGACCGCGTCACCATTCTCCGCGATGGCGCCACGGTGTACAGCGGTTCGCTGGCGGAAATTTCGACGGACCGCATCATCCAGCATATGGTGGGGCGGGAGATGGTCTCGATTTTCCAGCGCCAGCCCCTCCCCTCCGGCCCCGAACTGCTGCGCGTCGAAGGTCTCGCGCGGCGTGGCGTCTTGCGCAACGTCTCCTTTACCCTGCGGTCGGGCGAGATTGTGGGACTGGCCGGACTGATCGGCGCCGGCAGAACCGAAACCTGCCGCGCACTCTTTGGCGTCGACCCCATCGACGGTGGCAGCATTTTCGTCGAAGGACGCGCGCTGCGCATCCGTTCGCCGCGCCAAGCCGTATCCGCCGGTATCGCGCTGGTCACCGAAGACCGCCAGCGCACGGGACTCGCCCTGCGCCTCCCCATCGGTTACAACATCACTTTGACCGGCCTGCGCGCCGTCAGCCGCTTCGGCGTGCTCGACCGGCGCGCGGAGCTTCGCGTCACCGCCGATTACATCGCCCGCCTGCGCATCCGGGCTTCGTCCGGACGCCAGCCCGCAGGCCGCCTGAGCGGCGGCAATCAACAGAAAGTGGCCGTCGCCAGGTGGTTATTCCGCCGTGCCAGCATATTCCTCTTCGATGAGCCGACCCGCGGCATCGACGTCGCCGCCAAGGTCGAAGTGTTTGCCCTGATGGATGAATTGGTGCGTCAGGGCGCCGCGATCTTAATGGTGAGTTCCGAGATGCAGGAGCTCTTGCAGGTCGCCGACCGCATCCTGGTCATGCGCCAGGGAGCCATCACCGCCGACTTGCCGGGCGGCGCCAGCCAGGAACAAATCATGCGCTACGCGACGCTCACCCCGGAGGCCGCGCCGTGATGCAGCGCTTCTTGCCGTTTCTGAGCCTGATCGTTTTGTTCATAGCCCTGGCCATCGCTTCGCCCCATTTCCTGACGCAGACGAACCTGTCCAGTGTCGTGCGGCAGACGGCCGTGATCAATATTATGTCGCTTGGCATGACCATCATTATCATTGCCGGCGGCATCGATCTGTCCGTGGGCGCGATACTGGCCATGAGCGGCGTGCTGGGCACCATGGCCATGGAAGCCGGCATGCCCGTCCCGCTGGGAGTGCTCATCGGATTGCTGACCGGCTTGTGCTGGGGGTCGCTGAACGGCTTCCTGACCACCCGGCTCCGCATCGCGCCGTTCATCGTGACACTGGGTACGCTCGGCATCATCCGGGGCTTGACGCTGATCATCACCAATGGCCTGCCGGTGCATCGAGTGCCGCGTAGCTTTGCATTTCTGGGGGCGGGCAACCTGCTGGGAGTGCCGTTCGTGTTGTGGGTGGTGGTGATATGCGCGCTGGCGACCCATGTCATCCTGGAACATACACGGTTAGGCCGGTACGCGTTCGCTATCGGCAGCAATGCGGACGCGGCGGTCTACGCCGGGGTGCCGGTCGGCTTCCACACCACGGCGGTCTATGCGCTGGGGGGACTCCTGACCGGTCTCGCGGGGATGATCGAAGCGTCACGCCTGATGACCGGCCAGCCCACGGCCGGCAATGGCTACGAATTGCAGGCTATCGCGGCCGTAGTGATTGGCGGCGGCAGCCTGCACGGCGGCGAAGGCAGCGTCATCGGGACGCTGATCGGCGCCATGATTATGGGCTTGCTTGCTAACGGCAGTGATTTGTTGGGTATATCCCCCTACCTGCAACAGGCGATCATAGGCGGAGTGATCATTCTGGCGGTAAGTCTGGACGAATTGCGGAAACGGCGGGAAAGGGCCAACGAATAGTCAGCGCGGCGCGCGCGTGCCGTGCTTCCAGTTGTAAACGGCCCAGGCGAAAGTGGCGATTAGCCCCAGCGCGATCAGGATTTCGGGAACGTCAAGCGGGCGCATAACATCCTCCCGCTTTCGATTATACTGCGGCGTAAAATAAAAATAAAGGGTTTTCAGGCCTTATTATTTAAAGAATCGCCAGATGGCGGCGCCGCAGCCTCGGCCGCCTGCTCCGCCACGCACACCGCGTGCCGCAGGATGCGCTCCAGATGGCGGCAAACCAGCAGCAGATTAACATAAGCCGTCACATCGCCCGGAGCGGACGTCAGTTGCGTCACCTTCTCACTGAGCGCATGACATTCCGCGCGCAGGGCCGCTTCACGGGGCCGCGCCGAAAGGGCCAGCCCCCGATCCGCTTGCCGCCAGCTTTGAATGGCCGTCGACAGGATTTCCTGTATCTTGCCCCCAACTTCGGCGATCTGGTTCAACATCTGAGACGGCGGCCTTCCCTGCTTGGAGGATGCCAGTCCCACCATTTCGTATGCATAATCGCCGATCAGTTCCAGATCCACGATGGCGTCCAGTACCCCGGTCACCAGCCGCGCATCCCGCGCGACGGGGGCTTGCAGAGTGATCAGGTTCAAACATTGATCGTGAATCACCCGGTGCTGGTGATCGGTTTGCGATTCGAGTTCGCTGGCCCGCGCCGATGAGTCGGGGTTCGGATCCACCACCGCCCGCAGCGCCGCGCCCAGCAGTTCGATGGTCGTCTCTCCCATCGCGATCAGGTTCTGGCGAACCGACTCCAGTTCGGTGACATAACGTGTTCTCATCAGCAGTTGCTCGCCGTTACCTGGTGCCGATCCCACGGAGTGCATCCACCGGCAAGCGTACTTCCAGAAATCGCAAAATCCAGGTGCCCAGAATACGCAGTCCTTCCATCGCTTGAATCCGCATCGGTCTTTTCTCCTTTTTCCTAATCGGACACAATCCGGCCGTGGTTTATATAAGCCCTTCTTCTTCAGTTTAAGAGCGTGCTTCGCGGCGTAGTTCGAATCACGCCTCGCTTACCGCGCCAGCATCACGACGTGATACACCACCAGCAGAACCATCAGAATCAGGTAAGCGCGGAGGCTCATCAGCGACAACCGCACCGTGCGCGTCATCGCCATGGGTCCGAGCCCTTCCATATCGACCTTTGTCTCCGGCACGTCATCCAGCGGGTGAATCACCACAAAATGGTTCTTCGTCGTCTCTTCAATTTCGATCGGATTTACCATCGTTGCCATTGTCGTTTCCTCCATTAAGTGGTTGGGCCGCTTGCTGCGGACGGGAAGAGATTGGGCGCGGTTACCTGCGCCGCCAGAATCAGGGACAAAATGAACAGCACCACGATGATGGTCCAGTTCACCCAGTTATTCCAGGGCTTGTTGGCAAACTCGCCCAGGAGTTCCTTGTCGTTCAACAAAAGCTGCAGAAAGATGATGGCGGAGGGCAGAATCACGCCCGCCAGCACCTGCACGCCGAGAATAATCAGTTGCAGCGGCGCGCGCGGAATCAGCACGATGCCCGCCGCCGCCGCCACACAAAGCAGATAGAGCGAATAGAATCCGCGTGCCTCGCGCCAGGGCAACTGCAGGCTGTGCGGCCAGCCCCGCACCTCGCCGTACGCCCAGGCGCTCGACAGCGAGATCGCCGTCGTGCCCAGCACCGCCGCGTTGATCATCATCAGCAGAATCAGATGCCGCATCATCGGTCCCGCGAACGTGCCGATATCCATGGCCATTTGCGCCGGATCGGTGAAGCGGAACCCGTGCGTCAGTGAAGCCGCACCGGCGACCATCATGCACACTGCCGCAGTAACCGTCACACAGGCGCCCAGGAAAGTGTCCAGGCGCGCCCACTTCAGGTCCGCAAATCGCAGCCGTTTGTCGGCGATACAGCTTTGCTGAAAGAAGAGCTGCCAGGGCGCGATGGTGGTGCCTACGATGGCGATCACCAGAAACATGAGTTCCGGTGTGATTCCGCCTGCCGGCACGGATGGCACGAGCGCGTGCCTGACGACTTGCCCCACCGGCGGCCCCAACCGGAACGCGATCCAGAACCACGCGAAATCCAGCAGGCACAGCAATACGACCGTGCGTTCCCACCTGCGGTAGCTGCCCGTCATCACCAGTAGAACGAGGCAAGCTGCCGCCAGCGGCACGCCGTAGCGCGGGTCCACACCCATCTTGGTCAATGCCAGGTTGATAGCCGCAAATTCGGTGACCAGGGTCAGGAAATTAACCAATTGCAAGTCCACGAGCGAGAACAGCCCCCACCACTTGCCGAACCGTTGGTAGATCATCGCGGCATGGCCCTTGCCCGTCGCGATACCCAGGCGCACCACCATTTCCTGTATGAAGTAACAAACCGGCAATAAGAGCAGAACGATCCAGAGCAAATGCGTGCCGTATTGCGCCCCGGCCTGGCTATAGGTGGAAACCGCGCCCGCGTCATTATCGGCAACCATGACGATCAGGCCCGGGCCGAAGACCATCAGAAATGTCAGCAGATCGCGCGTCCATTTGGATTTCACTACGCGTCCGCGGCCCGGCACAACTTCGGTTTCAACGGCCGCCGCAGCCATCGTCAGTGTTTTGTTTGTCATGGACCTCCTCCTCTCCGCGCGCGCAAAAGCGCACGCAAAGTAACCCTACATCCACCGAAACAGCCGGGCATTAGCAAAAAGCCGTAGCGCCAGCCGCCGGAATCCGAGTCACAGCGTCAATGCGTTTTGAGGGAGAAGGAAAAAGCTCGCCTTCGCCCCCGCGTTTACCACCGAGTCCAGTGGAAGCAGCGGGGTGAGGCGATAGAGGAGGATACCGCTACCGGGTCACGACCGTCTGTTCCACGATTTGCCGCCCGTACTAGGAGGCTGATCGTCTTTGGGTTCCATATACCTTTCTGGGGCGAGAGAAACTGGCAGGGGAAATAAAAAAGCCATTCCCCCCGGCGCAGAGAAATGGCCAACTATCGCAAAACGATCGCTGACGGATTCCGGAAAACCCTTAACCCGGGAGTTCCTGGTCTACCCTGACTGCCAGCATCTTTGGACGCTTTAGGGCAGTGGCTTGTTTGCCGCGCGGACGCCTCGCCTACCGAGGATCCATGCAATACAACTTCCAATCTCAAGGTACCGCTTATATTGCAAATGTGTCAACAAAAAAATTATGAAAGCTTTGTCATGCGATCATACGGATTGTGTTGGACGATTTGCGGAGTACCGTTCGCCGGATTCCAAAGGGTAAAGTCGCCACCTATGGCGACGTCGCACGTGCCGCCGGCCACCCGGGGGCAGCCCGGCAGGTTGTCTGGGCTTTGCACAATGCCACGGGTGGTCTTCCCTGGCACCGCGTGTTAGGTGCTGGCGGCGTCATCCGCCTCCCTGGCGCTGCCGGACTGGAGCAACGGCTACGCCTCGAAGCCGAGGGGGTTGCCTTCCGCGGCAACCGCGTTGACATGGCCCGCCATGCCTGCGATTTTGGCATGCGGCCCGGACGCCGCCGCCAGTCCCGCGCGTAGCGCGCCGTGGCTGGTAACCCCTTCGCACTCAAAATTTCACCCCAGTTTATCAACCACTTCCCCGCTTCCAGTCCCCGTCCTTCGCGCGCCACTCAGTTCAAACTGAAACTTAAGGCGGGAGCAAAAAATCACCCCGCTCGGAGCAAACCAACATGGCCGACGAGTACATCGCCCCTGGTCGCCGATCTCTACAAATGCTTCCGAAGAGCGGATCGTCGTGCGCATCGCCTCCAGCCCGTGGCGCCGCGAGCGCGACAGCGCCGTCGAAACCCAGATTTCTACCGCGAGCGGATCGCTATCAATTGCCACCGCGATGACACTCGGCAGAAATTGCAGCGCTACGAAGCCGCCCTCGATCACTCCACCAACCATTGCCTCGCAGAAATGGAAGCCGAAGGAGCCGAAGCAGCCGGAGAAAAATGGCGCAACGGAACGAACCCAAATGAGGGGGTAGCAGTGGCGATAGCATGGAGAGATGCCTCGGGATGCCTTGATTGTGCGGCGAGCCATGCCGGACGACGTCGCCGTCATGGCTGCGTTGATCGACGGATTCGCCAAAGGACATCCGGCGGAGGGGTATGCGCGATCCGTCGACCGGATGAGGGACGCGTTTTTCGGGGACCAGCCGATGGCGCATATCCTGTTGGCCGAGAAAAACGCGGTGGCCCTCGGGTTCGCTGCCTGGCGGATGACATACGATTGGTTCTGGTCCTTGAATGGCGGCGAAGGGGTCGGACTTTACGTGATCCCGTCGCAGCGCGGTCGGGGCGTAGCGGTGTGCCTAATCGCGGCCATGTGCTCGGCGATTCGTGAGCACGGAGGGCACTTTCTGGAATCGTCCTATGGTCCCGATTTGGGACGATTGTACGAGCGCGTGGGCGTGGGGCGGCCGGCGCGGACCTGTCATGTTTCGGCGCGCGCATTCGAGAGGCTGGCCTGCCTGTCCGGAAGAACCGCACGGGAGATCGTCCGGGCGCTGCCCGACAAAGCTCTGAATTAGGAGGTGTATGTGCTCCGCCTGCTGCGCACGTTCGCGTTTATCTGGCTGGCGATCCCGGCTCACGGCCAGGACCGGTCCGCCCTCGGTCCGATCCTCACCTTCGAAGGGCCGCACTCCGGCGCTTGCCCGGCCGGCTGGTATTGCAGTGTACCCGATACCATCGCGGTGGATGGCGACGTAGTGCATGGCGGCAAATGGTCCGTGCGTATCGCGCGCCAGCCCGACAGCAAGCAGGCGTTTTCCACAATCACTAAGTCCATTCCCATCGACTTCGCCGGCACGGCACTCGAGTTGCGCGGCTTTATTCGCACCCAAGACGTGCGGGAGTACAGCGCCTTCTGGATGCGCGAAGATGGCCTCGCCGGCAGCGTGGCTTTTGCGAGTATGCAGGGGCACGAACCAGCCAAGGGCACGACTCCTTGGACCGAGTATTCGATCTCCCTGCCGCTGAACCCCAAAGCCACGAAGCTGTTTTTCGGCTTTCTGCTGGGCGGGCCCGGGAAGGCATGGGCCGACGACCTGCAGTTGCTCATCGATGGCAAGCCGGTTGCGAACGCTCTTAAAATGGAAGCGCTGAAGACGGTTCTCGATACCGATCACGAATTCGACGGCGGCTCGCGCATCATGCTGAGCGATCTGACGGCCGTCCAGATCGATAATCTGGCCACACTGGGCAAAGTCTGGGGATTCCTGAAATATCATCATCCGCGGGTCACCGCAGGCCACCGCCATTTTGATTACGACCTGCTGCGCGTGCTGCCGGCGATTCTTGCCGCTCCCGATCGCAGCGCCGCGAATGCCGCGCTGGTCCGGTGGATTGAGGGGCTGGGCGACGCAGGGGCGTGCATGGATTGCGCCAAACTCGACGAACATGACCTCTATATGCGGCCGGATCTGGATTGGATCTCCAATGAATCGAGGCTGGGGCCGGATCTCAGCCGGATTCTGCGGCGAATACGAGATAACCGTCCCGCGGACGGCAAGCAGTTCTACGTTTCGCTGATGAGAGGTGTAGGAAATCCGTCCTTTGAGAATGAGCCGGACTACAGCAGCACCCATCTGCCCGATGCGGGCTTCCAGATCCTGGCGCTATTCCGCTTCTGGAACATCATCGCGTATTGGTATCCGTATCGCGAGTTGACCGGCGGGAATTGGGACGCGGTGCTGGCCGGCGCGCTGCCTAAGATCGCCCTGGCGCGCGATGCCGACACCTACAAGCGGGAAATGATCGGGCTGATCGCCAAGGTTCACGATACGCACGCTAACTTATGGGGATCGCTGGGTGCGCGGCCGCCGGCAGGAGCTTGCCAGCTTCCGGTGAACATTCGCTTCGTGGAAAATCAGGCGGTGGTCGCGAGCTATGCCGATCCCGACCTGGGGCAAGCTACGGGGCTGCGGCGCGGCGATGTCCTTGAGCAACTCGATGGCGTTGCGGCGGACCAACTGATCCGGGATTGGACGCCCTTTTATGCCGCTTCGAACGACCCGACCCGGCTGCGCGACATCGGCATTTCGATGACGAAAGGCGATTGCACCAAGCCCGCGGTTTTGCAGGTTCGCCGCGGCCATGAGACGCTGGATCTGCGGCCAACGCGCGTGCCGCCGAACGCACTGGACTTCAAGACTGCCGGACATGACCAGCCGGGCGAGACGTTTCGCCGCCTTTCCAGGGACATCGCATATTTAAAGCTCTCGTCGGTGAAGATCGCGGATGCCGCCAGTTACATTGATTCCGCGGCGGGCGCCAAGGGCCTGATCGTCGATATTCGAAACTACCCGTCGGAGTTCGTGGTGTTCGCCTTGGGAGAGCTTCTGATAGAAAAGCCCACGGAATTCGTGCGTTTCACGGTCGGCGATCTGGCGAATCCCGGCGCGTTCCACTGGGGATCGCCGCTGAGCCTGACGCCGCGGAAGCCGCACTACGCGGGAAAGATCGTGATCCTGATCGACGAAGTCTCGCAGAGCCAGGCCGAATACACGACAATGGCGTTCCGGTCCGCGCCGGAAGCTTTCGTCATCGGCAGTACGACTGCCGGCGCGGACGGCAACGTGTCGAACATTCCACTGCCCGGCGGCATTCACTCGATGATCAGCGGCATCGGCGTCTTCTATCCGGACAAGAAGCCGACGCAACGCATCGGCATACTTCCCGACGAAGTGGTGACGCCGACCATCGCCGGCATTCGCGATGGCCGGGACGAAGTGCTGGAAGCCGCGATCCGCCATATTTCGGGAGCGGATACGTCCCCGGCTGAGGTGGAGAGTCTGGCCAGGCCTCCAGAGATTCCCACGGCGCCGCCGATCACCGAGTTCCACGACGAGCAGTCCGGCATCGCGCTGAAACTGCCGGACGGCTGGAAGTCGCGCGACCCGCTGCGTTGGGGCGACCAGCAGGCGACATTGTTCTTGTCGGGTGGGCCGTCCGGTAGTGTCGCCGCGCTGTACTTCCAGGTGCTGCGCGATCCCCGGAAGATGACGGTGGATGAGACGGAAAAGGCGTTGCATGAAGACGCAGAGATCAAGCAGAAACAACGGCGGTCGGAGGCAGCCGGCGATTATCAAATGCGGGCCGGAAGCTGTGTGGATCGCACGGTAAGCGGTCACCCGGCGCTGAGCTGCGTCGCCGATTATACAGAGGACGGGCACGCCGTGGCGGAGTATCTGACCTGGGTACGCACGGATCGGTTAATCGTCCTGTTTTTCGGACACAGCCATGCGGCCGGGCTGGAGGCTTTTCGCCAGAGCTTCGATCGCGTGATTGCGGCGATCTCTATCCCTTGAATTGCGCGGCCCTTTTTACTTTTTGTCACGCATGGCCGCGATCACCGCGTCCGGCACGTTGGCGGCTTTGAGCTTGGCCAGGTCGGCGGGCTCCAGCGAGAAACGGCAGGGCTGATTGGCAATCATTTTCAAGATGTCGCTCTCCGCGATGTTTCCGTCGACCAGGCGAATGATGAAGTCATTGGTGAGCAGGATGCCTGTCTGGCCGCGATCGGTCTGCCCGGCCGGCGCAGCTTTGGGCTGGCGGGCCTGAATGGCGGCGGATTCCCGGCGGCATTCCTCCAAAAGGCCGTCCACCAGTTTGGCGCCGTTCAATTCCGAGGCTTTCTGAAAAGCGGAAATAGCGTCATCGCATTTGCCGAGTAACATGTAAGAGACACCCAGGTTATAGAAAGCTTCCATGGATACTTTCGCAGCGGTCCCGCACGCCTCCACGTTGGCTTGCGACAGACGCAGTGAGGCGTCGTAATCGCCCTCCTTGGCGGCATCATAAGCCTGCCTTAAGTGGCAGTCTTTGCTATCGGCGAACGGGACCTCGCGGTTCTCGATCCAGGGCATATATAAGTGCTGGGCCTCCACGAGCCCCTGTTGCAGCGCCAGCAATTTCACATCGGCCGGCGCCGGGTATTCGGGGGCCGTGGTCTGGCTCTGATTTTCCTTTTGCGCGTGGCCCCGGACGGTCACCGCCGCCTGTTCCCGGCCGTCCGCCGGATCGACGGCCCGCACCATTGCCAGGAAAGTGCCTTCGGTGCGGGAGATGTGCATGGCGGGCAGGCCCTCGCCCAGGATTGGTTGCAGGGTGTGCGCTTCGCAGCGCGTGACGTTGATGGATAGGACCCCGGCGGGCGCCAGGCTGGCGCCGGGATCGGAGGTGTCAAGCGCAACCCCGTGTGCATGCATGTCCGCCAGCAGCAGGCGGCCGAATTCCCCCGCGCAGTCACCGGACATGCGGCCGAGCGTGACGCGCTTGCCCAGCGCTCCAGCCATCGCGGGCGAATGGCGCAATTTCACCGTGATGCGTTTCTCCGCGCCGGCGGGAACGGCCAGCAAGAGAAATGCAATAACAAACAGGTTATGTTTCACTCCGATCGCCTTGTCTTGCAGACGCGGGCAGCGCAACCAACGTTGCAAGTCAGCACCATACCCGCTAAGCGTTCTAGTACCCATTGACTTTGAAAGAATCTCCACAGAGAATGAGAGAGCGTTATCCCTTAAGGTCAGCCAGGAGGCCTCCAATGCGCGCGTCGCGACTCCTCTGCGTGTTCGCAGCCGTTCTCTCGCTGGGTATCATTTCCGTTTCCCTAATGTCCGGCGAAACCATGGTCACACTGAATCCGGCTGCTTCGCCGGCGACAGCAGATCCGGGGGTTACAAGTGTAACAATCACGGGGCATGGCTTTCCCAGCGGTACGATTCCGGCCGCCAATGTGACGGTCACTTTGAACCCCGCGACGGTTGGCGGCGGACCTTCCGGCAGCACCGCGGCGCTCTCTGTAACAGTTGTTTCCGGCAACACCGAACGCGTCACTTTCCGCGTTCCCAGGTCCATTGCCGTGACAGCCGCGACGGCTTATGAGGTTTCCATCTCCGGTACCACGTCGACGGGCACTCCATTTGCAAGTAGTAACACTGCGGCTCTGACCGTAAACGCTCCGGTGACGATAACTACCGCTTCACCACTACCCGCCGGCGCCGTGGGTTCGAACTACTCGGAGGCTCTGGCAGCTTCGGGCGGTTCCGGAAGTTATACCTGGGCTGTGAGCAGCGGCAGTCTGCCTGGGGGACTGACGTTGAGCAGCAGCGGTGTGATCAGCGGACAACCCACGGCGACGGGCACCTCGCATTTCGCTATCAAAGCGACTGACAGCGAGGCCGGAACCGCGACCAAGACGTTCGCGCTTACCGTTAATCCGGCGCTGGTAATCACCACCAGTTCGCCGTTGCCTACCGGCACAGTGGGGGTCAATTATGCGCAGACGCTTACGGCCACCGGCGGAAGCGGATCATACACATGGTCGGTCTCGGCGGGCGCATTGCCGGCTGGTCTGACGTTGGCGGCGACCACGGGCGTTATCAGCGGACAACCTACCGCGGCGGGCACGCCGGCCTTTACGATTCAGGTAACTGACAGTAACGGGGCCAGCACGGCCAAGGGATTCACAGTGACCATTAACGCGGCACTGGTGATTACTACGAATTCGCCACTGCCGACCGCAACTGTCGGCGTGAATTATTCGCAAACCCTGGCTGCCAGCGGCGGCAGCGGATCGTATACCTGGTCGGTTTCAGCCGGTGCGCTACCGGCTGGGCTGACATTGGCGGCCGGCACCGGCGTCATCAGCGGCCAGCCCACGACCGCCGGCACGCCCAGTTTCACGATTCAGGCGACGGATACTAACTCGGTGAGCACGACGAAACCGTTCAGCATGACGGTTAACGCCGCATTGACGATCACCACCACTTCGCCGCTGCCGACTGGGACCGTCGGCGTGAATTATTCGCAAACCCTGGCTGCCAGCGGCGGCAGCGGATCGTATACCTGGTCGGTTTCCGCGGGCGCGTTGCCGGCCGGTCTTACATTAGCGGCCAGTACCGGCGTAATCAGCGGCCAGCCCACGACTGCCGGCACGCCGAGTTTCACGATCCAGGTGACGGATACTAACTCGGTGAGCACGACGAAGCCGTTCAGTATGACGGTTAACGCCGCATTGACGATCACCACTACTTCGCCGCTGCCGACGGGAACGGTCGGCGTGAACTATTCCCAAACCCTGGCTGCCAGCGGCGGCAGCGGGTCATATACCTGGTCGGTCTCGGCGGGAGCATTGCCGGCTGGGCTGACATTGGCGGCCGGCACCGGCGTAATCAGCGGCCAGCCCACTACCGCCGGCGCGCCCAGTTTCACGATCCAGGTAACGGATACAAACTCGGTGAGCACGACGAAACCGTTCAGTATGACGGTTAACGCCGCATTGACGATCACCACCACTTCGCCGCTGCCGACGGGAACGGTCGGCGTAAGTTATTCGCAAACACTTGCTGCCACCGGTGGCAGCGGTTCCTACACGTGGTCCGTTTCAGCGGGCGCATTGCCGGCTGGGCTGACATTGGCGGTCGGCACCGGCGTAATCAGCGGCCAACCCACGACGGCCGGCGCGCCCAGTTTCACGATCCAAGTCACGGATACGAACTCGGTGAGCACCACAAAACCGTTCTCCGTCACGATTGATCCGGCGCTGGTGATCACCACGACTTCCCCATTGCCCGCAGGCGAGGTTAACGTGAGCTATTCCGATACGCTCAGCGCCAGCGGCGGCAGCGGGTCATACACCTGGTCGATCAGCGCCGGGACTTTGCCCGCGGGTCTTACGCTGACTCCCGGCAACGGATTGATCAGCGGTACGCCGACCACGGCCGCCACTTCGAACTTCACTATCCAGGTAACGGACACGGCGTCGGCGACCACCAGCCTGCCCGTTTCTCTCACTGTGAATCCCGCGGCCCAAATCCTCAGCGTGTCGCCTAACCTGTCTTACCAGGGCCTGCCGCTCATGGTTACGATTACCGGACAAAACACACACTTTGTGCAGGGTACCACGCAAGCCAGTTTCGGTCCCGGCACGACGGTGGGCGGAGGCACGGCGGGCCAGCCCGGACCGGTCACGGTGAACAGTGCGACTAGTGCGGTGGCGCAAGTCTCCATCAGCGCCACTGCCCCCACGGGCAGCCAGACGGTGACGGTGACTACCGGCGGAGAAACGGCATCCCTGACGAATGGATTCACGATCGAAACCGCAATCCCCAATATTACTCTTACGACCAGCACCAGCACGCCGCTGGCGCCCGGATTCAGCGGCTTTTCGGATGAGTATCTGATTACCGGCGTGGAATACTGGGACCCCAAGTATCTGGCGATGGTGGAGCCGCTCCAACCCGGATTTATCAGATTTCCGGCGGGCAGCACGTCTATGGTTTACGATTGGGAGACCGCGCATATCAATTCCGCCTGGGTTACCGAACTGGAGCCGGACGTCAATTCATTCGTGTACAGCGGGTTTGTGGATGGCCAGCAGCTGACTCAAGCCAAGGGCGGCGCGTGTTTCTATGAAAGTACCTGCGTTTCGGATTACGCCACGTTCCTGAAAACTCTGGGCGCAAACGGCGTGGTAGACTTCAACGGCTATACGGACACCAACACAAACTCGATGGGTTCGATGGCGTCCACCGCGCAAACGGCCGGAATGAATATCATCGAATGGGAGCTCGACAACGAACCTTATGTCTCTCCCAAGATCTTCGCCACGGCCGCGGATTATCTTAACTCGGCGTACAATCCGTACTATCTGAATCTCTCGGCCGCGGACCCCAGCGCCACGGCCGGAGTTTTTTACCAGGGCCAATTCGTCTGGCAGCAGGGTAACTACGTCGCATGGGACGACGGCATGGCGGCTTACACTCCGCAATACTGGAACGGCGTGTCCATGCACGTGTATCCGATCACGGACTCCACCATGACCACCGTCAATGAAGAGCAGACGCTCAATGGCGTGCTGGCCTACGGGACTACCGAGTATTTCAACTCCTACGTGGTACCGCTGCTCGGTTCCAGCATGCCGGTGTTCTTTACCGAGCTCAATACGGACGGCTTCGCGACTATGCCGTTCGAATCCTACATTTACAATGGGATCTTTCTGGCCGAGTGGATTGCGCGCATGTCCACCATTCCACAAATCAAGGCGGTGGGGGTACAGGAGCTGTACTTGGGGAACTCCTCTGACTTTAACCAGGGGATCATCAGGGCTGTCAACGACTACGAGAGTTACTTGAAAGCGCAGGTAAGGGCCAACCCCAATTACTCCACCAACACGGCGACCAATCCCAATACCCAATTCCAATTCTATTACTCGACTTCCGCGCTGGCTCTGGAAGTCGCCAACCCGGCGATTAACGGCAGCAACGGCGTCTGGAATACCACCGTAAACGGCGGCCCCACGGTTCCCATTCAGGGCTATAATGGCAATCCGATTCCCGCTGTGTACGCGCAGGGATACCAGGGAACCGGCGGCACGCACTACCTGGTGATTACGAACAAATCCGGTTCTTCCATTCCCATGGCGATCGTGGCCGACGGCAACTTAGTGGAGAGCACCCTGACCGTTACGTATGTTTCGAGCACCAGCGACACGGCGCAGAATACGGCGACCGATCAGAATGCCGTGCAGATTCAGACCACCACTTCGGCGAATCCCATCACTGTGGGACCTTATAGCGTGACGCGTGTGCAGTGGTAGTTGACCAAGCGCGTTACTGCGGTTTGGAGTCGGGAGTGTTGGCGGGGTCCAGACCACCGGCATGCTGGGCCCTGTGTAGCCGGCATTCCGCCACCGGCTGGCTGCCATCGACAAAGTACTCCCGAAATACGCGTGGGCGGCCTCGCCAAAGCCGTGGATGCTGAAAGTGCCGCGCCGGCCGAGATAAATTTGATTCGCGTAATCCGTGAAAATCTACGGCTTACCGAGCTTACTTTTCAGGTGGATGGTGATGAGAGCCATATGGCGCGCGCGAATTGCATGGTCAGCGTGGAGGCGCCGGGGTTCCTCTGTTGGTGCGGACGGGAGGGGACTCCCGAGCGTAACGATCTCCTGCAATCTTTTGTCCTGCCTGCGGTATTGCGAAAGAGCATGCCAAGGACCAATGCCGGCGCGGTAGGTGCGGATCAGTCCAGTCGGCAGATGCGGGCGGACGCACCGCGGTGTGATATCTTCTGCTTTAAGATTATGACATCCGATAAAGTTTCCCGCCGTACGTTTCTGGCCGTGACGGCGGCCACACCCATCGTGTCCGCCGCGGCGCGAGGCAAAAAGCTCCCCGTGGGCCTGGAGCTATTTTCTGTTCGCAACGAATTACAGAAGGATCTGATGGGCACGGTGCGCGCCGTGGCCAAAATGGGCTACGACTGTGTGGAGTTCTTCTCGCCCTATTTCGCCTGGACGCCGGACTACGCCAAGCAGGTTCGGCAAATGATGGATGATTCCGGAATTCGCTGCCTTTCCACCCACAACGGTGGCGAATCGTTCACGCCCGAGGGGCTTTCGCATGCGATTGAGCTGAACCACATCATCGGCAGCCAATTCATCGTGCTGGCCAGCGCCGGCCGCGTCACCACTTTGGACGGCTGGAAGGAAGTGGCCACCAAGCTCAATGTGGGCGCCGAGAAGATGAAGCCCGCGGGGCTGCGCGCCGGGTATCATAACCATCAACTGGAGTTCACGCCGATTGAGGGCAAGCGGCCCATCGAAGTGCTGGCGGCGAACACCAAGCCGGATGTCATGCTGCAACTGGACGTGGGGACTTGCATCGAAGCCGGATCCGATCCCGTGGCGTGGATCAAGCAGAATCCTGGCCGCATCCGCTCCATGCACTGCAAGGATTGGAACAAGGAACAGGGTTACAAGGTTCTGGTCGGCGAAGGCGTGGCGCCTTGGAAGAAGCTGTTCGAGGCCGCGGAGAAGGGTGGCGGCCTCGAGTTCTACCTGGTGGAGCAGGAAGGCAGCCGATATCCCGAGTTGGAAACCGCGGAACGCTGCCTGGCCAATTTCCGCAAGCTACACGGATAAGTTAGTTTACGGCAATCGCGCCGAAGACGCCCGTCGTCAGGTTCGCCCCGCCGCCGGTGAAATAGAGCACGGTAGTCGGACCGGATTCCGCGTTACCGTTCCCAAACTCGAGACCCCACAGGCCAGGAATGGTAATATCCGCGCCGCCACTTTCCAGAAAGCCCTGGAACGCGCCGGTCGAAGGACTATAGGCGCCAATCCAGCCGCTGCCTGTGTTTCCCACGAGGATCATTTTGCTGAATTGGCCAAAGCTTGCGGGAGCCATGGTCACGCCCCAGGGTTGATTGAACCAGCCGGTCTCGAGGCGCAGCTTGAGAGTGCCATTCGTATCGTAAGCATCTACATAACCGGTGCCGCCGCCGGAGTTCAGATTGTAGGTAACGTAGACTTTCGATCCGATGGCCTGGATCCCGGCGGGTGTGTAGCCGGCCGGAATGGTGGAATCGGTAAATGCGCCGGGCGGCAGGGTCACCGGGCTGAACGAAGTAGCATCGTAAGCTTCAATCCCACCGTTGGCATTGGCGGCATAGTAAGTTTCCGCGCCGCTGGTGGCATTCTTCGCGACGGTCAGGCCCTGATACGAAGCTCCGGCTGCGGAGTTGTTCACCATGATGGTCGCGCTGGTGACGTGACATTTTGCGCAGGAAGTTCCCGGCTTGATGGGCGAGGCTGTGGCGCTCCAGTTGGAAATGGTACCGTCCAGGGTGGCGAACACGAAGTTATTGGCGTTGAAGGCCGTCCCGGTGGGGCTGCCTGGGCCAGGGCCACTGGCGGGCGGAATGGTCACCACCAACGCCGCCAGAGACGCCGTCCCGGTCTTGTTGGCGTAATACAATGTCGAATACCCGGTGACATTGTCCGAAGCCCACCATTCGTTTTCCTTGGCCGTAGAACTAGCCGGGCGCGAGAGACCCCAAGGATTCACCAGGAAGGGATCCTGCGTATTAGTCACGATATTGGTTACCGTGTAGTTGTTTTGCGCATCGGCGCAGGTGCACAATAGCAACACTCCGCCCAGCATCCACAGATTTTTCATTTTCTTCCTTCCCCCCGTATGAGGAGTATAGACCGTCGAAAGGGATCAGTCAATGTAACGCTTGTGAACTTGCGGGTGGGGCTGGAGCCGGGGCCCGCCCCACCCTCCGCTGCTAATTCGCCGTAATAGTACCGAACAATCCATGCTGATAGTTATCGATTCCCGCCGAGAAGTAGAGACTCGTGGTTGAGCCGTTGAAACTCCCACCGCCACCGAAGTAGATCGCCCACAGGCCGGGAATGGTGATGTCCGCGTGACTGGAATTTTCCAGAAAACCCTCGAAGCTCCCCGTGGTGGGATTAAACGCGGCGATCCATCCGCTACCCACATTTCCCACCAGGATGGAGTGGCTGAATTTGCCAAAGCCGGTTGGCGCCTGGGCGAGGCCCCATGGCTGGCTGAACCATCCCTGTTCCAAGCTCAGCAACAGCGTTCCCGAAGGACTGAATTTGTCGACGTACCCACCCACTCCCGTCGCCGACGAGTAGGTAACCCACACATCCGCGCCGATGGCCTGTATCCCATAAGGCGTGTAGCCGGCCGGTATACTCGGGTCCGTAAAAGCGCCCGCGCCCAGCGTGACAGGGGCGAATGCCGTGGTGTACGCTTCCACGCCGCCGTTGCTGTTGGCCACATAGATCGTTTCGGTGGAGCCGTCCTTGGCCTCCGTGACGCCCGTGTAAACCGCGCTCTTCGACGAGTGGTTCACCTTCAGTACCGCCTTGGTTCCCGAAGACCACTGAGAGATAGTGCCGTCCAATGTCACAAATACGAACTTAGAGCCGACCGCCACCGTGCCGGTCGGAGTTCCCGGCGAGGTGCCATTGGCGGACGGAATCGTCACCACCAAAGAGTCGATTGCTCCGGTGCCGCTGTAAAGCGTCGAAACCCCCGTGCCGTCGTCGGAAACCCACCAGTAGGATGAAGCCGTGCGGGAGAGTCCCCAGGGGTTCACCAGGTGTGAGTCGGTAAATGTCGCCATGCCGGCGACGTCGGAAACCAGATTGGTTTGGGTGTAACTATTGGTGCTGGCATCCTGCGCGCCGGCGCCCACACATAGGATCAGGCCAATCATCAATTTGTAAGAGTTTGTCATGGTTATCTCCAGTACCTAGTTGAGGAGTATACGTGGGGCAGTGAGTCGAGTCAATTGAATTAGCAGCGCCGAAATCGAATTTTACAGGTCGTCCGCTTTTCGCCGGCGGGCGGCCTTGATTGCGCAAGGATTATAATTTAGTAACACGTGAAAACAAGTTCCCGCGGGCTTCTTCCCATTTTTCTCGCAGGTGTATTGGCGGCCCAGCAGACCAGCCCTCCGGAGCCGGATATCGGGCGTGTCTTAAGCTCTATCTCGCCGGATTCTCTGCGCGGGGACTTATCTTTTATCGCATCGGAGTTATTGGAAGGACGCGACACACCGTCGCGCGGGCTGGACATCGCCGCAGAATATATCGCGGCACAGTTCCGGAAAACCGGACTGCAACCGGCAGCCGGCGATAGTTATTATCAGACCGCCAGGATGGTGCGCGCCAGTCCGCCGCCGGAGGGCTTCGTGCTGCGATTAGCCGAGGGTCCGCGAATCCTGACGGTTCCGAGCACCCAGGCTAGTCTGATCGGTTGCCGCACTATCGATCTTTCCGACGCGCCGGTTTACAAGGTTCATACCTTGGCCGATCTGCCGAAGACCGGTCTGCGGGGGGACGCCGTGGAAATCGAAGAGCCGGCAGATGACGCCGCGCCCCTGGCCCAGGCAGCGGCAGCCCTGCATCCCGCGGTCTTCCTGCAGCCATCCGACGATCTCAGGCAGCCGGTCGTGCGCCGGCTGATCGATCCGGACGAGGAGCGCACCGTCTGGGGCGGCGTGCCGCGGGTGATCGTGCAAGACCGCCAGGCGATGGATCTGTTGGAGTCGGCGCGTACGGGCGAAACCGGCATCGCCGTGTCGATCCGTTCCGCCGCGCCGTCCGCCGCGCCCGTGACCGTGCGCAATGTGGCCGGGCTGCTGCGCGGGTCCGACCCGGCGCTGCGCGGTCAATTTGTTCTGGTCACCGCGCACTACGATCACATTGGCCGCAATAGCGCCGGTGAGATCAATCCCGGAGCGAACGACGATGGCAGCGGGACCGTGTCCGTCATGGAGATCGCACGGGCGCTGGCGGGCATGCCGGTGCACCCTAAACGCAGCATCCTGTTCGTGCTGTTCTTCGGCGAGGAGGAAGGCAGCCTGGGATCGCGTTACTACGTGGCGCATCCGCTGGCGCCCTTGGCGCACACCATAGCGGATCTCAATTTGGAGCAGGTGGGACGCACCGATTCCACCGGCGGCGCACAGATTTCTACCGCTACCGCGACCGGCTTTCGTTACTCCACGGTGACGCGCACCCTGCAGAGGGCCGGCCGGCAGACCGGCGTGCGAGTGTACGAAAGCCCCGGCGACAGCGATTTCTTCCGCCGCAGCGATAATCTGCCGTTTGCCGAACACGGAATCCCCGCGCACACCATTGTGGTGGCGCTGGACTTCCCCGACTACCATGCGCCCGGCGACCTGGCGCGGAAAATCGACTACGGCAACATGGCCCGTGTGGATCGCATGATCGCACTGGCTGCGATCATGCTGGCCGATGCGCCCGAAACGCCGCAATGGAATCGGGAGAATCCCGATGTGGGCGTCTACCTGCACGCGCGATAGAATCTGTGCGTCATTCCAGGTGGTGAGACTATGCTCAAGACCGCCGCGCTGTGCGCATTTGCCCTCTGCCAAGCCGCTGTAGCCGCCGAGCTTGTCAGCGCGGTTCTGTACAACACTTCGGTGCCGCCGCACGCCCGGCTGCCCATTTTTGACGACGGCTATTTGATCGCCACCTACAGTCCCGGGGATTCCGCCGTGACCGTGTACGGGCCGGATGGCGCCCGCTTATTCGACAGCGCGGTGAAGCTGCCGCAGGCGCAGTCCCTGCAATTGGGTAATTCGGCCGCCGACACCGACGGCGTGGTCGCGGTCACGGTGGCTTATACAGGCGCCCAGGGAAATAGCGGCGCGATCGTGCTATTCAATCGCATTGGCCGCCAAACCAAGGTGATCGAGACCGGACGCTACTTGCCCACGGCGCTGACCTTCGATGCGCAACACAATCTGTGGGCGGCCGGCTGGCAGCGCGGCTCGCAGGACTATTTCATCGTCCGCAAATTCTTGCCGAACGGAGCGGACGTGGGATCATTCGTGCGGCGTTCGTTGTTTCCGGCGGGAATCGAACCCGGCCACCTGCCGGCGGGCGAGAAGGGTCTGCATGCGGCGAACGGGCGATTGGGCGCGCTGCTCGCATCCGGCAACTCCGGTGACCGGCGCGAATGGGTGGAATTGGATGCGGATGGCAAACTCCTCGGGCGCTGGCGCATGGACCACCTTTTCGGAGTCAACCTGGCGTTCTGCGCGAATGGCGCGATTTATGGAAACACGCCGCTGGAGAAGGGCCAGCCCGTCCATTTGACCGTATTTGACCGGGCCACGGCATCATGGCACATCATTCCCGACGACATTCACACCGATTGGATCATGCTCGGGGCCGACGGCAATCAGGTGGTGGTGTGGGATCAGGGTAGCGATCCCATGCTGCTGCGCTACCTGCGGCCCGGCCAGTAAGATCGCCGCCAAAGTATTTGGTGCGCCACGTGCCTATACCGGGCCGGGGGTGCAGATGTCGCGAGTCTTACCAATCGTTCCAATCTGGGTGGCATTTACGTGCGGTTTCCCACTAATGCCGGTGGGAGCGGCTCCGGTGATGGATTCCGGCGCCATCAATGCGCCTCAAACCGTGCCGATCGGCCCCGGCGCGAAAGGTCCCGCGGTGGCGCGCGCGCAGATTCTGCTGTCTCGCGTGCATTTCTCGTGTGGCCAGATCGACGGTGACTATGGCAGCAATCTGGAGAAGACTGTGGCCGCATTCGAGCGCGTCCGGAACCTGCCGGCGGATGGAAAGATGGGGACCGAAGTGTGGGCCGCGCTCAGCACGGATACCGCGCCCGCCATCGTCACGTACACTATCGACGAACAGGATGTGACGGGACCATTCGAAGAAATCCCGGCCTCGATGATGGATCAAGCCAAACTGCCGCATCTGGGATATGCGTCGCCGCTGGACGAACTGGGAGAGAAGTTTCATGCTGGCGCCAGTCTGTTGCAGGCTCTGAATCCCGGCAAGGACTTCGGTAAAGCGGGCGAACAGATTCAGGTGCCTAACGTCGCCACGACATCCCCCGGACCGGCAGCTTCGGTGACGGTTTCGAAATCCGACAGCTCCGTCACGGCATACGACAGCCACGGCAACGTGCTCGCTTACGACGTCGCCACTGTCGGCAGCGAGCATGATCCGCTACCCATAGGAAAATGGGAAATTAAAGGGGTCGCGCGAAATCCGGTGTTTCACTACAATCCGGAATTGTTTTGGAACGCTAACCCGCACGACGAAAAGGCCGTGATCCAGGCTGGACCCCGCAACCCGGTGGGAGTCGTCTGGATGGATCTCTCCAAGGAGCATTATGGGATTCATGGCACCCCGGATCCCTCCAAAATCGGCCATGCCGAATCGCACGGCTGCATCCGTTTGACCAACTGGGACGCTTCCCAACTCGCGGAAATGGTGAAGTCCGGCACGCCCGCGATCCTGGTGGAGTAAGTGCGGACGGCGGTCATCTTCCTGGCCGGCTTTGCCGGGGGCGTCCTTTTTCTCGGCGTGCTGGTTTCCCGCACGCATTCGGTGGAGACCATCCGCGCTACGAGTGTGCTGGCTGCGCCGCCTCTAGCGGCGGCTCCGTCGGTGGTTGCATCCAAGGCGCTATCGGACCTCTTGATACCAGTGGAGGGCGTGACGGCTCGCGCCCTCCATCCGGATTTCGATGAGATGCGTGGTGGCCATCGCCACGAAGCGCTGGATATCCTGGCGCCCCGCGGCACTCCCGTGCGGGCGGCGGCCGCGGGCAATGTAGCGAAACTGTTTCTGAGCAAGCCTGGCGGGCTCACGGTTTACCAGTTCGACGAGACGCGCAACTGGTGCTTCTACTATGCGCATCTGGACCATTACGCCGCGGGACTGACCGAAGGCGCGCGGTTGCGCCAAGGCGAGGTGCTGGGTTACGTCGGCACATCCGGCAATTCGCCGCCGGACACGCCCCATCTGCATTTCGCCATCTTCAAACTGGGTCCGGAGAAACACTGGTGGCAGGGCACGGGGATCGATCCGTACCCGCTATTGGGCGGGCGTTAAGTCAGGCCCGCCGTATTCCGCGCCCATTGATGCACGCTGTCCGACTGGTCCACAGCCAACACCCCGCGCCGCTCCAGATACTCCAGGTGTGCCATCACCTCGAAGATGGCGAAGCGGTAATGAAACGGGGAGAGGTGCCGGTTCCAGAGCTTGCTCGCGATCAGGTGAGCCGTGCTAGCGCCGTCTTCCACCAGTTCCACGATGCGCGCGCAGCGTTCGGCGTGGTGCTCGTGCGTCTTGCGCACCCATTCGCGATGCCCCTTAAACGGCGCGCCATGCGAAGGCAGTATCAGATCCACGTCCAACTCCGCGATGCGATCCAGAGATGACAGAAACTCTCCCAGCGCGTCGCGGCCCGGCTGCCAGCCGATGTTGGGCGAGATATGTTCCAGAATGTGATCGCCCGAAATCAGCAGCCGCCGCTCGCGATCGTAGAGGCACACGTGTCCGGGCGAGTGTCCCGGCGTCCAGATCACTTCCAGCACGCCGTGTGAGACCGGAATGGTTTCGCCGCCGCAAAGCAACCGGTTGGGCGTGAGGCGCTCGAAACTCTGCTGCACGTCGAACATGGATGCGCCTACCTGCGCGCGCATCTCCGGCGAAACTCCGGCCGCGATCAGGATTTCCTGTTCCCAGTCGTTATGCAGGCTCGTGTCCGTGATGTGCGCCAGCAGTTCATCGTCGGCGTGATGCAAGTCGAGCGGCGCTCCGGTCAGCGCAGTAAGCTTGGAGGCGAGGCCGATATGGTCGGGATGTATGTGGGTGAGCAGAATGTGACGAATATCATGCCACTCCACGGACAAGCCTTCGAGCGCGCGCACCAGCGCGTCAAAACAGGCATCGGTTCGCATGCCCGTGTCGATGAGCAGGTAACCCGCTTCCAGCTTCACCAGATACACATTCACGATGCCGAGTGAAAAAGGGAGCGGCAACTCCAGCATGTAGATGCCGGGAAACACTTCGCGGTAGTCGCCGCCGATTTCAAGATAGGGGGTCAATGCGTGATGCTACCACGGCGACCCGATTGACACTCGCCGGGCGTGATGTCAAACTGGCTTCAACTCGGAGGAAATCATGTCTGCATTGAATGTTACAGTCGCTCTTCTGGCCGGATTCACCGCGCTGGCGGTTTCGGCCGCCGGCCAAACGCCGCCTGGAACTTTGACCACTCTCTACAGTTTCGGATCGGTCTCGTCGCCCGGGACTGGTGTGTTGATCGGTAGCGGTGGCGTGCTCTACGGCACTGCGTCGGATTCGAAAAGCGCCGTGTATTCGTTGACAGCTTCGGATACCGGCTGGACCTATCAGATACTCTATACATTTGGCGCCGCGGTTTCTCCCAACGCACTCGCAACGGACAGTAATGGAGTGATTTATGGCGCCACTCGCAACGGTGGAATCGTAGATACAGGCTGCGGGACTGACGGATGCGGTTCGGTGTATTCACTAACCCCGCCATCGTCGCCTGGGGGAGCGTGGACCAAGACGACGCTGTACGAGTTCACGGGCGCGGGTAACGACAAGAATCCGGCTGCGGGCGTGACGCTCGGTCCGGGCGCCGCCGGTCAGCAGGTCCTTTATGGCGTCACCAATGGCGCGGGCGCCGGCACGGTGTTCTCGCTGACACCTCCAGCCACCCCGGGAGCCACTTGGACGGAAGCCATCGTTCATACATTTTCAGGCGGAGACGATGGCGGCAATCCGGACGGCGCGCTGGCCATTGACAGCAATGGCGTCCTGTATGGCACGACCGTATACGGCGGGCCATCCAAGAACGGCACCGTGTTCTCATTGACGCCACCGGTCTCGCCGGGCGGCGGGTGGACCAAGACAATGCTGTTCAATTTCGCGGCCTCCAGCCCCGGCAATGGTAGCGGGCCGCAGGGTGGGCTCCTGCTGGGTCCTGGCGGCGAACTCTACGGCGTTACCATCTATGGAGGAGCGTCCGACAATGGCGGAACCGCCTACGAGTTGGCGCCACCGGCCAGCCCCGGCGGCGCGTGGACGGAAACAGTGCTGCACAGCTTCGGCCGCATATCGAACATGGCGTCAGTTCCAGGGCCGCTCGCATTGGGCGCTAATGGTGTTCTCTACGGCGCCACTTACGCAGGCGGCGGCACTCAACAAGGATCTATCTTCGCGCTGGTGCCGCCTACCTCTCCAGGATCCGCCTGGAATTTTCTGATCCTTTATAGCTTCGCCACGCCGGGGGGCATTTCGCCATCGGCCGGAGAGCTTCTGGCTGTCGGATCGAGCGGACTGATTTACGGCACCACGTCGCATGGCGGACCCTCCAACGACGGCACGGTGTTCTCGCTGGTTCCCTGAGCGCCGCCACCTACTCATTGCGCAACGCCACCATGGGATCGATCCGGCTGGCCTTGCGCGCTGGAACATATGTGGCCAGCAACGCGGCCAGTCCCAGGACCAGCGCCACGCCGCTGAAGGTGACCAGATCCGTCGGCTTGACGGCATATAGCATCTTCGCCAGCAGCCGGCCCAGCAGCCGAGCGCCGGCGATGCCGGCCGCGGCGCCCGCCAGAGCCTGTATGATCGCCTGCTGCACGACCATCCACTGCACGGCCGTCTGGCTGGCGCCGAGCGACATACGAATCCCGATTTCGCGCGTGCGCCGGGATACCGCGTAACTCATCACGCCGTAAATCCCCACCGTCGCCAGCAGTAGCGCAATGCCGGCGAACATTCCAAGCAGGAGCATCTCGAAGCGGGGCTGCGCGGTCGCGTCGGCCACGGCTTGGTCCATGGTCAAGACCGCGGAGATCGGCAGATTCCGGTCGAACGATCTCACGGCAGCCTCGATGGGCGCGACCTGGTCCGCGGGATTGCCGGCGCTGCGCGCCACCAACGTGATGTACATGATGTGCGACCCGATGGCGTTCGCGCGCGCGCTATCGCCGAGAAAATCATGATTCTGGAGCGCGGCGAGGTACATCTCCGGATCTGGCTCCTGCGCCCAATCCATCTGCTTGGCATTCGCCACCACGCCAATCACAGTCAACCATATGGGCCGGCCGCTTGCCGTATCGGTGTCGAGTGTGATGCGTTTCCCGATGGCGCTCTCGCCCGGCCAAAAGTCGCGCGCGGCGCGCTCGCTGATCATCACCACGGCCGGCGCGCGGGTATCGTCGGCATCCGTGATCGCGCGCCCGCTGAGTAATCGCAAACGCATGGTTTCCAGATAACCCGGTGTCACCATGCGATAGTCCGCCCAGGGCGATTCACCCGGACGCGACTTCGGACGGCCTTCGATAGCGAAATCCCTGCTCCATAAATCACCGGCCAGCGGCAGATGGTTGATGCCGCCGGCGGCGACGATACCCGGCACGCTGCGGACCTTTTCTAGAAGTTCGCTATAGAAAATCGCGCGGCGATGCGGTTCAGCCTCCTTTGTTCCGGCCACGGACACCACCATCGAAAGCACGTTGTGCGGATTGAACCCCGGATCCACCGCTTGCAAGGCGGCAAAACTGCGAATCATAAGCCCGGCGCCGATCAGCAGCATGAATGCGAGTGCGAATTCGGAGGCCACCAGGAAAGCGCGCAGTCGGTTACGCCGCACTCCGTCGCTGTCCCCGCGGCCGCCCTCCTTCAGGGCCACGCTCAAATTGCCCGCGGCAGCGTGCATCGCCGGCATCAACCCGAACGCCAGGGCCGTCAGAACCGTGATGGCGAGCAGAAACACGACCACCCGAGTATCCACAGTCACCATCTCCACGCGCGGGATGTATTCCGGGCTGAGCGCCACCAGGGCTTTCGTGCCGGCGAAGGCAAGCAGCAGACCGCCCGCGGCGCCGATAGCCGCCAGCAACAGATTCTCCGTAAGAAACTGCGCGATCATGCGGGCCCGTCCCGCGCCCAGCGCCACCCGCACGGCAATTTCCTTCTGCCGGTCGGACGTGCGCGCCAGCAGCATGTGGGCCACATTGGCGCAGGTGATGAGCAGGACGAATCCGACCGCTCCCAACAGCAGGAGCAGCGGTGTCTGGATTTCGCCGACTACCTTTTCCTTCAATAGCCTCACGGTTACGCCACGGTTGGTGGCCGGATACTGCTGCTCCAGGCGCGCGGTGATCGTGGCCATTTCGGCACGCGCCTGCTCCAACCGGACACCCGGTTTCAGGCGCGCAAAAACCCGCAGATGGTTGCCGACGTGACTGTGAATGTCGGCCCCGAATGCATTAGGCACCCACAATTCCGAATGCGTAGCCCAAAACGGCGCAAACTTGAATCCCGGCGGCATCACGCCCACCACCGTGTAGGCGTCCCCGTCCAGCGTAATCGGCTGTCCCAAGATATGCGGATCGCGGTTGAAACGGCGCTGCCACAGGCTGTAACTTAAGATCACTTCGTGCTCCGCGCCCTCCTGGTCTTCGCCCGCTACGAACAGGCGCCCCAGCAAAGGCTCAATGCCGAGCAGCGGCAGCAGATTCTGCGTCACTTTCATGCCATAAAGGTGCTCCGCCGGATCGCTGTTGGTGAGGTTCGGGCTCCAATAATCCGCCGCGCCCATGGCCTCGAACGATCGGCTCTGCTCCCGCCAGTCGATGTAGTTGCCCGTTGCCACCGGAGCGCTCCCGTAGTGCAGGATCGTCACCAGTTGATCCGCATCTTTGTATGCCAGTGGGCGCAGCAACACGGCGTTCACGACGCTGAAGATCGCGGTGCTGGCGCCGATTCCCAAGGCCAGCGTGATAGCCGCTACCACCGTGAATCCGGGCGTCCGCAGCAGGTTGCGCGCGCCGTAGCGCACATCCTGGAACAGATGCTCGATAGGCATGAAGGAACGCGCCGCGCGGTGCAGTTCCTTGGCCTGTTCCACGCCGCCGTAAGCGCGGCGCGCCGCGCGGCGGGCCTCTTCCGGCGACAGCCCCCGGCGTTCGAAATCCTCCGCCAGCAGCGCCAGATGGGACTCGATCTCGCGCGTCATCTCGCTTTCCGCGCGTGGTCCGCGGAACAGGTTTCGCATCCTGGCAAGAAATCGGCGCATGTTTAAGCTCCTTCGGAAAGCAGCTTCTCCACCAGCCCGGACATCCGCCGCCAGCGCTGCGTTTCCTCTTCCATGGCTTTCAGCCCGGCTTTGGTGATGGCGTAGAACTTCGCTTCCCGATGGCTCTCCGTCTTGCCCCACGCGCCCTTGATTCTTCCTTGCTGTTCCAGCCGCACCAGCGCCGGATAAAGCGTGCCCTGGTTCAGATGCAGCAGATCTTCGGAAAGCTGTTGCAAGCGCGTGGCGATGGCGTAAGCATGCTGCGGGCCCATGGTGGCGAGCGTCCGCAGCACGATCAGATCCAGCGTTCCCTGCAAGACGCTGATGCGCCCGGCTTCTTCACTTGGCATCCAAGTAGTCTCCTCAGTCCACTATGCGGCAGCTTCACTTGATTGTCAAGTGCGGCGTCTGGTACCGCACTGGTTGACATCCCCGCCGCCCGGACACCAAACTTGCAAGTGCAGGAGGGAAGCATGTCCATTCGCCATTACGCCTGGATCGCCATTCTCGGCCTGGCCGCTCATACCGCCGCGCAAACCTCACCAGGAACGTTGACCACAATTCTCGATTTCGACACGACACCATTCTCTTTGCCCAAGACGGGCGTGGCGATCGGCCCAGGCGGGGTTCTCTATGGCACCGCGCCGTTTCCGCCCGGCTACGCGGTTTATTCGCTCACGCCGCCGTCGGCATCTGGGGGTAGCTGGACCTATGCCACGCTCTACCAGGTGACGGGAACGGAACGAAGCCAAACGGTGACCTCCGCGCCAGGCCTCGCGATCGACCAGAACGGAGTGATCTATGGCGCTACTAACCGCATCGTCGACACCGCCTGCACCAGCCAAACCTGTGGCTGGATATTTTCGCTGACTCCACCGGCTGCTCCCGGAGGATCTTGGACCGAGACCACCCTTTACACCTTCACGGGCGGTGCGGACGGCACCGGTCCCGAGGCAGGCGTGACTACCGGCAAAGGCGGCATCTTGTATGGCACTGCGCTACGAGGCCCGGGTAGTGGTTCGGTTTTGCATTGATTCCGCCGCGCTCGGCCGGCGGCGCCTGGACCCACCGGACACTGCACAACTTCTCCGGCGGGACGGATGGCGCTGAGCCTTCCGGTCCTTTGGCAATCGATAGCCAAGGCGTAATCTACGGTACGACGTCATATGGCGGCGGATCGAATCTCGGCTCGGTCTTCTCTTTGACGCCGCCCGCATCGCCCGCCGGCGCATGGACGCAAGCCGTGATTTACAGCTTCACTGGCCGGAACGACGGCGCCTCGCCGGCCGGGGGCGTCTTGATCGGAGCGGGACCTGAGGGACAGACCGTGCTCTACGGGACCGCCCTCAGGGGACCATCCGCCGGCGGCATCGTGTATTCTCTAACGCCGCCCTCCGCCACAGGCACATCCTGGACGCAAACGGAACTGTGCGCCTTCGATACCCTCTACGGATTTTCGACGGGTCCCTTGGCCTGGAGCAGTAATGGAGTCCTCTACGGATCGGCCTTCAGGGGCGGCGACCAGAACGCCGGCAGCGTGTATGCCTTGGCGCCGCCTGCCACCGTCGGTTTGCCTTGGACCTTCGCCAGCCTCTACAGCTTTACCCTGGGCTTCGCCGCGTCCGGTGGAAACTATCCCTACCAGGGAGAAGCTCTCGCGGTCGGCCGCGATGGACTGATCTACGGCACGACCTTCGGCGGCGGACCCTTTAACGAGGGAACGGTATTCGCACTGCGTCCGTGACGCTGCGCATCACGGCTTCAGAACTTCCTCAATAAATGCCAGGGCGCGCGGATCGTTCGATTGCCCCAGCCAGAACACGGCCTGCTTGCGCACCGCCGCGTTCTTGTTGCTGCGAGCCACCTGGATCAGCATCGGAACGCCTTCGCCATTAGGAAGCTGCTGCAGCGCGAACACCGCTTTCTTCTTAACCTCCGTATCCGGATCGCGCTCCAGCGCATCGGTGATCGCGCCCGCTGCTTTCTTGCCGGCCTTCTGCGCCAGCCAAAAAAGCGCCTGCCCGCGCACGTGCGTACTTGCATCGTTATGCGCCACCGCGATCATGGTCTCCAATGCTTCCGGCTCTTTGCTCACCGACAGCGCGAAGATCGCTTTTTCGCGTATGCGATCGTCCGCATCCTGCGTCACGATACGCTTCACCACTTCGTAACCCCGCCGCCCGCGCGCCTCGCCCAGCCAAAAGATGGCTTTCTCGCGCACGGATTCCGGCTGGCCCGCCGCTGCGAACCGATCCATCGCATTGTCCGCCGCCGGATCCGCCGTCAGCGCGATTCCCGCCATCGCGCCGTCGCGCACATGGTCCGCATCCGCGGTCACAAAACCGGAGAGAAACGCCACACTATCCGCCGGACGCACATCCCGAATCCAGCGCACCGGTACGCCGTCCGCATCCAGTTCGCAGTTGCCGGAAATTACGCGAATCTTGCCGACCCGATTGCCCTCGATGCGCAGCATGATCTGCGCCGGTTCCGGTGGCTCCAGGTGCACCGGGCCTGGCGGCAGTTGACCGTGGCCGCCGTACTCGCACCACGACTCGTGACCGGGAACCGTGGGCACCGTGTAGCCCACCCAGGCCGGCTGCGGTTGCGCGTATTGCGCGCGGAAGCGATCGGCTAGTGGCGCCTGCGCCTGCAGCAGACCGGCGGCTGCAAAAAACAACACGGGTTTCATTTGTTTAATAGCTCCATCAGGTATTCGGTGGCGTCCTTGTTCCCCATCACCGCCAACTGGCTGACGATCCTCTTCTTCAACTCCGGATTGGTCTCCTTGCGCGCCAGTTCCACCATGCCTTTGGCGTTGCCCTGAATGAATAGAGCATTCACGATCTCGCCGCGCAGCGCCTGATCGGTTTCCGAACCGTACATCGAAACCAGCGCGGCGCCGGTGCGGTCGCCGCCCATCAGGCCCAGGCTGTGAATGGCGGCCCGGCGCAGCCGTACGTCCTTTTCATTGCGCGCCACTTCCAACAGATTGGTGCTGTTGCCGCCGATGAACATCGAGTGCAGGATGGCCTCCTTTACATCCACGGAAGACTCGGCCTGGTAGAGCTGCCACAGTTCGGACTGCCCCCCGCTGATGCCCAGTTGATGGATGGCGTCCATGCGCAGGTCCGCATTCTTCTCCGATTTTGCGGCTTGCAGCAGATGATCCCGGTCGCCCGAGATCATGAAGCTATGCAACACCGCGCGCTTCACGTTGGTGTCGCTGGAACCGGCGTACAAATCCGCCAGAACCTGGCGGTTTTCCTTCGATCCCATCACGCCCAGGTAGTTAATCGCCTTCATCTGCAGGTCCGGATTCGATGCGCCGCGCGCCGTCTGCAGCAGGATCTGGCGGGCCTTGGGATTATCCGTTTGCGCCAGCACAAACAGCGCGCGCTCCTTCAGCTTGGGCGATTGGTTGCCCTGCAGGAACTTCTCCAGAATCGGTAACGCCTTCTCCGCATCGCTGTTCATCAGGCCGTTCAGAGCCATCAGCTTCAGGTCTTCGTCGGGCTGCGCATTCACATTGACCTTCTGTCCTGAATCCTGCCGCACCTCGAGCTCCAGCGCCTGGGCATCATCCAGCCAGCGGCTGCTGGCATAGGACTGCCGTAATTGTGCCAGCGTGCTCAGGGCCTCTTCGCGATGCCCCAGCTTGTTCAGCGCGTACGCCTTCCAATAAAGGGCCCCATCGGCGTGTTCGCCCTTTTCGGCCGCGGCCGCGCTGAACGCCTGCACGGCTTGGTCCCAGCGGCGCGCATCGATCGCGGCCTGCCCCTTCTCATACGCCCGATCGTCGCCGGAGTGCTGGCCCGCGGGCTTTTGGAAGAAAGCCTCGCCGCCCGCGGCATCCGGAACCTGCGCGCCCAACGTCCCCCCCGCCAATGCCGCAGCCATCCATACATACACACGTAATCTCGTCATCTTGTTTTTCCTTATAAAGTCTTTTGTCCGCCAGCCGGCACGCGCGTCTCTTCGCGATGGCGCACCGTCGACCCCAGCACCCGCACTTTGAACAGGATGCCGTCGCCCTCGATACGCTGCCGCAGCTTTTCCAGCGCCTCGGGTGTCAGCCGGTCCGGTCCATGCGCAATTTCCAGCAGCACGGGTTCCAACTCATCCAGCACCGATGCCACCCGCGTGTCTCCGGTCCGCGCCGCAGTCTGGCGATAGAGCCGGTTGGCCGCCACCAGGTCTCCGGCGCGCACGCGCTCGGAGCCGACGTCCAACGATTCGCCGGGCTTGGCATTGGCCAGTTCCACCAGCACCATTTGCGAGCGTTCCAGGTGATCGCCCACCGCCACCAGCAGGATGCGCTCCCGCACCTGGCCGGCATTGGCCGTCTGTGCCGGCTGGGCTTTCGGATAATTGCGTCCCGCCAGAAACGCCGCCACAATCAGCGTGGCCGTCACCGCCGTCACCGCCCAATGCCGCACCGGCCACAGTAACGGCCATGCCCATCGCCGCCGCCCGCCGATAGCCGGCTCCAGCCGCCGCCAAACCTGCGCGCCGTAATTGGCCGCCCGCTCCGGCACCGGCGACGAATCCACTACGTTCAACACCCGCTGCAAGCCGGCGAATTCGGCGCGGCAGGTTTCGCAGCCATCCAGATGCTGCCGCACCTCCGGCGATCCGTCGCCTTCGCCGTAATAGTAAAGTACGAATTGTTCTTCGGTCAGGTGATTCATGATGCCGTCACCAAAGGTTCCAACGCCCGGCGCAGCTTCTGCACCGCGCGAAAAATACTGTGTTTGGCTGCATTCGGCTGCACGCCGAGCGTGCGGCTGATATCGTCGATGCACATGCCTTCGTAATGCCGCAGCACGAAAGCCGTGCGCTCCATTTCGCTCAACCCGTCGAGCACTCCCGCCACCGTGCGCTCCACTTCGCTGCTCATGGCCAGCCGGTCCGGCGTGGGGGCTGCATCCGGCAGCGTCTGCATCGGATCGGGCGCGCCCTCTTCCGGTGCCGCCTCGGTCTGTTCGCTGCGCCGCTTGCGCGCGCGGATCAGATCCAGTGAATAATTGGCCGCGATGCGATACAGCCAGGTGCCGAAGCTGGCCCGCTCGTCGAATTTGGAAAGCTGCCGGTAAGCGCGCAGGAAGGTCTCCTGCACCACGTCTTCGGCGTCCTGTTCGTGTCTGGTCATACGAAAAGCTAGACGGAAGAGATTGCGGCTGTGGCGCTCCACCAGCACGCGGAAAGCGCCGGAATCCCCGGCCCGCGCCTGCGCCACCGCCACGCTATCGCTCAATTCCATCAAGCTATCCATTAGACTGCAAATGGGATGTAGCGGTTAGCCGAGGAGGGCGGGCTTGCGCAGGCGTGGGGTTTTGGCCCGGCGATTCTACGTCTTTTTGAGGAAGGGTTAACCGCCGGTGGTGTGCAGAACCAGCGTCGCCGTAACCGGCTTGCCGGTGGTTGCCGGGGCTTCCGACCCGACAATCCAGACACTCCCCGGCGCGGTTACGACACCGCTGGAAAGAATGTCGACCAGAAAGTTGCCTGGATCCGGGTCCGGGCTGGCCTCCAGGCTCCAGCTCGTGCCATCCCAATGCAGCAGCAGCGTCATCTGATTCTCGGACCCGCTGGCCGCGAAGTATGAGCCGAAAGCCCAGATATCCGTTGCCGACACCGCCGTAATGCCCAGCAGCCGATTGGATTGGTATTGGCTGTTCGGCCCCACGTTGGGGCTGGGCACCACGCTCCAGTTCGTGCCGTCGTAGTGTTCGATCAGCGTCTTCGTGGGCACGTCATAACTCCCCGGCGGCGGTTTCAGCGTGGCCGTGGAATAGCCCACCGCCCACACGTTATTGGGCGCCAACGCCACCACGCCGCTCAGGACGTTGCTGCCGCTCCCGACATCGGGCGTCGCCACGCGCGACCATGTGGATCCGTCGAAGTGCTCCGCAAACGTGCCAAAAATCGTGCCGGATGTTTCGCCGACCACCCAGATATCGTTCGCGGCATCCGCGGATGCCGCATTTGGAAACCCGTAAAGCGGTCCCGTGATCGCGGTCCAAGCCGTGCCGTCCCAGTGCTCGTACAAGGCTTCGAGAGCCTGGTCGCTGGTCAGCAAGTCCCCCACCGCCCAGATGTCACTGGCTGAGACCGCCGTGAGGCACTTGGGCTCCGGTTCATCGCCGGGCGCGAACGTCGGCCCCGTATACGCGCTCCACGCCGTGCCATCCCAATGTTCGATCACCTGCCCGACAGTGGCCGTGTCAATCCCCACCAGTCCGACGGCCCACGCTTCGGTAGGCGAGATATCCGCCACCCCGTCCAGCCAATTGGTGCCGTCGCCGTCGATCATGGGTGCGGCGAAAGCGGTCCACGCGGTGCCGTCGAAATGAATGGTGGTATCGCCGACGGCCCAGATATCGTTGGGCGAAGACGCCGCTACCGCCATCAGGCTGTTCTGGCTTACGCCGTGATTTCCATTAGGCGTCGGCACCACCTGGAAAATCGATTGCGCGTGCGCCGCGCCGGTCATGCAAACAAACGCCAATGCTACAGTCCACCCGTGCATCGCCCTCATACGGGTAGTATGGCACCATCGCCAGGTTCCCCTTTAGCGAACAAAATGTAAACATAGATCGGGTTCCGCCCAATGCTATCCTAATAGAAGCACTTCTCCCCGGAAATCAACTTGAAAATCGGATTTGTAAGTCTAGGCTGTCCCAAGAACCTGGTGGACAGCGAAGTCATGATGGGCCAGCTTGTGTCGCGCGGACACGAGTTGACCCCGCATCCCGCCGATGCCGACGTGTTGGTCGTCAACACCTGCAGCTTCATCGACCCCGCCAAGCAGGAATCCGTCGATACCATCCTCGAAATGGCGGAATACAAAAAGACCGGCCGTGCCCGCAAACTGATCGTGGCCGGCTGCCTGGTGGAGCGTTATCGCGGCGACATACGCCGGCAGATGCCCGAAGTGGACGCCTTGGTCGGCACCAACGAACTAGACCGCATCGTGGGCCTCTGCGAAGACTGGAACGACGGTCCGGCCACGGAGCCCATCCGCGACTACCTGTATCACGATCTCACGCCGCGCGTCCTGGCCACCCCCGGCCATTACGCCTACATCAAGATCGCCGAGGGCTGCGACCACCCCTGTACCTTCTGCGTCATTCCGCAGTATCGCGGCAAATTCCGCAGCCGCCGCTTCGAATCCGTGATCGCCGAAGCCACCCGGCTGTTCGCGCAGGGCGTCCGCGAACTCAACCTGATCGGCCAGGACACCACCTGTTTCGGCGAGGACCTCGGCATTAAGGACGGTCTGGCCCTCTTGCTCGCCCGCCTGGCGGAAATCGAAACGCCGCGCGCCAAGTGGATTCGCTTCCTCTACGCCTATCCCAACAAGGTCACGCAAAAGCTGCTCGACACCATCGCCGCGCACGACGCGCTGGTGAAATATATCGACATGCCGTTGCAGCACGCCAGCGCGGCCGTGCTGAAACGCATGCAGCGCGGCGCTTCCGGCGATATCTTCCTGAAGCTGATCGAGCGCATCCGCCGCACTATCCCCGGTGTTGCCATACGCACCAGTTTCATCGTCGGCTTCCCCGGCGAGACCGCCGCCGATTTCGATGAATTGTGCAGTTTCGTGAAGGCTGCCGGCTTCGACCGCTTGGGCGTCTTCTCGTATTCCGACGAAGATACCAGCCGCAGCTTTGCCCTTGACGCCAAGGTGGACGCGCGCGCCATATACAACCGCAAGCGCCACCTGATGGCCCTGCAGCGCAAAATCGCTCGCGCCCGCAATCGCAAGCTGGTGGGATCGGAAACGGAGATCCTGGTTTCGGGCACTTCGTCCGAGACGGATCTGCTCTGGGAGGGCCGCATGCCCACGCAGGCGCCGGAGATCGACGGCGTGATATTGATCAACGATTTCGAAGGCGCCCAGCCGCGTCCCGGCCAGATGCGCCGCCTCCGCATCACCGAAGCGCATGACTATGATCTGGTGGGCACGCTGCTACCGGGCAGTGAAGCGGATGTCGCCGTTCGGCCAGCGGGCTTGATTCAGATCGCCCCTGTCATGGTTTAGCCGGGCCTCCGGCCACTCATCGAGCCTTCAATCCGGCATCCCGAGCATTTTTCGGCCTCTTCGCCCGGATCTTTCCGCGAGTCTTCGGTGCTCCCGGGGGGACCTGCACCAACCGTCCGAATCGCGGAGGCACTGCGGCTGCACTGACGATCGGGCCGGCCGCCACTAGCCTTTTCCGGCGAGCATCGACCTATTGGGTGGTGGTTCCTCGTTTGTGGCTTCCGGGCCTTTTCCCTTTCCGTAATGTACTTCTTCAACTGGCTGATGAACGAGGATTGCCGCTCCCCCACTCACCCTCAATCGATATCGCCAGAGGCGGTTTGGTCGACGGATCGGTCAGAAACGAGGCCAGGGCCTTGACATACGGAGTGAAGCCAAGGGCGTCATCGACGGTCGCCTGATCATTCGGGCAAGCTGGGAGAATCGATTCCTGGCGGGCGGCCGGTGGAACCGGCGGCGCCGCATCTTGGGCGTCGTCGCCAGAACCGCCCGGTGGTTTTCCCGTCGATGCGGTCGCCATTCAGGTCGTTTACCCGATCTGATTATAGCCAAGCGGAGGCAACTCCAGGCGATTTCGCATCGCGCCACTCGGAAGCTCGCCTTAGGAATTGAGCCGCCGACCCGCCGACCATGGAATCCACCGCGCTAAAGGCGCTCACCGTATTTTTCAAAGGGGCTGCCGGCAAAAGGCAGTACTCGCCACACCATGGGTGCCGTCGCCAGCTACTCAGTCTCAAATAGCGATCTCGGGAGTCCCGATTGCCGAACGATGCTCAGCAGGGTGCCGTGGCGTGTGATCGTGAAGCGGAACCGGAACGGTTATCGTGGTCGTCTCTCGAAGTCTACCCAACCGGGACCTCAACCTGGGTCACGAAAATCTCGCTGCGAGAGCGCCTGGCGACTTCGGAGGGAGCGGCAGTTTCGAAGAACAGCGTAAGCGCCTCGATGAGGTTAGCTCGCGCTTCTTCTATGGACGCACCGTGGCTCGCGATGTCAAGCTCAGGGCACAACGCCACAAAAACGTCGTCCTCACGCTCGATAATAGCGGTTAACCGTCGTGCTGGCATCATGATCCGAGTCTACCCCTTTTCCATATGAGCGTATTGTCGCCGTTGCAGAGTTGCGGGGAAAATCCACGCCAGCCGAGAAAAGACGAGTAACCTCGTTCAAACCGTCCCACGCCAGCCACGCGCCGGACCTCGTAACCGGTTGGCGCTCGGCTGCATGCAACCCGAAGCCCCGCGCCCTGGTAGTGGGACGGGGTGCGTTGCTATGATAACAGCAAGCGCTTGCCGCATGTTAGGCTGTGGGCATGGTCAGCCGAGACGATTTGCGGCAGTTGCGCGATACCATCGAACAAGCCCGGAGAACGATACGTACGGCAGTGCAGAACGACCGGGCAGTGATCGCGGACGAATTACTCGAATCGGCGGTAGGCCAAATCGACAAGATGCTGGCTACGCCTCCAGCCGCGTTCACGTCGCGCCGTGGCGTGGTCAGGATCAAGGGATAATCCACGATGCCACGCACCCAAGATTTGAAAGCGCTACGGCGCATGATTTCGGAAGCCAAGACGCTGCTAGAAACGTCGCCAGAACTGCCACAAGGCCGCACAACGCGTGCATTGGAGTTGCTAAGGGATTCGGTCGCCCTGGCGGACCACTTGCTTACCATCGAACCGGCAGCGGTATTGGGCAAGATGGGCGGGAAGGCTACCGCGAAGCGGGGACCAGAGTATTTTCGAAAGATTGCCGCGATGCGCAAGACGAAAGCGGGCGGTAGACCAAGGAAGGATTCCAGATAGGCGTTTTTACTAATTAGCAAGCACTACTTCATCGTGTTGCTGTCGTTCTTCGGCATCCGCGCTAATAGTCTGTGCTTCCAAGCTCTCAAGTCCGGGAAGGTGATATGTGAACGCCTCAATTGTCCGCCTATTCACAAACGCTACTAACGTCCATCTTGTAAATGCCTTGAGGAATCGCAATAGAGCAAAACCGGCCAGCATGCAAAGCATAATCGGAGAACCCTTAACCAGATGCTCAACCACCAGAACCAGCGCTGAATTGTGAATCGCATCCAGTTCCTTTTGGGCTTCCGGGGGAAGAGCCGCCAGCGCCTGATGCCACTCCGTCAGGACCTTCTTATCGCATGGCTCATTTCGCCAGGCCATAAATAAACAGCCTAACGTAAGCCGGGAAAAGGTCAACCGATGCGCGAATCGTATCAGGCCGTTAAGAAGCATCCGGAGTTTAGTGTAGGCGGGATCATCAAAACTGATATTGCCAGTGACTGCATAATCAAAGAGCTTTTCGCGTACTGCGAAAAGCTTGTCGCGCAGAGCATCAGTACGATAGTCAGAAGCCAGCCTGAACACCAAAATCCATAAGAGTGCCAAGACGAACGACAGGTGCAAGGCGGCGACGAAGTTGGCTACGGGTGTCATTGTCTATCCTCGGGTCGCGTCTTCCCTCTTGGGGTTAAACGGCTAGAACTGCGTTTTGGATCAAGCTGCTTCTCAAGATCCGTGATACGCTTGGCTGTTCGTTCCACGTTGTCTTGATGCAGCCGCCTCCGCCTGTATCCATAAGCGATGCCCCCTGCACCAAACACATAGGCGAGCGCTTCGGATATTTTGAAATCCCCTAAGAAACTGACGCCGATCTGGGCAAAAGTGTAACGGCCTCCGAGTGAGGAAACGGACCTTTGGAACATGACGGCGATCAGGACCGCCGCCGCCCAGGGGATAACAACATGGATAGCCGAGCCGATCATATCCACAATCCGGCAATGGAGTTTGTACTTTAATTCCTCAGGACTAGGCTTTGGCTTCGACATTTCGGAGGCCTTCTAGGCAATAGCACGTCCCCCTCCGATAACAATAATACAGCATGGGGATTGGTAAATGCAAGAAAATATTACACTTCCTGGACAAGTGTACGATATTGAATAGGTTACGCCAGCAATTCGGCCACGTTCCACACATGGTTCGTAATCCCGGCTTCCATTGCAGGCGTGACTTTCAGAGAGCCGTGAATCTGGCAGAGGTTATACCAAGCGAAGTGCAGCGCTACCGCCGCGCGGTGGTTCTCCAGCTTCTTTGAAAAAGCGTTCGTCAGCCGGGTTAACCGGCGAATCTGCATCCGCATGGTGAGGTTATGGCGCTCGTTGCGCGGCCTTGTTTTCCGCCCGCGCAACTGCATGATCCTACACGATGTATAATCATACACTTGGGATCAGCAACGCATCGCGGCCCACTACCCGCGCCCTGCCCCCGGAACCCCATTCCGTCAACGCGATTCACACCGCACCACGCCACCCCGCCCAGCACCTTACCCCAGTCTTTTCAATAGCCTGCCGCCCTGCCAACCGTAGCGCCTGCCGGCCATCCAACTCGCCCATGCTATGGTCGAGACGAGACGGCATGTACCACCCACGTCCGTATCCGGCCCGTAACGAGCGGAATCCCGCCTCAGGCCAAACGCGGTGCGAATCTCAAACCAACAAAATTGCGGATCGAACTCTGATGCGTTCGAATTTCCAATCTTTCCACCCCAACCCGTCAGACCTCTCTACGGCGCAAAACTCCCTCCGCACCACCCCCGCCGTCCCACCCGCAACCAAAAACGAACCCTCGGCCAAATCGTCTCTGAATCGCCAGCTATGCATTGCAAACAAACCACTTATGGGTTGCTATTTACAAATTGCTACGCGCAGCCAGCAGCCCGACGCAACCCCCGGATTCCCGCGCCACGCCGTTATGCCAAACGAACCTAATCCCATAATCGAACACCGCGGAATCCGCCCCCGCCGCCCCACTCACCGTGCTAAAACAAACATCATGACCCGAACCCGCATCATCCCAGCCCTCCTACTCGCCATCGCCTGCGCCGCCCCCGCCCAGCAAATCACCCCCGACCTGTTCCGCGAACTCCACTGGCGCAACGTCGGACCCTTCCGCGGCGGACGCACCCGCGCCTGTACCGGCGTCCCCTCCCAGCCCAACATCTTTTATATGGGCCAGGTCAACGGCGGCGTCTGGAAATCCGACGACTACGGCCGCACCTGGGACCCCATCTTCGATAGCCAGCCCACCGGCTCCGTCGGCGCCATCGCGGTCGCCCCCTCCGACCCCAACATTATCTACGTAGCCAGTGGCGAAGGCCTCCAGCGCCCCGATCTCTCCGTCGGCAACGGCATTTACAAATCCACCGACGCCGGCCAAACCTGGACCCATCTCGGCCTCCGCGACGGCCAGCAGATTCCGGCCCTCGCCATTGATCCGCGCGATCCCAACCATGTGTACGCCGCCGTCCTCGGCCATCCCTACGGCGCGAATCCGGAGCGCGGCCTCTACGTTTCCACCGATGGCGGCCAGACCTGGCAGAAGTCGCTCTACGTCGACGAGAACACCGGCGCATCCGCCATCACCATCGACGCCTCCAATCCCGACGTGCTCTACGCCTCCATGTGGGAGGCCCGTCAGGGTCCCTGGGAATTCGGCAACGTCTATGCCGGCACGCATGGCGGCATCTTCAAATCCACCGACGGCGGCAAGAACTGGAACAAGCTGACGCAAGGCCTCCCCGCGGTCGAGCAGGCCTACGTAGCCATCGCGCCCAGCAATCCGCGCCGCCTCTACTCGGCCGCGGCCTCCGGACGCGAAGTGGGCATCTACCGCTCCGATGATGCCGGCGACAACTGGCGTCGCATCACCACCGATCCGCGCCCGGCCACGCGCATCGGCGGCGGCGATCTCCCCGTCCCCATCGTCGATCCCAAAGACCCCGACACCGTCTACAGCACCAGCACCGTCACCTGGCGCTCCAGCGACGGCGGCCAAACCTGGAGCGGTCTGAAAGGCGCGCCCGGCGGCGACGACTATCAGAATATCTGGATCAACCCCAACAACGGCGATATCATCCTGCTCGTCAGCGATCAGGGCGCCATCGTCAGTGTGAATCGCGGCCGCACCTGGAGCTCCTGGTATAACCAGCCCACCGCCCAGCTCTATCATGCGGTCGCCGACAACGCCTTTCCCTATCGCGTCTGCGCCGGCCAGCAGGAAAGCGGATCGGTCTGCGTATCCAGCCGCGGCAACGATGGCGTCGTTACCTTCCGCGAATGGCATCCGGTGGGCGTGATCGAGTATGGCTATGTCGCTCCCGACCCGCGCGATCCGGATATTATCTACGGTGCCGGCCGCGGCTCGGTCACGAAATTCCATCGCGAAACCGGACAGGTCGAAAGTGTCGCGCCGGGCCCGCTCGGCAGCGGCAAATATCGCACGGATCGCACCCAGCCCATCATGTTCTCGACCGTCGATCCGCACGTGCTCTACTACGCCGCTAACTATGTCTTCAAGACCATCGATGGCGGCCGCACCTGGCAGACCATCAGCGGCGATCTCACGCGCCCGGCGCCCGGCATTCCCGCCAGCCTGGGAACCATGGCCGCCAAAGACCCGGGCGCGGCTAAACAGCGCGGCGTCGTCTATTCAATGGCGCCCTCGTTCAAAACGCTCGAAACCCTCTGGGCAGGCACCGACGAGGGTCTTATCTGGATCACAGTTGACGGCGGCAAGAACTGGAAAGACATCACCCCGCCCGAGCTGACGCCCTGGAGCAAGGTCACGCAGCTCGAAGCATCCCACTACGACGACCAATCCGCGTTTGCCTCGGTCAGCCGTTTCCGCATCGACGATCTGACGCCTTACATCTACCGCACGCACGACCGCGGCAAAACGTGGAAGCTCATCACGAACGGCTTGCCCAAAGACGCCGCCATCGACAGCGTGCGCGAAGATCCCGTACGCAAAGGCCTGCTGTTCGCCGGCAGTGAAACCAGCGTGTGGGTCTCGTTCGACGATGGCGACCACTGGCAATCGCTGCAATTGAACCTGCCGCACACGGCAATGCGCGACCTCTGGATTAAGAACAGCGACCTGATCGTAGCCACCCATGGCCGCGGATTCTGGATTCTGGATGACATCACGCCGCTGCGCCAGGTGGACGAAAAGGCGCTCGCGTCGGCGCTCTGGCTGAGCCATCCCGCGCCCGCGTGGCGGGTCCATCGCGACACCAACACCGATACGCCGCTGCCCCCGGATGAACCACTGGCCGAGAATCCGCCGGATGGCGCGGTGATCGATTATTACCTCGCGCAAGCGCCCTCCGCTCCCGTGACGCTTGAAATTCTGGATGCCGCCGGTAAAACCGTGCGCCGCTATTCCAGCGCCGACCCGCCCGAGATCACAGAAGCCGACCTGAAGACGCTCACCATTCCCACGCTCTGGGTGCGTAAGCCGCGCACGCTTTCGGCATCAACCGGCCTGCACCGCTGGGTCTGGGATCTGCATGGCGCCACGCCTGAATCGCTGCGCCACGAATACCCCATCTCGGCGGTGCCGCACGAGACGCCGCGCCTGCCATTAGGTCCGGCCGTGCTGCCCGGCGTCTACACCGTGAAGCTCACCGTGGAGGGGCACTCCGAAACTGCCACGCTCACCGTCAAGATGGACCCGCGCGTGAAGGCGACGGCCGCCGCCCTTCAACAGCAACACGAAGCGGAGAAGCTCCTCGCGCGCATCATGACCCGTACCACCGAGGCGATTCGCGAAGCGCGCTCCGCGCAGGAGCAGATCGAGAAGCGCTCGGATCTGGCGGATTTAGGCAAACAAATCAAAGAAGCCATGGGCTCGGGGGGCGGTTTCGGACCTGCGCCGGCCAAGCCCGGCCTGGCCTCGCTCAACGGGCAGGCTTCCATGCTCTATAACCTGATCGAGGGCGCCGATGCGGCGCCCACAGCCGCCACATCCGCCGCCGTCGCGCAGTTGGCCCACGACGCTCCCGCCGTGCTCGAACGCTGGAACAAATTGAAGGAGCAACTGAAGACTGCCAACGTCGAGATCAAAAGCCAGCCGAAAAAAGATGACGACGACGAGGAAGACGACGATGTAGGTTAAGCCCTGTCACTCATCTTCCGCGAAACAAACAGCGCCATCTCCAGCGCCTGTTCATAATTCAGCCGGGGGTCCAACCCCGACTTATAAGCCAGCTTCAAGTCGGACTCGCGCAGGCCGCGGGCGCCGCCGATGCACTCGGTGACATCTTCGCCGGTCAGTTCGATATGTATGCCGCCGAGTCGGCTGCCGCAAGCCGCGTGGATATCCAGCGCTTGATCGAGTTCGCCTAAAATCTCGTCGAAGTTACGAGTCTTAATGCCGTCCGCCGTAGTCCGGGTATTGCCATGCATCGGATCGCAGCACCACAACACGGTCTTGCCGGTCGCGCGGACCGCATAAATCAACGGCGGCAGGAACCGCGCAATCGAGTCGGCGCCAAAGCGATGAATCAATGTGAGCCGTCCGGGTTCGTCATCCGGGTGCAGAATATCGATCAATTCCCGCAGTGTTTCCGGCTGCATGCCGGCCCCGATCTTCACCCCGATCGGGTTGCGTATGCCGCGAAAGAACTCTACGTGTGCTCCATGCGGATGGGTCGTGCGCATGCCGATCCAGGGGAAGTGTGTGGAAAGATCGAACCAGCCCTCCTGCCGCGGCACGTGCCGTGTTTGTGCCTGTTCGTAAGGCAGATGCAATCCTTCGTGGCTGGTATGGAAGTCGATCCATTGCAGTTCGCCCGGATGTACGCCCATCAGGTTTTCCATGAACCGTATGGACTCGCCGATCTGGCGGGCGATGCGCCGATACTCCTCGGCCATGGGCGAGTCCTTCACCCAGTCGAGGTTCCAGTAATCCAGGCGCGCCGGATCGACGAAGCCGCGGCTCACCAGCGCGCGAATGAAATTGAGAGTCAGTGCCGCCCGTTCGTAACCGCGCAGCATCAGTTGCGGATCGGGCGTGCGTCCCGCGGCGGTGAACTCGGGGCAGTTGATCAAGTCGCCGCGATAGCTCGGCAGCGTCACGCCGTTACGTGTTTCAAAGTCATCGGAGCGCGGCTTGGCATATTGGCCGGCGAAGCGCCCCACGCGGATGACGCGCCGCCGGCCGCCCAGCGCCAGCACCAGGCTCATCTGCAGGAGCATTTTGAGCTTGTTGGCGATGGTGCCCGAGTCGCAGTGGTCGTAGCGTTCCGCACAGTCGCCGCCCTGCAGCAGAAACCGTTCGCCGCGCGCCGCGTCCGCCAACTGCGTGCGCAGGGCGCCGATCTCCCAGCTTGTCACCAGCGGCGGCAGCTTCGAAATGGTGTCCACAACTCGAGTAACTTCCTCGTCGCGCGGATACACCGGCTGCTGCTCGGCGGGCTTGCTCTGCCAGGATGTGGGGGACCATACGTTCATTCAGCCAACAGCTTAGCACGCGCTTCTAAGACGTCGGACAAAATGGGAAAATGACCAGATGCGACTTCAGCAGCTATTCGTACTTTCCTATCTAACAACAGTAGCCGCGGCGTCGGCCCAGGATAGCAGCGCGCCGGTGTGGTCCACCGTCACGATGCCCGTTTACTTCGCATACGCTCCCTCGCCCGATCAAACCCAGCCGCCCCCAGCCGGTCCGTATAAGTTCTACTTTCCGGGAGTACTCGCGTCGCCCGTTCCGGATCAACTCGGTTGTGTCTGGAATGTAACGGACTATGACGCTCCGCCCTATTGGTTCGACAACGGCGTGGAGCAATCCGGCGCCATCTACCGTTCCGCGCCGGCTGTGGGAACCATGTACCAGTCTGGGACTGCGGCCGGGGCGAAGTTCCGTGGGTTTGAATTCACGGGCACTTTCGCGCCCGGTGACTTCTCCGATGAGAGTTACTTGATTGGCGCGGTCTACTATTCGCGGAATCCCTGCTTTACCGGAGACCTGGAGTACGGCTTCGGCCACGACTATATCGGCAACACGACGTCCTTCTACTTTTCCAATTATTCGAACTGTCCCGAGAGTGGCTCCCTCCTGTGTTATGCCGAAGATACAATCTCGTCTCCGGTTGAGCCCCAGTGCTCCGGCCAGATCACGCTGCCCTCCCTGCCGCCTAACAGCCAGGGAAAGGACGCCTATGTCTATTCTGTTTATGTTTCGCGGCAGGCGGGCGCCGGCGATTATGTATTTACCGCCGCGGTGCGCGATCCGTATACGCACGCAACCGAATGGGCCTGCGTGGCTAATCCCGCCAACGGAAGCGGCGCTTTCGATCCCTGTTCGGGCGCCTTTCCGGTGGACACGTGCCCTGCTTTCCCGACGCAGCAACTCTACGAAGCTTACGGCAACCTGGTCGCGGGCATCTCCAGGGATAACGATCCCGGCCCTCCTGCCTCGATCGCCGCCATGCAGGTTACTTCCGTGTCGGTTGGGAAGTAAGTGGACTTATGACTTGTCCGACACACGAATCACCAGCTTCCCGAAGTTCTCTCCGCGGAAGAGCTTCTGCAGCGTATCCGGAAAAGTCTCCAAACCATCGACGATGTCTTCGCGCGCTTTCAGCTTGCCCGACAATACCCAACTTGCCAGCGCCTGCATGCCTTCCATGTAACGCGGGGCGTAGTGGAACACGACGAAGCCTTCCATGCGCGCACGGTTGACGAGCAGAGACATGTAATTCCGCGGCCCTTGCATCGTTTCCATGTTGTTGTATTGCGAGATCGCGCCGCAGATAATCACGCGCGCGCGCATCGCCAGCATCGACAAGACGACGTCCAGGATCTCACCGCCCACGTTATCGAAGTAGATGTCGATACCTTTGGGACAGTGACTTGCCAGAGCCGCGCGCACGTCTTCGCTCTTGTAATCGATGGCGGCATCGAAGCCCAGTTCCTCGGTCATGTATCGGCACTTATCCGGTCCGCCCGCGATGCCCACCACGCGGCAGCCTTTGATCTTGGCGATCTGTCCCACGACTGCGCCCACCGCGCCCGCCGCCGCGGAAACCACCACCGTCTCGCCCTCTTTGGGTTGGCCGATGTCGAGCAGGCCAAAGTAAGCCGTGAGGCCGGGCATGCCGAGCGCGCCCAGAAAGCGGGGCAGAGGCGCCAGGCGTGGGTCAACTTTGACCATGGTTTTCGCCGGCACGACGGCGAAGTCCTGAACGCCCGTCATGCCCACCACGGTGTCGCCCAAGGCCAAACTCGGGTCATTAGAGGCGACCACTTGGCCGATGCCGCCCGCGCGCATCACTTCACCGATGCCCACCGGCGCGATGTATGACTTGCCGGCATTCATCCAGCCGCGCATGGCGGGGTCGAGTGACAGGTATTGGACCCGGACCAGCACTTCGCCGGGTCCTGGCTCGGCGGCAGGCGTGGTGACGAACTCGAAGTCGCTCCGCTTGACCATGCCGACGGGGCGTGTCGTCAACTTGAATTGGCGGTTCTCGAATGTGCTCATATCGAGAACAGGTTCGCACATGGCGGCCGGAATGTCATGGCTATAATGCTGGGATGCGTGTTTATCATGCCAAGGAGACTGTCCGTATGCAGGAACTGGAAGGTATTCCCTTGGCCGACTTCTGGCCGCGGGCGGGCGCGTTCGCTACGGACGTGTTTCTGGCCGGCATCGCCGTGGCTGTAATGCTGGTCGTTTGGGGTCTGGCCAGGTGGGCCATCGAGACAGGCGCCGACGTGCATCAGCACCGGAACTATCAAATCAGCCTGGAGCACGAATGGGCCAAGATCCTGTTTGAGATTGTAGTGCCGGTGTTGTATTTCGGGCTGGCCACATTCATCTGGAACGGGCGCACGCCGGGGAAGCGCCTGTTCCGTATCCGGGTCATTTCGCTGGTTCACGAGCATATGTCGTTATGGCACTCAATCGAGCGCGCGCTGGGCTACGGCGCAGCGGCGCTGGAGTTCGGATTCGGCTTCCTGCAGTTCTTCATCCACCCGCAGCGTCGCACCGCGCAGGACCGGCTGGCGGAGACGATCGTGGTGCAGGAAAGCGGATACCGGGCGCGCTTTGGAATTCACTAACCGGCGCTGCTCAGGCACATACCCGGCGTGTGATACAGGCAAGCTTCGTCCGCGTCATGCGTGTCGCGGCGCAACGACTTCATCTTCAGCAATGCGCCGGTGGTGAACGCTTTGCGTAAAGGCAACTCCAGTTCCGGATCGCGTAGGCTGGCGGCGGAGTATATGGCCACGACCGACGCGATGCCGGCCGTAAAGTCGCTGGATTGGCGCACAATCCTGGCCATCACGCCCTGGCCGATTTTGGGCGTGGCCGCAATAGTGATCGGCACTACCAGCCGTCCACCTTCGCGCAGCCGGTCCAGCCACAACGCGTGTGGATGCGTGACGCCCGCGTTGATCAGCATGGCGTCGCACATGCCTGGATCGAACGCCGCGCCATCCGCGGCTGCGACGCTTACTTGCGGATGCCCGGACAGGTTCTCCCGAGCGCGGGCCGCCAGATCCGGCTCGGCATCGATGGCCACCACGCTGCCGCCAGTACCCACCACTTCCGCCATGATCGCGGTGTAATAGCCGACTCCGCAGCCCATGTGATAGACGCGATCGCCGCTTTTCAGATCGAGTGCGCCGATCCAGGTGGCCAGCGCGCTGGGCTGTCCGTTATTGATGTCGCGTGCCGTGTCGAGAGCCACGACCACGTTGTGATACAAGTGACGCGGATCTGTGACCTGCCGGTAAGCCAGCGCCGCCACTCCCATGGCAGCCATCGCCCGCGCATCGCCGGAAGCGATCTGCCAGGGTCCCCGCCCCAGAAACTTCTCGCGCGGCACTCGTGCGAAGGCCGCCACCAGCGCGGGCGATCTCATGTTGGCGACGTACTCGATCTCCTCCGCGTAGCACCGGCGGTAATCGTCGAACGTCATACAAATACCCTAAAGGATGCCGTGCTCCCGCGCGTATTGCAGCGCCTGGATGGCCGCGCCGCGCGCGCCGGCAGTGTCGCCATTCGGCATGATGTAAATCGGAACGTCAGCCTGCTCCTCCCTCTGCGGCGGCATACCGGCGTGAATCTCGCGAACGAACCAACGCTGGAATTCTTCCCCGGTTTCGATGGCCCCGCCGCCCACGATCAGCGCGTCCGGATCGAAGGTGTTGATCATTTCGTCGAAGAACACTCCCAGCGCATGCGCCTGCACGCGGAAGATCTCTTTGCACATGGGATCGCCGCGCTCGGCCATCCCGCGCACCAGTTTGGCGGCCTGGTGCAGGTCGAGCTTATGAAGTTCGTTTTCCGGAAAGCGCGGCAGGAAGTAAGGCAGGAATGACTTCTCGATGGCCGTGAGCGAACATACGGACTCCAGATCGCCGGTGCGTCCGCAGTTACATCGCGGGATCAATCCTTCGATACCGCGAATGTTCTGATACGGCAGCAGCACGTGACCCAGTTCTCCGCCGAAGCCCAGGCGGCCTTTAACATCGCGGCCTTCGATGATGATGCCGCCACCGAGGCCGGTGCCGATCACCACGGTCACCGAGGTGGCGTGGCTGCTGGCGCCGAATATGGTGAAGTGCCCCCAAAGCGCGCCGGCGTTGCCATCGTTCAAATAGGTTACGGGGATTCCGAGCCTCTGTTCCAATCCGGCGCGAATGTCGAAACCGCACCATTCGGCGTGCACGAAATTGGTGGAGCCCTTGGCGCTAAGAGTGCCGTTCGCACTGGCCGGCCCGGGCGTATCCAGCCCGGCGGCGGCCACGTCGGCGAGGCGCAACCCGGCTCGCTCGACGGCAGCCTGCAAGCCATCCACAATCTGTTGCAGACAGACCGCCGGCCCTTCCTTCGATCGTGCGGGATGCTCGCACAGCCCTTCGATCAGGAACTGCTCCTGGGGCGTGATCAACGTATAATTGACGGCGGTTCCGCCAAGGTCCACTCCGGCTACGACGCGCACTGCGGTTTCCTTTCTTTCCGAAGTTCCCAGAATAGCAGGACTTCAGTCCGCCGAAGGCATCTCAGCTTACGTTACAATTTCGTTTATGCGTGGACACGAAGAGATCATCAGGTTATTGAATGAGGTGCTGAAAGCCGAGCTTACGGCGATCAACCAGTATTTCCTGCACGCTAAGATGTGCGAGAACTGGGGCTATCAGCGGCTGGCCGCGCTCGACCGGCAGGAGTCCATCGAGGAGATGCATCACGCCGACATCCTGATGCAGCGCATCCTTTTTCTCGAAGGCATGCCGAACATGACGGAGCTATTTCCAATCAAAGTGGGGCCGGACGTGAAGAGTCAGTTGGAGAACGATCTGGCGCTGGAATTGGATGCCGTGCCGCGTCTGAATGTGGCGATCAAGACAGCCACCGACTTAGGCGACAACGGCTCGCGGGAGCTATTCAAGCAGATTCTTCTGGACGAAGAACATCACATCGACTATCTGGAAGGGCAACTGCACATCGTCGACGAGATCGGCATCGACAATTACCTCGCGCAGCAGATGCACCCGGCTGGTAAGGCGTGAAGGCTTTGTTGTAAAATAGAGAATCACCGGGAGGTGAGTCTTCTCGAGTAGCAGACGCGCCTTATCGCTTTCCGATCTTATCCCTCCGATCTTCGGGCAGGTCCCCCACGGCCTTTTTTCAATTCTGTTTCCCGACGAGTGCCACGTTTGCGAACGTCCGTTGTACCGGTTCTCGCGTGTCCCGGTCTGCGCGGATTGCCTGCGCGAGCCGGCGCCGCTGACCGCCGAGTTCTTCTGCCTCAACTGCCGCACGCCCTTCCTGAATAGCTTTCCGCTGGATTCCGAAGGCCGCTGCATGCTGTGCCGGAACGGAGGGCGGGGTTTCGATGAAGCGTTTTGTTACGGCGCATACGAAGGCACGCTGCGCAAACTGATCCATCTTTTCAAGTACAGCGGCATGCGCGGACTGGCGCGGCCTTTGGGCGAATTGCTGGCCGACGCCGTGCCGCGCGACCGGCTGTTCGATGCGGTAACCGCGGTGCCGCTGCACTGGCGCAGGCGATGGCAGCGCGGTTACAATCAATCGGAATTGTTGGGCCGCATATTCGCGCGGCGGCGCGGTATTCCGGTGCTGCGTTTGTTGCGGCGCGGGGCGTCCACACGGGCGCAGGCTGGATTGAGCAACTCGCAGCGGCGCGAGAATGTCGCGGGAGCGTTCGTGGCGCGGCGGCGCGTGGCGGGCATGCGCATTCTGCTGATTGACGATGTGATGACCACGGGTGCTACCGCGAGCGCCTGCGCGCGGGCGCTCAAGAAGGCGGGAGCGCGCTCGGTATCGGTGCTGGCGCTGGCGCGCGTGGATCGGAGATTTAAGGATCAAGCGGATTTTGGCACGCGAAAGGGACCCGTTTAAATGGCTAGTTTGAGCAGACTGCAGAAGCCGGTTCTGGTTCTGAATGCGAGTTACGAGCCGATTAACGTGTGCGCCGCGCGGCGCGCGCTGGTGCTGGTATTGAAGGGCGTGGCATCGGCCGAGGAGGAATCCACGCAGCACATCCACTCGACCCGCAGCACCATGCGGCTGCCGAGCGTCATTCGATTGCTCGAATACCGGCGCATCCCGCACCAGACGCGGGCGCTTTCGCGCAAGAATATCCTGATGCGCGACCGCTACACCTGCCAGTACTGCCATCGCACGCTGCCTTCTTCCGAGCTCACGCTTGATCATGTGGTGCCGCGCTCGCGGGCGGGTGAATCCAACTGGGAAAACCTGGTGGCCTGCTGCAATCCCTGCAACAACAAGAAAGGCAGCCGCACGCCGGAAGAAGCGGGTATGAAGCTGGCGCGCCAACCGCGGCCGTTCAGCCTGCACACCAGCCGTCACCTGATGCGCATGCTCGGCAAGAGCGACGAGCAGTGGCGCAAGTATCTGTTCTATTGAGGGCTAGCCCTTCAGGTCTTTGAAGGCTTCTTCGATCTCGCGTTTGGCGTCCGCGCCGGGAACCGATAAGGGCAAGCGCGGCGGACCGCCATAGTAGCCGTTCAGATCCATGGCATGTTTCAGGCCGGGGATGCCATGCTTGGTGGTGACCAGCATGGCGGCACGCGCGATGCGGTTCTGCCAGTCGCGGCTGGCTTCCTCTTCGCGCATGCGGTAGGCTTCCCAGATCGCGATGCAGGCATAGGGCGCGGCGTTGGCGAAGGCCAGGATCGCGCCCGTGGCGCCCATCAAGAGCGACGGCCACAGCGTCGGCGCCGAGCCGACAGTCACCTGGAAGCCGGGCCGCGACTCGCGTATGATCTGCATCACCTTCTCCATGTTGCCGGAGCTTTCCTTGATGCCGATGATGTTGGGATGCTGCGATAGCTCCACCACCGCGGCGGCCGGGATATCGAGAGCCGTGGCCTGCGGGAAGTTGTAGATGATGACGGGAATGCGCGACTGGTCCGCAACCGAGCGGTAGTAGAGCGTCTGCGCTTCGGGCCGGGTCAGCAGGTTCTTGTAATAATGCGGCGTCTTGACCAACGCGGCTTTGTACCCCAGTTCGGCGGCGCGATTGGTGAGGCACACGGTTTCACGCACGCTCTCGACGCCGGTGCCGGCGATCAGCAGCTTTTCGGGCGCGGCGTACTTGGCCACCATTTCCCAAAGCTCGACTTTCTCTTGGGCAGATAGCATGACGCTCTCGCCGGTCGAGCCGGTGACCACGTAGCCGGCAAGCGTAGTGCGGTTCCACTTTTCGATGTTGTGCTGCACTTTGGCTGCGTAGAGGTTGCCGGCGTGATCGAAGGGAGTGGTGATGGGGGGAAATATGCCTTGTAGTTTCATAGGTCGATCTCAATCAGGAAATTCGGTAAACGTAGCCGTCTTCCACCCAGCGGTTTCCGATCTGTTGTCCGCCGAGGCGCATGCCTTTGACGCTCTTTGCCTTGCCAAAGTAGCCACGTAGCGCCTTGATGAACGGATCGTTTGTGGGGAGAATCAAAACCGGCGGCTTGTTTTCGACAGGAAAACCAGCGGCGCGTAAGGCGTCGTTTGTCAGCCCGTGGCCTTCCATGGCGCCGGACTCATCAAACCGCCGGGATGCCAAGACCAGACGCCAGAGGGTGTACTCGCCCAGCAGAGCCCACAAAGCCACTTTTACCCGCAACCCGGCTTCGTCGAGGATGCGAAGAATCTCGGCTCCCTGTTCGACCTCCATGCCCACCAATACTGTTTGATCCATTTCATGACTCCATGACTTCTGTCGACTATCGCTCTAACCAGTTCCTGCGCACTCTCCGCAGAGTTCTTCGTGTATCGGCTGTCCTCAGACCATGATTGCACGATGTCCCAGTGCTTTTGAAACTGCGTGTCGGCTAGTGCCGCCGCCTTGCGCGAATCCTGCAACTTGGCGACTCTCACAAGCTCTGCTAGATCGTGCGTGTGGCTGGAGTTGACCCTCTTCCGGTCGGGGAAGTCGTAGCGTTGTGTCTGCTTCGAGATGCAGGCTTTCAGCGCGCATTCGACGGCATACCCAGCCAGGTAATAGGCGCCATCGGCGTGGCTGGTTTTGAGCAGCGCTTGGGCTTCGGCCAGCCGCATACTGGCAGGCGCCTGCAATTCCTTCCGGTTCACCTGAACGATCATGGTAGCGTGGAGCGAACGCCTATGTTTTCGCTGGAAATCGAATGTCCGCCGGAACGCCAGGATCTGCTGGTCGCCGAGCTTTGGGAGGAAGGGTCGGCCGGCATCGTGGAGACGGCGGGCGGGCTGCGCGCGTTCTTCGAAGATGCAGAAGATCGCGCGGCATTGATATCGCGGTTTGGCGCGGTAAGCTGGCGCGCCGAAGAAGAGCGCGATTGGGTGGCGGAGTCGCGCGCCAACTGGGAGCCGCTCGTGGTAGGCCAGCGGTTCTTTCTGGTTCCCGAATGGCGCGGCGATCCCGCGCCGGAGGGGCGCTTCCGCATCGTGGTGAATCCCGGGATGGCGTTCGGCACCGGCCGGCATGAAACCACCCAGTTGTGCCTGGAGGCGCTGGAACGATATCTGCGCCCAGACATGCGCGTGCTGGACGTGGGAACCGGCTCGGGGATCCTGGCGGAGGCCGCGAGGCTGCTCGGCGCGGCGCCGGTTTGGGCATGCGATAACGATCCGGAGGCGGTAGCGGTGGCAGCCGGCAATATAGGGCCAGGCGTGTTCGCCGGCTCGGTGGATGCGGTCCGCAACGGCGTGGCGAATATTGTCATTGCCAATATCAGCCCCGAAGCGAACACAGCGCTGTTATCCGACCTGCTGGGTAGCCTGCGCGCAGGCGGAGTCGCGTTGCTGAGCGGCTTCGAGGGGCAAGACGTGGCGGCGATTGCGTCGGCGGCCGCGCGGCTCGGCGGCAGCGTATTGGAGCTTTGCCGCAAAGGGGATTGGGCGCTGCTGGTGGTTAGAGGTAAACTCGTTGGGGGAGTTTCGGATGTCCGCGAATGACCGCATACAGATTGGCGCCATCGGGCTGGGTGGGCGGGGCACGGCCGACGTACACGAAGCGCTGGGCGTTGGCGGCGTCGAACTGGTGGCAGTCGCCGATCTATACGCCGGCCGGCGCACGCGTGCGCGGGAGGTCTTCGGCAAGGATCTGTTCGTTACCGCTGATTATCACGAGTTGCTGGCGCGCAAGGAAGTCGATGCGGTCATAGTGGCCACGCCGGACCATTGGCACGCGTCGGCCTCCATCGATGCCATGAACGCGGGCAAGGACGTGTATAGCGAAAAGCCGATGGTGCATGCGATCGAAGAGGGCCACGCGGTGATCGCGGCGCAGCGCAGCACGGGCCGTATTCTGCAGGTCGGCAGCCAGCGCGTGAGTTCCATTATCTATCAGAAGGCTAAGGATCTGATCCACGATGGCGCGATCGGCAGATTGAATTTGATCGAAGCGTGGTGGGAGCGGCCGGTGGACTCGGATGAGCTGGTGTTCCGCAATTCCATCCCGCTGGATGCTTCGCCCACCACGATCGATTGGGAGCGCTTTACGGCCAACACCACGCGGCGGCCGTTCGACGCGCAGCGCTTCTTCTGGTGGCATAACTACCGGGATTACGGCACGGGCATTCCGGGCGATCTGTTCGTGCATCTGTTTTCGGGGGTGCATTTCGTGCTGGACGCCGTGGGTCCGTCGCGCGTGATGGCGACCGGCGGCACGCGCTTTTGGAACGACGGACGCGAGATCCCGGACCTGATGTTGGGAATGGCGGATTACGAAGCGAGCTTGCATCATCCGGCCTTCAATCTCATACTGCGCGTGAATTTCGAGCAGGGTTCGGCGGAGACGTCGGGATTCCGGTTCGTGGGTGAGAAGGGCATCCTGTATATCGACGGCGACGGGGTGCGCGTGGCGCGGCACAACCGGCCGCAGGAGCCGGGATATAACATCGAGACGTTTGCGGAGGCCATGCAGCACGAATACCTGGCCGAGTACCGCAGAAAATATCCGGAGCGTCCGGCGCGGCCCGACACCATGCACCTAGCGCCGGCGGAGGAATTTTTGGCGCCCGAGGATTACAGCGATCATGCCGCGCACCTGGCCAACTTCTTCGCCGCGGTGCGCAGCCGGAAGCCGGTGGTGGAGGATGCGGTGTTTGGTTTGCGCGCGGCGGGTCCGGCGCTGCTGGCCAACGCGAGCTATTTCGAACGGAAGATCTGCGCATGGGATCCGCGGGCCATGGAGCGCGTATGAGTGGCGCCATCACGCGGCGGCGACTGTTGTGGGCTGGTGGCGCGGCTTTGGCGGTAGTGCGGGGCCAAGCGGATAGCGGGCAGCCGCGCGGGGTGCGATTCGGTGTGCGGTCGCCTTTGCCCAAGACCAGTCTACGCGAGCGGGCGGCCCTGGTCCACCGGCTGGGGTACGACGGTATTGAACTGGGACAAGAGTGGTTGAACCAGCCGCTCGAAGCGATCGAGGAGCAGCTTGCGGGCACGGGCGCCGCGGTCAGTGCGATCGTCGGTTCGATTGGTTTGTTGGACACGGACCCGCAAAAGCGTGCCGAGGCAGTGGAACTGGATGGGCGGCGATTGCAAATGGCCAAGGCGCTGGGAGCCGATTGCGTGATCGAAGTTCCGGTGTTCGGGCAGAATCGCTTTCAGGATCTGTCGCCGCTGATGACGGCGCGCGAGGTGGAGGAGAAGCTGCTGGTGGCGGGTTTGAAGCAGGTGGCGCCGGCAGTAGCGCGCAGCGGGGTGACGCTGCTGCTGGAGCCGTGCAATCACCACGAGACGCACTTCATGAACCAGCAACGCCAGGCCGCGGAAACCATCGCAGCGGTAGGCGCACCTGGGGTCCGGATACTTAGCGATTTCTATCACATGCAGATCGAGGAAGCCGACATCGGCGAGACTCTCAGCCGGTACGGAAAATATACGGCTTATGTGCATCTGGCCGATGGCGAGAAGCGCACGGAACCGGGATCGCTGCCGTTCGACTACCGGCCGGGATTCCGGGCGCTGAAGCGATGGGGATACGCCGGCTGGCTGACCGTGGAGTCGGGCGCCACCGATAATCCCGAGGCCGCCTTGGGGCGGGCATTGGCGTACCTCAAGCGGCAATGGGCGGAAGCATAGGGCAGGCGGCGCAATTTGAATCTCGCGGCGTTTTGCGCCGCCCGCCCGAATCCCATTTACATGCTGCTTTTGCGCTTGCGGCGGCGCGCCATGAGTAGCACGAGCACCACGCCGGCGGCTAACCATAGAACAGCTTGAAACAGTGTGTTGTTCATTGGCGTCCCTCCTTTCCTATTGAACTCCCTTCATCAGGGGGAACAGATATTTGAAGACCTGCAGAATTCCCGGACCCGCCGCCACCACCAGGATGGAAGGCAGGATAAAAAAGAAGATCGGAAACACCAGCTTGACCCCGACCTTGGCGGCGCGCTCTTCGGCCTCCTGGCGGCGGCGCACGCGCATGAACTCGGAGTGGGTCCGCAGCGCTTCGGCCATGCTGGTGCCAAAGCGGTCCGATTGGATCAGGATGGCGGTCAGCTTGCGCAATTCGGGTTCGCCGGTGCGCTGCGCCAGGTTGCGTAGCGCCTCGGCACGCCGTTTTCCGGCGCGCATTTCCAGAGTCACCAGTCCCAATTCCTCGCTGAGTTCCGGATGCGCCACCGATAACTCGCGCCCCACGTTCTGCACGGCCTGATCCAGGCCCAGACCGGCTTCGACGGACACCACCATCAGGTCCAGGCCGTCCGGCAGCGACAGGCGCAATTTCTCCTGACGCTTGGTAACCCGGCGCTCCAGCAGGAATCCGGGAAGCCAGTAGCCGCCCACGGTCGCCGCCACCGGCAGCACGATGCGGAGCACCGGGTTCACGGTGATACTGTTGCGAAAGACGATGGAAAGAATGGCCAGCGCCGCGCCCAGGATCAACTTGATGCCATAGAACAGGGGAACGGCACTCTCCGCCCGATATCCGGCCGCGATGAGGGTACGCCGGGCCGTCTGGGCGTCTTGCAGGGAAACCGGCGCGTGCTGTCCGAGCGACTGCACTTTTTGTGCGAGAACCGACGGCTTGGCCTGGCCAATGCGGTCGAGCGTAGGCGCGTCCACGGGCGCCGGGTCCAGCCGCCGCAAGAAATGCGCCGGCTTGGCGTAGCGCCCATAACCATAGGCCCCAATCGCGGTGACCAACAATCCGAACAATGCCACGGAAACCAGTAAGGCCATAATCGAAACCGCCGCTTTATACTTTGATCCGGATGATCTTGCGGATCACCAACTGCCCCAGAATCTGACACACGACCGATCCCGCGACCAGTTTCTTACCATCCGGATCATTCAACATCGACTGCAGATACGAAGGCGCCGCCAACATCATCAGGACGGCTGTCACGGCCGGCAGAATCGTCAGCACCAGCGCGGTGACCCGTCCGTGCGCGCTGGCCGCCTTCACCTGGCCCTTCAGTTGGAACCGCTCGCGGATTACCTGACCCAGGCGCGTGAGAATCTCTCCCAGGTTGCCCCCGGTCTGCCTTTGCAGGATCACGGCGGATACGAAGAAGCGCACATCCAGCAGCGGCATCCGATCCACCAGGTTGTACAGGGCGCTATCGAGCGGGGCGCCCAGGTTCTGTTCATTGAACAGCGTGCGGAATTCCAACCCCAGCGGATCGGGCAGGTCCTCGCTGGCCATGCGCAAACTGATGGTGAAGGCGTGGCCCGCGCGCATGGATCGCGCCAGAAAATCGAGCGCCTCCGGAAACTGTTCTTCAAAGGCCGCCAGCCGGCGCGCGCGTTTTCGCCGCAAGTAGAAGTATGGCAGGGCGGCCAAGAAGACCGCTAACGCGGCGGAAGTCCCCGGAAAGATGAACCAGGAAGGACGCAGCAGGTCAAGCAGCAGGGAGCCGAAGGCTGCGCCGGCCATAGTCAGGAGCAACGATCCCGGCGTCCATTTCACGCCGGCCTGTTGAATCAGTTTCTGGATTTTCTCCAGCAGGGCGACGCGTTCCAGCCACGCATCCAGACGCGGACGTTTTCCCGCTTCGCGCAGGAGCTGCGTTTCCGTCAGGGCGGTTTCCGCGGCTGCCGTGCGCAACATGGCGGACATCTCGCGCTTGCGCCACCATTCATAAAACTTGAGACCCAAGGCGATCGAAAGCAGCACCCAGGTGAACAACACCAGAAACAGCGGAAATGACACCGGCATAGCTAGGCGACCTCCTGGTAACTGGCGAAGATGCTGGCGGGCAGCACCAGCCCGCACGCCGCCAGACGCTCATAGAACTTGGGGCGTATGCCGGAGGCCCGGAAGCAACCGCGCACCCTGCCCTGTTCCGTCATGCCTTTCTTATCGAAAACAAAGAGGTCCTGTAGAGTCACCAGTTCGCCTTCCATGCCGGTGACCTCGGTCACGTGCGTGACCCGGCGCGTGCCATCGCTGAAACGCGAAACCTGCACGAACAGGTCCACCGCGGAGGCCACCTGTTGCCGTATGGAGCGCACCCCCATATTGGCGTTGGACATTCCCACCATCACCTCCAGCCGTCCGACGGCGTCGCGCGGACTGTTGGCATGCACCGTGGTCAACGAACCGTCGTGCCCGGTGTTCATGGCCTGGAGCATATCGAGGGCTTCTTCGCCGCGCACCTCACCCACGATGATCCGGTCCGGACGCATACGCAGGGCGTTGATGACCAGCTCGCGAATGCGGATCGCGCCGGTGCCTTCGATGTTGGGCGGCCGCGTCTCCATGCGCGCTACGTGAGTCTGCTGCAAGCGCAATTCAGCGGCGTCTTCTATGGTCACAATGCGCTCGTCTTCGGGTATGTAGCCGGAGAGGACGTTCAGTAGGGTGGTTTTGCCCGAGCCGGTGCCGCCGCTGATCAGGATATTCAGGCGGGCTTTGACGCAGTATTCCAGCAGTTGGCGCATACTTTCGGTCAACGTCTGGCCGCGCACCAGATCTTCGGGGCGCAGTGCGTGCCGGCCGAAACGCCGAATGGAGAGCAACGGTCCGTCCACCGCCACCGGCGGAATCGCGGCATTCACGCGCGAGCCGTCCGGCAGGCGGGCGTCGACCAGAGGCGTGGATTCGTCCACCCGCCGGCCAACCTGCGCCACGACTTTCTCGATAATGCGCAACAAGTGCGCGTTGTCCTTGAACTGCACCGGCGTACGGTGCAGTTTGCCGGCTTGCTCCACGTACACCAAATGCGGTGTGGTGACCAGAATGTCGGAGATCGTGGGATCCTGCAGCAGTGGTTCGAGAGGACCCAATCCGAAGACTTCGTCGAGCACCTCCTCAACCACCCGGTCTTTCTCGGCGCGGCTCAGGGGCGTTTTTTGCTGATCCACCAGCCGCACCAGCGCGGTCCGGATCTCCAGGCGCGCGCGTTCGCCGGGTATGGAGGATAGCGCCTCCAGGTTCAGGCGGTCGAGCAACTGGCTGTGCAAGGTGAACTTGAGTTGCTGGTATTCCGGAGCGGACGACTCGTTTTGAAAGAGACGCGCCACCCATCCGGACTCGGCCGCCGGCTGCGGCGCATTGTTCCAACCGTTTCCCATAATGCTCCTTTACCCGAACAGGCCGAAACGGCGCTTGCCTTTCTCGACCGGCGCGCCCGCCAGCCGCACGGCGAAACTGGAGATTTGACGGCTGAGATGCGTAGCGGGTGGGAGCAGCTTACCTTTGCAAAAAGCGTCGTAGAGGGCGTAATAATCATTGGGCAGCATGGTATCGATGGCGAACCCCAGGATGCGCTCAAGTTCGTCGGCGGTGACATCCGGCCGCTGCGGCATGCGGTTCAGGATCACCCGCAAACGGTGGCCGAAACCGGCGTTGACCAGCGTCTGCACGGCCTGTTTGGCTTGATGCAGGGCGGGCACTTCCAGCGTAGTGACCAGGAAGATTTCGTCGATCTCGTCCAGCACCGTTACCGTCGCCAGGTTGAGGGTGCATCCCAGGTCCACCGCCGTCCAGGCATACTGCGTCCGCGCGAAAGCCAGGACTTTGCCCAGCGCGTCGCCGGTCACCGGATCCTTGGGCAAATAGCCGTTGGGCGCCGCCAGAATCTCCAGAGCGGGCCACTCCGCCGACACCAGCGCACTCCAGTAGCTCCCGTCCAGTCTGTGGAGATTCTGCACCGCGTCCAGCACCGAGTAGGGCGATTTGACCTTCATCAGAAAGCCGATGATTCCGGATTGCAAGTCCATGTCGGCGAGCAGGGCGCGCTCGGCGCGGGGAGCGCTCAGCCGCCCCAACTCGACGGCCAGATGACAGGCAATGGTGGTAGCGCCGCTGCCTCCCTTGGCGGAGAGAAACCCCAATACCTTTCCAGATGGGCGGCCGTTCTCGCGCGCGCGGGGACGGACTTCGGCGGCGCGGGCGAAGGCTTTGCGCAGATTCTCGCCCAGCGGCGGGTACAGAAATTCGTTGGCTCCGGCACGCACCGCCGCCAGGATCGTCTCCGGCTGCGCAGCGGTGTCCAGCGCGACGAGCATGGCGTCCGGCAGCGCGGCGCGCAGGCCTCGCACCGCTTCTTCGAGCGGTAGTTGCAGGCCTGTGATATCGAGCAGCACGACTTCGGGGCGTAGGGACTTCAATCGCTCCAATAGCGCAGGCCAGTTCGCCAGGTCGCGCTGTTCCATGACCACACGTGCGGCCAGGCCGCGCAGTGCCTGGTGCAAGTGCTCCCATAATTCCGGAGAAGCGACGGCCAGCGCCACGGTAGCCGGCATGGCAGCGGACCTTGGCGCATCTGGCTCCAGGCTCAAAAGCGGCATTACCGCGGACCTCCCGGTGAAGCGCCCGGCAATGGCGTGACCGGCGCCGCATTCTGCTTCTCTATTTCCAGAAGTTGTTCGAGCGGTATCACGCGCTTGGCCGGCGGACGCAGCACGTCCCCGGTGGTTTCGGCGCCGGGGGTGCGCGGCGCAGCCGTCGCCGTGCCAGGCAGGAACTGTTCGGGCATGCGGACTTCGGGAAGCTTGGCGCCCGCGGGCATCGGCCGCACCAACTCGGGCGTGACCAGAACCATAAGTTCCGAATTGTTGCGGGTGCGCGAGCGGCTCTGGAAGAGCTTGCCCAAAACTGGAATATCGCCTATGCCGGGAATCTTGTTCAGGCTCTCGGTGATGGTATTGTCGAGCAAACCGGCGATGACGAAACTCTGCCCGCTTTCCAGCTCCACCTGGGTTTGCACGCGCCGGGTAGCTAATGCCGGTATGGTGAAGCCTTGGAACTGCAGGGCATTGGAATAGTCGAGTGAACTGACTTCAGGCGTCACCTGCAGGCGGATGGAGCCTCTAGGTGTCACCACCGGCAGAAAGTTGATGCGCACGCCGTACTCGCGGAACTGAATGGTCACGGCGCCCACCGCGGCGCCGCCCTGGACCACGGGAAACGGAAACTCGCCGCCGGCCACGAAGCTGGCGGCCTTGTTGTCGAGCGTCAGCACGTTGGGCTCGGCCAGCATCTGCAGCAGGCTCTTGGCTTCCAGCGCCTTGATGAGCGTGCCCAGGTTCAAATCCGGCCGGAACAGGAAGATATTCAGCGCATCGGATAGAGTAAACTGGACCTGATTGTTCTGTATTGTTGGAACCGCCGGTCCAAATTGGCCGGTGGTCACCTGGCCGACCGTATTTCCCGCGCCCGTGCTCAGCAGATTTACGCCCAGGGAGGTCGTGGCCGCCCGGTCTACGTCGGCGAACCGGACGCGCAGCAGGATCTGGGCGGCCGCCGGCGGGACCTCCACGCGCAACAGGTTCACCACCTTGCCCAGCGTGGACGCCATGGCGACCGCGCGCTCTGCGCCGGAAAGGTCCTGTACCGTGCCGCGCAGGAAAACGGTGTCGTTTTCATAGTCGAAGCTGACATCCTGTCCGGCTAAGCCGCGTTCGAGCTCGCGCCGTACGGCCTCAATGCGCGTCGTGTTCTGACGCACGGTCAGGTCATACATGGTGCGGCTGCCGTCCTGCTGCCAGAGGATCAGGGTGGTCTCTCCTGGGGATTTGCCGTTAATCAACGCCTCTCGCGGTGTGACGGCCAAGGCCTCGGCCAAATCCCCATTGGCAACCGATACGCGGCGCAAATCGGTCGGCGTATCCAGGATGAGCGATTTGCCGACGGTAACCACCAGATTCTCGTTGCGTGCATCGTTGGCGCACGAAGCGGGTAGCGCCACCCCAAGCAGCGCCGCGGTCAGCCAGCAACCTTGCCGGGTCACGGCGTCACCTTGCCTTTCTCCGGGAATTGCGTCTCCGTGCGTTTGATGCCATGGATCACCTCGACCGCGCGCGATTGGGGAGACGGCGATGGCGACGCGGGAGGTGGCGTAGGGCGGGCGGACACCGCCTCACTGCGGACGGCGGGGGCGGCGAGCTTGGGCTCCTGCGGCACCCGTCCGCCCGGATAAAACAGTTGTACGACCGCGCTGCCGGCGGTCTTGGCGACCTCGGTGTCGAGCGGATTGCGCAGCACCAGTTGGATGGTGGTCTGGGTGCTCGCCAGGCTCAACATCTCAGCCTGCGCGGGGGTGACCAGCAGATTTACCACCTGCACCGAGACCGGCTTGCCTTCGGCATCCTTTTGGAAATTTTGTCCGGCCGAAAGCACCTCGACATTCTGTAGCAGCGTCTTGGTCACACCGCCCAGGGAGTTGCCGCCCGGAGGGGTTCCCGAGATCAAAACGTCCACCCGCATGCCGGGAACCACGAACCCCGCGACACCTACGATTTCGTTCACGCGGATGGCGACGGCGCGCATGCCTTTGGGAATCAGCGCGGCCAGACCAGCGCCCCCTCCCTTCGGTGCCAGCCGGCTTTCGACCACCGGCTCACTGCCCACGATCGGGGAAATCACACCGCGGCCCACAATGTCCTCCTTCTTCTGGACGACACCATCGGGAACCGCTCCCGTCCAATCGCCCACCGTGAGATCTCCATCGCGGATCAGGGTGCCGGGCTCCAGGGTGCGGGCCGCCAGAATCAGCTTCTTGGCGGGTGGCGCGGCCTGCGTGGTCACGCGTCCAGATAATAGCCGGTACAACAAGAGGCTGGCGCCGGCTGAAACCACAAAAGCAAATGCCAGAACAGAGACCAATCGTTGATTCATGCTTCGCTCGCGGACCGTATCCTCTCGCGGGATCCCCGGCCCCACTCCTCCGGGCCGCATAATCCCTCGCGACTCGGTACGCTTTTATATCGGCCGTCGTGCGGCGAAGCTGTAGGAGGTATCGACCGCCGGCCCGGCATCCGCCTGGTCAGGAGTTCGCCGCGGTGCTCAACTGCGAGTTGGCGTTCGACCAGATGGTGTTGATGCTGCCCCCGGCGCCGGTATACAGAGCCGCGGTGGCCAGCGCAATGAATGCAAGCATCAGCGTGTATTCGATCAGGTCTTGCGCCTGATCGTCGGTCCAGAAGTGAAACCAGAAAGTCATTGGATTACATCTCCCTTTTGGTAAGTGGTTGCGGTTTGGATTCCGAAGCCGGGAGGATCCGCGGAACCCTGTGGAAGCCGAATGGAGGGAACTGGCGTTGACCGGAAGATCAAAGCCACGCCATCGTCATAGATCAAATGCCATTTGGCGGACTGCCGTAGGGCGCCCGCCAGAGGCGCATCCGGAGGCAGCATGACGGTGTCCACGCCGTAGCGGCCAAGATATTGCTCCCAGCCGGACTGCGCGCCCATCGCCTGGATATAGCTACCGGCGAACCGCGGACCATAGAAGTCGCTGCGGCCATCGATAAAGACGTGCCCGCGGGGATATTGCCGGTAGATCAGATAGCCGCCCCAAAGATCCTCGGTAAAGACGCCGGAAAACAAACCGGCCTTCTCCAGTTGGATCTCGGCGGCGACCGGAAACGCGTGGGGATCGTGTCCGGCACGGCACCCGCGCGGCGGCTGCGGCGCATACAGAAGCGCCCCCAACAGCATCACGCCGGCCATGCTGCTCACGGGCCAACGCACTCCGTGGTCGAAAGCGTTCCAGTCCCGCGTGAAGGCACTAAAACCCCGCCACAAGCGTCGAAACCAATCCGACCAGGCGGGAGCCGGCGTACTCCGCAAGCCGGCCGACAGGACTTCGGCCGCGGGCACCGCCGCCAGGAGGACGAATATCTCGATATTGCGCGCCGAAAAGAGCGCCAGATGGGCCCAAACGGCGAAGAGCAGCGGCCAAGTCAGACGTCCCCGGCGCAGGTGCACGAACGCGGCCGCCGCACCCGCAAGCAACAGGATCTCCAGATACCGCGCCTGCCCGCTCTGAAAATTCAGCGACTGGAATTCCATGATGTTGCCGCGATAAAACCCGTCGGCCAGATATCGAACGATATGCGCGTGCAAACGCCAACCATACGGGTTGACAAAAGTGGCCAGTCCGCAGGCGCCAGCGGCGAGGAGATAACGGCGGCCGCGCCGGATGGCGGCTTGCCGCCGGCTGTTACTGACGCGCCGCAACAGGCAGGCAAACTCGCCGGCGGCGTAAGCGCCGATCAGCAGGATCCCCACGAAGAAACCGCCATGCAGGTTGGTCCATAAGACCATCAGCGGCGGCAGCGCCCACAACCAGGGGCCAGCTTTGCGAAGCTCCAAAATGGTGTAGAAAACCACTACGAACAGCATGGTGAACAGGTGCGGACGCGCCAGCCAGTGTCCGGCCGAGGCGCCCGCGGCCACCAGAGTCAGGGCCAATGCGACCAGGGCATCGCCGCGGCGGCGGGCCAGACGGAACAGCAGGGCAAAGGTCAGAGCCAGCACCAGGCTGGAGGCCAACACCACTCCGGCTAGGCCGGTCTTGAGGTGCAGCCACCCGAACAGCACGTCCCAAAGCCATTCCCAGGCGAACCACGGCTGTCCGGAGCGAGTAAAAGAAAAGATATCGCGATCCGGCACTTGGCCATGCGCCAGGATCCATTCTCCGGTGCGCAGATGCCAGCCGGTGTCCCCATCCGATAAAAGCGTTTGTGCGCCCCGCATGCCGCAAAACAGAAATACCAGCGGCATGAGAAAAGCCAAGTCCGTCATCGACGGCAGCAGCCGTTTCACGAAGGCCGATGGGGCTCGCTGCATCGGTACGGCAGAGGCACGCGACGTGCCACCGGTCAGCTTCGATATCTTCCTTGCCTGCAATGCGTGAAGATCCATGTCATCGGCTGAGTTCCAGTGCGGTGTACAAACTTCAGACAGTTGGAGAGACATGAGATACGTCGGCGAGTACTTGCCGTCACGCGACGCGTGGACGCACCGCGCAGGTAGCACCGTCAGTACGGGTAGGACGTGGCCTGCGCGCAGCCATCCGCTAGAATGACGGTGAACACGCGCTATGAGTTCGTACATTCTACCTTCCGTACGGCCCATACCGCCGGTGCCGCGGATCGAAAGAGGCCGGCTGTTTCTGGTGCGCGTGCGCGCGCCGCTACCGGCACTTCCGGTGCCCCGTCCGGCTTCGTTTCTACGCCCATATTCCAGCATTACGGCAATGGCGGGAGATGCCGGATTGGCAGTGTTCGACGCCATGCCGCAGCGATCGCCCGCCGGCGGCCCGCTCGCGGCGCTGCTGCCGCCAATCACGGCGGCCAACTGGAGGACGCAGTTCTCCATCAGTCGGCCGCGCTGTCCAAGCTGCGGCTGGACCGATGTGCGGCGCTCGAGCGCGCACCACCCGGCGGATTACATGCTCAGCGTGATCGGCCTGGTGCCGTATCGCTGCCGCACGTGCAGCGAACGGTTTCATCGCACCCGTCAGGGATTGCTGCTGCCGGCGCGATGAGGCTTCGCGACTATACCGCGCCCAGACCCGGTGCGGTTAAACCGGAAGTATCCATCATGCCGTCCCGGACTCTGAAGATACCGGGGAACCGTCCTTCCCATGGCCGGTTGGCGGCGGGCACATACTGGCGCGCATTGGCTTCGATGGCCACGACGCCGGGAATATGCGCGGCCAACCCCGCCGAATGAATCAGGGAAGCGCCCGGGCACGTCAGATCCTGCACGCACAGGAACATCTTGTGCTTCTCGGCCGCGGCGGCCATGAGCAATACCTGGCTTTGCCCTTTGCAAGCCTTCAGGGCGGCGCCCGAATATCCCATTTCGCGCGCCAGCATGAGGCTCTCGATATCGGTGAGCGACTCATCGATGACGACTGGCCGCAAGGCTGCCGCGGCGTGCATCACATTGGCCCGGTCCGCCTTCAGGTCACGCGCGGTGGGCTGCTCCACATACTGAATGCGATCGAAGCCCGCGGCGGTCTGCTCCTTCAGTTTGCGCAAGAATTCCAGCAGATAGGCCACGTTGGGACACTGCTCGTTAAAGTCGAGCGAATAGAACCAATCCGCGACACCGCGCGCGTTCTGCGCCTCGCTGGTGGCCCGGTCGATGTGCACGACGCGCGCCAGGTCCCACTTCAGATCGTTTCCCGCCAGCTTGATCTTGATGCGGCGCAATCCGTTATAGCGGATCCATTCCGGAAGGGTTTCCGGCAACCCGTCGCCAATACGCTTTTGTATATCGGATGCCACGATCGGGTCCGAAGCGCCGACTGAATGATAGAGGGCCATGCGCTCCGCGGGCTGCGGCAATAAGTAATGGTTCAAGTACTCTCCGCTAAATCCCCGCCCCAGGTAATGACTCAGATCATAAGGCATGAATTCCTGGCCGTAAGTCAGATAGGAGCTCAGGCCAAATGCTTTCCCGTAAGCATCGTGGATGGCGGCGTCGAAGGGGCTGGCGGTCACCAGCGCGCACAACTTCGGAATCGGCTCCGCCAGCTTGCGTTCCGCGGCAACCGCGGCCGCAGCGCGCAGATACTCCGGTTCCAGGTCGCAGTTGATGTCGACGGGATGTCCCGCCTCGCCATAGCCGCCGGTGATGCGCGCTATGCGTGCGGCCAGCGCTTTCATGGCGTCGAGGGTGGCATCGTAGGACAGCGTTTTTGACGGAAAAGACCAGGCGTTGCCCATGGTCATCGAACCGAACCCGCGCACCACCCGGCCGTCGCCCGTGCGGACGGCGCAGTGGACGTTCAGCAGAGTGACGCGGTCCACGGTTTGCGCGCCGAAGCGATAGGGCGTGCGATAACGAAAGTCCTCATATGAGAAGCGCACTTCCGCGATACGCACGCGCCGCGCCGCGGCATCGCCCCGGCAGGCGCCGGCGATGGCCGGAGCTAACGCCGCGGAACGGAGGAAATCACGCCGATACATCTTTTAGCATGGTATCCTATGGCCCTTTATATCTTCGCCCGTTTTGAACCCAAACCCGGACAAGCGTCCGCCGTGCGCGACGAACTGATGCGCGTGCTCGAACTAACCCGCGCGGAACCAGGTTGCGTACGCATTCACCTCTACGAATCGACGCGCGACCCGCTGGTTTTCGTGATTCACTCGGAATGGACGGATGCGGCGGCGTTCGAAGCGCACGTGGAACTGCCGCATACACAGCGCATGGTGAGCCTGGTGGAACCGATGCTGGCCAATCCGCTGCAGGCGATACGGAGCCAGCAGATATACTGACCGAATATGACTAACGCATCGCCGGAACTGATCTTCGAAACCCTGAATGCGTATCAGCGTACCGCCGCGCTGCGCGCGGCCATCGAGTTGGATCTGTTTCGCGCAATCGGTGAAGGGCCCGGCGACGTGGTATCGCTGGCGCGGCAATGCCAGGCTTCCGAACGCGGCATCCGCATCTTATGCGACTATCTGACGGTGCTCGGCATCCTGGCCAAGCAGGCGGGGCGTTACCAGCACACTCCCAGCAGTGAAGCATTCCTGGATCCGCACTCGCCCGCGTGCATGGCTTCCGCGGCGCGTTTCCTGGGCCACCCGGCGATGGCGGAACCGTACGCGCGACTGGCGGAGGTGATCCGCAGCGGGCATACCGTTCTTCCGGGCAATGGCTCGGTCGAGCCGGATAATCCGGTTTGGGTGGAATTCGCGCACGGCATGGCGCCCATGATGGCTCCCCTAGCGGGTCCGCTGGGAGAGATCGCGCTGCATGGTCTTTCTGGGACAGTGCGCGTGTTGGATATCGCGGCGGGCCATGGTTTGTTCGGCATCGAGGTGGCGAAGCGCAATCCGGCGGCGGAGATTACCGCGCTCGATTGGGCGGCGGTGCTCGCAGTGGCGCGCGCCAATGCGCGCCAGGCGGGTGTGGAGGCGCGCTATCACACCCTGCCGGGCAGCGCCTTCGAAGTAGATTATGGCGGGCCGTACGATGTGGTTCTGCTTACTAATTTCCTGCACCATTTCGATCCGCCCACTTGTGTGGAATTATTGCGGAAAGTGCATGCAGCCATGAAACCCGACGGACGCGTGGCGGCGTTGGAGTTCGTGCCGAATGCGGATCGCGTCACACCACCCATGGCCGCGGCGTTCAGCATGGTGATGCTGGCGTCCACGCCGGCGGGCGATGCCTACACCTATGCGGAACTGGAATCCATGTATCACGAGGCGGGCTTTTCAGACGTAGCCGGACACGCGATCCCGCGCAGTCCGCACACGGTGGTAACCGGACAGAGGTAAAAAGCTAGGCCGCGCGCACGTCCACGATGCAGGAGGTCATAATGGTGCGATGCTCCGGGTGGCGGAACTCCAGATGCATGCCGCGCCCGATGAACGATGTTTTGAGCATGGAACCGCCCCAATTAGAGCCTTCGATATGCACCAGCACCGGTTCTGGGCAGAACTTGGGATGTCCCGAGATCATCGCTTTTCCGTGGCCGCGATTGACCAGCGTGTACGCGCGATTCTGCGTCTCGACGTGCAGGATAGTGCCTTCGGGCAGTTGGTCCAGAAAGACGCCGCCCTCCACCTCGGACGCGATGAAATTGTGATTCACCGCATCGCCCAGGTTAGGGTGCGGCGCAAACATCTTAGGCGCCGGCCTGCCGATTTCGGTATCCATGTCCGTCCGCTCCTATTCTAATCAAAATATCGGCGGGTTTGCTTGGGAAGTTTGGGGCGCGCGGTACACTCTGGAAAGGAGCGCTTATGGCAAATTCCGAGGTCCCGCACGTTGGCGTGCGCCCACGCACGGCAGTTCTTACGCGGGGCTTTGACCCGCACCTATCGTTTGGATCGGCGCGGCCCGCGGTCTTCCGCAGTTCTACTTATGTGTTTGCGAGCCCGGAAGAGGCCGAACTCGCCTTCTCCATCATGGCCGGCCGAGTCCAGGCGGAGGACGGAGAACGTCCCGCTTTGATCTATTCGCGCTTCTCGCATCCCAATGCGGAAATTCTGGAGGATAAGATCGTGCCCCTGGAGCCGGGTGCGCAAGCGGCGGGCGTTTTCAATTCGGGCATGGCAGCCATCATGACGGCGTTCGTGGCGGTGGCACGGCCGGGCACGCAGATTGTCTACACAACGCCGCTTTACGGCGGGACCACAGGATTGATTCACAGCTTTCTGGAGCCCTTCGGAGTGGCCGGAATCCCCGTGACGGGCGGTGACACGGAAGCCATCGACGCCGCCATAAAGTCGGCGCAAAACCTCAGCGTGGTGTATCTGGAAACCCCCGCCAATCCCACCATGATCATGACCGACATACAACGCGCCGCAGCCAGCGCCAAGAGCCACCCGGACCATCCCGTGGTGATGGTGGATAATACGTTCCTGGGCCCCAGTTTCCAGCATCCGCTCATGCTGGGAGCCGACCTGGTGCTGTATTCAGGCACGAAGTATCTTTCCGGCTTAAGCGACATGGTGGCGGGCGTAGCGCTTTCCCGTGATCCCGAACTGATGCGCAAGATCCTGCTGCGCCGGAGCATGTTCGGCAATATTCTGCAGCCGGACGAGTGCTGGATGCTGGATGGGCGACTGCCCACCGTGGCGCTGCGCATGAACCGGCAAAGCAAAAACGCGCAGCGCATGGCCGAGGCGCTGAACGGGCATCCCAAGATCGCGCGCGTGCTCTATCCCACGCTATTCGAGGATGCCGAGCAGCGCCGTATTTACGAGCAGCAGTGCGCATATCCGGGAGGATTGTTATCCCTGGATTTCAAGGGCGGCCGGCCGGCGGCATTTGATTTTCTACGCAACCTGAAGATCGGGCACAACGCAGTGTCGCTGGGCGGCGTGGAGACCCTGGTTTGCCATCCGAAATCGACGACGCATTCCGGGATGTCTCCACGAGAACTGGAAGAAGCCGGCATCAACGATGGACTGGTGCGGGTTTCGGTGGGAATCGAGGATTGGCGCGATCTGCTGGCGGATTTCGAACAGGCGCTGGAGCGGGTGAAATAGCCGCGGCCCAGTCCGATTCGCGCCTAATTCGATGTATTGCTGAAAAGCACCAGCCCGCTGGTGGTGGCGGCCACGATATCCATCTTTCCCGTCTGGAAGAGATCGCCCACCGCCAACGAATTGCATGGGTCTCCGGTTGGCTGCGGCAGCGGCGCACGAAACGTCCCGTCGCCTTTGCCGACATAAACCAAGATGGCAGCGGAGACGTCGGCGCAGGCCGCCAGGTCCGTGCTCCCCGGGTGGGCGAAGGAACCGGCTTTGATGGCGACCGGTCCGTTGCCGGCCGAATAGCTGACTGGTACGCGGAAAGTGCCGTCGCCGTTACCGAGCGCCACCGATATACTGTTCGAGACCAGGTTTGCCACGGCCAGATCGATATTACCGTCGTGGTTCAGATCGCGCGCCACCAAGGAGAAAGGCTCGTAGCCGACCGTCACGGTACCGGCGCTACGGAAAGTACCATCGCCATTTCCCAAGAATATGTAAACCAATTGTTGCCCCAGGACGCCATTGGTGATGGCTAAATCCGGGATGCCGTCGCCATTGAAATCAGCGGCGGCGACGCTGGTGGGGGCGCTGCCGACGGATATGCTCGGGCCGGCCTGGAAGCTGCCGTCCCGCTTGCCCAGAAGAATGGAGACATCGCCGGTAAGGCTATTCACCACAGCCAGATCCACGTTGCCGTCGTGATTGAAATCAGCCTCCGCCACAGCCACGGGCCCTTGGCCCACCGGGGCATAGCTGCCAATCCGGAAGGTTCCATCGCCGTTGCCCAACAGAATCGAAACGTTATTCGTAATGTTGTTGACCACCGCCAAATCGTTTTTTCCGTCGTGGTTGAAATCACCCACGGTCATCACCCACGCGCCCAATCCGCCGGTTACGCTGACGAGGGGCTCCGAGAACCCGCCATCACCCATGTTCAGAAGCACCGTCACGGTGCCCGAACCGTCTCCGTTGATCACGGCAACATCCAGCAAGCCATCGCCGTTGAAATCAGCCAGGCGTATGGAAATAGGAGAGTTACCCGCAGACATGGAGCTGGGATTGAACGACACGGTTTCAGCGGACAAGGCCGTCGACAGCAAGACGAGACTATGGAATAGATACTTCATGCGGGTCACCCTACCCAGGCAGAATTATACTGACAAAGGTTATCGGCGTTCAAGTGCTGGTACGCTTAAATCTGCTTAAATAAGCGTCTGTTAAGAGAAAATGCGCTCAAAGTTTCATCCGTTCCAGCTTGCGGTACAGGGTTTTTCGCTCGATGCCCAGGATTTGGGCGGCGCGGCTCTTGTTTCCGGCGGTGGCCGCCAGCACCTTTCGGATCTGGTCCTCTTCCGCCTCAGCCAAGGTTTCCACCGGTTCTTCACGGGCTTCCATGGCGGTCAGAGCCTGGTCCACGGCCTGCGCGTCGATGCGCGCGGTGGGGGCCAGAATGGTCAGACGCTCCACCAGGTGCTGCAGCTGCCGGACATTTCCCGGCCAGATATATTCCTGCAAGGCCTTTAAACCGGATTCCATCAGGCGCGCGCTACGGTCGTACCGGGCATTATATTTGTTCAGGAAAAAGCGGGCCAGCAGAGGCACGTCTCCGCGGCGTTCGCGCAGCGGCGGGATCAGAATCCGTACCACGTTCAGGCGAAACCAGAGGTCCTCGCGGAACTTACCTTCGTCCACCAGTTTCTGCATGTCGCGATTTGTGGCGGCAAGCACTCGGACATCCACCTGCTTGCCGCGGGATGCGCCTACGGGGCGGATCTCGCGCTCCTGCAGGAAGCGCAGCAGCTTGAACTGGAAATTCAGCTCGATGTCGCCAATTTCGTCGAGCAGGACGGTGCCGCGATTGGCGGATTCGATCACGCCCATACGGTCGCGGTCGGCGCCGGTGTAAGCGCCTTTGAGGGTACCGAACAGTTCGCTTTCGAGCAGTGTCGGTGCTATCGACGCGCAGTCCACCGGCACGAAGGGCTGGCTGGCGCGCTGGCTGAAGCGGTGGATCATGCGCGCCACCAGTTCCTTGCCTGTGCCAGTCTCGCCCTCAATCACAACCGTGGCATCGGTGGGCGCCACCTGCGAGGCCGTCTTGTAAATCTCCACCATGGCCGCCGAACTCCCGATCATCTCGCTCTCCGGCAGATCGTCCGGGCCGGCTTCTTTCTCCTTGTCCTGGCGGGAGGCCTCGGCGCGTTTGATGGTGTCGAGCATGTGGTCGATCTCAAACGGCTTGGCCACATAATCGAACGCGCCGCCGCGCGTCGCCGCCATTACGGTTTCCATGGTGCCGCGGGCGGTCATCAGGATGACGGAGCAGTCCGGATCCTTGTTGCGCGCGGCGTTCAGCACGTCCAGCCCGGTGCGCTCGTCAATATAGATATCGGAGATCACAATCGGGTAACTGTTCTCGGAAAGCCGTTCCAAAGCCTCGCCCGTGGAGGACACCGCGTCGACGGAATAACCCTCCAGTTCCAGGAACGTGACGACGGTCGTACGCACCGCCGGATCGTCTTCGACCACCAGTAATCGCTGCATCAGGTCTCTTTCGCAACTCGTACCGCAGCCGGGGCGGGAACCGGCGCCGGTAGAACCATGGTGAACCGGGACCCTTGTCCGGGCCGGCTCATTACTTCAATAGTACCGCTATGCTGGATTACTATCTGCTCCACGATGGAAAGTCCGATGCCGGTGCCCACTTCCCCCGATTGTTCGGCGCGCTTGGTGCGATAAAACTTCTGAAAGATCTTTTTGACCTCCTTTTGATCCATGCCGATGCCCTGGTCTTCGACGGAGATATAGGCGTGCTCGTGCCGGCGCACCGCGGCCAGGGTAACTTGCGTGCGCTGGGGCGAGTATTTGATGGCGTTAGTCAGCAGGTTGTAGAAAGCGTATTCCATCAGTTCGCGGTCGCCTGAAAGCAGGATATCTTCGGTGGCCGCTTCGGTCAGTATGCGAATTTGTTTGCGCTCGGCCAGCGGCAGCGCCCGCTGCACGCATCCGGCCATCAGGGCGGAAGCCGAGAAGGATTCTTTCTTGAGTTCCACCAAGCCCGCGGAGAGCCGTTCCACGCTCAGGAACATCTCGATCATGCGGCCCAGGCGCTTGGATTCCGAATTGATGAGATCGGCGATCTGCTTGCGCTTCTCCTCCGGCAGAGCGTAGCGGCCCATCAGCTCGCTGGAGCCTTGGATAGCGGTGAGCGGCGTGCGCATTTCATGCGTGACGAAGTGCATTGTCTGGCGGTAGCGGTCGCGTTCGGCCTCCGACACGCCCAGCTTGCGACGGACGACCAGGAACTGATACGCGCCGGCCGTGATCAGCGAAAGCCAGGCCGAAGATACCGGCGTGCAGAAAGAGAAGACGATGCGATGCGTGAAGAACCAGTACGGAGTCAGGTGCGCGACGACCAGGATAACGACAGCAACGGAGTTAGCTGCCCGTGGAGCGAGGCGACCGTAATTGAGTCCGATAGCCACGACCAACGCCAGACTGAAAAGAAACACGGCCACGGGAGGCGCGTCAGTGAGGAACAAACCTTGGGCGATGGTCTCAAAGGCGTTGGCGTGTATTTCAACACCCACCATCGGCAAGCCGGATGAGTAAGGCGTAAATACCCAGTCCTTGGCTACGTTTTGCGAAGTCACCCCGGCGAAGACTACTTTTCCGGCGAAGCGCTTCGCGAGTTCCGGATTATCGTTCAGGTCTTTCAACGACACTTGCGGGATCGGGACGGAAGGCGGCGCGTAGCGTATGCGCATCAGGCGGCCGGCCGCACGCGTGGACGGAATCACGCGGTCACCAACTTCCAGGTCCGTGGGCGACTCTAGAATTTGTGTGGGCCGGTTCAGGCTCAAGCGGTAAGCCTCGAGCGCCAACGCCCACCGGCGGACGTGTCCCGCGGCTTTTTCGAGCGGCAGGCTGCGGCTCACCGAATCGAGCTCGTCCGGCTCGGCATGTACGTGGCCCAGCGCCGCGGCTTGCGCGCGGAAACGCGGCAGCGGATCCTCCCAGGCGGACCCTTGCGGCATCAACTCGCAAGCCAGCACCAGGTTGCGCGTAGCGTGCAGCGCCTTTTCGAAGCGCGCGTCGATCGCCGGATCCAGGTTGTCGGCCAGAATCAGATCGACCGCCACGGCCTTGGGCGCGACATTGGAGATCAGCTCCAGGCCCTCAGCCAGAGGCTTGCGCAAACCCGCCAAACCCCCATAAGTGTTTAGCGACGCCTCATCGATCGCCAGTACGATACTCCCAGGCTGCCAGGGGGCGGGCTGATAGATGCGAAACATCCGATCATAGGCGTTGTTGTCGATCTGGGCGCCGAAGCTGGTCCAGCTTGCCGCCAGGGCCACCGTGAACGCGGCCGCCAGCAGTGCCCAGTAGATCGCGGCTTGGCGGCTGACCCGCTGCATGGTTTACCTACCCAGGGCCTTGTCGATTTCGTCCGGGTCGCGCGGCAGGGCGCCGCTCAGGAGCCTGGCGCCATCCTTGGTCACCAGGACCATGTCCTCGATGCGCACGCCGATGTTTTCCTCGGGGATATAAATGCCCGGCTCGACTGTAATGACGTTGTTCTCGGCGAGGGGCTGGCTGAAGTCGGTCGCGTCATGCACGTCGAGGCCGACGTGATGGCTCACGCCGTGCGTGAAATACTTGCCCAGCGCTTCGCCGTGCAGGTCCTTGCCATGCGTGTTGATATATTCGCGCGCGACCTTGGTAAGATCGCGCAGCGGCACACCGGGCTTGATGGCCGCGATCACGGCGTTCTGCGCGCCCAGCACGATTTCGTAGATTTCACGCTGGCGCTGGCTGTAGCGCGCGCCGACCGGGATCGTGCGGGTGATATCCGCCGCGTATCCGTCGCATTCCGCGCCCACATCCATCAAAAGCAGTTCGCCGCGATCCATGCGGCGGGTATTGCGCATGTAGTGCAGGATCGTGCTGTCCGGACCCGCCCCGACGATGGGAGCATAGGCATGGCGCGCGCATCCTGCATCGAAATAGACAGATGTCATGGTTGCGGCGACCTGATATTCGAAAAGGCCGGGAGCGGCGCGCTTCCACGCCGCGCGGTGGGCTTCGAGGGTCACATCGATAGAATGCTGGATCAGGGCCAGTTCTTCGGACGATTTATTCATGCGCAGGCGCGCGATGATCGGACCAGCGTCGGAGATTTCGCGCATGGGCGCCAGTTCTTTGAACTCGGCGCTACCCGCGGCGAGCAGGGTATAAATGCGCGCGTAACGATCGAGCTGCTTGCGCAGTTCGCTCTCGAACCGTTCGCGCGGCAGCACCGTATCGAAGCCGGTGACTCGCGCGATATCGGGGTCGTCGGGCCCGGCCTTACGCCCCGTCCATTTCTCGGTGTCCAGTTGGCGGCGCGGGAGGAACAGCGCCGCGTAGGGCGGCTGGCCTTCCTCGGCAGGCGCGATCAGGAGCAGCGCGCCAGGCTCTCGCCATCCGGTGAGGTAATAAAAATTCGGTTCCTGAAAAAAGCCGGTGCGAATGTTCTCCTCGCCCTTGTCCGTGCCGCCGAACAGGACCAGCACACCGTCGTGCAGTTCCCCGGCCAGCTTCATGCGGCGGGTTCGGAATTCGTCGGGACCCGGCGCGCCGTGCGCGGCGTGGGCGATGAACAGGGCACAGGATAGGGCCAGGTTACGCATTCGTAATTAGTATAGCTGGGAGGGCCAGGCGCTGATTCTTGTGCCGTTACTATCGTTAAGCCGGGCGGTGCTGGGCAAATAACCAACCCGCCAGCGCAGGTTCCGTGAATGCCCACTCCCAGACATTGTGGTCCACCCCGGCATATTCGGTATACAGAGGACGGCCGCCTGCCTTACGCAGAGCCGCGATGCGGTTGCGCGAGACAGTCACGGGCACGGTGCGGTCGGCATTCCCGTGAAAGACCCACATGGGAGTGCGTACCGACCGTGTCACGTTGTCCCGGGTCTGGCTTCCGCAGCAGATCACGGCGGCGGCGAATACTCCGGGACGATGCGTGATCATGTTCCACGCCCCGGCGCCGCCCATGGATTGCCCCATCACATACAATCGCCGCGCATCAATAGCGAACTCGCGCGCCAATTTCTGAACAATTTCGAGCGCCAATCGTGACCCGTCGCCGAAACCCGGAACCGCCTCCGCCGGCCTTCCGCCAGGGGATGACTTATAGTTAGCCCATCCGCGATCCGTCTGTGGCGCCAGGATATAGCATGGGAACCGCTGCTGGTTCTCCGGCAGGGCCCACAAAAACGTGCCAAAAATGTTGCCCAGGCCAAGCTGCTTCTGATTATCGTCGCCCAATCCGCCGCTTCCATGCAGATACAGGATGAGCGGCGCTATCCTGGTTTCCGCGGGCCGGAACAAGCGATAGGGCATCGTCCAGGAACTCCTGTGGGCCCTCTCCTCGAATTTCAGATCAAGCCCCGCAATCTTGCTCTGAAACGCGTCGATGAGAGCGAGCCGTTCAGGCGAGGACGGCGTCCCTGGCGCGAGCGTCGGTGTGGAACTATCCTGCGCCGCCGCGGCACACACAGCCGCCGGCAGCGGACCAAGCCGGCGGATCATTTCTCTGCGGGTCACAATCATCCAGTCAACCCTGTCCGTTTCACGAGATTGGCGTGCCACGCGCTTCTGGCCATGCGCCTATGGCATTGACGCGCGGTTCCCTGATTCGTTTCCTGCGAGGTGGCGTTCCGGCGCGTGGGGCCACAAGTTGACGTGCGAGGAAGCCGGCAGGCTGCGTGATCCTATAATAGTTGTGAATCCGATGTCCGGGCCTTCCATTGTCGTCAGCGCCACCTTTACCGCCGATGCCGTCGCGCCTGTTCTGGCCTTCTGGATGCGCGAATTAGGCTTCGATTACCGCATCCGCATGGCGCCCTATAACCAGGTTTTCCAGCTTCTCTTTGACCCCGGCGGCGAGTTGGCGGCCAATCGCGACGGCGTGAACGTGGTGCTGGTGCGGTTTGAAGATTGGGCGCAGGTCAGGCTCGACGACGACGTCGCGAATTTCGCCGCCGGTCTGCACCAGGCCGCCCAAGCCCACGCCGCGCCTCTGATTGTGTGCATCTGCCCGCCATCGCCCGGCTGCGACGCGGGCCTCGAAAGCCACCTGGAAACGCAGCTCGCGGATGCACTCCGGGATGCCACCGGCGTCCATCTGTTACGGCCGCACGAAATCGAGGCGCTTTACCCGGTCGCGCAAATGCACGATCCAATCAGCCAGAAGCTGGGCCACGTTCCATACACGCCGGCGTACTTCACGGCTCTGGGCGCCATGGTGGCGCGCAAGATCCACGCATTGCGCACGCCGCCGTTCAAAGCTATTGCGCTCGATTGCGACGACACGCTCTGGCGCGGCATCTGCGGCGAGGACGGTCCGCAAGGCGTGGTGGTGGATCCGCCGCGGCGCGCGCTGCAGGAATTCATACTGGCGCAGCATGCCGCGGGGATGCTGCTGTGTCTCTGCAGCAAGAATAACGCGGCCGACGTGCTGGACACCTTCCGGCTGCATCCGGAAATGGTGCTACGCCTGGAGCATTTCACCGCGTGGCGCATTAACTGGCAACCGAAGCCGGCGAATCTGGCGTCCCTGGCGGAAGAGCTGGAACTGGGGCTCGACAGCTTCATGCTGGTGGATGACAGTCCGCGGGAGTGCCGCGAAATGGAGGCCAGTTATCCGCAGGTGCTGAGCCTGGCGCTGCCGGCCGATGCGGAGATCCCCGAGTTTCTGCGGCACGTATGGGCCTTTGACCGGCTGCGGGTAACGGAAGAGGATCGCGCGCGTCCGGCCATGTATGCACAGGAGCGCGAGCGCCAGCACGCGGAGAAAAGCGCGGCCAGCCTGCAGGAATTCCTGGGCACGTTGCAACTCGAAGTGCGCATCGCGCCCATGTCGCCGAAGGATCTGGCGCGGGTGGCGCAGTTGACGCAGCGCACCAATCAGATGAACTTCACCGCCGTGCGCCGGTCGGAAAGCGATATTCAGGCGCTGCTGGGATCGGGAAAAGCCGAATGTCTGACCGTGCACGTCAGCGATCGTTTCGGCGGCTACGGGCTGGTGGGCGTGATCATCTTCCGCGCCGGCGCCGACACCATTTCTGTCGATACGTTCCTGCTGAGCTGCCGGGCGCTGGGCCGCGGCGTGGAGCATCGTATGCTCGCGGAATTGGGCCGCATCGCCCGCGAGCGCGGCCTCGGCGCGGTGGAGGCCCGCTTCGTGCGCAGCCAGCGCAATCAACCGGCGCTGCTGTTTCTGGAAAGCGTCGGCCTGCCGTTTCAAACCGTGCGCGGCGAGGCATTGGCGTTCCGGTTTCCAGCAGAGTTTGCGGCCGGGATGCGGTACGAACCATCGGTGGCGCCGCGCGCGGCGGCGGCGGCCGATAGCCCGCGGCCCTCGGCGGTCCGCCGCGACGGAATTCCCTACGCGCGCATTGCCAATGAACTGCGCACGGTGGAACAGATCATGCAGCGCGGGGGGGCGGACTTTAGTCCGCGCGGGACTTCAGTCCCGCAATTAGTCGAGCCGAGATCCGGTCTCGAACACCAATTGTGCCGTATCTGGTCGGACATGCTGGGCGTGCGCCCCATCGGCATCCACGACAACTTCTTCGACCTGGGCGGCCATTCCCTGCTCGCCGTGCAACTGCTTTCGCGCCTGAAACAGGAACTCGGCATCGAGCTATCGCTCGAGGTGGTCTACGGCGCGGACTTCACGGTGGCGGAGCTGGCCAAGGCTATCGAGTTGCGCGAAATCGAAATGGCCGGCGCCGATCGCTACGCGGAGCTGCTGGCCGAAGTCGAAAGTTTGAGCGACGAAGAGGTACACGAGCTACTAGCGAAAGAAAGCGGCGAAGCAGCCTATTGATCGATGCGGATTCTGCTGACCGCCAACGCATCCTACGTCCCGCCCCGCGGAGGCGCCACGCGCAGCAATCTGCTGTGGCTGGAGCACCTGGCAGCCGCCGGCCACGAATGCCTGGTCGTGTCGGCGGCCCTGGCGGAAAGCGCGGACAAGCGCGCGCAGATGGCCCAGGAAGGCGCCGGGCGGCCAGCCCTGGCCGCGCGAGGCATCACCATCGTCGAAATGCCGGAGCGCACCCGACAGGCGCCCGCGCTGCGCCGCCAGATACTGGAATTCAGGCCCGATTGGGTGCTGGTTTCTTCGGAGGATTTGGGGCATGTGCTGCTGCACGAAGCGTATCACTCAGCGCCGGGACGGGTGGTCTACCTGGCGCATACGCCGCAGTTTTATCCGTTCGGGCCGGCCAGTTGGAATCCGGATGCAGCCGCCACCGAACTGGTGAAGCGCGCGGCGGGCGTAGTGGCGATCGGGTATCACACGGCGGCGTACATACGGCGGCACACCGGCCGCGGCGCCACCGTCATTCATCCGCCGATTTATGGCAGTGGTCCGTTTCCAGATTTAGCGCAGTTTGATGCCGGCCTCGTCACCATGGTGAATCCGTGCGCCGTGAAAGGCATTTCGATCTTCGTGGCGCTGGCGGAGTGCTTTCCGGATCACCGTTTCGGCGTGCTGCCGGGATGGGGAACTACGGCGGAGGATCGCTTGCGGCTGGCCGCGCGCGCCAACATCGCCATGCTGCCTAATTGCCGCCACATTTCAGAGTTCCTCAGCCGCACGCGCATCCTTTTGATGCCGTCGCTGTGGTACGAAGGCTTCGGGCTGACGGTGATGGAAGCCATGCTGCACGGCATTCCGGTGATCGCCAGCGACTCGGGCGGCCTGATGGAAGCCAAGTTGGGCACGCCCTTCGTGGTGCGTGTCACGCCGATCGAGCGGTACGAGCCAGTCTTCGACGAACACGCGCTGCCCAAACCGGTGATCGGAACGGTGGATGTCCAGCCGTGGGCGGACGCCCTGCACGCACTGCTGACGAACCGCGCGCTTTACGATGAGATATCCGCCGCATCCCGCAACGCCGCGCTGCGGTTCGTGGGTGGCCTGGCAGACGGCTGCATGACGGCATATTTGCAATCGCTCCAACCCGGCGCGGCGACGCCCGAGCGCCTCTCGCTGGCGGATCTTTCTCCCGAAAAGCGGGCCTTGCTGTTGCAGTTGGCCCGCGCGCGGAAACACTGAATGCGCATCCTGTTGGCGCAAAATTCGCTCTATTATCCGGCGCATGGCGGCGGCGACCGGTCCAACCGCCTGCTGCTCGAAGCGCTGGCCGCGCGCGGCCACGTCTGCCGGGTAGTAGCCCGGCTGGCGCGTTTTTCAATGGCGGAGCATGAGCGCTATCTATGGGAACTGGAATCCCGTGGGGCGGCTCCGGATGCGGCGGAGAGCGGCATCGTCCGGTTCCAGCACGCCGGCGTGGAAGCCCACGTGGTGACGCATCATCCCAACCTTCGCGCCTGCCTCTCCGCGCAGATAGCTGAATTCGTGCCCGATGTGATTTTGACTTCCACCGACGATCCCGCGCAAGTGCTGCTGGAGGTCGCCTTGCGTGCGGCCGCGTCCACCGTCTACCTGGCGCGCACCACTCTCGCCGTGCCGTTCGGCCCGGATTGTGCTTTTCCGAGCGCCGCCAAGACGGACGTGCTGCGCCAGGCCGGCGCGGTGGTGGGAGTGAGCCAATACGTGGCTGATTACATCCGGCAATGGAGCGGCATCCCGGCCGTGCATATGCCGATTTCTCTGCTCGATCCACCACCCTATCCTGACTTGGGCCGTTTCGACAACGAATTCGTCATGCTGGTGAACCCCTGCGCGGTGAAAGGCATTTCCATCTTCCTGGATCTGGCCGATCGCCTGCCCGAAATAAAGTTCGCGGGCGTGCCGACGTGGGGAACCAATCAGGCGGACCGCGCGGCGCTGCAGAGCCGGCCGAACGTGACCGTGCTCGATCCGGTCGACAACGTGGACGACATCCTGCGCCGCACCCGCGTGCTGCTGGTACCTTCGCTGTGGGCCGAGGCGCGCTCGCGTATGGTGGTGGAAGCCATGCTGCGCGGCGTGCCGGTGATCGCCAGCGATGTGGGAGGAATTCCGGAAGCCAAGCTGGGAATCGATTACCTGCTGCCGGTGCGCCGCATCGCGCGCTACCAGACGCGCTTCGACGAACAGATGGTGCCTTTGGCGGATGTGCCGCCGCAGGATATCGCACCGTGGGAAGCCGCGCTACGGCGGCTGCTAACCGAGCGCCGGCATTACGAAGCGCTGTCGCGAGCCTCGCGGCAGGCGGCGCTGGAATACGCCGCCGGTTTGAGCGCCGCGCCCTTTGAAGCGCTGTTGCAACAGGTGACGGGCCAGCCGCACGTGTCGCACGCCGCCCCGAGCGCCACTGAGCCGTCCTCACTCGACCGTCTGTCGCCGGAGCGGCGCAAGCTTCTGGCGCTCAGGCTGCGCAAGATCTCCGGCGCGACCCCCGGCACGCTGCGGCTCTTCTGCTTTCCGCATGCGGGCGGCAGCGCCGCGGCGTTCCAGGGCTGGGCGCAACAGCTACCACTGTCCATCGCCGTGGTCCCCATGCGGCAGCCCCGTGCGTCCAATATGGCCGGCCTGGTGGCAGGCCTTTATGACACCATCGAACCGCATCTCGGCGAGCCATTCGCATTCTTCGGGCACAGCATGGGCGCCGCGGTGGCCTTCGAACTGGCGCGTCTGCTGCGCCGGCGGCGGCAAGCTTTACCGCGCCTGCTGCTGGCGTCCGGCGCGCGCGCGCCGCAGTTCCGCCGCGGCCATGTCCCGCCTCCGGAACCGAGCGATGCGGAATTTGTCGAGGCCCTCCGGCGCCTCGAAGGAACGCCGCCCGAAGTACTCGAAGATCCCGAACTGCTCCGCGTGATCCTGCCGGCGCTGCGGGAAGATGCCGCTATCTATCGCAATTACATCTATGCCGACGAACCCCCGCTCGATTGCCCCATCCGGGCTTACGGCGGCGCGGCGGATCCCAATGTCACCAGCGCGCATCTGGAGGCCTGGGCGCGGCAGACAACCGCGGCTTTCGCGGTCCGCCTGTTTCCGGGTGGTCACTTCTATCTGCGGACTTACCGCGAACAGTTTCTCGCGGCTCTGGCGCACGACTTGAGGGAAGTCTAACCACCCGTACTGGTTTGTGTACCGGTTTGCGCGTCTCTCGCGTCTCATTGGTTTCCACGGTAATCTCAATCGCAAGCACGGAAATTACTCACTTAACATGCCCTTAACGTATCGAATTACAACGTTATCCGACTTAACGGCCGTCGGCGTTTCGGAATCAAAAAAAGCATGTACACTGAAGGCTGGTGTTCATTGTCGAACGGTCTGAAAAGCAAAACAATTTTACGAGGCTGCCAGATGCTCCAACATTTTAGATCCAGATCTCTCCTACTGTATGGCTCCGCTCTCCTGCTTGGCTCCGTCTCTGCCCTTATGGCGCAGAGGCCGGTGAGCGTGACGCAAGCCCGCCCTCTAATCACGCAAGCCGCCGATCCCGGAAGGTTACAAACTCTAGCCGGGAATACACCCAGTGACGCGAACGCGCAGAACGATCGCGGAAGGGTTCCGGATACTTTTGCCATGGATCACATGCTGCTCCAACTGCGGCGGAGTCCGGAGCGGGAACGCGCACTGAAGGACCGGATCGGCGAGTTGTATGATTCCCAATCCCCCAACTTCCACAAATGGCTGACGGCCGCCGAGTTCGGCCGGTCGTATGGCTCCGCGCCGGCGGACGTGGAGAGTGTTGCGAATTGGCTGCGTGCCGGCGGCTTTGCGGTCAACACGTTGTATCCCAGTGGGATGGTCATAGATTTCTCGGGGACGGCGGGGCAGGTGCTGGCCGCGTTTCACACCGAAATTCACAAGCTCTCCGTGAACGGGAAAGAGCATTATGCGAATATGAGCGATCCGCAAATTCCGGAAGCCTTGGCGCCCGCTATAACTGGGATTGTTTCCTTGCACGATTTCCGCCCGCATTCCATGCTAAAGCCGCGCGCGCAATATACGATTTCGCAATTCGGCGCCACTTATTGGATCATCACACCCGCGGATCTCGCGACAATCTACGATCTCAACGCGGCTTATGCGGCAGGTTACACGGGTCAGGGGCAGACGATCGCCGTAGTGGAAGATAGCGATCTCTACGACACCGCGGACTGGACTACGTTCCGCAGCACTTTGGGGCTGGACTCCTACAGCTCGGGCACGCTCGTACCCCTCCAGCCGCAGCCGTCCAGCGGCGCTAACAATTGCACCGACCCAGGGCCGGACGTCACTTACGGGGACGATACCGAGGCCACCGCCGATGCGGAATGGGCCACCGCGGCCGCGCCCAACGCCAAGATCATCGTGGCGGCCTGCACCGACACGAGTACCTTCGGCGGCCTTATCGCCACACAAAACCTGATCAATAGCAGCAGCCCGCCTCAGATCATCAGTATGAGCTACGGGGGCTGCGAAGCCGGGAACGGACAAGCCGCGAACGCCACCTACAACTCGGCGTACCAACAGGCGGCTGCCGAGGGCGTGTCGGTTTTTGTTTCGGCGGGAGATGAAGGCGCAGCCAGTTGCGACGTGGGATTTAGCGCGGCCACGCACGGAGTCGCCGTCAGCGCCTATGCCTCCACACCGTACAATGTCGCCGTTGGTGGAACCGATTTTGGGGACACCTATCTGGGGACCAACGATACCTACTGGAGCGCCACCAATAGCTCGACTTTCGGCTCGGCCCTAGGTTATGTCCCGGAGATTCCGTGGAATGACTCTTGCGCCGGTTCCATTTTAGCGTCGTATTGGAACTATTCCACCGGGTATGGCGCAGGCGGATTCTGTGGCAGCTCCGACGCCCAGCTAGACGGCTTCGAGGCCGTAGTAGCCGGCAGCGGCGGGCCCAGCGGCTGCGCTACGGGTGTGCCGGCCGACAATCTGATCGTGAGCGGTACCTGTCAGGGATATGCCAAGCCGTCCTGGCAATCCGGCGTGTCGGGGATACCAAACGACGGTGTGCGGGATCTTCCGGACGTCTCCATGTTCGCCGGCAACGGGATTTGGGGCCATTATTATGTAACCTGCTTCTCCGATACCACGAACGGCGGCGCCACCTGCGGGAGCGTACCCGCGGACTGGACAGGGTTGGGTGGCACTTCGATTGCTTCCCCGGTCTTAGCCGGAATACAAGCTCTGATCAACCAGAAAATGGGAGCACCCCAAGGCAATCCAAATCCGGTCTACTACAAACTGGCTGCCAGTTCCGTGGCTTCGTCGGTGTTCCATAGCGTTACCACGGGCGACATCGTGGTGAACTGCTCCGGAGAGATCGACTGCTTCGGCGCCGGCTTCGTTGCCAGAGGCTACGGGACCGTATTCGCCGGGAACGGTGCCCTCTCAACCAGCCTCGACACATATTCCCCGGCATTTGCGGCCGCCGCGGGTTGGAACCTCGCTACCGGCCTCGGCAGCGTGGATGGCTACAACCTGATCGTAAATTGGACCACCGGCCAGTGAGGACGATCCCATGCGCAGAATAATTCGAACGATTCTTTTATTAAATTCGGCCCTTTTGGCCATATTAACGCCGGTTCGTGTGGTAGCTCAAAACTTCGACACCAGCGGCACGGCGAGTCTTAGCGGACCGTATCTTTTCCGGTACGTCAATTTCTTCAATGACTCATCCGGCAATATAACCGAATCCTGCAGTCTGACCGGCGTGATCAATTTCAATGGCTCGGGAAACTACACCCTTTCCAATACGCAGTTGTACGATTCGGCGGGCTCCGCCGGCTCCGGCTACTGCGCTTCGCTGGGCGGCGGGACTTATGGTGTGCAACCGAACGGCCTCGCGCAATTAGATAATCCGCTGTTTGCCGCTACTCTCTTCGGCAGCTTCAGCCAACCCGTCGTAATCGCCAGCTCGACCGAGGATGACATCATGGATCTGTTCATAGCGCTGCAGGCGCCCTCGTCGGCTTCCAACAGCCTCCTTTCGGGAGCTTACACCGTGGGCGCGATGGACTTTCTGGACGCATCCAACTCGCTCGCGCGGGAGGGCTACTTCACTCTGAACTCAGGTGGGAATGGCAATATCGGGGCATTTACCGTCACAGGCTCCCTGGCAACTTCCTCCACGACGCAAATTACGCAGGACGTCTCCGCCTCGACTTACTCGCTGTCGGGATCCACGGGCGGAACCGTAACATTCCCGGGAAGCGCCACCGATCAGAACGAAATTATCGCCGGTCCCAGAACTCTGTTCGTCTCGGCGGATGGCAACTACGTTCTGGCGGGCTCGCCAACCGGCTCGGACATGATTTTCGGCTTTCGCGCCGCCTCCGGGTCCAGTTCCAACTCCACATTGACCGGCACCTACTTTACCGGGGGCATGGATGCCAATCTGTCCGCATCTCCTTATTTCTTGGATGCCTTCTACGGTTCGATCAATACCAGCGGCGACGGAAACCTCATCTGGCATGAACGTTTCGACGATGTAGTCGATGTCTACACTTACGATTACACGTTCTACACGCCCGTAACTATCGCGTCCAACGGCACATACTACGACGGTACCTATTCGTATCTGGCCGGCGCGAATGGACAAGCCATGATGTTGATCGGATCGGGGTTGCAGTTCTCGCTCAACATCGGAATTCGGGCGCCTACGATTACACCCACTTCCACCGTCTGGCTCAATCCCGTGGGCATCACTAACGCGGCCAACTATACGCCGATCACCAACGGCTACGCACCCGGTGAGCTGGTAATTCTGTATGGAAACTTTGGCGTGCCGTTGGATGTGGACACCGTCCTTCCCATTCCAACCACTCTGGATAATGTGCAGGTGTTGGTGAATGGGCAGGCTGCGCCAGTCTACTATGTCAGCCCGAGTCAGATCAGCGCGCTGATTCCCTACGAAGTCGCCGGCGACTATTTCGCGACCTTTCAGGTAAAGGTGAACGGCTCTGTATCCAACACCGTAACGGTATACATCGATAACTCGGCGCCTGGAATCTACACTCTCACCGAAAACGGGCTCAACGGAGGCGCACTGCTGCATGCCGATTACACCCGGATCACCGACAGTAGCCCGGCGCAGCCTGGTGAGACTGTTCAGCTGTTCTTGAACGGACTGGGACAAGTGACTCCTTCGGTCGCCGATGGCGTCGCCGGCCCCACCAGCCCGTTGAGCTACACCAACGAGTTTGCGTCGACCTACGTATTCCTGGACGACACCGTGGATGCCCCCGGGGAGGCAATCGTCCAATACGCGGGCCTGGCGCCCGATTATGCGGGACTCTACCAGCTCAACTTCACTTTGCCCACCAGCGGTCTGCTGAATGGCGATGTCTACCTGGTCGTCGAGACTCCCGAGGCCACCAATGTGATGGCTACCATCGCCATCTCGGGCTTTTCGGGTGGCGCCGCGGTGAAGGAAACTGCCAAAGTGCCGGCACGGCCGATCATCCATGGAGCGCCTCGCGGGACGCCCGGGGCGAAAAGCCATCGGCGGGCACTCCCGGCGCGCACCAGGGAATAGGTTTCCGGCCTGACTTATAGTACGGTACTCGATTCTGGCGGCGCGGTACGGTTTGGACCGCGTCGCCCGTTTCGGTACCCGCTTTCATTGACAACCTTTGGCGTCCAGGCAAATATGGCGTCAGAGGATTGGTTCCATGAAAACAACGCTTCTCATGCTGGCGGCTATGGCGGCGCCGGCGCAAGCCGGACTTATCAGTTTAAATATCAGTGGCGCATTCGGCCCGCTGATGGCCGGCGATGATCCATTGAAACTGGCAGGGCAAGGCTTCGTGGTATACGGGACGTTCAGTGCCGGTCTGCTTCCCATCGCGGCCGCCGGCGATTCGGCGACTTATGCCCTGCCGGATACTCTCCAGATCGTCGTTGCCGGTCTGACGCTGACAGCATATGACGCGGTACTGACGATTTCGGACCCTGTCTCCGGGCCCGACGCCGTGCACTTGTCTTTCTCGGTCATCCCGCTTAGTTTTTCGCCTGACGTATACACGATCCTGGAGTTACCCGAGGGCACATTGGATGGCACGGGCATCCAGGATTTCTCATCCGGCTTCAGCGCGCCCGCCAGCAGCTTGACGTATCAGGCATTCGGAACATCGACAGTCCTTTCGGGAGAACTGGGGATCGCGGGAAGCGTCTCCCTGGCCGGCGCCCGCGGCGCGGAAACTCCCGAACCGGACCCGGTCAGCCTGCTGGGCATTGGTTTGGCTGGGATCGGTTGCGTCGCGCGCAAGCGGCGCTATCAGTCAGTTGCGCTATAGTGAAGAACATAGCTATGTCGGGTAAGGTCGCCGTATTCGACACTACACTGCGCGATGGCGAACAAGCCGCTGGTACGCGGCTTGGCAGCCGGGAGAAGCTCATGATCGCCCGGCAGTTGGCGCGCTTGCATGTGGACGTAATCGAAGCTGGATATCCGGCCTCTTCGCCGGAAGACTTCGAGGCCGTGCAGTTGCTCGCGCAAGAAATCGAAGGGCCGGCGATCTGCGCTTTGTCGCGCGCGGTGCCCTCCGATATTGAAGCCTGCGGCAAAGCGCTGGCGCGCGCCAAACGGCCCCGGATTCACACCGGCATCGGCGTCTCCGACATCCACGTCATGGGTAAATTTCGCGACGTGAGGTATGGCCAGACGTTGGCGGAAAAGAAGGCCACCATGCTGGCGATGGCGGTGGATGCCGTTAAGTTAGCGCGCAGCTATGTCGGTGATGTCGAGTTCTACGCGGAGGACGCCGGCCGCGCCGATCCCGCTTACCTGATCGAAATGCTCGAAGCGGCGATTGCGTCCGGCGCTACAGTCGTAAACATACCCGATACCACTGGATATACGGTCCCGGAGCAATACGGCGCTCTGATCGCGATGGTACGTAACAAGGTTCCAAATATCGCGCAAGCTACCATCAGCGTGCACTGTCATAACGACCTGGGACTGGCAGTGGCTAATACGCTTTGTGGCGTGTCCAACGGCGCGCGCCAGGTGGAAGGCACCATCAATGGGATCGGCGAAAGGGCAGGTAACGCCGCTCTGGAAGAGGTGGTCATGGCCCTGCGCACGCGTCGCGACTACTTTGGCTTGGATACCGGCATCGACACGCGCGAGTTGCATCGCACCAGCCGGCTGGTGGCGGACCTGCTGGGCACGCAGGTACCGCCGAACAAGGCGGTGGTGGGCGGCAACGCCTTTTCGCATAGCTCCGGTATTCACGTGGATGGTTTCCTGAAAGAGCGAGAGACCTACGAGATCATGCGGCCGGAAGACGTGGGACTTGCGGAAAGCCGCGTAGTGCTGACGGCGCGTACCGGCCGGCATGGACTGCGCGACCGCCTGGAGAAACTGGGCTACGCTCTCTCCCAGGAGGAGTTGAACCAAGCCTACCAGAGGTTCCTGAAGGTGGCGGATAAGAAACAGGAGGTATTCGACGAGGACTTGGTAGCCATCTTACACGATGAGATCCGCCCGGACGCCGAGACTTATCGGCTCGAATATCTGCATATCTATAGCGGCACATCCGCGATCCCCACGGCTACCGTCCGGCTGCGTATCGCCGGCGAAGCGCACGAGGGCGCCGCCATCGGCGATGGTCCTGTGGACGCGGTCTGCAAGGCCATCTCCGGTGTTACCAGGAGTACGGCCAGGCTGGTGCGATATGAGATACGTGCCGTAACCAGCGGCACTGAAGCTTTGGGTGAGGTTACAGCGCAGTTGGAACAAGGCGGCTGGAGAGTCGTGGGCCGGGGTGCCTCCACCGATGTCATCGAGGCCAGCGCGAAGGCTTACATCGACGGATTGAATAAGTTAGCCAACCTGCAGTCCAAGCGCATCGTGAATGCTTAGAGTTCTCTTACTACTTATGTGTGTCGCCGCAACCGCCAACAGTGCTTCCAACCCCGCACTCGACAAATGGCAGCCCCTGAAGATGCCGTATGCTTCCGCCGGCCTGAGCGCGCGCGAACGCCAGATGGTCGAGAAACTAGTGGAGGCATCTCGCTATCTGGAAGATGTTTTCTGGCGGCAGAGCGATCCGGAGGGTCTGCAACTTTACAAAACCACCAGCGATCCCGCCTTGAAGAGGCTGCTCCTGATTAATGGCTGCCGCTGGGATCTCTTGAATGATAACCAGCCCTTGGTAGGCAGCGAACCGATGCCGCCCGGACACGCGCTTTACCCCAAGGACCTCACGCGGGAGGAAATCGAACAGTACGTCCGGCAGCATCCCGAGGACAAAGATGCCATCTACAATCCGTTCACGGTTGTGGAGCGCCGTGATGGCCGTCTTACCGGAGTGCCTTATCACGAGGCTTACAAGGAATTCGTCGGGCCGATGAGCCAGGCGCTGCGGGAAGCCGCGGCGTTGAGCGATGATCCGGCCTTCGCGCGTTTCCTGCGCCTGCGCGCGGATGCGTTGCTCACCGATGACTACTACGCCAGCGACATCGCATGGCTGGAACTGGCTAACTCCAAGTTCGATGTGATCTTTGCGCCCTATGAGACTTACCTCGACGATCTGCTGGGCGTGAAAACCTCATTCGGCGCCGCGGTGCTCATCCGTAACGAGGCAGAAAGCCGCAAACTGGCGGTGTTTCAGAAGTACGTGCCGGAGATACAGGACGCGCTGCCATTAGCGCCCGAGGACCGGCCTTCGAAGAAAGGCCACGCCACGCCCATGGAGGTGGTCGACGCGCCCTACCGCGCCGGCGACCTGCGGCATGGCTACCAGGCCGTGGCCGACAATCTGCCCAACGATCCGCGTATCCACCAGGAGAAGGGCAGCAAGAAAATCTTCTTCAAGAATTTCATGGACGCGCGCGTGGAATATATCCTCCTGCCCCTGGCGCGCCGCCTGATGCCGGCGGAACAGGCGAGCAAGGCGTCCGGAGAAGGCTATCTGGTGGGCACGCTGCTCCACGAAATCGCGCACGGGCTGGGTCCGTCGTTCGCGCGGCAGGGCGGCAAACAGGTGGATATTCGCGAAGCTATCGGCGCGGCCTACTCGGCACTGGAGGAAGCCAAGGCGGATGTGGTGGGCATGTTCGGCGTGGTCTGGCTGGTCGAGCGCGGCGCGCTACCCAAGGCTCGTTTGGAAGAATACTACGTGTCCTATGTTGCCGATCTCTTTCGCACCCTGCGCTTCGGAACCGGCGAAGCGCATGCGCGCGCCGAAATGATGGAGTGCAATTATCTACTGGAGCAGAAGGCGCTCGCGCAGACGGATGGCCGTTACGCCATCGATTTCGGGCGCATGCCGGCGGCCATGGAATCCCTCCAAAAGGAGCTGCTGGAGATCGAGGCTACCGGCGATCGGGCCCGCGCCGAGCGCTGGTTCGCGCGCTACGATCAAATGCCGCCGCACATGGCCCAGGCGCTCGCCACCGCCGGCGATGTGCCGGTGGATATCGATCCGATCTTCTCCTTCGCCGATCGCATCCGCTAACGCGCCGGCGCGGCGAGAGTAGCCACGGTAGCGCCCCACCCGCCCGCCTCCAGCGGCGCATCGCCGTAAGAAATCACAAGGCTGCTTCGCGAGAGAATCGCGCGCACCGTCTCCCGCTGCACGCCGATCCCGCGGCCATGGATGATGCGAATGGCCCGCAATCCCATCCTGTGCGCCTCCTCCAGATAGGCTTCCACAACGCCCTGCACATCGCGCGGCGGCACGCTGTGCAAGTCAAAGATATCCGTAATTGGAATTGCGACCGGCTCGTCGGCATCTTCCAAATCGCCCGCCATGCTATAAGCTTATACCTCAGGAGCACTCGTGGCCGCCAAGTACACTTATAAACAGGGGCAATATCTCGCCTACATATTTCACTACACCAAGATTCACAGACGCCCGCCGGCCGTACGATCTGCAGCGATTCTTTGGAGTGACGCCGCCCAGCGTCCACAACATGATCTTGACACTGGAAGCGCGCGGGCTGATCTGCCGCATTCCGTGGACGCCTCGGTCAATTGGAGTGCTGGTGCCCTCGAAGAACTGCCGAAGTTGGATTGATGCGGACCGCGATCGCGATACTCGTCTTGGCCGTCGGGCCCTGCCCGGTCTTTGGCGCGGCCCTTCGCGCCGCCGTCGCCAAAGTCGATATTACGCCGCCGCCCGGCGAGCAAATGTGGGGTTACGAGAATCGCCGCGAGACGGCCACCGGCACGCTCGATCCGCTGTATGCGCGCGTGCTGGTTCTGGAAGCCGCGCCGGAACGACTGGCACTGGTCCCGCTCGACCTGGGCCGCAGCTTCGGACCCGCGTCCCTAGCGCGCCTGCGGACCGCCGTGCAGCTATCGAGCGGCATCACCTGCCTCCTGGTAGCCGCATCGCACACGCACAGTGCACCGGTCGTCAAGGACGAATACCGCGACGCGCCCCCGGCCTGGGAGCAGGCCGCACTGGACAAGATCGCACAGGCCATCGCCAGGGCCGCTAAATCTCTCGAGCCGGCCCGCCTCGGCGTGGGCACGGGAGCCGTATACATCGGGCATAACCGTCTGCGCGTGAATGACGATGGCTCGGTGAGCTGGTTCGAACGCAATCTCACCCGCATTCCCACCGCGCCGGTGGACCCCACGGTAACCGTGCTGCGCATCGACCGCGCCGACGGCCGCCCGCTCGCCGTGCTGACCAATTATGCCTGCCATCCGGTGGTGTTCGGCGCGGACAATCTGCGCTACTCGGCGGATTTCCCGGGCGTTATGAACCGGATCGTGGAACAGCAAGTCGGCGGAAACGTCGAGAGTTTCTTCCTGCAAGGTGCGCCCGGCGATATCAATCCTTATTACGCGGTCACGCCGCTCGAACAGGATGCCATCCGCTGGCGCGATTGGACCGGTGAGCGGCTGGGCCAGGAGGCCGCGCGCGTTGCGAAAGAGATTCAGACCCGCGACCCGGATGCTCCCGGCATTGAGTTCCGCGAATCCACGCTCACCGTACGCTTGCGCTGGGATCTCCACAAATTTCGCGACGCCCTCGAGAAGTTCCTCGGTCCCGGCGGCTTGGAAATCTACGGCGCGCGCATCACTCCCGAAATACAACTGCCGGTTACCACCGTCCTGATCGACAGGCAAATCGCGCTGATGTCCATGCCGGGCGAGCCGTTCGTGGATTTCCAGATGAACTGGCGCGACCGCTGCCCCGTGCCGCACGCATTTCTGCTCGGCTATACGAACGGGTATAACGGCTACTTCCCCACCATACTGGCGGCATCGCGCGGCGGCTATGGCGCGGCCAGTGCCAGCACCTGGGTGGAACCGGGCAGCGGCGAACGCATGGTCGATAACGCTGTGGCGCGCGTCTATGAAATGCTCGGAAAGTTGAGCGATCTGCCGGACGATCTGAAGAAAGACGTGTACAAGTAAACCGCGGGCGCGTTAGGATCGTAGCAGATGCGCAAGGTGCTGCTGGTCGCGCTCGCGGCCGCCTTCCTGCTGTCCGGTTGCCACCATAATAAGAAGGTCGCGGTGGCGCCACCGCCCCCTCTTCCGGCTCCGGAGACGGCCACCGTCCCGCCCCCGAACATCTCCGCCCCGCCGGTTGCCCCCAACGTTTCTGCGCCCACCGTACCCGAATCCGGCGAGACGGGCATCGCCAGTTGGTACGGCCATCCTTTCCACGGACGCGCCACCACCTCCGGCGAAATCTACGATATGGAGCAGATGACCGCCGCGCATCGCACCCTGCCTTTCGGCACCATCGTGCGGGTTCACGATCTGGATAACCTGAAGACCGTGGACGTGCGCATCAACGATCGCGGCCCGTTCGTGGATGGACGCATTATCGATCTCTCGCACGCCGCCGCCCGCGCCGTCGAGATGATAGGTCCCGGAATCGCCAACGTGCGCCTGGAAATCCTGAGCCAGCCCCCGGTGGTTGCCCCGGCTTTGTTCGGCGTGCAGGTGGGTTCCTTCCGCAACCGCGATAACGCCGAGCACTTGCGGGAGATCATGCGGGTCAAATACGGCAGCGCGCGGGTAGTACAGCGGGCCGATACCCCCGGTTTCTGGCATGTAGTCGTGGGCCGGGAAAGGACCCAGGATGGCGCGGTCGCCCTGTCCGCCCGCATCTGCGCGGAGAATAGTTCCATCTCCACGGCACTTGTTGTTCGAATAGACTCTATCTGATTCGAACCGTCCGATGGCGAGCACAAACACGCAGGGTCCGCCCGGCTTGGTAGGACAGTCGCTGCGAATCTGCGAGATCCGCCGGCTGATCGAAAAACTGGGACGATCTCGCGCGCCCGTCCTGGTGTTGGGTGAAAGCGGCACCGGCAAAGAGGTCGTGGCCCGGGCCATCCACGCCGCCAATCCCAGCGGCGAGTTTGTCCCCATCGATTGTGGCGCACTGGTCGGGCCGCTCATGGAAAGCGAGCTATTTGGCCATACCCGGGGGGCTTTTACGGGCGCCTCCGAAGCCAAAAAGGGATTGATCGAAGTGGCCGATGGCGGCACGGCCTTCTTCGATGAGATCGGCGATCTCCCTCTCGAAATGCAGGTGAAGCTCCTGCGCCTGCTGCAGGAGCGCGAGTTCCGGCCCGTCGGTTCGGTGCGGCAGCACAAGGTGGATATCCGGGTGATCGCGGCCACGCATCATAATCTGGCCCGCGACGTCGAGCGGGGCGCTTTTCGTCAGGATCTCTATTACCGTCTGAACATCGTCACCGTGCGCATGCCGCCGCTGCGCGACCGGAAGGACGATATCCCGGCACTAATCGACCATTTCCTCCTGCGCTTCGGCGCCAGCCACCGCCTGACGCCCGAAGCGTTCGATGCCATGGTGCACTACGACTGGCCCGGGAATGTGCGCGAGCTGCAAAACTCCATCGAGCGCATGGTGGCGCTGAATACCGGACCCTGGCTGCATACCGCGGACCTGCCTTCGTCGCTGCAGAACCAGCGCGCGGCCGAATCCGGATTCGCCTCGGCGGTCGCCGCCGGCTCGGAGGCGGCCCCCTTGCCGCTGCTGCACGCGCGGCCGCGGGAGACCGCTCTCTTTCTGCCGGCGGTGGAGAAAGACACCATACTGCGAGCGCTGGAAGCTACCCATGGCGACCGGGCCAAAGCCGCCCAAATGCTGGGCATCGGCCGCACCACTCTCTATCGCAAGCTCAAGGAATATAAAATCGAGAATTGAACCTTGCGCTCGATGCAACCTATAGCGTGGGCAGCGACCTGTCCGGAGTGGGGGTCTATTCGCGCGAAATGCTGTACGGCCTCGCCGGCGCCCATCCCGCGGATCGCTTCGAATTCTGCTACCGCTCCCAGCGATTTCTGCGCTCGTTCCGCGAGCGGTTGCCGCAAAATGCCGGCCGCTATCTGCTCAGCGAATCGCGTGCGCCCCGCTCCGCGGATGTCTTTCACGGGCTGAACCAGCGACTGCCGCGGACCCGCTTGCGCCAGGCGGTGACCACGTTTCACGACCTGTTCGTGCTCACGGGCGACTACTCCACACCGGACTTCCGCGGGCGCTTCGCGGAACAGGCCGGCGACGCCGCGGCCCGCAGCGATCGCATCATCGCGGTATCCGCGTTCACGGCGCGGCAGGTGATTGACCTGTTGGGCGTGGAAAAGGATCGCGTGCATGTGGTGCACCACGGCGTACGGCCGCTCAGTCGGTCCGCTACAGTGCGGGAGAAGGTCATCTTGCATGTGGGCGCGATCCAACGGCGGAAGAATATCGTCCGCCTGGTGGAGGCCTTTGACCAGGTGGACGATGAATGGCAACTCGTGCTGGCGGGGTCGCAGGGCTACGGCGCCGCGGAAATCATGGCCCGAATCGATGGTTCGCGCAGCCGTCATCGCATTCAAATACTCGGCTACGTTCCCGAAGGCCGCTTAGCTGAATGGTATGCGCGCGCTTCGATCTTTGCCTTTCCATCGCTCGATGAGGGCTTCGGGATGCCGGTTTTGGAAGCCATGGCCGCCGGGACCCCGGTAATTGCCTCGAACCGGGCAGCGATTCCCGAAGTGGCGGGCGATGCTGCGTGGCTGGTGAATCCCGAAGACACTGTGGACCTTGCGGCGGCGCTGGTGGAATTGACACGCGACACGGAACGGCGGGCAGAGTTAAGCCGGCGGGGATTGGCTAGAGCCGCACAATTTACCTGGCAGAATGCAACGGAGAAAACCTGGCGGATTCTAACTGGAATGGGCGGATGACCGACTGCTCCTACCGCGAGTCGTCATCTACCGCGATTTTGAGTGCTTTCAGGAAGCGGTGGTCCTGGCTGGTGAATTTCACTTTTCCAGCGCTTTCAAAGCCACTTTTGCGCTCGGGCTCGGCGCCGGAATCCTCGTCGGATGTCTCGTCGCCCTCCTCCCGCTTGTTAAATCCAATGGTAGCTTCGAGCACCAGAAAGACGTCGTATCCGGCCCGCTTGATCTCGCCAATGGCTTCTGCAATACGGTCAGACTCCGAGAGAGAGTCGTTGATCGCGTTCCCCAGTTCCTGCATCAGGTTCTTCAATGGCTCGTCCACAACGACCTCCTGCTATCTATAGTGTGGGATGCAACTCCCATCCGTCTCGTTGCAATTTGCAATCCGGCGCGCCTGCACCCGTTTAGATTGTAGTGGAGCCGGTTCAGCTTCACAAGTTCTCCCGCCACTTTTTTATCGGCGGACCGGGTCAGCCTGATTACATACCGCTAACCTCTGATAATATAGATCGTTGTGCCTAAGCGTAACATTTATCGGGATGGAGCCCGAGTTTACAAACACAGCCGCCGGTTCGTAGAGACGGTCGTACCCGCCGTAATGAAGCCGGCCCGCACGCTGTGGCACGAACTTCTGGGTTTCCTTTTCGTGCTGATGGCAATCGCTTTTGTTTTCTCGGGCTTCCGAGCTGTTCGCCAATTTGACGGGAGCGCCGGAGCGATCCTCCGGCTGGCCCTGTTGGCGTTCGGCGTCTGCCTGCTGGGCGGATACGGCATCTCCTCGTTCCTCCGCGCGCGCAAAATCTCCCGCTCCTGATGATCGGGCAGGCTTTTGGGCCTGCCGTTTTCTAAACGCGCATTTCCGCGGTGACAGCCGGGGCCGCGTAAATTTCACGGGTCGTTTCCACGGGAGCCACCGGTAAGCGCTTGGCGCGCAAACCCAGCCGGTGCATCAGGCGGCCGACATGATCCGGATCGTAGCGAATGCCGAAGCGCATTTCGATGGCATGCGCCAGCCGCGCGGTCGTCCAGCGGTCCGATTCGATGCCGAAGGATCTCGGGCCTGCCTGGAACATCGCCCGCACTTCTTCCATTTGACTGTTTGACAGCCTGCTGGGGCGGCCCGGCGCCTTACGCTTGCGAAGACGCTCCAGACCCTGTCCCTCCAGAGTCCGGTACCATCGGGAAGCCGTAGTCCGGCTGACCCCGAATTTGCGGGCAACGCGCGCCTGCGTCACCCCGTTGAGCAGGTCCTCAGCGGCATCGAGGCGCCTGCGTTCCATTTCGTCGCGATTCAATGTCACGGTAGCGTACATTCTCCTCGCGCGGATTGTTGGCCAGAGCAATAACAATATACAATAAAACATTTTCAATGTAAATTGATTTTTCTCGATGGCCGGCTAAAATTTGCGGCGCGCGGTGATGATCGCTTCGCCGCACCAGTCCCGCAGGGGCGGAGCGGCGGCCAGCGCGAATGTGTCGATCGCCTCCAGCCCGCGCAGCAGCGCACGGGCCGCGGCGTTCCGGAATCGGCCGCGCAAGGCTCGCTTGCACATTGCCAGAAGATTGAAATGCTCCACGCCCACATCCGTGAAGAACGGTTCCAGCCCGTGCATCTCGGTTCTCGAAAAGATAATCCCTTCACCCTGTTCTTCCGCTTCTCCCGCGGCTCGCGCGCGCATCCGGCGTGCGGCGTTCAACAGCGGATTGCCGCCCCATGTCTCCGCCAGCACCAGGCGGCCACCCGGTTTCATCACGCGCGCCAGTTCCGCCAGCGCCCCCGGATATTTCAGCGTGTGATGCAGCGCCGCGCATGCGAACACCAGATCGAATTCGCCATCGCGGAGCATATCCAGATGCGCGGCATCGGCGGCAACTCCGCGCACTTCCACCGCTGACGCCCGGGCTCGTTTCATGCCCAGTTCAATCGCCGCGGGCGAAAGATCCAGCAGCGTCACCGAGGCGCCCTCCGTAGCCAGCCACAATCCAAAATCGGCGGGACCGCAGCCGTAATCGAGCACCTGCCTGCCTGCCAGCGGCTCCGCCACCAGCGCGCGCATCGCGGCGCGGTACAGCAGACGGCGTTCATAGAAAGGATGCGCGGGATTATCCAGATTGCCTGCGAGCACCCCGCGATCGATGCGTAGCGCGTGATCCGGCAGCGCCAGGAACTGCGCGTACTGATCGTCGTAAAACGCGCGCTCGGCTTCCGGCGATGTCACGGCTTCGCCTGGGCATTCAGGCGGTCGAACTCGGCACGCTCGCGGTCGCCGTCGGCCTGGCGATTGAGGCGGAAATAGAGCGCCGCCAATTCCACGTGCGGCTGCGCCCAGTTGGGATCGTCATGCACCACCCTTTCGAAGTCCTTAACGGCTTCCTCCACTTTGCCTTCGGTGCGTTCCAGGCGCGCCCATTCGTAGAGCGCCAGGTTGGAATCGGGCTTCAGCCGCCGCGCGATCTGCAGATGCTCGCGCGCGCCATCCAGATCGCGCTCGGTGTGCATGACGGCGCCCAGCCCCAATTGCGCTTCGAAATCCTTGGGATCGGCCTCCACGGCCTTCCGCAGCACGGCGGTGGCGCCCGGTGTGTCGCCCAGATAACTCAGCACCGTGCCGCGCAGCGTCAGTACTCCCGGCAATTGCGGATTCAGACGCAGAGCCGCGGCGGCATAGTCGCGCGCGCGCTCGAATTCATTCAGCTTCAGCGCCGTTTGGCCCGCGAGCAAATACGCTTCCGCGCTGTTGCCCTGGCGCGCCACGCGATCCACCAGCGCCAGGCCGTCACGCCTGTGGCCGGCGCGGATCAGTGCGGAGCCCAGCAGCCAGGCCACGGCCAAATCCTCCGGATGCGCCGCATCCACCGGCTTCAGAACGCCGATCGCGTCATCATCGCGACCCAAACGGCTATAGCAATCCCCCAGCAGGGTGGCGATGCGCGCATCGCCTGGCGCGCCTTTGTGCAGGATCGTCAATTGGTCGACGGCTTCCCGCAACGCGCCTTTCTTGTAGTAAGCCAATGCCAGGTTCAGGCGCAGCGCGGGATTGCCGTTCTTGGCCAGCGCGGCCTGATACTGCTCGATCGCCTCGTCGTACCGGCCCAACTTGGAGAGCGCCGCGCCCAAATTCGCACGCGCCTCGACGGCATCCGGATAGCGCTTCAGAAGTTCTTGGTATTTGCGCACGGCCAGGGCGTCGTCGCCGCGCTGCTGCGCCGCGACGGCATCGCGAAAAATCTGTTCCGGGCTGGCGGATTGCGCGGTTGCGGCGCCGGCAGCTAGCGCCAGCATTGCCAGGATGCGCATCGATTCCAGGATAACGCGGAGTTGCGTTATCGTATGGATGGAACGATGCAGGCCCGCCATCTCATCTGCCTATTTCTCCTGGCCGCGCCATACGTGGACGCGCAACCCTCTCCTCGCGAGCAATTCGAAGACTTGGCCCGGCGCGCCGCCACGGCCCTCGACAGCCATCCGGAAGAAGCCGCCGGACTCTTTAGGCAGGCGCTCGTGCTACAGCCGGCGTGGGCCGAAGGTTGGCTCTCGCTGGGCGGCGCGCTCTATCAGTTGAATCGCTACGCCGAAGCCACTGACGCCCTCCGAAAAGGAGTGGAACTGGCCCCGGGGATCGGCACGGGCTGGGCGCTGCTGGGTTTGAGCGAGTCCCAACTGGACGATCAGGATCAGGCCCTCGCCGACATGGCCAAGGGCGAGGGCCTGGGATTCGGCGGTCACGATCAGTTCGAGTTCGCCGTGCGTGCCCGCGCCGCGCAGCTTCTGATCCGCTCCTCGAGTTTCGACGAAGCCTTGGCGCAATTGCGGCCCCTGTGGAGACGCACCGGCTTGCCGCCTGTGATGGACATGCTCATGGGGCTGTGTGCGCTGGCCCTCCCCGCCGACGTGGCGCAGCTTCCGGATAAGCAGCGCACGCTGGTGGATCTGGCCGGAAAGGCCGCTTGGGCCGTCGCCGCCCAACACCCCGAGAACGCCGCGGCCGCTTACAAGCAACTGCTGGAACAGTATCCGAATGAGCCGGGCGTGCACTATGCCTACGGCCTGTACCTCATGGAAAGCGACCTGAATGCCGCGCTGGCTGAGTTTCAAAAGGACGTGCAGATCGACCCCCAGCACTGGCCCGCGCAGTTGGCCAAAGCCTCGCTTCAGATCCGTCAAGGGACGCCGGAGGCCGCCGTGGTCACATTGCATGACGCCATGCAGATCGTTCCTGCCAAGTACCGCTGGATCTGCCACACCGACTTGGGACGCGCCAACCTGGATCTGAACAAACCCGATGAGGCCACCTCCGAGCTCGAGACAGCCGTTCGGCAGAAGCCTTCGAATCCAAATGTACACTTCTTTCTGTCGCAGGCGTACCGCCGCGCGGGTCGCAAAGCCGACGCCGAGAAAGAGAGTGCGGAATTCGAGAAAGCCAAGGCCGAACAGGATCCCCTGGCGCTGCCTGGCTTGCATCCGTTCGGCGATTCGGGAAAGAATTAGGAAATGCAGCGCATGGCCCCATTGGTGGAAGACGAAACCTTCGCGCGCCTGAATCGCTCCCGCGATTTCCTGGCCAACAGCCTGGATCGGCGCGTCCGCTTGCAGGATGCCGCCGCCGAGGCGTGCCTTTCGCCATTCCACTATCACCGCATGTTTGTCCGCGCCTTCGGCGAGACACCCCACGAGTTTCTCACCCGCCGGCGCATCGACCGTGCCAAGCAAATGCTCGCTCGAGACGAATGCCCGGTGACGGAAGTCTGCCTGGCTGTCGGATACGAAAGCCTGGGCACCTTCAGTTCGACATTTAAAATGCTTTCGGGCCGCTCGCCCTCCGCATACCGCCGCGGTTTGCGGCGGCTGTTCCCCGTGCCGCACGTGGCGCCCTACCGCTTCATCCCCGGCTGCTTTCTGCAATCGTTCGGTTCGCGTCCGTTCTGAACGGCGCAAAACAGCAAGATCCAAGAAGCGCCCCGCCGCATTCCGTGGGAATCTGAATGACGGAGGGTAGGATGATTCAACGCGTATCCCACATGACTATTTACGTTCTGGACCAGGATGGAGCTTACGATTTCTACGTCAACAAGCTGGGGCTGGAGGTGCGCACCGACGCGCGCATGGATGGCGGATTCCGCTGGCTGACGGTCGGTCCGAAGGGCCAGCCCGATCTGGAGATGGCCCTGATGCCCACCACGCCAAGTCCCATGATGGACCAGGAAACAGCCGAGACGTTGCGCGCGCTAATAAGCAAAGGAGCCATCGGAAGCGGCGTCATGGAGACCGCCGATTGCCAGAAAACGTACGAGGAGTTGAAGGCCCGAGGCGTAGAGTTCTCTTCGCCGCCGCAGGAACGATTCTACGGTATCGAGGCGCTATTCAAGGACAATTCCGGCAATTGGTTCAGCCTGACCCAGCACAAGCCGCATTAAGAAATAAATTGGGGCCACCGATGAACACAGATAAACACCGATAAAACAACCTGTTCCGATCTGTGTTCATCTGTGTTCATCTGTGGCCATTTCAATGACCTGAATTACGCGGTCACCCGCCACATCCCGCAGCACCTGCCGGATGCGGCTCGGCCACACGATCTCGATTTCCTTCGCGGCGGCCGTCGACCCCAAGCCGAAGTGCACCCGCACATCGCTCGAACACGCATAACCCGTGCTGGTGGTCACGTGATTGTACTGCGTCGCGCCATCCACTCCGGTCAGCTTGATCCTGGCGCCGATCCCCATGCGATTGCTCTTGGTCCCCTTCAGTTGCAGCGTGATCCAATGGTTGCCGTTGTGCGTGATGTTATGGAAAATGCGTGCGGGTCCGTTTAGCGTGCTGACCACCACATCCATGCGGCCGTCGTTATCCAGGTCGCCCACGGCCAGCCCGCGATAGGCGCCCGCCTTCTGAAAATCCGGTCCGGCCGTGCCGCTTACATTCTGAAACCGGCCCGTGCCCAGATTGCGGAACAGCCCCATGGGCTCTTCGTAGGAGCGCGGCGCCAGCTTGGCGATGTTGTCCTGCACGTTGGAGCGAGCCACCACCAGATCCTTCCAGCCGTCATTATCCAGATCCACAATCGCATTCGACCAGCCGGACATTTCGTACGTATCGGCAGCTACACCAGCCATGGCGGTCTTGTCCGCGAACTGGCTGCCGCCCAGGTTCACCAAGAGCGGAAAAGTCTCTTTTTCGATCGCCGTCACCCATAGCGACGGCAGCCCTTTATTAAAGACGTCCCGGAAGTCGACGCCCATCCCTGAGATCACATTTCCGTTTTCCGGGAAAGCGACGCCGGAATCGAGCGCGACCTCTTCGAAGCGCTTGCCGCCCAGGTTGTGGAACAGTTGAAAAGGCGCGTCGTCGTTGGCCACGAAGATATCGGAATAACCGTCCCCGTCGTAGTCGCCGATGGCTACGCCCATGCCGCGGCCCAAGTGCGCCGCGATCCCGGTCTCGACGGAGACATCCGTGAATGTCCCGTTACCGTTGTTGCGGTAGAGCGTGTTGGGCAGCGGCTTATAGTGCCGCGGACTGCAATACAGAAGTTCGTCATTGGTTTTGCAGACCGGTTCGTTGGCTGGGTCCCACTGGCAATAGTTCGATACGAACAGATCCAGGAGACCGTCGTTGTTGTAGTCCACCCAGGCCGCCGCCACCGACCACATCTTCTTGCCTTCGTAGATGCCTCCACCCACTCCCGCCTTGGCCGTCACGTCGGTAAATGTTCCATCACCGTTGTTATGAAATAACTGGTTGCGGTTGACGTTGGCGACGAAAATATCCGGACGCCCGTCGTTATCGTAATCCCCCACCGCCACGCCAATCCCATATCCCGCGCCGCCCAAGCCGGCCTTATCGGTGACGTCCGTAAACGTCAGATCGCCGTTGTTGTGATACAGCCGGTTCTTGAATTGGGGACCGGTTTTGGCGAGACCGGGCAGGCTCGCCCCATTCACAAAGTAGAGGTCCGGATATCCATCCCCGTCGTAATCGAAGACTGCCACGCCGGCGATGAGTCCTTCGGGTTGGCGCTTGCGCGAACCGGCGCCGTTGTCGCTGACAAACCCGACTCCCGCGCGCCCGGCGATTTCCTCAAAACTGATCGGCCCGAGCGTCACACTGCCCGCCAGCGCGGCCAGTGGCGCAACCAGCAGCAGGCATCGCCAACGCATCAATGGATCAGTATATCGTGGGGCGTCCGGCGGGCGACAATAGGAGGATGACACTCACCCGCAGGCAGTTCCTGGCGTCGGCTGCTGCCCTACCGGCGTTCGGCGGCGAACGGGTTCAAGTCTTAAACGTGCCGGATGGGGGCCTACAGCCACAAGTTTCGTTGGGCGGCGATGCGCTCCACCTGATCTATTTCACCGGCGACCCCAAACACGGCGACATCCTCTATCGGCGGTCCACGGATTTCGGCCGCAATTTCACGCCGCCGCTTCGCGTCAACAGCCGCGCCGGTAGCGCCATCGCCACCGGCTCCATCCGCGGTGCTCAGATCGCGCTGGGAAAGCGCGATCGCGTGCACGTCGCATGGAACGGATCGTATGGCAACCCGCGCGCGCCTATGCTCTATGCGCGGCTAAGCGATGGCGACGTCTTTGACGCACAGCGCAATCTCATGGGAGCCACGTTCGGTCTCGATGGCGGCGGATCGGTGGCGGCAGACCGCCATGGCAACGTCTACGTGGCTTGGCACGGCAAAATTCCCGGCGCTCCAGAGGGGGAAGCTGGCCGGCGCGTTTGGATCGCGCGATCTGGCGATGACGGCGGCACGTTTGCCCCGGAACACGCCACGATCAAGGAAGCCACCGGAGCCTGCGGATGTTGCGGCATGCGCATCTTCGCCGCCACTAATGGCGAAGTCCTCGGACTCTACCGTTCGGCTGCCGCCAACGTGCACCGGGACATTTATCTGATACGGTCGGCGGACCTGGGGAAAACATTCTCCGTGGCACGGCTCCATCCGTGGGAGACCAACGCCTGCCCCATGAGTAGCATGGCCTTCACCGAGGCGACTGGCGAGGTTCTCGGAGCATGGGAGACGCACGCGCAGGTCTATTTCGCGCCAGTCAGCCGGGGTGCCGCCGCACCGCCCGTGGCCCCGCCTGGGACCAATCCGAAACGCAAATATCCGGCCCTGGCGCGGAACCGGCGCGGCGAAACCCTGCTGGCATGGGTGGAGGGTTCCGGCTGGCAACGCGGCGGCCAGCTCGGCTGGCAGATCTTCGATCCGTCCGGAAAGCCGTCGCTGGCCTGCAGCGCCCGGCACAACGTGCCCACCTGGAGTTTCCCCGCCGCCTTCTGCCGTCCCGATGACGGCTTCACCATCATCGTATAATTCCAACAGGTGAGACTCGCCGCTTTGATTCTGTTGTTGGTGCCGGGATGGCTCGCGGTGTCTGCGGACTCGTCCGAGAACCGGCTCCGCGACGCCTCGGCGGCCTATCAATCCGGCGACGTGGCTACCGCCATCAAACTCTATCGCGAGTTCCTCAGAGACTTTCCTGACGCGGCCGAAATCCGTTCCAATCTGGGAGCGGCGCTGGTGCGCAACGGCCAGTTCGCCGACGCCATCACCGAGTACACTCTGGCCCTGCGCAAGCTGCCGAACCATCCGGCCGTGCGCATGAATCTCGCGTTAGCCTACTATAAGCTCGGCCATCTGCCGGAAGCCGTTGCGGACCTCGAGATTCTGCGCAAACTACAGCCGCTGGAGTTGAAACCCGCCCTGCTGGAGGCTGACTGCCTGCTCTCCATGAACGAGCCGCGCAAGGCAGTCGACGTGCTCACGCCCATGCGAGAGGACAATCCCGATGATCACGCACTGATCTACATGCTCGGCATGGCGCTGCTGAAAGACAACCGCACCGCCGAGGCGCAAGTAATGCTCGACCGCATCTTGCGCGACGGAGCGTCCGCCGAATCCGAATTCCTGCTGGGGCAAAGCTCCCTGGTGCGCAACGATCTGGTAGCCGCCGCCGCGCATCTGGCGCGTGCCATCGAGCTGAATCCGAAGATGCCGTGGGTGCACTCGCTCTATGGGCAGACGCTCAAAGCCGCCGGTAAAGGCGAGCAGGCCGGCATCGAATTCAACGCAGAACTCGCGGTGAACCCATACGATTTCACGGCCAACACCGAAACCGCGTTGCTGCTCCGGCAGGACGGCAAGCTCGACGAAGCCCTGGCGCGCATCGCACGGGCGCTGGAGGTGCGGCCCACCGACCCCGGCGCGCTCTTTCAACGCGCATCCATCCACCTGGCGCAAGGCATGACGGATCACGCACGCTTGGAATTGGAGCAACTGCTCCATGACTATCCGGAATTCTCCGAGGCGCACGCCGCGCTCGCCACCGCGTATTACCGGTTGAAGCGCCCGGCGGATGGCGATCGCGAGACGGCGGAGGCGCGCCGCGTGCGCGAAGAAGCGCAAAGGCAACTGGAACAAAAACGTAAGAACTAAGACACTGCCTATATGGCAAGCCGAGTTCTTCGGCGAGCATCCGCATGAACGCACGCGGCGTGACAACCCGTATGCCTTCGAATCGCTCGGGAAAGTGCCTGCCATTGCGCGTGGGTCTGACCAGACGGCTGGTCTTGCGAATGGTCGCCAAGGACTTGGCGATGTGCCCCGGGCGCCCTTGTCTTTCAGGTTTGCCGATACCACAACGTTGGCATCAAGCACGACCTTCATTGCGCCGCGTGCTGTTTACGTTGCAGGCGCCGCACTGCACTACCTCCCGATCGATCTGGCGCATGCTTAGGCGGTCGCTGCCTTTGGCGCCAGGCGGCGAATAATAGTCTTGCAGGTTACCTGGCGCCGCCGAAGAATCTTTGTAATTCCGCGGCGCTTGCCGCACCAATTCGGCGACAGCCGCTGTGCTCAGGCTAACGGTTCCGTAATTGTGAGAATCCGGTCCGCCGGCACATTCCGCAAGATTTGATGAATACGGCTGGGCCACGTAATCTCCATCTCTTTGATCACCGTCGCCGAACCCAGTCCAAAATGCACCCGCGGATCGCTGGAGGCGGCATAGCCCGTGCTCGTGGTGGCGTGATTGTACTGGACCCGGCCGTCGTCGGTGCTGATGCGTACTTGCGCTCCAAGTCCCATGCGATTGCTCTTGGTGCCCACCAGCTTCACCAGAATCCAGTGATTGCCGCCCGGCGAGATGTTGTGGAAATATTGCGCTTTCCCGTTCAGCACGCTGACCACCGCGTCGATCCGGCCATCGTTGTCCAGATCTCCAAAAGCCGCGCCGCGATGCGGCTGCGGGCTGACGAAGGCCGCACCCGCGCCCGCGCTTACATCTGCAAATTTTCCGTTGGCCAGGTTGCGCAGCACGGTATTCGGCTCTTCCGGTCCGCGTAGCGACATTTGCGCCAGGTTGTCCATGGCATGTCCGCGCACGGCCAGCAGATCCTTCCAGCCATCGTTATCAAAATCGAAAATGCCGTTCGACCAGCCGGACATCGACCGTGTTACCCCTGCCACGCCGGAGACCGCGGTGATCTCGGCGAAGTCGCCCGCAACCCCGCGGTTCTTGAATAGCGGGAACGTGTCGCCATCGAACGCGGTCACCCAGATATCGTCCCAGCCGTCGTTATCGATATCTCGAAAATCGGCGCCCATGCCCGAAACGTAGGCTCCGGATTCCGGATAAGCCACACCGGTCCGCAACGCGACCTCTTCGAATTTCTTCCCGCCCAGATTGTGAAAAAGCATGTTGGGCGCATTGTCATTGGCCACGAAGACGTCCGTGAAACCGTCGTGATCGTAATCGGCGAAAGCCACGCCCATCCCTTTGCCGCGGATCGCGCCCACACCCGTGGTCGCCGAAACGTCCGTGAACGTGCCGTCTCCGTTGTTGTGGTACAGCGTGTTCGGCAGGGGCGCGTAATTCTTGGGATGGCAGTAGGCCCGCAGATTCGGATTCGGGCCGCAGAACGGGTCTTTGTTCACCTCCCATACACAGTAATTCGAAACGAACAAGTCCAGCCGGCCGTCGTTGTCGTAATCGAACCACCCCGCGGCTACCGACCACATCTTCCTGCCATCCAGCACGCCGCCCCCGACCCCGGCTTTGTCCGTCACATCGGAAAAAGACCCGTCGTGGTTATTATGGAATAACTGATTCTTCGTTACGTTGGCGACGAAGATATCCGGCCAGCCATCATTATCGTAGTCACCCACGGCGACGCCGATGCCATAGCCCTCGCCTTTGACCCCGGCCTTCTCCGTTACATCCGTGAAAGTGCCGTCGTGATTGTTGTGAAAGAGGCGATTCCAATATTTGGGTGAGTCCTTCTTCAACGAAGGGATGGCCGCGCCGTTTACAAAATAGATGTCCAGGTAGCCGTCGTTATCGTAGTCGAGCAGCGCCACCCCAGCCACCATGGTCTCGGGCAGATTCTTATTCGGGGTGGGGCAACTGTCGGCCACGAACCGTATGCCGGATCGCTCCGCAATCTCTTCAAAGGCGATGGGACCAAGGGTGGCGGTGGTAGCCGCCGCGGCCAACGCGGGCACGGACAACAGGGCGGTTCGCCATCGCATTGCTTTCAGGTTAATACGCCGCCGGGGGCTTGCGCGCCAGCAGGACGGCGTGCGCGGCAGCTAGCCGAAATCGGCCGTACCCGCTAAGCACCTGTGTCTGGAAGCCTGCCCGGTCCAACTCGGCCAGCAACTGCCCGCTGGTGTACAGATGCAAGCGATGCGTTTCTTCGGCGCGGCGGTACAGCCTGCCGACGCGCCGGTAGCTTACGATTCTGCGCTCCAACATCTTGCGTTTGCGATTCTTGCGAACCTCCAGCAGGATGGCCCAATCCGGGCCTTCCAGGAAACGCTTCTGCGCTTCGCCGTTGGGGACTTGGCCAGGCTCCACGATATCAAAAACGAAAACGCCGCCCGGACGTAACGCGCCATGCACGCGCCGGAAGAACCGGCTCAGCGAATCCAGGCCGCTTTCCGGATCGAATGCATAATTCAGACATTCGCCGATGGAAGTGACCGCGTCGCAAGATGGGATCTCCGCGTCCAGAAATGACGCGACTTTGAACTTGGCGGCGGGCGCACGTTGACGGGCCAGCCGGATCATGGCGCGCGATATATCGATTCCCAATGCGGTGTAGCCATGGTCGGTCAAAACGCGAGCCCACACTCCGCTGCCGCAGCCTGCGTCCACCACCAGGCCGGTTCCGATGCCTTCCTGTCGCAACAGGCGCAGTAAACCCGGCGCGGCACGGTTGACAAAGCGTGTGAACCCGGTGTCGTGTATATACGCCAGGTCCGCGTCGTATGGGCTCATGAATTGGCTGCGAAAGCCTCGTCAATCTTGGCGGCTAGGATGAAGTCGCTCTCCGTGAGCCCGTCGATTTTATGTGTGTAGGTTTTCACATCCACGCGGCCCCAAGTCAACAACAAATCCGGGTGATGACCTTCCGCTTCCGCAACCGCGCCGGCCCGATTCACGAATGCCAGAGCCGTCTTGAAATCCGGAAAAACAAATGTCTTGGTGATATGATGTTCGGCGGCCACCTTCCAATCCGGTAATTGCGCCGATAGTTTTCCCAGCTCTTCACCTCGCAACGGAGGCACGCCACCCCGGCAAGAAACACAATGCTTTGCCGCCAGACTCACTCCACCGTCACCCATAATTTTCCTTCTCTGACTCCCATAGGATAATCGTCCACAACCTTCACCGGATCGCACCGGCAGGCAATGTCTTCACGATCGGCATCCGTCGCGATTCGCACCCGCCTTTACATCATACTGGAAATGCTGCCCGGTACAATCCCATAATCGCGCGCCTCCGCGCGGCTTGTACTGGTGATTACAACCTGGCGATTACCGCGCCGGTTTGGATGTTCCACACGGCGACGCGGGCCACGGTGGGGAAGGCCGCCTGCGGACTCCGGGATCGATAATACCACTCGAGCGCCGGCCACCGGGCAAACTTCGCTTGTAACAAATCCCCTCGGTCTCTTTATTGAAGGTTGAAGCAGCCACTAGATTGGTTGATCCAGTGAACAAAACGGAGACTAATATGGACAAAACGACAATGACGCACAAATTATGGCGGGCACGCTTCGCCATGCCGCTGTTGGTGCTGCTCGCCGCGCCTGCCTGGTGTCAAACCCCGGTCCCCAATACCGATCGCTATAAGTTCATTACCATCAGCCCTCCGAACTCTCCCTACGCCGTGGCTGACGGCATTAACAACGCCGGAGTGGTCACGGGTTATTACGAAGATACAAGCTCTAATTATCACGGCTTCGTGTGGCACGGCGGCGGCCTTCAAACGGTGGACTATCCCGGCGCCGTGGATACTCTTCTCTTCGGCGTGAACAACCGGGGTGTGGCCATCGGCTATTATGGCGACGGTGTCACCAACCACGCCGTTATGTATACGCTGCGGAGCGGCGCTTGGTCAACGCTTCCCGACATCCCGGATTACTCCCTGAACGAGGGGTATGGAATTAATGATGCCGGCATGGCCGTGGGTAACGCATTCTCGAGCACAGGCGCCGTCGCCTGGATCTGGGATCCCACCACCCTCGCCTACTCCTACCTGGCCGTTCCTGAGGCAGCCCCATACACTACTTCTCCCAGCGGCCTCAACGACCAGAACCAGGTCGCCGGTTACTATGCGGATGGAAACGGCAACTACCACGGCTTCGTGGAAAAGGGCGGCCAATATATCAGCATCGATGCGCCCGGAGCCACCGAAACGTTCCCTGACGGCATCAATAATAAGGGCGTTCTGGAAGGCCAGTGGGATAATGCCACTTACACGGCGCAGGGATTCCTGGCGACCGCTAACGGGGCTTTTGCGACAGTCGATTATCCTGGCCCCGAAATGACCGCTATTGTGGGCATCGACGATGCGGGAGATATTTGCGGCGGTTACTGGGATAATTCCAGTGGTCCCATCGTCGCCAAGGCCTTCGTCGCAATCGTGCAGTCGGAGTGATGGAACCCGCGGCCGGTTCAACCGGTTTGCGGGCCCAAGGAGACAAATCATGAATTTCGAATCGCGTGGTTTCTTGCCTATCGTTCCGGTCGCGCTTCTGGCGTTGACGCTGATGGCATCCCCGTGCGTAGCCGCGGAATTCGCCTACGCATCCACAACCGCCACGCAGTCCTATGGCGCTTTTATCGGACCCGTCCCGATCGCCGGTCTGACTATTACACTACCGGCGGCGTCGGCCAGTTTCAATACCGCCGTGATTACCCTGAACATGCCGAATCTGTTCCTCAGTCAACCCACGGCCGCCAACGTTATGGCCGCAACCCTGCAGATCGTGGCGCCTGCCTCGTCCGCGGGTCCCGTGGTTGCGACGGGCGAAATCGGCTGTGACAACGCCGACATCCTCACTTCCGGTCCGAAACCGTTCACCATAGTCGCGAAGGTCCCGTTGAGTGGCGTGCTCCAGATAGTGGAAGCGGAATGGTTCAGCAACCCGCCCGCAGCTGGAATCGTCACTGTAACTACCCAAACCTTCGCCTCTTTGTCGGCGATTATGGTCAGGGAATAAATGTACGCGATCTGGCATCGTCTGGCCTCCACGGCCATCTGCGGCATGGGGATCTTATGGGCGGGCGTGTGCGAAACGCTTCCGCCCGCTCCCCCACACGGAGCCGATGTCCCGGAGTCCGTCCACGTCATGTCTTTCCGCCTGGCGGCGAAGCCGGACGGACCGGTATTCCGTATCACCGTACGGTCGTCTTCGGCCAAGCCCCTCGATGGCGATAGCCCCGTGCACGCGGGCGACATAGAAGTGGCGCGCTGCCAGGATGGAAAAACCATCCAGTCCTTGCCGATCCTGTCGCGGCAGCCCATCGATTTTGTGCGCGCGTTTCATGCCCAAGACGTGAACTTCGACGGGTATCTGGATTTCGCGGTGCTGGTCGAACGTGCCGGCGCCTGGGGCAGTGAGCAATGGTGGGTCTATGATCCCTCCTCCGGCAGATTCGTCAACAACCCGTTAACCCAGGATCTGAGAGCCTTACAGGCCGGCGAATTCGAGATCGATCCGGAAAAACAGGTGATCGGCGCGCGTCAACTGACGGAACCCTGGGGTTGCGGTTCCACCGTGGATCGCTACCGCGTCGTGAACCATCGCCTTCTGTTGATTCATATGGAGGCGCCCGAGGCTCAGGACAACCGATGCCGCGTGGTAGTTTCGGACCTCGCCGATGGCGTCATGCACATTACTGAGGTGCGCCAATTCGCCGATGGACAACGCCTCAAGTAACCGGCATCCGCCGCATCAACCAACCACGGCCAGTTGGTGATCCGGGCAACCCAGATTCAGACATTCGTATAAGTCGTCAATCAGCCCGGTCCCATGTTTGGCGAGAAACGGCAGGATGGAATATAGCCGCTCCTGTAAATGATGTTGGGGATAAATCAGGTTCGAAAGATAAGCCGCGTCGCGCCCCACGCGGGCATCTCGCGCCATCGTTTCGCGCCCTACTTTGCGCTCCATCTTGCCCAGTTGATAGAGGATCTTGCGGCGGCTGGTGCCAAGCGCGGCGGCCAGCGAAGCGTCGAAGCCGGAAACATCTCGCGCCAATCCGTCCACGGCCTGCTCCACGGCGCTCTTGGCGTGCGCCAGGCTGCCGGCGAGCGCGGGCGGAATCAGGCGCTCCGCGATGCGGTCCCGCACGGCCTCCTCGCCATGCACGCAGTCGCTTAAGGCCACGCCATACCGCTGCATGAGCTTTCGCGAGCGTTGATCGAGGAGCGTAAAACCGGCCCGGTGCAGCGCGGCGGGCATGCGCCCCAAAATGGTGTGGTAGATCACCTGCGATTGCGCCAAGTACGCCAGTTCGGCAGGACCGCCGATGTAAGCTAACGTGGGCAGCATGTAATCCTGAACCACCGGACGCAGCAGCGCGTTGGGCGAAAGCTCGGCGGCGCGCTCCATCAAATCCTCGGTCGAGAAGCGCCGGCCATTCTGCAGATAATCCCGTCCGTAGCGGCGCAGCGTATAGCGCCGGCCGCCCTCGAGCAGAAAGAAAAGCGAAGTCTGGTCCTCGACATGCACTTGTGCGTGGTAGCCGGCCCCCTCCAGCGCCCGATTCCGTTCCAGTACCGCGGCGGTCAAATCGGGCGCCACCGCCAAAGCCGACCGGATCGCCGGGGCTGCCAACTCCCGCACCGCCGGTGCCATCGGGTCGATGTGCAACAGCCCATAGCTCCCGAGCAGACGCTTCAACAAATCGCCGAATGCCTCTCCCATCGTGCGGCCCGTACGGTAAGTGTCCGCCACCATTGTGGAGATTTCGTCGCCATACGGAAAATCCGCCAGCGCCTCTCGCAAACCCGCTACCGGCGGTTCGCTCAGAACAAACTGCCCCACTGGCTGGCTGCTCGCCGGTGCATGCGGCTTCTCCAACTTGATGGGGTGATGCGCGGCGTCAAACACCCAGCAATGGTTGACCTCCGCGAAATCGTGGTCCTCAGTCGCCAGCCAGAAAATTGGGACTGCCGGAATGCCCCGGCTGGCCAGACTGCGCGCCAGTTTCACCGCTGTCAGAGCTTTGTAAATGGTGTAGGCGGGTCCGGAAAACAACCCCACTTGCTGTCCCGTAACAATGGCGACCGTGCCTTCGCGGGCCAATTGGTCGATCACCGGACTGTCCCCGTTCAGTTGCCGCAGGGCCGCCACCAAAGCAGCCCGCCGTTCCGCTGGGAAATGTATCTCGGCGGCAATCGTTTCAAATGCACCGGGATCCGTGGCGATGTGGGAATAGAAGGACCGTACCCGGTCGGGATGATAGGCGAAATCCGCAAACAAATTGCTGGTATGCGGCAGATCCGTATAGCGGATGCAGGTACAGTCCATGGTACCGGGTTAGTGATGATTCGGCATCGGATAAAGATGCAGGCGCGGCTTAGGAAACCCGCCGTCTAGCCGGCCGGAAGGATCTTCGTGATGTCGTTATACAGCACGAACGCCACCAGCATCATGATGAACACGAATCCGACCTTGAAAACGGTCTCCTTCACCGACATGCTCATGTCGCGGCGCATCACCATCTCGATCATCAACATCACGACACCCCCACCATCCAGGATCGGTAACGGCAGCAGATTCACTACCGCCAGGTTCAAGCTCACCATCGCCATCAACATGATGAACGCCGACGGTCCTTGTTTGGCGGCTTGACCGGACATTTGCGCGATACCCACCGGTCCCGTCAGTGATTTCGCCGAAATCCGCCGTTCCACGATGCCTTCCAGGAACCGGAAAATAAGCCCCGCGCTGCGCGTGTTTTCATCCAAAGACTCGCGCAGCGCGTCCGGCAGCGAAAGGCGCGTGGTGACGATATTGAGCTTGGGCTCCGGAAGAATCCCGATCATCCAGCGCGCGGGACCATCCGCACTGCTCCAGACAGGCTGCACTGTGACTTGCCGGGTCTCGGCGCCGCGCTGAAATTCGATCACTACCGGCTTGCCGTTGCTGCCGCGAATGAGTTCGTGAAAACGTTGCACCGCGTGGATGGGATGCCCGGCGGCGCTTACAATAAGGTCGCCCTGCTGTATCCCGGCCTTTTGCGCCGGCATGCCGGGAGTCACCGGCCCCACCTGTACTTCGCCCTTTTCGTACCATCCCGCCGATCCCACTCCGGAACGCTCGTCCATGACCGGCGTCACCGTGACCTCTAAATCCTTCCCGCTGCGTTCCAGCGTGACCTGCATGGGCCGCGAGGCGCTCTCCACCTCTTTCAGAATGATTTCGTCCCAAGTTGGATTGCGCTTGCCGTCCAGTTTGACGATCCGATCACCTTCCTGCACCCCGGCGCGGGCCGCCGGCGTATTGGCCGCCACGCTGCCCACTACGGCTCCGTTCTCCGCATCCACCACTTTTTGATACTTCACCATGTAGAGGCCCGCAAGCAATGCCACCGCCAGAACTACATTCATCGTCGGGCCGGCCAGCACAATAATCAGGCGCTGCCACCGGGGCTTGGCCAGAAAACCTCGCGGATCGTTGGCATTCTCGTCGCCGGGCAGTTCGCCGGCCATCTTAACGAAACCGCCCAGAAAGAAAATCGCGGAAACCCGGTAGTCCGTCTCTCCCCGCCGAAAGCCGAACAGCCGCGGACCAAACCCAAAACTGAATGCGTCCACCCGTACATCGAAGAAGCGCGCGGCCCAGAAGTGCCCCAATTCGTGGATCAGAATCATCACACCGATCAGGATCATGAACCAGAACGCGCTTTGCAAAAATGCCATATATTAAACCCTTGCCGGAACCCGCGCCGAAACGGTAGCCTGTTGCTCCACCAATTGGCGGGCCCTGGCGCGCGATTCCTCATCAATCTCTAGAATGTCCGCAATCGAGGCGGGTTCCCGCAGCGCCATCTGGTCGAGCGTTTGCTCTACCACCGCCGCGATGCCCGGAAACGAGATCTCCCCCTCCAAAAAAGCTTCGACGGCTATCTCATCGGCGGCGTTTAGAGTACACGTCGCCGAACCACCCGCCTCCTGGCACTGGTATGCCAGCTTCAGCAGCGGAAACCGGTCGAAATCCGGTGGCGCAAAGTCCCAATGACGCGTTTGGCTCCAGTCCACTTTTGGCACCGGAGCTTGGCAACGCTCCGGCCACGTCAGCGCGTACTGGATCGGCATGCGCATGTCGGTCGCCGAGATCTGGGCAAGTACGCTGCCATCGGAATACTCGATCATGGCGTGCACGCTCGATTGTGGATGGATCACCACGTCGATCTGGGAGGGCCCGAATCCGAATAGCCAGCACGCCTCGATCACCTCGAAACCCTTGTTCATCAGCGTGGCCGAATCGATCGTAATCCGCTTACCCATCCGCCAGGTTGGATGATTCAGAGCCTCCTCGGGAGTCACGGATGCCATCGCTTCCCGCGAGGTGTTCCGGAAAGGGCCTCCCGACGCGGTCAAAATCAGCCGGGAAACCTGGTCGCGGTTGCCCGCCCGCAAGCACTGGTGGACCCCGTTGTGCTCACTGTCAATCGGGAGGAGTTCGGCGCCACTCTCTCGCACGGCGTCCATTACCAGCCGCCCAGCCGAAACCAGTACCTCTTTATTTGCCAACCCGACCCGTTTTCCCCGCCGCACCGCTTCATATGTCGCTTCCAGTCCCGCCACCCCGACAATGGCCGACACCACCAGATCGCATTCCGGAGCAATGGCTGCCGATACGCGCGCCGCGGCCCCAAAAGCCAGCTCTGGCCAGTTTGGACGCGGCAATCCGGAATCCGATAGGGCGCGCGCCAGGCGATCGATGGCCGCCGGCGTGGATAGAACCGCGACGCGCGGTTGGAACTCTATGATTTGTTGAAGGATAGTCTCGACACTGGTACCCGCGACCAATGCGTAAATACTATAAAGACTTCGATTGTGCCGGACGACGTCCAGTGTATTGGAACCGATGGAGCCCGTCGATCCGAGCAGGGTGAGGCGTTTCATTTCAAGCAGTTGCGCGGCTGCTGTCATCATAGCACGGCGGGCTGAATGCTGCGGTTCTGGGAGTTTGCTTTTTGAAGACCCTGCCCTTTCGGGCGCCGGGGAGGTTGCTTCAGGGGTCTTTTATTTAGAGGTTAGTCTCGCTTTGGTGGGAGTTGCCTCCCCGGCTTACTTCCAATATTAGAATATTTGGAAAATGATTGCAACAGTTTTTTGTAGCAGACTGCCAAGAAAGGTACTTGTGAGCGGATTTTGCTGGTTCCGGCGCTCTGCCGAGGTATTAATATGGACGGATATTGACCAAACTCCCATATCACGAAGAGCGCCGTGCTGGTTTATCGCCGCCCTTTCCCTCTCCGCTGCGGGCCTGCCCATCGGAGCAAATGCGCTCAGTACGCCTAAATTCGCCAACCGAGGTAATTTCGTCGTTCACCTGCCTGCGATTCCCTGTATGCTACTCGAAACACGACATCGGGTAGCCATCGGGAAACCCGTGGCGGTTCCGCTTGTGCTACCTTCATTGCGGAATCAGTGAAGCGCACACCCTGCGACAAAACTTGAAAAAAGTGTCGAAAAGTGTCGCAAAGTGTCGCAAAGTGTCGCATTTTGTCGCGTTGGAACTGAAATACAACCCTCTGGCCCCGCTTTCCCGCCGTCCGCCGACCCAATCTTGACACTTTAGTACAGATTTCGCATCCTATAGTGGAGAAGATCCCACAGGAGAAAGCATGGGCACGCCCGCCAGTACCATCGAAACCTTTGCGAATCAAGAGTATAAATGGGGTTTCGTCACCGAGATCGACGCCGATACGGTCCCCCCGGGTCTGAATGAAGACGTCATCCGCCTGATTTCAAAGAAGAAAAACGAGCCGGAGTTTATGCTGGAGTGGCGTCTCAAAGCCTACCGCCACTGGCTCACCATGGAAGAACCTACCTGGGCCAACATCCACTACCCTGCCATCGATTACCAGGCCATCAGCTACTACGCCGCCCCCAAAACCAACATCAACCAGCCCAAGAGCCTCGACGAGGTCGATCCTGAACTCCTCCGCACCTACGAAAAGCTGGGCATCCCATTGCAGGAGCGCGAGTTGCTGGCCGGCGTCGCAGTCGACGCGGTTTTCGATAGCGTCTCGGTCGCCACTACGTTCAAGGACAAGCTGGCGGAGAAAGGCATCATCTTCTGCTCCTTCTCCGAAGCCGTGCAGGAGCACCCCGATCTCGTCAAGAAATACCTTGGCTCCGTCGTTCCCACCTCTGATAACTTTTTCGCAGCCCTGAATGCCGCCGTCTTCACCGATGGTTCGTTCTGCTATGTTCCCAAAGGCGTGCGCTGCCCCATGGAGCTCTCTACCTACTTCCGCATCAATGCCAAGAACACCGGCCAGTTCGAGCGCACCCTGATCGTCGCCGACGAGGGCGCCTATGTCAGCTACCTGGAAGGCTGCACCGCTCCCATGCGCGACACTAACCAGTTGCACGCCGCAGTCGTCGAGCTGATCGCGCTCGACAACGCCCAGATCAAGTATTCCACCGTGCAGAACTGGTACCCCGGCGATAAGGAAGGCCGCGGCGGCATCTACAACTTCGTCACCAAGCGCGGCGCCTGCCGGGGCGTGAATTCCAAAATCTCCTGGACCCAGGTAGAAACCGGCTCCGCCATCACCTGGAAGTATCCGAGCTGCCTCCTGATCGGCGACAACTCCGTCGGCGAATTCTACTCCGTGGCGCTCACCAACCATTACCAGCAGGCCGATACGGGCACCAAGATGATCCACATCGGCAAGAACACCACCAGCACCATCGTGTCGAAAGGCATCTCGGCGGGCCGCGGCCAGAACACCTACCGGGGCGCCGTCAAGATCATGAAAAGCGCCGCCAATGCACGCAACTACTCGCAATGCGATTCCATGCTGCTGGGCGATAAGTGCGGCGCCCACACTTTTCCGTATCTCGAAGTAAAGAATACCTCTTCCCAGGTGGAGCATGAGGCGTCCACCTCTAAAATCGGTGAAGACCAGATCTTCTATTGCCGCCAGCGCGGTATCTCCACCGAGGATGCCGTGTCCATGATCGTGCACGGCTTCTGCAAGGAAGTGTTCCGCGAATTGCCCATGGAGTTCGCCGTGGAAGCCCAGAAGCTCCTGGGCGTCAGTTTAGAAGGAAGCGTAGGATAAGTTCTCGCATGTCATTACTCGAAATCAAGAATCTGCACGCCACTATCGCCGGCCGGGAAATTCTGAAGGGCATCGACCTGACCATTAATGCCGGTGAGGTCCATGCCATCATGGGCCCCAACGGCTCAGGCAAGAGCACGCTCGCCCAGGTGCTCTCCGGCCGTGACCTGTATCACGTCACCGAAGGCCAAGTCACCTACGACGGCAAGGATCTGCTCGCAATGTCGCCCGAAGAGCGCGCCTGTGAAGGCATCTTCATGGCGTTTCAATACCCGGTGGAGATCCCCGGTGTCAGCAACCTCTATTTTCTGAAAGCCGCGCTCAACACCGTGCGCAAACACCAGGGCCTGTCCGACCTAGACGCCATGGATTTCCTCGCGCTGGTCCGCGAAAAGATGGCGCTCATGGAAATGGACGAGAGCCTGTTGAATCGCGCCGTCAACACCGGCTTTTCCGGCGGCGAGAAGAAGCGCAACGAGATTTTCCAGATGGCCGTTCTGGAGCCGAAACTTGCCATTCTCGACGAGACCGATTCCGGCCTGGATATCGACGCTCTCAAGATCGTCTCCAACGGCGTCAACTCGCTGCGCAGCCCGCAACGCAGCATGATCGTGGTGACCCACTATCAGCGTCTGCTGAACTACATCGTGCCGGATTTCGTGCACGTGCTGGCGGAAGGCCGCATCGTGAAGTCCGGCGGCAAGGGACTCGCCCTCGAACTCGAAGAGTCCGGCTACGCCGAAATGGTGGAAGCATGATCGAAAGCATTCGCGAGGAAGCCCGCCAACGCTTCAGCGAGCTAGGTTACCCTACCACCCACAACGAAGATTGGCGCTTCACCAGCGTGGCCCGCATCGCCCGCACCACATTTACGCCCACCGCGGCCCACGCCGGGGCCATCCATAAACAGCCCGGCGTCCAAATCGGCAGGCTTTCGGAAATGCCCGCGGAGCAGTACCTGGCCCGCTACGCCAGCTATCGCGACAACGCCTTCGTGGCGCTGAATACCGCCAACTTCGAAGACGGCCTGTTCATCCACATAGCCAAAGGCGCAGTCATCGAAGAGCCCATCGAAGTGGTCGTTCAGTCCGCGGCTAACGGGAACCCGACCGTCTCTCACCCGCGCATCCTGATCGTGGCCGAACCTGGCAGCCAGGCCACCATCGTAGAAACGTACAAAGGGATTGGCGGCACTTACCTGACCAACCCGGTCACGGAGCTGATAGCCGGCGACAACTCGGTAATCGACCACTACAAGCTGCAGACCGAAAGCGATCGCGCCTTCCACGTGTCGACCCTGCAAATTCAGCTCGGCCGCGACACGAACTTCCGCTCGCATTCGATCTCGTTCGGCGGCGCGCTGGTCCGCAACGACATCAACGCGGTGCTTTCCCAAGGCTCCGAATGTACCCTGAACGGCTTGTACCTGGTCAACGGCGAGCAGCACATCGATAACCACACCACCATCGATCACGCCCAGCCGCACGCCGCCAGCCACGAGTTATACAAAGGCATCCTGGAAGGCAAATCGAGCGCCGTGTTCAACGGCAAAATCCTGGTCCGCAAGGACGCGCAGAAGACCGACGCCAAGCAGACCAACAAAAACCTGGTGCTTTCCGAAGAAGCCGTCATCAACACCAAACCCGAATTGCAAATTCACGCCAACGACGTGCGCTGCACCCACGGCGCCACCATCGGCCAGTTGGATCCGGAGGGGATCTTTTATCTGCAATCGCGCGGCATCGGCCTCGCGGATGCCCGCAACCTGCTGATTTACGCCTTCGCGCGCGACATTGTGGACCGTATTAAAGTGGCGCCCCTGCGCGATCAACTGGAGAAGCTGTTGTTGGAGAAACTCCATGGCAGTCGCAACTAAAATTTGGCCCGATCAGACAACTCGCGAAGCCTTTCCCGTCCTGAGCCAGCGCGTCCATGACAAGCGTCTGGTGTATCTCGACAATGCCGCCACCACGCAAAAGCCGCAATGCGTGATGGACGCCATGAACCAGTTCTACCAGGCGGATAACTCGAATATTCATCGCGGCGTTCACGAGTTGAGCGAGCGCTCCACGCGCCACTATGAAGAAGCCCGTGTGAAAGCCCAGCGCTTCATCAATGCCGGCGATTGGCGCGAAATTGTGTTCGTGCGCGGTGTCACCGAAGGCATCAACCTGGTGGCTTACACCTTCGGCCGGAAGCACATCCACGAAGGTGATGAGATCGTCATCTCGGCCATGGAGCACCATTCCAACATCGTGCCTTGGCAGATCCTCTGCGAGGAGAAGAACGCCATTCTGCGGATCGCGCCCATCAACGATCGCGGCGAACTACTGCTCGACGAATTTGAAAAGCTGCTGAATCCGCGCACCAAACTGGTGTCGGTGGTCCACGTATCGAACGCCTTGGGCACCGTCAACCCGGTCGCCGAGATCACCCGTATTGCGCATCGCCACGACGTGCCGGTCTTCATCGATGGCGCGCAAGCCGTGGCCCACATGAAAGTCGACGTGCAGGCAATCGATTGCGATTTCTATTCGCTCTCCGGACACAAAATGTTCGGCCCTACCGGCATCGGCGTGCTCTACGGTAAAAAAGATTTGCTCAATAAAATGCCGCCTTATCAAGGCGGCGGCGACATGATCCGCTCGGTAACTTTCGCCAAGACGACTTACAACGACTTGCCCTATAAATTCGAAGCGGGCACGCCCAACATAGCCGGCACCATCGGCTTGGGCGCCGCCATCGACTATATAAACGAGACTGGTCTGGATCACATCGCCGCCTACGAGCACGACCTGTTAGCCTACGGCACCGCTCAACTCGAACGTATCCCGGGGCTGCGCATCATCGGCACTGCGCGCGAAAAGGCCAGCGTCCTGTCGTTCGTGCTGGAAGGTGTGCACCCGCATGACGTAGGCACCATCCTCGACCGCGAAGGCGTGGCCGTCCGCACCGGCCATCACTGCGCGCAGCCAGTGCTCGAATGGTTCGGCGTCCCCGCCACCACGCGCGCCTCGATAGCCTTCTACAACACGCGTGAAGATATCGACGCGCTGGTGACCGGCATCTACAAAGTAAAGGAGATCTTCGCCTGATGCTCGCGGATCTCTACCAGGAAGTCATCCTGGATCACAGCAAGCGGCCGCGCAACTTCCACCACATGGACGATGCCACCCGTAATGTGGAAGGTTACAATCCGCTCTGCGGCGATAAACTGAAACTCTTCGTGAAGCTCGACGGCGAAACGGTACAGGACATCAGCTTCGTCGGCGCGGGCTGCGCCATCTCCACTGCCTCCGCCTCCCTGATGACCGAAACCGTCAAAGGCAAATCGCGCCAGGAAGCCGTGCAAATGATGGAGATTTTTCACGACCTGCTGACCACCGACAAGCCCGCGTCGCCCGCGCTGGGCAAGCTGGCCGTCTTTTCCGGAGTCCGCGAATTTCCGGTGCGCGTGAAGTGCGCCACGCTGGCCTGGCACACCTTGAAATCCGCGCTTGCCGGCGCGGGCGAAGTGGTATCCACCGAATGAAAGAGAAGATCATCGCCGCGCTTCAGACCGTATTCGATCCCGAGATCCCCATGGACATCTGGAATCTCGGCCTGATCTACGATGTGAAGGTCAACGCCGCAGGTGAGGCGCACATCAAGATGACACTCACCGCGCCGAACTGTCCCGTGGCGGGCAGCCTGCCGGCGGAAGTGGAGCGCAAAGCCCGTGCTGTGCCCGGCGTGAAGGACGTCAAACTGGAACTGGTCTTCGATCCACCGTGGGACAAGAGCCGCATGTCCAAGGATGCGCGCATGCTGCTCGGCATGGACGACGTAATCCCACTCGACCGCCTCTCACGGGCACGCCCATGAAACTGAGCGCTCACGAAGAATACGGATTGCGCTGCCTGCTGCGCATCGGTCTGGCCGGCCCCGAGGAGAGCCTCACCATCCCGGAGATCAGCCAGGCCGAAGCGCTTTCGCCCTCCTACGCCGCCAAGTTGTTGCGCCTGCTCCGTCGCGGCGGCTTCATCACCAGCGCCCGCGGCAAGGCCGGCGGCTACATGCTCGCCCGGCCCGCCGCCCAGATCGTGATCGGAGACGTGATCGACGTGCTCGGCGGCCGTCTCTTCGAATCCAAAGATTTCTGCCATGAACACGCCGGCCAGATCCAGGTCTGCACCCGCTCCGTGGATTGCTCCGTCCGCTCCCTCTGGCATGCCGTCCAATCGGTGGTCGACGAAGTCCTGAGTAAGACCACCCTACAAGACTTACTCCGTAGCGAAGGCGAAATGAACTCCTGGGTCAAGACCATCCCCACCCACACGCAGCTTACCTTCATTCAATAGCGCTCAACAGCTTGTGCAACAATACGGACATGAAGCGACCGTTCGCCGCAGCCGTCTGGCGCGAAGGGAAGTGGTATGTCTCCCAGTGCCTGGAAGTCGATGTCGCCAGCCAGGGCGACACCGAAGAAGAGGCCCTCGCAAATCTGAAAGAAGCTCTGGAACTGTACTTCGAGCCGCCCCAAGCCACGCGTCCACCCCAACTCCGGACGGTTGAGGTTGAGGTTGGGGCGGCTTAGGCTCCTACCCTTCCGCGAGGTCAAGCGCCGGCTTGAAGCTCGGGGATTCGTGGAGATGAGTCAGAAGGGAAGCCACGTCAAGTTCGTACGCCAAGCGGGTAGCGTCGTCGATACCGCCATCGTGCCAAGGAAACCGGAGATCCCGAAAGGCACCCTGCACAGCATATTGAACCAGGCGCACATTGATCTGGACGACTGGGAGTAGGTTCAAGAGCTATCGCCGTCATCGATGGGAGGATTCTAATGTTTGGAAAAATCAAGAGACGCCCGCCTATCCATCCGGGCGAGACGTTACGCGAGGACTTCCTCAAACCGTTGGGCCTCTCGGTCAATCGACTGGCAACCGAACTCTTCGTGCCCGCGACCCGAATCAACGATATCGTCCGTGCTAGGCGATCCATCACCGCGGACACCGCTCTGCGGCTAGCACGTTATTTCGGAACCACGCCGCAGTTTTGGATGAACCTGCAGTCAAACTACGATCTCGAGGCCTGCCGAAGACGCGCGCGGCGCCGAGATCTCCGGACGGGTTCGGCCGCATCGCGCTGCCTGACCCAGCCTGTCCGGTCCCGCGCCAGCGCATCCCACAACCGCACACCACGGATCGCCTAACCCGTTGACCCAGTTTCCGGCCATTTGGCACCTCGTTTGCCTTGCGCACGCCATGCACTCCCTCGCCCAGGATCTTCGCTACGCCATCCGCAACCTGGTGCGCAATCCCGCCTTCACGGCCGTCGCGCTGGCCGCGCTGGCGATCGGCATCGGCGCCAATACGGCCGTCTTCACGGTGGTCGAATCGGTGCTCCTGCGGCCCTTGCCCTACCATGACCCCTCGCATCTGTACACCGTGCGGCCCATGCCGAAGAAGCCCAGCCCGTTCATCGTCGGCACCATGTCGGATCCCGCATTCCTGGCGCTCCGGTCCGCCAGTAAGTCCCTCCAACTCGCGGCCTTCGATTTCTGGAGCTGGAACGCCACCGGCATCGGCGACCCCTTGGCCATCCACGGGCAGCAGGTAACCGCCAACTTCTTCCCCACCCTGGGCGTTCAGCCGCAACTCGGCCGCGACTTCCGGCCGGATGAGGAATCGCCGGCGCGCGCCCATGTCGCGATCATTGGCAACGCCTTGTGGCGCAGCCGCTTTAACGCGGAGACCGGCGCGCTCGGCAAATCCATCGTGCTCGATGGCGAGCCGCACACCGTGATCGGCGTAATGCCGCCCGGCTTCGATCCCGAGACTGAGCTGTGGGTTCCAGCCGTGCTGGACGCCGCCAACGATCACGTGGCTTTCCGCAACGCCATCGGCCGTCTCCCGCCGGGCGCCACTTCGGCCCGCGCGAAAGCGGAACTGGATGCCGCGCTCGTGCACCTGGCCTCCGCCGCGCACCGGCACGACGACACCGAGATTGTGATCGCTCCGCTGCAGGATGCCGTCGTAGGAAATGCGCGCCTGGCCCTGCTGATCTTCCTCGGTGCGGTGGGATGCGTGTTGCTCATCGCTTGCGTCAATGTGGCCAGCCTCCTGCTTTCCCGCGCTTCGGCGCGCCAGCGCGAAATCGCCATCCGTGTAGCGCTCGGCGCGGGACGCTGGCGCCTGGTGCGGCAACTGCTTACCGAAAGCTCCGTACTCGGCGTGATCGGCGGTCTGCTCGGACTGGTGGTTGCCTTGTGGGGCGTCGAGGCTCTCATTCAACTCGCGCCGCCGAATCGTATCCCCCGCCTCGCTGAGATCCGCTTCGACGGTTGGGTGCTGGCTTTCAATCTCGGGGTCTCCCTCGTTACCAGCGTGCTCTTCGGCATGGCGCCCGCCATCCAGCTATCGCGCACGCGCGCGGCGCGCAATATTAAGGATGCGGCAGCCCGCGGCAGTTCTCGTACCGGCGCTTTGCGCTCCGTATTGGTGATGGCTGAAGTGGCCCTGGCACTGGTGCTTCTGATCGGCGCAGGCCTGCTGATCCGCAGCTTCGAAAAACTCCGGTCCGCCAACCTCGGCTTCCGTCCGGAGAACGTCATCGCCGCCAGCGTGGAACTCAACGGCAAGCCCTACGAGTCGGCCAACCAGATCCGGCAGTTCGACGATGCAGTCCTCGAACGCATTTCGCATCTGGAGGGCGTGACCGCCGTGGGCGCTGTGAACTGGCTCCCCCTGTCGAATGCCCTCATCCAGGGTGACTTCAAACTGGCCGGCCAGCAGGTGCCGCCGGACGTCACCGTGGCCAAGCCGGCCATCAGTCCCGGCTACTTCCACGCCATAGGAATCCCGCTGATGCGTGGCCGCTCGTTCGATGCGCGCGACACCCTGAAGGCCACGCCGGTGGCCATGGTGGACGAGTCGTTCGCCCGCCGCTTCTGGCCCAATCAAGACCCCCTCGGGAAACAGATCAGCTTCGCGGACAATCCCGGGACCGGCGACTGGATGACGGTGGTTGGCGTGGTGTCCAACATCCGCCAGGAGAACCCCGCCTCTGCTCACATGACCGTATATCAGCCGCTGGCGCAGGTCCAGGTCTCGTTCTTTCTGCAGGACGTCAGCTTCGTCGTGCGCTCGAGCGCCAACTTAGCCGGCCTCGCGCCGGCCTTGCGCGCGCAGGTCTGGAGCGTCGACAGGGACCTGCCCATCCGCACCTTGAGCAGCATGCCGGAATTGCTATACGCCTCCACCGCTGAACCGCGCTTCCAAACGCGCGTTCTGGCATCCTTCTCCTCCATCGCCTTTCTGCTCGCCATCGTCGGTATCTATGGCGTGATGGCCTACGCCGTCACGCAACGGACGCAGGAGATCGGCATCCGCATGGCCATCGGCGCGCAGCGCGGGCACATCCTGCGCATGGTTCTTCAGCACAGCGCCGGACTGATCGCGGGTGGGATCGCCATCGGTTTGGCCGGAGCCTGGGCCATCACACCAGTGCTGAAGAGTTTCCTTTACGAGGTAACGCCCGCCGATCCGCTCACCTTCGCCGCCGTCTCGCTGCTGCTGGCAGTTGTCGCGTTGCTCGCCTGTTACATCCCGGCGCGCCGCGCGGCCGCGGTCGATCCGCTGGTGGCGCTGCGCTACGAATAGGGGATTTAGGCGGATTCCCGCCTCGTGGCGCCGAAGTTTCTGCCCGAGGATCTGCGTTCCGGCAATCCGGCCGGCGCAAGCGCGGCGCCCGGAACCCGGCCTGATTGGCCTCGGGTCCGTGGTATCATGCCTTAACGCTGGCAAGATGAGCGTCCCTTCCTCGATCGCGCACTATCACATCACCTCCAAGCTCGGCGCCGGAGGCATGGGCGAGGTCTACCTGGCACACGATCCCAGGCTGGATCGCACGGTAGCCATCAAGCTGCTGCCCGCGGACCTGAGCGCCGACGTAGTGGCCCGCGAGCGCCTGCGCCGGGAGGCTCTGGCCGCCGCCGCCCTGGACCATCCGTTCATCTGCAAAATATTCGAAATCGGCGAGCACGACGGCCGGCTGTTCTGCGTGATGGAATATATCCGGGGAGAAACGCTGTTCGCGCGCATGCGTGCCGGACCACTGATGCGATCCGAGGCGCTGCGCATCGCGGGCGAGATTGCCGAGGCGCTCGAAGAAGCCCACGCCGCCAAATTCGTGCACCGCGACTTGAAACCGGCCAACGTGATGCTCACCGCCCAGAGCCGCGTCAAACTTTTGGATTTCGGGCTGGCGAAACGGCTGGAGACCGGGCAGTTTCCCAGCATACAGTCAACTTATACTGCCCTGGAGGCTCCCCTCACCGCGGAGGGCATGGCCATCGGCACGCCCCAGTACATGTCTCCGGAACAAGCCACCGGCTCGCCGCTCGATCACCGGTCGGACTTGTTTTCGTTCGGCATCGTACTGGCCGAAATGCTGACCGGGGCGCACCCCTTCCGGCACGCTTCCGCGGCCGCGACCATGGCCGCCATCCTCCGCGATCCGCCCAATCTGGCGGCTGCCGGAGGAGCGGAATTGCCGCTGGGGATGCTCCTGCTGCTGCGCCGCTTACTGGCCAAGTCGCCGGATGAACGCTACCAGTCGATGCGCGAGGGGCGCGCGGACCTTTCCCGGCTGATAGCCGAGTCCGCTGCCGGCGGCTCGCGGTCCGGCAAAGACGCCGCGCCGCGCGTCCCTTTGATCGGGCGCGACCAGGAGCGCGCGGAACTGGTGCACCTGCTGGATGGCGCGATCGCCGGTCATGGCGCGCTGGTGCTGATCGGCGGCGAAGCCGGCGTCGGCAAAACGCATCTGACGCGGGCCATCCTGGCCGAAGCGGAACAGCGCGGATGCCTGGCGCTAAAAGGCCATTGTTCCGAAATGGAAGGCGCGCCGCCGTACGTGCCGTTCATCGAAATCCTCGAATACAGCGCGCGGGTGGCGCCGCACGAATCGTTCCGTCAAGCCATCGGCGACGCGGCGCCGGAGGTGGCCAAACTGATGCCCGAGCTCCGGCGCATGTACCCGGACATTCCGGCGCCGGTCGATCTGCCGCCGGAACAGCAGCGCCGCTTTCTGTTCAATGCCTGCCGCGATTTTGTGGAGCGCTCCGCGCGCGTGGCGCCCATGGTGGTGGTGTTCGAGGACCTGCACTGGGCCGACGAGCCTACCCTACTGTTGCTGCAGCACCTGGCGATGACGGTTCGCACGGCGCCCATCCTGATGATCGGAACGTACCGCGACTCCGAAGTGGATGTGGGGAAACCGCTCGCCCGTATGCTGGAGACCGTGTTCCGCCAGAAACTGGCCACGCGGATGCCGCTACGGCGTCTGGCGGCCGGGGAAGTCTCCGCCATGCTGGCCGCGCTGAGCGGCCATGCGCCGCCGCCGTCCGTCGCCGGACTGCTTTTTGACGAGACCGGCGGCAACCCGTACTTCGTGGAAGAGGTCTTCCAGCACCTGGCCGAAGAAGGGAAACTGTTCGACGAGAAAGGCGCTTGGGGCCGGGGATTGCGTGCCGATGAGCTGCAAGTTCCGGAGAGCGCGCGGCTGGTCATCGGCAGGCGGTTGGAACGGCTGGGCGAAGAGGCCCGCGGCGTAATGACCATGGCGTCGATAATCGGGCGGAGCTTCGGTTACGGCTTGCTGGAGGAAGTGGCGGGCGGGTCTCCGGACGCCGTGCTGGACGCGGTAGAAGCCGCCGAGCGCGCGCACATGGTGGTCGCGGAGCCGGCCGGCCGCGAGCCGCGCTACCGGTTCGTGCACGAGCTGGTGCGCCAGACTCTGGCCGAAGCGCTTTCGCGGCCCCGCCGCCAGCGGTTGCACGCCCGCGTGGCCCAGGCCATCCAACGTTACTACGCCGACAGCCTGGAGAGTCAGACTTCCGCGCTGGCCCATCATCTGTTCCAGGCCGGCGCGTCGGCCGATCCCGAGAAGACCGTGTCCTGGCTGATGCGCGCCGCCCGGCAGGCGTGCGCCGCCACCGCCTACGAAGATGCGCTGGCGTCCTTGGATAATGCCCTGCTGCTGATCGCAGGCGAACAGTCCGCGCGCGTGGCCGAAATGCACGCCGAGCGCGCCACGGTCCTGCGCAGCATGGGACGGCTGATGGCGGCCCTGGGCGCGTACGAGGTGGCATTGCGGCTCTTCGCCGCCAACGGGGATGCCGGCCGCTTCGCGGAGACCAGCGTCCCTCTGGTCCTGATCTTTAACTGGGGGGTTCGGTTGGCGGAAGGGCTCGAGGTGGCCAGCCGGGCGTTGGACATGCTGGGCCAGGAGGCATCGCCGCGCCGCATCGCGCTGCTGAGCGGGAAGGCGCTCTGCGCAGCTTGTTCCGGAGACACGGATGCCGCCCTGCAACTGGTGGAACAGATCGAGCAGATCCTGGGGACGTCGCAAGATGGCGCTCTAGGCGGCATGATCTGGCAGTTGCGCACTCATCTGGAGTGGCATTCCGCGCGCATCGGCCTGGCCGAAGAAGCTGCGCGCCAGGCTGCGCAAATATTTCAGGCGGCGGGCGACGTGTGGGGTTTGGCCGACGTGGGCGGCATGCGCGCCTGCGCCACGGTGCTCGCGGGCCGCTTGCAGGAGGGCGAATCGATCGCGCGCCAGATGCTGCCGCTGGCGGACCGCGTGGGCCACTGGGGCTGCCTGTGGATGTGCAAATCGGTTCTGGCGGAAGGATGCGTAGCCAGGGGAGACCTGGAAGGCGCGGAACGTTTTGCGCGCGAGGCCGTGGATCTGGGTGAAGCGGTTCAGATTGGCTGGAATTTCATGAGCGAGGCCGAACTGGCCAATATCGCGCGCATGCGCGGCCTGGTGGCGGAAGCATTGGCGTGCTCCGCACGCGCCCTGGCTATTGAGCGTCCGCGGAACTCGTACAGCGGCTATCCACAGGCTTCGCTGGCGTTGACGCTGGCGCAAACCGGCGATCCCGAGGCCGCCGCCGCGTTACGCAAAACCCTGCCCTTTCTGCCGCGCCCCGGCCAGCGGGCGCCCATCGGTTTCTGGCAGTCGCTGGTGCTGGCGATTGAAGGCTTCGCCACCGTGGGCCTTTCCGCTGAGGCCGCGGCCCTGCACCCTGCCGCGGAGGATCTGATGCTAACTGGCATCGCGCTGGCATTCACATCCACGCTACCGGCCACCGCGGCCGGCATCGCCGCGGCGTGCGCCGGCCACTGGGAGCGCGCCGAGGAGCACCATCGCGCCGCCATTCGCCTGGCGGATAGCATCCCGCATCGCGTGGCGCAAGCCATCGCCAGGTATTGGTATGCCGTGATGCTGCGCGAGCGCGGCAAAGCGAACGACGCGCGCACTTGGATGCGCGAAGCGCTGGAGATGTTTGAGTCGCTCGGCATGCCCTTGTACTCCCGGCAGGCGCGTGAGATTCTGGGATAATTGAAATACAAGGACGGGCCCTTAGCTCAGCGGTTAGAGCAGCGGACTCATAATCCGTTGGTCGTAGGTTCAAATCCTACAGGGCCCACCAATACTCGCCTCCAAATGAAATCATCCCTCCGTTCGGCTCCCGCCGCGATGGCGTTCGCGGCTGTGCTCGCCGCCCAAAACGCCGCCGATCTCAAGCCCAGCCCGCAACAGGCGGCCTGGCAGGACCTGGAAATCGGCGCCCTCATCCACTTCGGCCCGAACACCTTCATGGACCGCGAATGGGGGGATGGCCGCGCTGATCCGCAAGTCTTCAATCCCACGGCGCTCGACGCCGGACAGTGGGTCGCCGCCGCCAAATCCGCCGGCGCGCAATACATCGTCCTGGTGGCCAAACATCACGACGGATTCTGCCTGTGGCCCACGGCCGAGACCGCCTACAGCGTGAAGGCCAGCCCGTGGCGCAACGGGCACGGCGACCTTGTGCGCGAAGTCTCGGAGGCCGCGCACCGCCAGGGCCTGCGTTTCGGCGTCTACCTCTCGCCCTGGGACCGGCACGAGCCGCGCTACAAGAACAACGCCGCCTACGACGAATACTATCGCCGTGAGCTGACTGAACTAGCCACGCGGTACGGTGAACTCACCGAGTTCTGGCTGGATGGCGCAGGCAGCGAAGGTCACGTCTACGACTTCGATAGCTATGTGAAGACCCTGCGTACCTATCAACCGAACACGCTGTTATTCGCCGACGTCGGTTTCCTGCAATACGGCGATATACGCTGGGTCGGAAACGAAAGCGGCTTCGCCTCCGAAGACAACTGGAACGTGGTGGACCGCCTGGGCTACCTGCGCTGGCGGCCGGCGGAGGCCGATACGCCACTGCGCACCGGCCATTGGTTCTGGCATCCCAACGACGAGAAAAGCCTGAAGACGCTGGCGCAGCTTGTCGAGACGTATCACAAGACGGTCGGCCGCGGCGCGCAGTTGATGATCGGCCTCGCGCCCGATAGCCACGGCCTGCTACCCGAATCCGACGTGGCGCGCCTGCGGGAGTTCGGCGACGAAATCCGGCGCATCTACCGCGACGATCGGGACGGGCCGGATATGTCCTGGCAGTCCGCCGAGGCACTCGAAATCCGCACGGCCGAGCCTATGTCGTTCGATCGCGCCGTGATGATGGAGCGGTTGAGCGGCGGCCAGCGCGTCGAGCGCTATGTAGTCGAAGCGTGGGACGGGAGGCAGTGGAAGACACTGTCGGCGGGGACCAGCATCGGCCACAAGAAGATCGATCTATTCCCGCGCACCACCGCTAACCGCGTCCGTTTGCGGATTATGGACGCCTCCGCCGCGCCACAAATCCGCCGCTTCCGGCTGTATGACGGCAGCCCCCGCTAATTTAGTAGTCAACTCCCAGTTCCGCCTTGAGCTTGGAAAAATCGTAGGTCACGTGCCCTTCGCGGCGGTTGCGCTCTTCGCCGTTCTCGAACATCTTCAGCAGCTCGATTACCTGTGCGCGGCCCTCCGGCGTGGCGACTGCCACGCGCGGCGTCAAGCCGCCCAGGTACGGCAACGGCTGGTCGGGCCACGTGCGGTAGTGCTCCGCCATCATCTTCCCCACGATCTCGCGTTCGACTTCCGGTGGCACGCCGGATTCCTTGGGCTTGACGCCGGAAGCTTCGTAGTCCTTCAGCGCGGCTTTCCATCCCCGAAAATCGTCGGCCTTGTGCCGCAAAGCCGCGCCCGCGAGATCGTGGAGCAGCTTCTTGCCGCGCTCCAGGCGCCGGCGCGTCTGGCATTCCAGGATCAGCTCGCCCTGGGCGATCTCCAGGTGTCCGAATGCGCGGCGGCCGCCCGCCTCATTTTCCTTCTCGTCCACCCAACCGTAACTGCCATCATCGTTTTGAATCAGTGACGGCGATTGGTTCAGTGCGGCGCGCAGCGCATCTTCGTTGAGGATCTGGTAATGCGCCTTCGAAAAGACCAGATCGTCCCCTTCGGCACTGACCATGCGTTGGGGCCCGGTGCTGCCGCCGATCAGGCGCGAAGCCTCCTGCCGGAACTTGTGGCTGTGGGAATGTAAGAACTGGTCCCATGGCAGGCCGCTTCGTTGTTGCGTGTGCACGGCCCATTCCTTCAAATCCGGCAGCAGCTCTCGCGGCACGGTCATCAACACCGCCGTGAAGTGATGCAAGCCATCGAGTTCCTCCACGCGTGCCAGGTAGGTGTCCCAGCGCGCCGCGCGCTTCGCCGTGCTCACATCCTGCACGAAGAACTCTCCTCCGGCCAGCAGATCCGTCAGGGCGACGCCGGCATTCGACTGCACCTCACGCACCTCGAAAAGGCTAAACCGGGCGCGGCTCCAGGCGTCCAGCATTTCCCGCTCGCGCGCCGACAAACTGCCCGGATTTCGTTTCCGGAATTCCTCGATGATGGTATGTCCCAGGCGCGGCGGCACGTAGTCGTGGATCACCCAATCCACGGCCTCCATGGCCAGCGATTGCTGGTCGCTGCCCTCGGGTGGTTGTTCGCCGATGAAGGCCTCCATCGCTTTTTGCATGCCATGATTGCCCAGAGCTTTGGTGGAAAAGTCGATCAACCGCCGCCGCAAACGCTCTTCCGTGTCGTCGCCGCCGGAGACCAAGGCTGGCCCGGGGACAGGCGTTTCCTCCAGCGCGGCTGCCTCGTCCGCTTCCAAGTGGCACTTCTTGTATTTCTTGCCGCTGCCGCACCAGCAGGGGTCGTTGCGGCCGGGAGCTATGCGGCGCCGGACCGGCTCGGGAGGAAGATCGTCGTCGTCTTCCTCGTCCTCTTCATCATCTTCTTCGTCGTCGAATGCGCCGCTGCAAAAGTCGTAGACCGTGGCGCTCTGGAAGTCCTGCTGGAAGTCGTGTCCTGTAGCGGCGAGTTCCTTGCTGGCTTCGGTGCTTTCCTGCAGCTCTCCGCGCGTGCGTTTGGGCAGCAATCCCTGGTAGCGGTGGAAAAGCGACCAGGCCACCTCCCGCCCGCGGGCGCCGGCGGAAATCATCAGCGCCGACGCGACGTTGATGAACAAAGCGAATCGTTCCTCTTTGGGAACGGAGCCCAGATCGTCCAACAGACCTTCCAGGGCTTCGACCAGGCCGGGGAGGTCCCGCATCCGGCTCAGCGTATTCGCGATTGCGGAGCGCTCGTCGGCGGGCGCCCCCGGCGTCATCTGGCGCAGCACCAGCAGGGATTCATCCGGCCGCCGGGACACGATTCGAAACGCAGCCCATTGGGCGGCATCGCTGATTCCTTCTTCATCCACGCTGGCGCATTCGATGACCTCGGGCAGGCGCGCCGGATCGCCGATTTCGCCCAGCAGAGCGAGGCTAGCCACCACGGGAGCGTCTTCCTCCTCCGGCAACGATCCCGAACCCGACGCGCGCAGCACGCCCACCAGCAGCGGAGTGCATCGCCCGCCATCCTCCACGATGCTATCCACCAGTTCTTTATCCAGCCCCGCGCCCGCATCCAGGACTTCGTCCACCAGGCGGTGCGGACGCAATCGCGCGCTGACCTCGGCTGGCTCGTACCGGCGCTTTCGGCTGGTTTCCTGCAAGAGCGATTCCATGGCTTCCCCGGGGCCGATATCTTCAAGCTCCGTCCGGCTCTTGATCTGCTCTTTGAGGTTCTCGAAGGTCTCGGGATCGCGCATGCTCTTACTTAGAGCCAGTTCCAGAATACCGTTGAGAAGTGCTTCGCTTTCATTGGTGAGGCACTTATGGAGCAGGTGCCAGGGCTGGTCCCGGTAGGGATCGGCTTCCGCGGCGCGCCAGGCATATTCCGCGGCCGCCGCCAGATCACCCACCCGGAAGCGTTCGTCAGCGAGTACGGTCAACGCCAGCGCATCGAACGGATCGAGTTCCAGCGCGCGTAGAAACGTCTGCGCGCGCGTCAACGTCCCCGCCTCCATCTGCTCGATCAATTCGTGCCGTTTTTTGATAATCGATTCGGGAGTAAAAAACATCAGTGCGTATGCCTATTCTAAGGCCGGCGCCATGGAATCAACCCTCTAGTTCGGCGATCTCGCCGAAGGCCGGCTTCAAGGACGGATAGAGCGCCTGATACAGCTTGTGACCCCTGGCGTACGCAGCGGACTCGGCGGGCCGCGGCTGGACGGACTCCACTTCACGAATAGTGGCCCGGCAGACCTCGGGCACCGACGCGTATTCGCCGGTGCCGGCCAGGGCCAGTAGTGCAGCGCCATAGGCCGAGCCTTCCTGCGTTTCGAGCGTCACCACCTGCTTATTGAAAATATCCGCCAGCAACTGCCGCCAGAAAGGACTGCGCGCGCCGCCGCCGGACACGCGCACCGATTTCACCGCGACGCCAAGCTCTTCGATAATATCCAGGCAATCCCGCTGGCTGTAAGAGACTCCCTCAATGACGGCGCGGATCAGATCGGCGCGGCGGTGCTTGGCAGTAAGTCCGATCCAACCGCCGCGGGCGGTGGCGTCCAGGTGCGGTGTGCGTTCGCCCATCAAATAGGGCAGCCAGAAAAGGCCTTGCGCGCCCGCTTCGGCAGTGGCGGCTTCGGCTGTAAGCGCATCGTATTCCGTGCCCGGCGCCAACTGATTGCGGAACCATTGCAGGCTCAGGCCGGCGCCCTGCGTGACACCCATCACGTGCCATTTGTCGCGCACGGCATGGCAGAACGTGTGCACGCGCCCCGCGGGATCGTAGGCCACGTTCTCCATGTGCGCAAAGACAACACCCGAGGTGCCCAGCGTGCAGGAAACGATGCCCGGTTCCACGATGCCGTTTCCCACGGCACTCGCAGCCTGATCGCCGCCGCCGCCTACCACCGGCGTGCCCTCGGCGAGCCCCGTGGCTTCCGCCGCGGCACGCGAGACTCGGCCGGTCACTTCACTGGACTCCGCGCATGCCGGCAGAATCGCGCGGTCGAGCGCCAGGGCGTCCATCATGTCGCACGACCACCGCCGTGCGACCACGTCAAATAACGCCGTACCGGAGGCGTCGGAGACTTCGGTGGCGTACTCTCCGGTGAGTTGGAAGCGCAGATAGTCCTTCGGCAGCAACAGATGCCGGATGCGCGCGAAGGCGCGCGGTTCGTGATCGCGGACCCATATTAGTTTAGGCAATGTGAAGCCGGTCAGCACCGGGTTCGCAGTATACTTCAAAACATTTTCACGGCCGACTGTACGGTTGATCCAATCCACCTGCGGCTGGCTGCGTTGATCGCACCAGATCAGCGCGGGACGGATCACGGCGTTCGCCTCATCCAGAATCACCAGGCCGTGCATCTGGCCCGAAAGGCCTATGCCATGCACCTGGTCGCCGGAGACGCCCGCCTGCGCCAGCGCGCCACGAATGGCATCGCGCGCCGCGTCCCACCAGTTTTCCGGACGCTGTTCGGCCCACAGCGGCCGCTCCATGCGTATGTCTTCGTGGACTGCCGTGCAACCCGCGGCTACCCGGCCCTGCGCGTCCACCAGCAGGGCGCGCGTGCCGCCCGTGCCTACATCGATTCCCATCCACATAGAATTCACTCCTTACCCGCAGCCTGCGACGCGGGCTGGCCGGCCCACGGCAGATACGCCGCGCCGTAGAGACCCGCTTCGTTACCCAAGGTGGCTTTTTCAATACGCGTAGCGGTGGTGCGGAAGGCAAACGATCGCCGCCGTACTTCGTCGAGCATAGGCGGCGCAAACAGGTCCCAGGCCGCCAGCACGCCGCCGCTCAGTAGATATAGCGGGAAGTTGAAAATGTTCACCAGATTCGCCAGGGCCACGCCCAACGTGCGTCCCATGATGGTGAAGATGTGCCGCGCCTTGACGTTGCCGCCCATGGCCAGATCGTAAACTTCGCGGGCGGTCAGGTTGGCGCCCAGATGCAGCATGTCGGCCATGGCGGTAATCGAAGTAGCCGAGGCATGCTTTTCCAGGCAGCCTTGATTGCCGCATCCGCACGGGTTGCCGTCCGGCACCACGGTCATATGGCCCAATTCGCCGGCCATGCCCAGATAGCCTTGCAGCACGCGGCCGCCGGAGATGATGCCGCCGCCGACCCCAGTCCCCAGCGTGAGCAGAACCAGATCGTCCACATCCCGGCCTGCGCCCATCCATTTTTCACCCAGTGCGGCGGCGTTGGCGTCGTTTTCCAATATGACCGGAGCGTTGAGGCGGCGCTCGATCTCGGCGCGTATGGGAAAGTCTTCCAGGCAGACGAGATTGTTCGAGTTGCGGATGATGCCTTCCTTGAGCAGGATGAAACCGGGGACTCCAATCCCGATGCCGGCCAGGTTTCCGGCGCCGCATACGTCCCGCAGTTCCGCGATGGCATCGACCATGTCGGCCAACATGACTTCGCGGCCCGCCTCGGGGTTGCTGGCCGTGGCGCGGCGATCCAGCACGTGACCGGCGCGATCAATGGCGGCTGCGCGTAAGTTGGTGCCGCCGAGATCCAATCCGATGGCGTATTCCGGCATGAAGGCGCATGATAGCAAATCCGGCTGAGGGCCATAACTGTTGTTAATCTAACCCATCGCAAATTTCTTCGCCGCGCGTGGCACTAAATGTGCTAAAAGATGGAACAGCGAAGGTTAGTTTACGTCGATATGTATTGAGGGTGGTCCAAATGAGGGGCGACCGAGAGTACGTCAACATACCGGGCGACAAAATGCACGAATTGCCGCCGCTGCTAGTGCGGAGGGCATTCGACGCGCCTCCCCTGGATATGGCTTCGGCCATACAGGAAGCCGAAGAAATGTTGCCGGAGGTGGATGTCGAAGAGTCCTTGCTGGAACGCCGCAAGATGGATCTGGCGCTCACACTCACCGAACAGTACCGCGGACTGATTGCCCATTGGCAGTGGGGCGAGTCCATCGTGGAGTGGATCCGGCAGTGCGAAATCACGTTTCAGTCGGAGTCGGCGCTGCGCAATTTACTGCATCCGGATGTGTGGCCGCACGCCGGCCGCAGCAGTTTCGTGATCCTGCTGGCGGATAAGCAGGTGCGCACTCCCGGTGTGATTCTGGAGAAAGCCGTGGGATTGCGCCTGACCTTCCGGCAGCCACCACCCATCGATTGTTGTAGCGGCGAGTTCCTGTTCTGCTTGAACTCCTCCATCGCCGGATCGGCCTATCAGGCCTGGGCGGGGATGGGCTCCGGTATGCCGGCGTTGTTGCCGCCGCACCGCTTTCACTTCGACGTGCTCCATCCGGACTTGCCGTCGCAAGATTGATTTACGGGCGCGTGGCGGCCAGAAGTTGCTCGGCCATGCGCGCCTCCGGTAAATCAGGAGCCTTCTTCAACGCGGTGCGCAACGTCGGCTCGCCGCGCTTGTCGCCGATCTTCAAATATGCCATGCCCAGATGATAATGAATCACCGGATCCGGCTGGTTTTCGGCCGCCTTCTCCAGATACTGCACGGCGGCGCGATACAGCCCTTTGCGGTACATGATCCAGCCGATGGTATCGTCCACGCCTTTGTCATCCGGCGCCGTCTCCTTCACCTGCTGCGCATACTTCAGGGCTTCGTCGAACTGCTCCGTTTGCGAAGCCAGCAGATAAGCCAGGTTATTCAAGGCCACCACGTTCGACGGGTCCGCGTCCACCACTCTACGGAAGTCAGCCAGCGCCTGCGGGTAGTTCTTTCTGGCGTTCTCCAGCCAGCCCATGTACAACCAAAGTTCGGGATCGTTCGGGTTAGCCGCAAGCAAGGCCGTCAGCCGGCGTGCGGCCGGCTCCGGCTTGCCCTCCGCGATGTCCAGCCGGACTAAGGCCAGTGGCGCTGCGCGGTAACGCGTATCGGCCGCCATGGCGGCTGTGAACGCCAGACGCGCCTCCGCGGGCTTTCCGTTCGCAGCCAGCAACTCGCCCAGGTAATTCTGGATCGGCGCGGAATCCGGATGCCGCGCGGCATGCTCGCGCACCAGGCGCAATGCCTCGGGAGCTTGGTTTTGCAAATCGTAGAGACGGACCAGGCCCGCCAGCGCGCGCAACTCTTCCGGATTCTGCTGCAACACGCCATCGAGCGAAACACGCGCGGCGGCATACTGTCTGGCATCCATTTTGAGCCGCGCGTCCTGGAGCAATAAATCGGGAGTGCGCGCCAGATGCAGCCCTTCCGCGACACCTTGGCGCGCCTCCGCGAAGCGGCCCAAGTCGAGCAGCGCCCAATTCGACGCAACGATGATGGGAAGAGCGTGCTTCCGGGTGTCCGGCGTCTGCCGCAGAATCTCCAGTGCGGCCGTGGCCGCCTTCGACGCGATCAGCAGCCGCGCCAGATCCACCCGCACCGCCGTGATCTCCGGATTCAGTTGCAGAGCTTCCGCCAGTTCCTGGCGCTGGGCGAGGATGGCGCCCTGGGCTCCATGCAAGCGGGCCAACACCACGTGAGCTTCAGCGGATTCGGGACGATAGCGCAATACCAGGTTCAAGTCGTTCTGCGCGTCCTGATACTTTCCCGCCGCCAGGAACATCTCGCTGCGCAGCAGCAGCGCGTCGGCATCTTTAGAATTCGCGGCGATGGCGTGCGAGAGAATTCGCTCCGCGTCGGCGCGCCGGCCGGCGAGCAGATACATCTTCACCAGGCGCGTGCGCGCGGCGCGATCCGCCGGATCTTGCTTGGCCAGCCGTTCCAACTCGGCGATCGCCAGATCGCGCTGGCCCGTTTCGAGCAAGTATAGAGCGTACACCGGATGATAGGTCTTTTCCGGGAACGCCGCCAATTGACGGAAAACCGGCGCGGCGTCGGCGGCGCGATTTTCGTGGAACAGCAACATTCCTAAGTCCATCCAGGCGCTCGCGTAACCCGCGTCGAGTGCAATCGCCCTGCGGAACTGCGCTTCCGCCTCAGGATATCGCCGCGTCACCAGATAGAATCTACCCATTACCAGGGCCACTTCCGGCGACCGCGGCGATTTCCGAAAGCACTCCTCCAGCGCATTTTGGGCGCCCTGCTTGTCCCCCCGGGACAGCCGGCTGCGCATCAGCAAAGCCGACGACTCGAGGCCGCCCGGAAGTAGACGCAGCGCCTGTTCGAGATGCGCCGTAGCTTCCTCCGGGTCGCCCAGCCGCAATTCGGTGAGGGCCAGCGTGTTCAGCGTATCCACGGTGGCCGGAGAGGACGCAACGGCCGCCTCTGCGTGACGCTTGGCGTCTTCCAACGCCTCCCGGCTACTGGCGGCACTGAGCAGACCGGCCAGCTTCAATTGCGCGGCCGTGTGTTTGGGATTGAGTTCCACCGCTTTGCGGAAGCAATTCACGGCCTGGCTCCGGTCGCCTGCCGCCGATTGCGTGAGACCAAGCTGGTAGTACGGTTCGGCGTCATCCGGCGCAGCCTGGATGGCCAGCCGGAACTCCAGGCTGGCGCGGGCGTAGTCCTTTTTGAGCAGTTGACGCTTGCCCAATTCGAGAAAGCGTTGCTCGCGCTGTTGCGGCGTGCGCGCACAGCCGCCGGAAAGCACCACGGCTACGATCGATAACACCAGTGCGGGACAGGATCCGTGCCGGGCGCGGACAATACGAGTGGCTCGCATCGAATGAAGCGGCCATGCCAGCACTTCTTCTGCCACCAGGCGGCGTGCTCATTTCAATCCGGCGGCTCGGGGGTTGTGGCGAATAATTCGGCTTTTATCCCTATTTGTCGAAGTATTCTTTTGGCATCCGGCATGCTGCATGAGGCGCTTGCGGACGCTGGTATACCGCAGCGTCGCGCACAAGATGCCGGCCGTTCAAAATGATTGGCACTTTAAGAAATTACTTGGGAAAATGAAGACCTCGTCTTCCGTAAGCCCGGACGCGGAACGTCGCGGGCGTCCCCGTCTGCCGCTCCGTTGGCCGCTCACTCTTAGAAAAGGGCCGCCTGGGGATCAGGTATGGGTCACAATTACCGATAACCTCAGCAGCCGGGGGTTCGCATGTGTCGTTGCAGAACCGCTTTCCACCGGCGACGATCTGGATTGTGTCCTGCAGTTCCCTTCGTGGACGGATGGCCGTCCGGCGCACACGATCCGATGCGACGCGCGGGTGGTGTGGGTCAAAGTGTTGGATGGAGGCCGGTACGCCATCGGGTGTGGCATTTATAATTACAATTTGGTGGCTTAAATACTGTAATTTTTCATTCATCTCCGAATCGGCGGAACTAGGATTTTCCTGGCGGGCCTTTGCATTGATCCGTAAAGCCCAATGAAGTTCCGGCGCCGCGCCTGAAAGCCTGACTGTTGAGTGTATTTCTCAGACAACATCGGCGAACCCCTAGCAGTTCTAATGCAAGCGCGTAATTGACACTTGTCCGACGTGCTTGTTTAATTGAGTGACGCGCTCATGCAGGTTGTGCTGATCTCCCCCGACGACTCTCTGAGCAAATTGTGCCGCGAGGTCATCGAGACCATGCCGGCCGGGAAATGGAATTTGCTGGTCGTGGCGGCCGCCCCGCCTCCCCCGGATGCGGATATCTATATCTGGGACTGGTCGGGAGAGGCGCCGCCGGCTCTGGTCGAGGCGCAGCGGCCGCAAGCGCATCTGCTGGTGATCGGCCGCGAAGAGGCGCGCGCCATTCTACCCGACCTATCGCTTACGGCGCTGACCCTGGTTCTGAAACCCGTCAATCGCGACGCGCTGAGCACCTGCCTGCAGCAGGCCGCCGAGCGCGTGGGATCCTCGCGGGACGACCGCGATGCGATTTTTGATTGCCTGCTGGCCACCACGCTGAAGTTGCAGGAATACGATCAGGATCGCATGAACTTCCTGGCGCGTGCGGTGCACGATTTCCGCACGCCGTTGACCGCCGTGCATGGGTACTGCGGATTGCTGTTGAGCGGGCAACTCGGTCCGCTAAGCGCCGCACAGCACGAAGTGCTGCAGCGCACCGTGCACAGCGTGCGGCGGCTGAGCCGTCTGGCAACCGCTCTGTTCCAGTGGAGCTCGGGAGTGCGCGTGGGCATACAGTCGCAAATTCGCGAGGGGGACATCGACGCTTGTCTTCAGCAGGCGCTCCACGAGATCCGGCCGCTGGCCGAGGAAAAAGACATTGCGGTCAATCTGGAGCTCGAGCCGCCCGGACAGGTATTGTATTTCGACGCCACCCAAATAGAACAGTTGCTGGTGAACCTGCTGGAAAACTCGTGCAAGTTTACGCCGCGCGGCGGATACATTCAGGTGCGCGGGTTTCCATCCTTCTGGGAGAGACGATCCGCGTCTGTTTTAAGCCAGATCGTGTTGGCGGACCGGCGCCGGATGGCATCTCGTCCGCTCAATGCATACCGGGTGGAAGTCTCCGATAACGGCATGGGCGTGCGGCCGGAACACCTGGAAACCATCTTCCAGGAATATACCTCGTACGGCGGCGGGGGCGACCGTTCAGGCAGTGGACTGGGTCTGGCGATTTGCCGGAGGATTTTGGTGGAGCATGCCGGTCATATCTTCGCCGAGTCCGGCAACCAGGGCGTGACTTTCGTCTTTTTGCTGCCCTTTGCCAACCCGGCGCCCGCGGAGTATCAAGGCATTCACCTCGTAGCCGAGACCATAGGGAGTGGAAAAGCTTGAGACTAGACAAAGCCATCCTCATCGTGGAGGATGAACCAGACGCACGCAACTACTTTGAGATGGTCGTGCGCTGTCTGGGTTATCCCGTCGAGATCGCAGAAGACGGCGAAGAAGCGCTGGCTTTCCTCGATGGGAAACGGCCGATTTCCCTGGTATTGATGGATCTTCTGATGCCGCGCCGGGATGGTATAGAGACTCTGCGCGCCATGCGCAGCACGGGGCGCAATCAGCCCGTGATCATGCTCTCCGGAGCGGCCACCACCACGAACGTGGTCCAGGCGATAAAAGCCGGCGCGACCGATTTTCTGGCCAAGCCGGTCAGCCACGAAGATCTTCGCAACGCCATCCGCTGCGCACTGCGCGACGACCTTTCCGCGCCCGAACCGGTGCGGGCCCGGGCGTCGGAGTTGTGCCTGTCCGAGGCCTGGATGGGCAGGGAAATGCAAGCTGCCTGGCGCCGTGTGGCGGCGTCGGAGGTCCCCTTATTGATCGAAGGCGAGACGGGCGCCGGCAAGGAGGTGCTTGCGAGACTGATCCATGCGCATTCTCCCCGCTCCCACAAACCATTCCTCAAGCTGAACTGCGCCGCGCTGCCCGGCGAACTGGTGGAAAGCGAATTGTTCGGCTACGAACGGGGCGCCTTCACCGGGGCCTTCTCGAGCAAGCCCGGCAAGTTCGAAATGGCGCAGGGTGGCACCATCCTGCTAGATGAGATCGGTGATATGGACGTGCGCCTGCAAGCCAAGCTGTTGCACGTTTTGCAGGACCATGAATGCGAACGTTTGGGCGGCAAGGAACGCGTTCCGCTGGATGTGCGGGTAATGGCCGCCACCCACTGCGATCTCCTGCAGGCGATCGCCGAGGGTCGTTTTCGCGCCGATCTGTACTACCGCCTGAATGTGATCAGTATTCGCGTGCCGGCCCTGCGCGACCGTCCCGACGACATTCCCGTAGCGGCCGAGTTCTTTCTCCGCAAACACCACACCGGAGGGCCATCCGTGACGCTGCTCTCCGGCGGTCTGCGGCAGGCCATGCTCGAATACCAGTGGCCCGGCAACTTACGGGAATTGGAGAACATGATGCGCCGGTTGCTGGTGATGCAGGATTCCGACGGGCTGGCGCGAGAACTCCGCACCCGCCGGGAGACGCTCACCATGAACGCGGCTCCGGCGGACGTGATTCGGTTTCAGGCTTCAAGAGCTGCCAGCATCGCCGCTCCGATCCTGGAGAAAGTGGACGAGGCCAAACGCAAAGCGGAAACCGAGGCCATCCTGCGGGCTCTCGACGCCGCGCATTGGAACCGTAAGCAGGCGGCCAAAATCCTGAGAATCGACTATAAGGCTTTGCTCTATAAGATGCGCAAACTGGAAGTCGAGCGCGCTGTGGGCGCCTGATTCGGTTCAATCCATGCGAACGGAGCCGCCTAGGGGCAGGTCGCGTGAGGAGCCGCCTACCTGAAAATGGTATTCGCCCGGCGCTAACTCCCAACCATCTTTCGACACGTTGAAGATGGAAAGGTATTGCGGGTCCAGGTGCAGCGTCACCGGCCGGGTTTCACCCGGCTCCAGACGAACCTTCTCCCAAGCTACCAGCCGCTTGAACGGCTCACCCGCGGCCGCCGGCAGGGACGCGTAGACTTCCGCAATTTCGGCCCCGCCGCGCTTGCCGGTATTGGTCACATTGAATGTGACGCTATCCTTTGAAACCTTGAGGCCCGAGTACTTGTAAGTCGTGTACGAAAGCCCGTAGCCGAAGGGAAACAGCGGTTCTTTTCTCTCCGCGTCGTACCACTTGTAGCCCACCTTCAATCCCTCGTCGTAGGAGACGTCAAACCGCCGGCCGTTGACCTTGAAGCCCGGAAACATCTCCACATTGTCAGCGGCGGTGGCCGGAGGCGGTTGGACCGCCAGCGCCGGATGCGGCAAATCGGCTTCGGATTTCGCGAACGTCAATGGCAGCTTGCCGGAAGGATTGACATCGCCGAATAAGATATTGGTTATGGCTTCGCCGCCGCGAATGCCCGGATACCAGGCCTCTAGTGCCGCGCTCACCGCGCCGATCCAGGGCATCTTCACGGCGCTGCCGGTCTCCAGCACTACGATGGTTCGCGGATTGGCGGCGGCCACGGCGCTAACCAAGGCATCTTGATTATCCGGGAGCGACAGGCTGGGTTGATCCTTGCCCTCGCTGGCAGGCTGATTGACGAACACAATGGCAACGTCGGATGCCTTGGCCAGGCGCACCGCCGAGGACGTGTCGGTTCCGGCATTATATTGCACGTCGGCATGCGGCGCTCTGGCACGAATGGCCTTCAATGGCGCGGACCGATGCCACACCACCCGGTCGAACAATCCCACGTTGGCCGCTTGCGCGACGGGATTGCCTCCCATCGGATCGACCTGCGCCGATCCACCGCCGGAAAGCACGCCCACGTCCGCATGCGATCCTATGACCGCGATGGTGCGCACACGCTCTACCGACAGCGGCAGCAGTCCATTGGCGTTTTTCAGCAGCACGATGGATTGCTCCGCCACGTGCCCGGCTACTTCGAGACCGTGCAAGACATCGGGGACCATGGTCTCGGCGGGCCGATCAAACAGCCCGACCGCGAATTCGGTGCGCAGGATGCGGTGGACCATATTGTCGAGGCGCGCCGCCGGCACTTCTCCGCTTTCCACGGCCTTCTTCAGCGGGCCCGCCAGATAAGTCGAGGTGGGCATCTCCATATCGAGACCCGCCAGAACCGCTTTCGTCGTGCTGTGCGTGCCGCCCCAATCGGAAATCACGAATCCCTGGAACCCGAAATCCTTCTTCAGCACCTCGTTCAACAGATAGTTGTTCTCGCAGGCGTAGTCGCCGTTTACCAGATTGTAGGAGCACATCACGGCGCCGGCTCCGGACTCCTTCACGCCAATCTCGAAGGCCAGCAGGTCGCTTTCGCGCATGGCCCGCTTGTCGGCATTCACGTTGACATAGCTGCGGCCGTTTTCCTGGTCGTTCATGGCGTAGTGCTTGATGTCGCCGATGATGCCTTGCGCCTGCAACGCCTTCATCTCCGCACCCACCAGTTTGCCGGCCAGAATCGGATCTTCGCCCTTATATTCGAAGATGCGTCCGTTGCGCGGCTCGCGCGTCAGGTTGACGCCGCCGCCCAGCGACATGGTGTACCCCTGATCGCGCAATTCGCGGCCGATCAGCGCGCCATACTCGCGCGCCACATCCAGGTCCCAACTGGCCGCTTCCGCCACCCCTGAGGGCAGCGCGGTCGAGTAACGGCCGAACACGGAACTGTGTGTCACGCCGACGGCTGCGTCGGCCATTTGCAGATCTGGAATTCCCAGACGTGGAATCCCCGGAATGTAACCCGCATTGCCGAGCGACTTGGAGGGCGGCCCGTCAGACGCGCCGAAGAGCATCTGCCATCCACCGCCGTGGAGCAGAGAGATTTTTTCGTCCAGCGTCATCGCCGCGATGATCAGATCGGCGCGCTGGTCCGGCGACAGGCTCTTATCAGACCACGGTCCGGTTGGTTTGGGGCGCGGCGGGCCGAACTGAGCGGCGGCCGGGATACACATCACGGCGCAGAGGGCGGCGGCCAGCGCGACGGGGCTTAACCGCGAGACAGGTTTGGTAAGCATAACGAAGTGGAATCGTAGCAGATCGCGGGATCGACCGGCGGTTTACACTAGGCATTCATGCCCATACAGAATTCGCTGTGTCTGATGGCCGGCATGGTGCGGAACAGCGCCGTTTCGCCGGTGGAACTGGTGGATGCGCACCTGAAGCAGATCGCGCTCCAGAATCCCCGGTTAAACGCCTTTGTAATCGTGCGGGAAGCGGAGGCGCGCGCAGACGCCCAAAGAGCCGAGGCCGCCATAATGCAAGGGGAACCCCTTGGCGTTCTACACGGCGTGCCGGTGACGGTCAAGGATAGCTTCGATATGGCGGGCTTGCCGACGTTGTGCGGCAGCCGTTTCCGGGCGGGCCACAAAGCCGCGGAGGATGCCACGGCGGTGGCGCGGCTGCGCGCGGCGGGCGCCATCATTCTGGGAAAGACCAACACGCCGGAGCTGCTGTCGGCTTATGAAACGGACAATTTCATCACCGGGCGCAGCAACAACCCCTGGGATGTGGAGCGCACGCCGGGGGGCTCGAGCGGCGGTGAAGCCGCGGCTATTGCGGCGTTCTGCTCGGCCGGCGGCATCGGCAGCGACGGCGGCGGATCGATCCGCGTGCCGGCGCACTTTTGCGGCATTGGCGGACTCAAGCCGACACCGGGCCGTATCCCCGCATACGGGCATTTTCCGGCGCTGAACCACCCGGCGGGCCTGCTGTCGGTCGCGGGTCCGCTGGCGCGTTCGGCGGAGGATTTGCGGCTCCTGTTTGCGGTACTCGCCGGCTACGATTTCGAGGACCCTTTCTCGGCGCCTGTGCCGTTGCGGCCAGCGTCTCTCGCGGGGATACGCGTGGGTCTGCTCGAGCAGTTTTACGATGTGCCGGTCGATCCGGAAATCCGCCGCGCCGTCAACCAGGCCGCTCGCGATCTGGCCGGTGTGGGGATCGCCGCCGAGCCGTTTCACCCGCAGGGCCTGGAGCGCGCGCCGAACCTGTGGTGGTTTTTCTTCGGGCAATTGCCGGCGCCGTTCACCCGGCAGTTGATCCAGGGGCGCGAGACGGACGCACACTGGACCGCAACCGAATTCCTCGCCGGCGCCCTGGAGCAGCCGGCTCCCACGGTGGAACAACTGCTGCTGAATCTGGCCAAGCGGGACCGCATGCGGACCGCTCTGTTGCGCCAGATGGAACAATTCCCGGTGTTGTTGATGCCGCCTTGTGGCGTCACGGCGTTCCGGCATCGGGAGCGCTGCTGGAAAGTGGGCGAAGCCGAGATCGGCCTATTTCAGGCCATGATGCCGGCCACGCCTTTTAACCTGTTAGGACTGCCGGCGGTGGTGATTCCCTATGCCATATCCACCGAAGGGCTGCCCATCGGAATCCAATTGGTCGGCAAACCTTACGAAGAAGAAGTGCTGTTGGAACTCGCGGTCCGGCTGGAGAATGTGCGCGGTCCTTTCCCGGCTCCGCCAGGCGTTCGTTAAGATAAGCCTATGCCGGATAACTCACAACCGACTTTCGTCCCCGAATACATGGTGACCACCGCGTTCACTTTGGACGGCTACAGAATCGTGCGCAACCTGGGTGTGGTGCGCGGGATCGTAGTGCGGTCGCGTTCGGTATTCGGAACCATCGGCGCCGGACTGCAAACCCTGGTGGGAGGAAACATCACGCTATTGAGCAGCCTTTGCGAAAAGACACGGCAACATGCTTTTGAACTGATGTTGAACCATGCCGCCGAAAGGGGCGCCAATGCCGTCGTGGGCGCCCGCTATGATGCCACCGAGATTATGAGCGGAGTCACTGAGGTACTGGCGTATGGCACTGCCGTGTATGTGGAGCCGGCCGCGGGTTAACAGATGTTACAACGTCCGGCGCCCGGAGACGGGCGCGATTCGTCTCTCGAGGCGCCGGCGTTTTCATGGAACCAAGTGAAGCCGCTGCGAGCTGCGTGTTTCCGAGGCAAGCTACGGAGTGGGGAGGAACCATGCTGGCTTAAGGGAGCGCAACTCGCAACAGCCGTCACATTTAGTTAGTGACCTGAGGCCTGCCGAGCGTTTCATCAAAACGCAATTTATTTTGGCGGCATCGAGATGCATCCAGGATAATGTTTAAGGAAATGTTAAAAACATGAAGATCCGCAAGGCGGTGATCACTGCCGCCGCCCCCAGCCAGCGCAGTCTGCCGCTGCAGACTCTGATCGACCGGGACGGCGCGGAGAAGGCCGTGCTTTGCATTGTCGTTGAGGAAGCCTTGCGTTCCGGTGTGGAAGAAATCGCCGTTGTAGTTTATCCAGGCGATGAAATCCCCTACGCCCGTGTCGCGGGCGATCATGCGGGACGCATCCTCTTCATTCCGCAGCCTGAACCGCTAGGTTACGGGCACGCCGTTCTGTGCGCGCGGGCCTTCGTAAGCCAGGATCCGTTCCTGCACCTTGTGGGCGATCACCTGTACATCAGCCGCACCGAGGAGGGTTGCGCGCAGCAACTTGTCAAGGTAGCGGAAGCGCGGGCTTGCGCCGTATCGGCCGTGAATGCCACGCGCGAAAATTTGTTGCCACACTACGGCGCAGTGGGCGGGCAGCGTGTCGCCGGGAGCCGGGATCTCTACCGGATCGATACGGTCATCGAGAAACCGACTCCCACGGAAGCCGAAGAGCGCCTGGTCGTGTCCGGCCTGCGCGCGGGACACTACCTCTGCTTCTTTGGCATGCATGTCCTGACGCCCGCGGTAATGGACTTTCTGGGACCCCGCATCAGCCTGTCGTCGGCGCTGGCCGAAATGGCTCGCCGCGAACAGTATCTGGCATTCGAAGGCAACCATCGCCGCTACGATATCGGCGTCCGCTACGGCCTGCTGAACGCGCAATTGGCCCTGGCCCTGAACGGTTGTCATCGCGACGAGGTCCTCATGCAATTGGTTGAGTTACTGGCGCAGCGATGAGCGCACTTACCGCCATCCTCACGGCGGACGACCCCGTCGTGCGCAACCGGTCGCTGGATGGATTCTGCCGCCGCGCCACGCTGCCTGAGTTGCTCTCGGAATGTGCGGCTCTGGACCGCTTCCGCCGCACCAGCGACAATCTATACCAGCGCGTGCGCGCGCTCTTCTTCCTGTATGCCATCCATCGATTCCATCTGCCCTGCCGGCCGGGCGTACGCGCGCCGGGGCGGGTCCCCTTTCGCGGCTACGAGCACTTGTTGCAAAGGCGGTTCGAAGAAGCCATCGAAGTGTTCCTGGCCATGGAATCGGCGGGCGGGCCCAACGCGGCCATTTCGAGCGCCCTGGCCGCCGCCTACCGTGGTCTGGGATTCCAGACTCTGTCGGGGCAAGTCCGCCGCAGCGTGCGCACCGTGCGCGGCAACCAGTGGATGTTCCGTACCGGCCATCCCGCGGATTATCCGCTGCGTTTGCGGCCGGAACTCCTGCATCGGACCGGCGGGCTGTTCCCCATCCTGCGCGAAGTTACGCCCGTGCGCATGGATCTGACACACAGCGGCTGGAGCGACATCTTCTTTCTGGGCATGGATTTTCCGGAAGGCGCGCGGGTGCTGAATGTCTCCATCGATCTCGCCGTGCGCGGCGCCGGTACGCCCAAACCGCCCGTGGAAGCCTGGTTTCGCGTCATCGACGAACCGGTTCTGCGGCTGGCCAGCGTGGACCTGCAGGCTTGCGCCGAAATCACCACGCTGGCGGAGGTCTTCGATTTCGCGCGCGACTACCTGGGCCTGCTGAAGTCCGCCGTAATCGCTTCCGGAATCGTGCCGCCCGGGTTGGAAGGCGCTGACCAGCCCTTGGCTGATGTGCTGGCCAAACTAACGGGCCGGCCCGGATATGGAATCGAAATCGTCAGCCGGGTGAACGACATTCCCAAGGGCTCGCGCCTGGCGGTCTCCACCAATCTGCTGGCTTCCATAATTTCCGTTTGTATGCGCGCCACTGGGCAGGCACATGCCTTGACGGGAGAACTCGCGGAGACCGACCGCCGTCTGGTGGCGGCCCGCGCCATACTCGGCGAGTGGCTGGGCGGTTCCGGCGGCGGCTGGCAGGATTCCGGCGGCCTGTGGCCGGCGATCAAGCTGATCGAGGGTGTGCCAGCCGCGGCAGGCGATTCGGAATTCGGCATCAGCCGCGGCTGCCTGTTGCCGCGCCACACCATCCTCGGCGAAGATGCGGTCTCCACTCCCACGCGCCGCCTGTTGCAGGAGAGCCTGGTTCTGGTGCACGGAGGCATGGCCCAGGACGTCGGTCCCATTCTGGAAATGGTCACCGAGAAATTCCTGCTACGGTCGGAGGCCGAATGGGCCGGACGGCAGGAAGCCATTCGGACGCTCGACGAAATCCTCGCCAATCTACGCGCCGGCGACGTGGCGGCTGTCGGCGCATCCACCGAACGTAATTTCAACGGTCCGATTCAGACCATCATTCCGTGGGCATCCAACCTGTACACCGAGACGCTGATCCGCCAGACGCGCCAAGAGATAGGCGCCGGCTTCAAGGGTTTCTGGATGTTGGGCGGCATGTCCGGCGGGGGCATGGGCTTTATCTTCGATCCCGCCGTGAAGCCCCGCGCGGCCGAACGGCTGGAAAGCATCATGCGCGAAACCAAGCGGCGCCTGGAGCGCGCCGTGCCATTCGCCATGGAACCGGTGGTCTATGACTTCGCCATCAATCCGCGAGGCACCCACGCCGATTTTCTAAGCGGCGCCGCGGCCCTGATGCCTCCCGGTTATTACACCTTGGCCGTACCCGCCTTGTTACGTACCCAGACGCGTCTGCTCTCCAGTGCCCGACGGTCGGAACTGGACCATTTTGCAGCAGCCTGCCGTATCGCGCCGGAGCTATCCGGGATGGTGCAGAATCTTTTCGATCATATGCTGCCGCGCGCCACCGAAGAAGGCGCCAATGTTTCGGCCAGCCTGGCCGCCTTGCTCGATCGCCACGGCTTTGATCAGCCGCAACACGAGCGGATCCAGGCTGATTTGCGCAGCGGCCGCATCGGCCTGGCGCACAACCGCCTGCCCGCTACGAGCCGCATTGAAGATGTCACACCGGACGATATCACCGATTCCACCTCCGGTTTGCCGGCCCATTATCGCGAGACCGGCATGCACGCGCTCGCGGACGGCATGGTCGCCGTGGTGACGCTCGCCGGTGGCGCCGGCAGCCGCTGGACCAAGGGCGCCGGCGTCGTAAAGGCGCTCGATCCGTTCGCCAAGTTATCGGGCAAACATCGTAACTTCATCGAAGCCCACCTGGCGAAGAGTCGGCGTACCGGCCGGCTAAGCGGCACGCCACTGCCGCACGTGATTACGACCAGCTACCTGACGCACGACGCGGTAACCGAATGGCTGGCCGCGGCGGGAAACTATGGCTATCCGGGCCCCCTGCTGCTTTCCCCCGGCCGCAATATCGGACTGCGCCTCATCCCGATGGTGCGCGATCTGCGCTTCGCCTGGGAAGAGATGCCCCAGCAACTATTGGACGAACAGGCGCAGAAGGTGCGCCGGAGCCTGCATGCCAGTTTGATCGCGTGGGCGCGGCAGGCGGGCGAAGCCGGCAACTATACGGACAATATTCCGGCGCAGTGTCTGCATCCGGTGGGGCATTGGTACGAATTGCCAAACCTGCTGCGCAACGGCGTGCTGGCGCGTTTGCTCGACGAGTGTCCGCGCCTGCGATACCTGATGCTGCACAACATCGATACCCTGGGAGCGGACGTGGCGCCGGAACTGCTCGGGTTGCATATCGAGTCCGGCGCCGCCATGACCACGGAAGTAATCGCGCGGCAAATTGACGATCGTGGCGGTGGGCTGGCGCGCGTCGACGGCCGGGCGCGCCTCGTCGAAGGGCTCGCCTTGCCCGATGAACGCATCGAATTCGAATTGAGCTACTACAATTCGGCGACTTACTGGATCGACCTGGATCGCCTATTGCCGGTGTTCTCGCTGACGCGCGCGGACCTTGCCGACGAAAACAAGGTGACGCAGGCGATACGCGCGCTGGCCACCCGCATGCCGGCCTACATCACGCTAAAAGATGTGAAAAAGCGCTGGGGCAAAGGACAGGAAGATATTTTTCCCGTGGCTCAATTCGAGAAACTCTGGGGAGACATGACGGCATTGCCTGAATTGGATTGCCGCTTCGTAGCGGTTGCGCGCCATCGCGGACAGCAACTCAAGGAGCCGGCGCAGTTGGATGGCTGGCTGCGGGATGGCTCCGCCGGCTACCTGGAATCCCACTGCGACTGGTAGCCAGTTCATCGGGCCAAGGCGTACTGCCGCTTCGGATCGTGGGGACCGGTCCCGATCTCGACCAGCAATCCGCGGGACTTCATTGCTTTCAGCCGGCTCAAGGTGGCCCGTGGCGAGAGTCTCACATGCCTGGCGATCACCGCCGTCGATAGGGCTTTGCCCTTTCCCAGCATGGCGATGATCTTCCGGTCGGTCTCGTCGGCAGCGGGCCGCGCTACACGCACGCTTGGAATCGTGACCCGAAAATGCAACCCGATCTCCTGCAAGCGCGGCGCCTCCAAACCGGCATCCAGGCAAGCGGCGGTCATCCGCTGAATGCCGCTGCCCCATTGTTCGATCAAATGCAGCGCATGGAAGACACGGCCGATCACGCGATTGCGCAGCCTGGAAATCCCCTGCTGGATGTCCTCCATGGTCAAACCGAACGGCAGCAGGCCCGGATTCTCGATCTCGATGCGGTCGTCATAGATCGCTAAGCGGATGGGCGCTCCCTGCTGGGAGTAATCCGCGTGCACCACCGCATTCATGATGGCCTCCCGAATCGCGACGATCGGAACCGACCACCGTTCTTCCCGGCGAACGCCCTGGATCACCGACTCGCGCATCAAGTGCTTCTGCGCGAAGGCCACCGCTTCTTCCGCCATGCGAGGCAGACTCGACCGGATCGCCGCCGAATCCGTGGCATGCCCGCGCGTCGTTCCCGCGAAGCGGGCCGCCTGTATCCAGGCATCCGGAAACCGGTCAAGCCGGTCCCGGCCAAAGAGCAGCACCCCACCGACAGTCGGCACCTGCCGCCCCTGGTATCCCGTGATGAGGCGCAACGTCTTCAAATTCTGTGGCTGGAGTTTGTGGTACTCCGAAAACAACTCGGAAGCCAGTCGGAAGTCGATGGCTTCCGAGTTCAGGTCCGGCAGTGGCTGTTCGTCGAAGGTCGCCCTTTGCTTGTATCGCTTGAGCTCCTCGATCTGTTCCGCATCGGCGCGCCGGTTGGTCGATCCCACCCGGATGAATACGCCTTGGTCCGGCCCCCATTTGGCCAGATAATGCGGACGCGTGTTGCTCGAGTGCACCTGGACCGCCAGCACATTCAGGCGGCGCCAGGGCACCACTTCGATGTCCGGGCTGAGGATGGGACGAATCGAGTCCGAAACCAGATTGGCCAGCCGCTCTTCAGCGTCCAGCACATCCGGCACACCGCGCACCTTGTGGGATTTGTCCTCCACGCCGATCACCACCATGCCGCCGCCGGTATTCGCGAATGCCACGATGGACTTCAGGACTCCCTCCGGAGAGGACAGGTCCCGTTTGAATTCGAGAGTCTTTCCTTCGTTCCGCTGCAGCAGTTCAATCAGGTTCACAACTCCGCATTTTACTCGGAAGCGGACCACCTCGCAAGACTTCCGAGTCCGTCACAACCAGCCCGGCCAGCCCCGCGTTACCATGAACGCATGGCCCCAGTCATCCGCGCGCCTCGCGGCACATCCTTGCGCTGCCGGGGATGGAAGCAGGAAGCCGCGCTCCGCATGCTCATGAACAACCTGGATCCCGAGGTCGCCGAGCGGCCCGCCGACCTGGTGGTCTACGGTGGCACGGGGAAAGCCGCGCGCGATTGGCCGTCCTTCCACGCCATCGTGCGCGAGTTGGAATCGCTGGCCTCCGACGAGACTCTGCTGGTGCAATCCGGCCGTCCCGTCGGCGTCTTCCGCACACACGAGGAGGCGCCGCGCGTCCTGATCGCCAATGCGAACCTGGTGGGCCATTGGTCCAACTGGGAGCAGTTTCGCGCGCTTGAAAGGCTGGGCCTCATCATGTATGGCCAGATGACCGCGGGAAGCTGGATCTACATCGGCACGCAAGGCATCCTGCAAGGCACCTATGAAACCTTCGCCGCCGCGGCCCGCAAACACTTCGATGGATCGCTCGTTGGAAGACTGGTGGTGACCGGCGGACTCGGCGGCATGGGCGGAGCCCAGCCTCTGGCCGCTACTATGAACGGCGCGGCCTTTCTGGGTATAGACGTGGATGCGGCGCGCATCCGCAAGCGTATCGAAACGGGCTACTGCGACGTGATGACGCACTCCCTCGATGAGGCGCTGGCGATTTTGCGGGAGGCCATGCAGACCGGCCAGCCGAAGTCCGTAGGCCTGGTGGCCAATTGCGCCGAAGCGCTGCCGGAACTGTTCCGGCGCGGCATAGTCCCCGATCTGCTCACGGATCAGACCAGCGCGCACGATCCGCTCAACGGCTACATCCCAGCGGGCTACACGGTCGAGCAGGCAGCCGAACTGCGTACGCGCGATCCGCAACAATATCTGGACGCGGCGCTCGATTCCATCGCCACGCACGTGCGCGCCATGCTCGACCTGCAGCGCGCCGGCGCCGTGACTTTCGACTACGGCAACAACATCCGCCGTTTTGCGGCCGATCGCGGAGTTACGGACGCTTTCCGCATACCCGGATTCGTGCCCGAATATATCCGCCCGCTGTTTTGCGAAGGCCGCGGGCCGTTCCGCTGGGTGGCGCTCTCCGGCGAGGCTTCGGATATCGCGGCCACCGACAAGCTTATCTGCCGGATGTTCTCTTCCAGTCCCGCTCTGACCCGTTGGATTTCGCTCGCACAACAGAAGGTCCATTTCCAGGGCCTGCCCGCGCGTATCTGCTGGCTCGGTTATGGCGAGCGCGCCCAATTCGCGCTGGAGATGAATCGCATGGTGGCCCAGGGTCAACTGCGGGCGCCTATCGTCATCGGCCGCGACCATCTCGACTGCGGCTCGGTAGCCTCACCCTATCGCGAAACCGAAAGCATGCTCGATGGAAGTGATGCGGTGGCCGATTGGCCGATCCTGAACGCGCTGCTCAACACCGCCTCCGGCGCAAGCTGGGTCTCCGTGCATAATGGTGGCGGTGTGGGCATCGGCTATTCGCAGCATGCCGGGCAGGTGACCGTGGCCGACGGGACGGAACAATCGGCGCGCTGCCTGGAGCGTGTGATGACCTGCGATCCGGGCATCGGTGTTCTGCGGCACGTGGACGCCGGATATCCGGAAGCGGCCGAATTCGCCGAACACGCTGGTTTGCGCGTGCCCATGCGACGCGATTCATGACAACGCTGGTCCGGGGCGCTCGACAATTACTGACTCTGCGCGGAGCTGCCGGCCCGCGGCGCGGCACTGCGTTAGGCGATCTTGGCGTGGTCGCGAACGGCGCGGTGCTAATTAAGGACGGCATCATCGTAGACGCAGGCCCCACGCGGCGCATCGAAAAACTGTCGGATGCACGCCGCGCACGCGAGATCGACGCCGCCGGCCGCGTCGTCATGCCGGGATTCGTCGACAGCCACACGCACCTGATTTTCGGCCGTCCACGTCTAGTGGATTACGAAATGCGTGTCGCGGGCGCCAGCTACCCGGAGATCGCGGCGGCGGGCGGCGGTATCGCATCGAGCGTGAAAGCGGTCCGGTCCATGCCGGCTGCGCAACTGGAAGCGCAGGGACGCGCCCTCGCCGCCGCCATGGCCCGGCACGGCACGACAACGCTCGAAGCCAAGTCCGGCTACGCGCTGGATGAAGCCGGCGAACTGAAGACCCTGCGCGTGCTGGCGACGCTGAACGGCGATCCGCTGGATATCGTCCCGACGTACCTGGGCGCGCATATCACACCACCCGAATACCAGGGCCGGGCAGACGCATACATCGACTGGACAGCGGCTACCATGATGCCCGCTATCCGTCGCCGCAAGCTGGCGCAATTCGTGGATGTCTATTGCGATAACGGCGCATTCACGCTAGAACAATCCCGGCGCTACCTGGAGCGTGCCCGCAGCCTCGGCTTCGGTCTGAAGATCCATGCCGAGCAGTTCACCCGCACAGGCGCCGCGTGCATGGCGGTGGAATTGGGCGCCATCAGTGTCGACCATCTGGAACAGGCGGGCGCGGAAGACATCCGCGCGCTAGCGCAATCCAACACCATAGCCACTTTGCTGCCCGGATCCGTGTTTCATCTGGCTTTGCGCCAATACGCGCCCGCCCGCGCACTGATCGAAGCCGGCGCCGCCGTGGCCCTGGCAACCGATTTCAATCCCGGCACCAGTCCCACGTACAGCTTGCAGATGGTGCTCTCGTTGGCCTGCACGGAGATGCGCATGTCGCCCGCCGAGGCGATCTCTGCGGCAACTATCAACGGCGCCCATGCGCTGGGCCTGGCGGACCGGGTGGGATCGTTGGAACCCGGCAAACAAGCCGATCTGCTGCTGCTCAACGTGTCCGACTATCGTGAATTACCCTATTACTTCGGCGCCAACAACGTGCATCAAACGATTAAACGGGGAGCCATCCTTTCATGAGCAGAACCATCGTCGAAGTTGTGCCCAATTTCTCCGAAGGCCGCGACGCCGCCAAAGTCGACGCCATCACCGAAGCCATCCGCTCCGTGCGCGGCATCGCCATCCTCGACAGCGAGATGGACGCGGATCACAACCGCTCGGTCATTACCTTCACCGGACCGGCCACCTCCGTGGTCGAGGCCGCTTTTCGCGGCGTGGAGCGCGCCATTGCACTGATCGATCTGCGCAATCATACGGGCGTGCATCCACGCATCGGCGCGGCCGATGTGGTGCCGTTTATCCCCGTGGAAGGCGTGACCCTGGAGGATTGTGTGCGCCTTGCCAAGGAACTGGGCCAGCGCATGTGGGACCGTTTGCGTGTGCCGGTCTACCTGTACGAAGCCGCCGCGCGCCGGCCGGATCGGGTCAACCTGGAGAATATCCGCCGCGGACAGTTCGAGGGCCTGCGCGACGACGTGCGCACGAATCCGGACCGGCTCCCGGATTTCGGCGAAGCGGAGCTGCACCCCAGCGCCGGCGCCACGGTAGTCGGCGCGCGCAAATTCCTGATCGCGTACAATATCAACCTGAATACGGCAGAAGTCGAAATTGCCAAGCGCATCGCCAAAGCCATTCGCTTCTCTTCGGGCGGCTTCCGCTACGTGAAATCCATGGGCGTGCCGCTCGCCTCGCGCAATCTGGCGCAGGTTTCCATGAACCTGACCGACTTCGAACAGACTCCTATGCATCGCGTCTTCGAAGCCGTGCGCGCCGAGGCCGCGCGCTACGGCGCATCCATCGCAGGCAGCGAGATCGTGGGCCTGATCCCGAAACGCGCGCTCGAAATGACCGCCGAATGGTATTTGCAAGTGGAGAATTTCCAGCCTGGTATGGTGTTGGAGAACCGCATCGCCGAGGCGGCGACCGTGGGTGGACTCGAGGAATTTCTGGACGAGCTGGCCGCGCCGACGGCCACCCCGGGCGGAGGCAGCGCGGCGGCAGCGGCGGCAGCCATGGCGGCATCCCTCGGCGCGATGGTCTCGGGGCTGTCGAAGCTGTCCACGGAAGCCTTCGACGCGGATCGCAAATTCTTCGCCGAAGCCGTAAAACGCGACGCCGCATCCTATGAAGCAGTGCGCGCCGCGTATAAGAGACCCAAAGACGAGCGCGCGCCGTTTGTGGAGCAGGCCTTGCATGAAGCTGCCGTAGTGCCGCTCGAAGTAGCCGAAGGAGCCGCCAGTCTGCGGGGACGGCTGCGCATGCTGAAAGCCACGACACCGTCCAAATTCGGCTCGGACGTGGAGACGGCGTTGGGTCTGATACAAGCCGGTATCGACGGTGCGCTGGCCAACGTGCGGATCAACCTCGAATCCATGAAAGACGAATCGTTGATCGCGGGTCTGCGGGAGAGGCTTGAAAAGCTGGCATGAGTTCCACGCTGGTCTCCATTACGCCGCCACAACCGCCGCGCCCCGCGTGGTTGCGCGCTCCCGCTCCGGTGGGTCAAAACTATCGCGATCTGAAAAGCCTTATCGACGGCCTCGGTTTGCACACGGTCTGCGAAAGCGCGGCATGTCCCAACGTGGGCGAATGCTGGAATCATCGCACCGCCACATTCATGATCCTGGGCAACGTCTGCACGCGCCGCTGCGGATTCTGCGCCGTGCAGAAAGGCGCGCCCTTGGCCGTCGATTACGACGAGCCGCGCCGCGTGGCGGAAGCCGTGGCGGCCATGGGGCTGCGCTTTGCCGTGATCACCAGCGTGAACCGCGACGACCGCGCCGATGGCGGCGCCGAGTTGTTCGCGCTCACCATCCGCGCCATCCGCGAGCGCATACCCGGCTGCGGCGTGGAAGTGCTGGTGCCCGATTTCCAGGGCAGCCACGCAGCCATGGATATCGTGATGCAAGCCGCGCCTGACGTGCTGAATCACAACACCGAAACCGTGCCGCGGCTCTATCGCCAGGTGCGGTTGGGCGCGCGCTACGAGCGTTCGCTCGATATGCTGGCATATGCCAAGAGCCGGTCGCCCGAAACCCCCGTGAAATCCGGCCTAATGTTAGGCTTGGGCGAGACAATGGACGAAGTGCGCGTGGTTATGCGCGACCTGCGTGCGCATCATGTGGATATCCTGACGCTGGGGCAATATCTGCGCCCCTCGCCTAAGCATCTGCCCATTGTGCGCTACGTCCCACCAGCCGAGTTCGATGACTTGCGTGCAGCCGGATACGAATTGGGGTATCAGCATGTAGAGGCGGGACCGCTGGTTCGCAGTTCGTATCACGCCGCGGACTCGATCCATCACCCGGCATGCTAAACTTGAGTTGTATCCCAATCGCGGAAATCAGCCGATGGGTTCGTAACTCCCGCCAGTGGGGGCGCAACGGATTCGACGGGATTGAATCGTGGTGGGGAGGCGTGCCGGGTTCCGAGCTCCCGTAAAACGATCGGAAAAACACAACTGCCAACAACACGCAGTTTGCATACGCTGCTTAATTAATTAAGTAGCCGCTCCAGCCGTCGAGCCCGCGCGGCGGTGAGTGAGCGTCATTTTGCGGGATAGGCTGAAGCGCTTCGGTCCGGAGCGCAAGGCCGAGATCAATCGGGCTAGGCGAACGCCGCTCTTGCCGGTTCTGAGGCGAACGCCGAAGATTTTGAATCGCGCTACGCACGTAGGCTCTTCATTGCGGGCTTTCTCGGACGCGGGTTCAACTCCCGCCGCCTCCACCAACTCCACGCTTCGTGGATGTCAATAACTCCGCGCCTATCTTTTTTCCGAAATAGTTACTAACCGTCCAGCCGGTAGAAAGTCTACCATATGGTAGGCTATCTACCATATGCCGAAAGAACCGGACCGCGCCGAGCTTTTGCAAGGCACTCTCGACATGCTGATCCTGCGTACCCTCTTGTTTTCACCCATGCACGGACACGGCATCGCCAAGCATATCCAGCGCACCTCGGAAGACGAGCTGCTGGTGGAACATGGCTCCCTTTACCCGGCCTTGCACCGGCTGGAGCGCAAAACCTGGATTGCATCGAAGTGGGAAGCCACCCCTCAGGGCCGCGAGATGAAGTTCTACCGTTTAACGCCGGCCGGGCGCAAACAGCTCGCCATTCAGGAATCCAAATGGGACCGGTTGGCGGCGGCGATCGCGCGCGTCATGCGCCCCGCCTGAAGAATTTGCATGTGGCGGCGCCAGCGCGAACGGGAATACGAACGCGAAATCCGGGCGCACATGGAACTGGAACAGGAAGAGTGCCGCGCCGCCGGAACAGCGCCGGACGAAGCCCGTTACGCCGCGCGCCGGGCTTTCGGCAACATAACGTTTCACCAGGAGGTAATGCGCGAAATGTGGGGATGGAATTCGCTCGAACGTTTGCACCAGGACCTGCGCTACGCCGTCCGCATGATGGCGAAGAGTCCTGGATTTACGCTGATCGCGGTGCTTTCACTGGCCTTGGGGATCGGGGGCAATACCGCCATCTTCAGCCTGATGAATGCCGTCATGCTGCGCTCGCTGCCTGTCGCGGAACCGGACCGCCTGCTGCTTTTCGGCAAAGGCCGCTGGACCGGAATCACCGACGGTATGCCGGACCGCAGTTGGCAACTGTTCTCCTATCCGTTCTATCGCGACGTGCAGCACAAAAGCGAAGTCTTCTCCGGGGTCGCCGCCATGATGAGCCTGCCTAACGACATGCGCGCCCTGGTGAGCGGCAATACCGAATCCGAGCCGCTTCACGCGCGGCTGGTCTCCGGAACCTACTTCGAAGTCCTCGGCGTCAAGCCGGCCATCGGACGCACCTTCAGCGACGCTGAAGACCAAGTGCCCGGCGGCAATCCGGTTGCGGTGATGAGCCACTCCTGGTGGCAGCGACGCTTCGCGCAAGATCCCTCCGTGTTGGGTAAAACGCTGACCGTCGGATCCACCATCTTCAAGATCATCGGCGTGGCTGCGCCGGAATTCTTTGGCACTACGGTCGGGGAATCGCCGGACGTTTGGATTCCGATGGCCATGAATGCGCAATTGCCACCCGGCTGGGGCGGCGACAAGGCCCTCACGGAACCGCTGTTTCAATGTCTGGACATTCTGGCGCGGCTGAAACCCGCCGTCACGGCAGCACAGGCCAGTGCGCAAGTGAATCTGCTTTTCAAACAGAACCTGCGCGTCGTGGCCGGTTCGAATCCCAGCCAGAAAACTTTGGCCGACATTCGGCGCGCCTCCATCGAGCTGACACCCGGCGGACGCGGCCTTTCCCAGATCCGGCAGCAATTCTCCATGGCGCTCCGATTCCTGATGGCTGCCGTCGGCCTGGTCCTATTAATCGCCTGCGCGAATATCGCCAACCTCCTGCTGGCGCGCGCCGCCGGCCGCCAACGGGAGATTGCCGTGCGGCTTTCGCTGGGCGCCGGCCGCCTACGCCTCATTCGGCAGATGCTCACGGAGAGCATGCTCCTTTCCCTACTGGGTGGCATCGCCGGCGTGGTCTTCGCCGCGTGGGCCGGCCGCTTGCTGGTCAACATGGTATCGTCCGGCGCCGAGCCGATTCCCCTGCGCGTGGCGCCGGATGCCCGCGTACTGTTATTTACTACGCTGCTCTCGGTCGCCACGGGTATTCTGTTCGGCCTCGCGCCGGCCCTGCGCGCCACGCGCGTGGATCTGAGCGCTCCGCTGAAGGACGGCCGCGCCGGAGCACTGTCGCGATCCAGAAACCGGCTGGCCCAAGCCCTGATCGTCTCCCAAGTGGCGACTTCAGCCGTTCTTCTGATCGGCGCTGGTCTGTTCGTGCGCAGCCTGGTCAACCTGAGAAACGTCGACACCGGATTCAACAAGGAAAACGTCCTGCTGGTGGAAACCGACAAAACTGCGCTCGGCTATAAAGACGATGATCCGCGGCTTACCAGCGTCTATCGCCAGGTGGAGCAACGGATCGCCGAGACGCCCGGCGTGCGCGCCGCCAGTTTCTCCATGTTTACGTTCCAGATGGGCGCCTCGACCGATGACATTTATCCGAATGGCCGCCCGGCCCCGCCGGAGAACCAGCGTGAGATTCACCAGAACACGGTCGGCCCGGCATTCTTCGCCGCCATGGGCCTGCCGCTGACGCTGGGCCGCGCCTTCGATCGCAACGACACGCCGCAATCGCCCAAAGTCGCGATCGTCAACGAAACCATGGCCCGTCTTTTCTTTCCCGGCGAATCGCCCCTCGGCCAGCGATTTGGGCATTCGCCGAAGTCGAGCGGCGAGTACGAAATCGTCGGCGTGGTGAAAGACGCCAAGTACGAAAGCCTGCGTGAAAAGCCCACGCCCATGGCGTTTTATCCGGATGCGCAGGACGTAAAATTTCTGGGCAGCCTGATTGTGCGTTACACAGGCGATGACCGCGCGCTGGTGCCGGCCATCCGGCGGGCCATTGCGGACACCAATCGCGATCTGCCGATTACCGAAGTGCACTCGCTGGCCGAACAGGTGGACGGCTCCCTGGTCGGCGACAAGCTGACTGCCCGGCTTTCGAGCTTCTTCGGGCTCCTAGCGCTGACTCTGGCGTCGATCGGAATCTACGGCGTGCTCTCCTACGCCGTGGCCCGCCGCACCAGCGAAGTGGGTCTGCGCATGGCCCTGGGAGCGCCGCGAGCCACGGTCTTGTGGCTGGTGATGCGCGACGTTCTCGGCCCCGTGATCATCGGTCTGGCGATCGGCGTACCCGCCGCGCTGGCGAGCTCGCGCCTGGTCTCCGGCATGCTTTACGGACTTCCCTCCGTGGATCCGCTCTCCATCGCGACGGCCGCAGTTGTCTTGATCGCGGTAGCCGGGCTAGCCGCCTACCTACCGGCCCGGCGCGCCTCGCGCGTGGACCCGTGCGTCGCTCTACGGTATGAGTAGCTACCAGACCCGGCAGGGATCGGAAGAGACCATGGCATCCCCCACCTTGCACGAAAAAGCCTCCTCAAATTCGGGCATGTTCTGCACCACGCCGTTGGTGCGAAATTCTCCCGGCGAATGGGAATCGGTGGCCGCCCGTACGCGCGCAGACTGTTCGGTTGAGTTTTGGCACCAGACCTGTGCGAAGCCCAGGAAGAACTGCTGTTGCGGCGTGAATCCGTCCTGCTTGCCCTCCATATGTTTGTCCAGACTGTCCATTAGCGCCATGTACGCCAGGTGCATCCCGCCGTTATCGGCGGCATTTTCACCCAACGTCAGCTTGCCGTTCACATGCACTCCGGGCGCGGGACTGAATTTGTCGTACTCCTTCGCGATGCAATCCGCGCGAGCCTCAAATGCCTTCCCATCGGCTTCCGTCCACCAGTCGCGCAGATTACCCGCGCCGTCGAATTTACGGCCTTCATCGTCGAACCCGTGCGTCAACTCGTGACCGATTACCGCGCCGATGCCGCCGTAATTTACGGCATCGCTGGCGTTCGGATTGTAGAAAGGCGGCTGCAGAATACCGGCCGGGAAATTGATGTTGTTCATGTTCGACGAGTAGTAGGCATTGACCGTCGGCGGGCTCATACCCCATTCGGATTTATCCACCGGCTTGCCGATTTTGGCGAAGTTGCGGCGCATCTCGAAGTCGCGGGCCCGCACCGAATCGCCGAAAAAGTCGTCGCGCGCGATCTTGACGTGGCTGTAATCTTTCCACTTATCGGGATAGCCGATTTTGTTGGCTACCTGCCGCAGTTTATCGAGCGCCTGCTGCTTGGTGGCCGCCGTCATCCAGGTGGCGCTATCGATATCTTTGCGCATCTCGGCCTCGATCTCTCCCACCAACTGCAGAGCCTTCTCTTTGCTGGCGCCCTTGAAAGCCGCTTTCACGAACTCCTGACCCAGCGCATCGCCCAACACCCGGTCGGTCGCGCGCACGCAGGTTTTCCAGCGCGGCGGCATCTCCCGCGTGCCGCGCAGGATGTGCTCATTGAAACGAAAATTCTCGTCCTCGAACGCGCGCGACAAAAGATCCGCCGTGCTATTCAAAGTGTGCCAGCGCAAGTAGATTTTCAGATTATCCAGGCTCGTGGCGGCGATGATATCGTTCAGACCCTTCATGAAATCGGGCGCGACTACGTTGAGCGACTCTACCGGCGGAACCCCAATGGTCGAGATGTAAAGCTTCCAGTTGAAGTTGGGGGTGAGTTGCGCGAGTTCCGCCACGGTCATCTTGTGATAAGTCTTGTCCGGATTCCGCCGCGCCACGCGATCCATCGACACCTTCGCCAGCGCGGTCTCTATCGCCATGATCGCAGCCGTGCGCGCCTCCGGATCGCTCATTGACACGCCTTGCGCCTTCGCCAGCAAAGCGAACAGGGCATGAATATGCTCCTCATACTGCTTGCGCAGTTCCACCGAATGCTCGTCCTGCTTCAGATAGTAATCCCGATCCGGCAGCCCCAGTCCGCCCTGGTCCACGGTGGCGATCTCCTGGTCGGCATGCTTGTCGTCCTGCCGCACGGAGAAGCTGAACAGGACGCGCACATTGGAAGTCTGCAGGCGCACAATCTCAGCCGCCAGCTCCTGCTTGGAAGAGAGCGCGTCGATCCGTTTCAGCAACGGCTCGATGGCTTGGATTCCCTTCCGCTCGATCATTGGTTTGTCCATGCAGGCGGCATAGAACTCGCCGATTTGCGAACTGCCTGCCTTTTCCAGGATCTCCCGCTCGATCGCCTGGTTGCGCTCCTGCAATTCGTTGAAGCGGCCCCAGCGGGATTCATCCGCGGGGATCGGATTGTTTTTGCGCCAGTTGCCGCAGGCGTATTCGTAAAAGTTCTGACATGGATTCACCGTGGTGTCCATGGCTTTCATGTCCAGACCGGAACCGGACGTAGGATCGGCTGCGCCGGCGATCGAGAGAGCCGCGGTCGCCAGAATCAGGCATCGGAATCGAAGCATGCCCACGATTGTAATCCCGTGTGCGGCGGTCCGCCCCAAGCCCCTGGCAACAGAGTAGGATAAGAGGAGCATGATCACCGCAAAACGAATGACCTTCTACCCACTGCTCGCCGCGGTCTTACTCGCGCCCGCACTGTCCCCTGCCCAGGACCTTCCCAACGGCGTGAAAAAAGTGACTTCGGTCGAAGGCATCACGGAATACAGCCTGGACAACGGGTTGCACTTCCTGATCTTCCCGGATCCATCCAAACCGACCATTACGGTAAATATCACTTACTTGGTCGGCTCCCGCCACGAAGGCAGCGGCGAAGGCGGTATGGCGCATCTGCTCGAACACATGGTGTTCAAGGGCAGCACCAACCATACCAACATCATGCAGGAGCTTACTGAGCATGGTTGCCGTCCCAACGGCACTACCGATTTCGACCGCACCAACTACTTCGAAACCTTTCAGGCCAGCGACGAAAACCTGAAGTGGGCGCTCGACATGGAATCGGACCGCATGGTGAATTCCTTCATCAAGAAAGAAGATTTCGACAAGGAATTTTCCGTGGTACGCAACGAGTTTGAGATGGGCGAGAACAGTCCGTTCGCCGTTCTGTACCAGCGCACCATGACGGCCGCCTATACCGCGCATAGCTACGGCCGCCCGGTGATCGGCAACAAGTCGGATGTCGAACGCGTGCCCATCGATCAACTCCAGGCCTTCTATCACAAGTATTATCAGCCGGATGACGCGGTCCTGATGGTGGCGGGTAAGGTGGATGAGGCTAAGGTCATTGCCTTGGTGAATGAATACTTCGGAAAGATCCCGCGGCCCACGCGCAAGCTCAACCCCACCCACACCGTGGAGCCCACCCAGGATGGCGAGCGTCTGACCGTTGTCCGCCGCATCGGCGACATCCAAGGAATTTTCATCGTGTATCACACGCCCGATGGCGGCAATCCGGATCAGCCCGCGCTCGATGTGCTCGCCAGCGTGATGGGTGAACAATCCTCCGGCCGATTGTTCAAAGCCCTGGTCGATAACAAGAAAGCCACCGAGGTGTTCGCCGATTCCATGCAGCACAATGAGCCCGGATTGATCATGTTCGGCGCCATTCTCAATAAGGCGGATTCACTGGACGGCGCCCGCGATGCCATGCTCTCCACCATCGACGGCGTGGTCAAGGAGCCGCCCAGCAAAGAGGAGGTGGACCGCGCCAAGACGCGCCTAGAAAAACAGGTCGACATGACTTTGCGGAACTCCGAACAGGTCGGCCTGTTCATGAGCGAGTATCTGGCCATGGGCGACTGGCGTCTGATCTTCCACGATCGCGACCTGCTGCGCAAAGTCTCGCCGGAGGATGTGCAGCGCGTGGCCACCGCCTATCTGAAATCGTCCAACCGCACCGTCGGCGAGTTCATCCCCGACCCCAAACCCGATCGCTCCGAAATTCCCGCCAAAACCGATGTCGCCGCGGAGTTGAAAGACTATAAAGGCGACGCCGCCATGCAGGCCGGCGAAGTCTTCGACGCTTCCACCCAGAACATCGAATCCCGCCTGCAGCGCTACGCTCTGCCTTCCGGCATGAAGGTCTCCCTGCTCGAGAAGAAGACGCGCGGCGGCGCGGTGCGCGCAACCATTTCGCTGCACTTCGGAGATCTGGAGAGCCTCAAAGACCGCAGCACCGTGGCCGAACTGGCCGGCGGCACGCTGATTCGCGGCACCGCCCACAAGAACCGCCAACAAATCCAGGACCAAATCGACAAGCTCAAAGCCCAGTTGAACGTGAATGGCGGCCCGACCAGCGCCACGGTCGGCATCGAAACCACCCGCGAGAATCTGCCGGCCGTGTTGCGGCTGGCCGGCGAGATCCTCAAGGAAGCTACCCTGCCCGAATCCGAGTTCGAACAGATCCGCAAGGATCACCTCACGCAACTGGAATTCGGAAAAACCGAGCCGCAGTTTTTGGCGTTTACCGAAATCAGCCGCACCATGTATCCCTTCCCCAAAGGCGACGTGCGCGGCGAGTTGCCTATTCCGGAACAGATCGAAGAAGTCAAGAGCGCCAAACTGACGGATGCCGTGGCGTTCTACAAGCATTTCTATGGCGCGTCAAACGGACAACTCGCCGTGGTCGGAGACTTCGATCCGGCCGAAGTGAAAACGGAAATCGCCACCCAGTTCGGCGCATGGAAGAGCCCCGCGCGCTTTGAGCGCGTCAAGACCGGGTTCCAGCAGATCCCCGCCGTGAACAAGAGCATCGAGACGCCGGATAAGAAGAACGCCGTGTTCATCGCGGCTATTCGCCTCAACGTCGGCGATTCCGATCCGGATTATCCTGCACTCTTGTTCGGGAACTACATGCTGGGCGGCGGATTTCTGAATTCCCGGCTGGCCACTCGCATTCGCGTGAAAGACGGCCTCAGCTACGGCGTGGGATCGAGCCTCTCGGCCAAGTCGCACGAGAAAGATGGCCAATACGAGGCCTTTGCCATCGCCGCCCCGCAAAATGTCGCCAAGGTGGAAGCCGCTTTCAAGGAGGAGATCGCACGCGCCCTGAAGGATGGCTTCACGCAGAAGGAAATGGATGACGACCGCCACGGCTGGTTGCAGTCCCAGCAGGTCAATCGCGCCGAAGATGGCTGGCTCGTGCGCGCCTTGACCACGCGTGATTACGATTCCCGCACCATGGCCTTTGACGCGGATCTCGAAAAGAAGGTCGCTGCCTTAACGCCGGACGATGTCGTGCAGGCTCTGCGCCGGCATATTGACCTGGCGCGGTTTTCGATCGTAAAAGCCGGCGACTTCAAGAGCCTGGGGACCGCGAAATAGTCCGTATCGCCGAGCGCCGCGCGTGGAACGCAGCGTGATCGACCCGCAGGGCGATCTCGGCGGAACTATATCGGTCCGCTGCCAGCAACATGCTTTTTTGCTCGCTGGTGGCTTTGTCGATGTCCAGCATCCAACGCCACCGGCGATACGCCTGCGGCTCTTTCTCCGCCGGAAAGATGCGCGCGTTCCACAATGTTTGTTGGCTCTCGGCGCCCAACCAGTCAGGCAGCGGCCTGCCGCGGAAATTCGCATCCTTAAACGAATCGCGCAGTCCGTAGTATCGAATGAAGTGCTGGCCGGCGCCGGGCGAGACATCCAGGCAGCCTTCGTGCGGGAGTTCGAACGGCTCATCGATATCCACGCCCACGATCACATTGCGCCCGCGCAGGGTGAGCGGTGCGCGGATACGGCAACCCTCCACCCAGGCTTCCGCCGCCACCAACCGGCCCGCTCCCTCGATCTTGCTCGAGATCCACAGCGTCCCGTTCGGCGGAGGCCCACCGCAGTCCCGCGTCACCAACTCCACCCCACTCTCGATTAATTGGCGCGTGGAACCGAAATGCAGAAAGGCGCATTGCCGCAGAATCACCACGCGCAATGGGATCGATCGCAGGTCCCCGTACAACTCCGCCAGCGCTGGCTCCGGGATGTGCGATCTGCGGGTATTGGCCAGATAACTCGCGAACGTGCTCCCCGTCCCCAGTGCGCAACAGATTTCGCGGTAGAGTTCGAGGCCCCGTGACCGAATGATCTCCTGCACCGCTGGACTCCCGCAGGCGCGTAGGATCGTGCCCGCAGCAGCGGCATCCAAGCTCATCACACCGATATCCAGCGTGGTCTGGCCGTCCGCGCCGATCGCGCCGGCCTCCGCCTGTTCCGAAACGCTCGGTTTCTGCAGAAAGATCCGCACGGCGCCGTCGCCATCCGCGCACAGGACTCCGTGGCGCGCCGCTTCTTCCGGCGCGACCTTGGCGCCCAACACGCTGATCCCCGGCCGCGAAAAATCCGCTTCCCCAGGATCGAAAAGAATCAGAGCGTCGCCCGCCGCAACCACCACTTGGCCCGCCCCGCCCGCGCCCTCCGGAAGGGCCAGAAATACCGGGACCAGGCGATCGAACAGGGTCGACCCGTCCGGCAGCGGGACAAAAATCTTGCCGCACATGGAATACGCCGGAAGGCGCCGCGAGTCGCCCCCCGCATGCACGATCAGGATGCGCAGCCGCCGCAGGGCTTCTTCGGCCGGCTGCGCCGATGCCCCTTCCCGCTGCAGCACTTCCAGCAGGCACTGCACCGTGCTACCGCCGCTGCCGATCCGGCGTCCGCCGGCATCCGCCAAAACCAGTGCGTGCCGCACCGCCGCCAAATCCCCCGCCTCCTGGCGCATCCGGATCTGTGATTCGTATTCCGCGGCCTGCCGATCATTCGCCGCGGTTACCATCAGATAGTCCCAGGCGGCCATTTACTTCTCCGGCTCGGGAAGATCCTGCTGCGGCCGGTAGAACCGCAGCCCGCAACTGCGGCACCGGTAAGGCACCAAACCCACCATGCGCACCAGGCCGTCGACCAATCCGTGCGGCATCGATCGCCGGACATCCGTCCAGCCACAGACAGGGCACCGCAAACCTTTTTCTGTTTCGCTGGCGTGCTCTTCTTCCATGCATTCTCAGCGTAGCAACTCACACCAACGGCCGAATACCGTAGCGGCCAACGCTGCCATTCCGTCGGCGTGATCGTGGGCATCCACGGGCGCGACGGCTTCCCGCCCCGCGCCACACGCGGCATCCTGCCGCAGCCAATCCTCGATGATCTCCGGAGTTACTTCCAGGTGGAACTGCAGGCCGTACACATTGCCGCCCGCGCGGAACGCCTGATGCCGGCAGGCCGCGGATTCCGCCAGCAGTTCCGCCCCTGCCGGCAGATCGAAAGTGTCGCCGTGCCATTGAAACACGGTTTCCGCGCCTTCGAAACCGGTGAACAGCGCATCCCCCTGCGCCGCTTCCGTCCAGCGAATGGACGACCAGCCGATTTCCTTGACCGCATTGCCATAAACTCGCGCGCCGAGTGCTCGCGCAATCAGTTGCGACCCCAGGCAGATACCCAGCACCGGGATGCCACGTGCCCCGGCCCCTTGAATCGCAAGGACTTCCCGCGGGATCCAGGCCAGTTCGTCGTTGACCGACATCGGCCCGCCCATCAGAATCACCCCAGCCACTTCTTCCAAGCCGCAGGCCGCCTCGGGTTCCCTGTAAAGATCGATTGTGCGGCACCCAACCCGATAGCGGGCCAGTGCGTCCGCCAAGGAGCCGATCCCTTCGGCGGGCGCATGCCGGAAAGCCAGGATGTGCATACCCGGAATCTCAGTTCTTTACGCGATCCGCCGCCTGGGCGACTTCGAAGTGGCTCAGGCCCTGTGCATACCGGGATACTCCGCGATAAAGCGCTTCCGCCAACCGTTGCCGATGGTCGCCATTGCGCAGCAGAGTCTCTTCCTTGGCATCGCTCAAGAAGCCGATCTCCACCAGCACCGAGGGCATATGCGCCCCAATCAATACAATGAATGGAGCTTTCTTGACGCCCCGGTTCTTGATCCCCGGTTCGTAGCGCGCGGCAAAAGGAAACAAGGAAGCCTGGATCAGGCGGGCGAATTCCTTGGACTCCTCTAACTTGTCATTCAATGTGATGATCTTCTGCGTGAGGTCGCGCAGATCAAAAACGGATTTGTCCGATGTCGCGTTTTCACGGGCGGCGACTACCATCGCGTCTTTCGCCGTGGTGAAGTTCAGATAATAACTCTCCACGCCGCCTATGTGCGGATAGGGAGAAGAGTTGGCGTGTATGGAAAGAAACAGATCCGCCTTCTTGTCATTCGCGAAAGCGGTGCGGTCGTCCAGCGGAATGAACCGGTCGTCGCTGCGCGTGTAAATCACTTCGCTCCCCATACGGCTTTCGATCAGCTTTCCCAGCCGCAGCGCCACATCCAAAACCAGATCCTTTTCCAGCAGCCCCGAAGGCCCCGAAGTGCCTTCGTCGTGACCGCCGTGCCCCGGGTCCAGGACCACCCGGCGGATCTTGAGACCCAATGCCCGGGTTAACGAATCGGCGCCGCTGCTGGCCATCTTGGCGGCCCGGCTGGATTCGCTCGTGGAATCGGCTGGCGCACGCGGTTCGGACCACGATGGGTGCGCCGGAACCAACGTTGCCGGAGATTGGACGAGGGCCGGCGGTGTGGCAGCCGCCACCGTCGGCGGCAGGTTTTGCGTCACCAGCGGCGCCGGTGGCACTGCCGGCGCGGCCGAACCAGCCGGCCGCAGTTCAATCGCCAGCCGTGCCGGATTCGTCAGTTGCGTGGCCGTGTAATCTGCCGTGCCCTGCAGATCCAGCACCACGCGCGTCACTCCGGCCAGAGTCTCCGCTACCCGCACCTTCTTCAGCAGTCTGTCGTCGAAGGCCTTCGCATAAATCTGCCGGCCGTCGATGCGCGGCCGCGCGCGGAAGATATCAAAAAAAATCCGTTCCGGATTATGCGCCCGTTCGGAATGAAAGTCGAAATCCCCGCTCACTTCGATGACTACGCGCGTGGCTTCGCGGCGCGGATAATAGCGGACGGCCGTCACCTTATGTAAAGGATCGCCGCGCAGCCCGTTTGGCGCGCCTACGCTCAGCAATACCCACAGCGGGATGAGCGTAAACCTCATACGGCTCTTAGCGTGACGTGTAATAGATCCTGCCGTTTGCGTCCCTCACTTCATGAATGGGGTTGTGTGCCTCGGCCGGCGCGGCCTCCGTCCCGGGCGCATCATTGGGTTGGACGGCGGGGAGAGCTTTGCCGGTTTCCGCGCGTACATGACCGCGCCCCTGGCGCACTTTGGCTACATAGTTCTGCGTTTCCGCGAAGGGTGGTACGCCGCCATAGCGCGATACGGCGCCCTCGCCAGCGTTATATGCCGCCAGTGCCAGCGTTTCGTCTCCGTGGTACAGATCCAAAAGATACTTCAGATAGCGCGTCCCGCCTTGAATATTGTCCGCCGGATCGAAAGCGTTGGATACCCCGAATCGCTTGGCGGTGGACGGAATCAACTGCATCAGGCCCAGCGCCCCCTTGGGCGAAACCGCGTTCGCATCGTAGTTGCTTTCCACTTGAATGACGGAATCGACCAATTGCGGCGAAAGTTGATTCTGTTGCGCGATCCGGTCCACCGTGTCGGCCAGGCCGGCCGTTGGCTGACTCGCCGGCCGCTCGGCTGGCTGTGCCCGAACCACGCTGCGCACCAGGCGCCCCGTGCGCGGATCGGTGCGGACCACCGATACGGCGCCGCCTCCGCCCTGCAGGGCCACTGCTGCCAGGCTGCACATCCAGCCGATTATAAAACATTTGCGCACAATAATGTTCTAACCCTCTTTGCCGGCGGGTATTAATGTCAATGGTATCATTTCCCTGTGGGACGGGCCGGGTTCGTGCTGGCGGGCGGCAAGAGCTCGCGGATGGGCAGCGACAAGGCACTGCTGCCGTTTCGCGGCGCCGCTCTGGCCTGCCATGTCGCATCCGCCGTGCAAACCGCCGCGGGATCGGTGGCCCTCATCGGCGATCCCCAAAAGTACGCGCACCTTGGATTCCCTGTGTTTCCCGATCTCAGCCCCGGAGCCGGACCGTTGGGCGGGATCGCGTCGGCCTTGACGTACACGGCCGCGGATTGGAACCTGCTGGTGGCGTGCGATATGCCCGCCATCACCCCTGAATTGATGGCGGATCTCTTGCATCTCGCCGAGTCGTCCCATGCCGACGCGCTCGTTCCCGCCGGACCCTCCGGACGCTTGGAGCCGCTCTGCGCCGTATATCACAGGCGCTGCCTTGCGGCACTGGAGCAGGCGCTCGCCTCCGGCGTCCGCAAAGTAACCGCCGCGCTCGCCGGATTGGACCTGCACATTCGGCAAATGGAAAACCCGTCCTGCTTCGAGAATCTCAATACCCCAGAGGATTGGGCCTGCTACCATGACGCCCACTGAACAATATCCGCATTACATCGAATTCCGCCACGTTTATAAGACGTTCGACAAACCCGTTTTAGTCGATAGCAACTTTCACGTCGATACCGGCCATACCGTGGCCATCATCGGGCGTAGCGGCGTGGGCAAGTCCGTCACCCTTTCTCATATCATGGGCTTCCTCAAGCCGGACGATGGCCGCGTAATCGTGGCGCATGAGGATATCACCGATTTTCCGGAGAGTGAATTGCGGCGCATTCGCAAGAAGGTGACCATGGTTTTTCAGTCCGGGGCGCTGTTCGACTCCCTCACGGTCGGCGAAAACGTGTTGTTTTCCCTCGAATTGCGCGAAGATTACAACGAACAAAACAAAGAAGATGTGGTCGATGGCCTGCTCACCATGGTGGACATCCTGGAGGCCCGCGATGCCTATCCGTCGGACCTCTCCATGGGCTACAAACGCGCCGTGGCGATTGCCCGCGCGCTGGCCGCGCAGCCGCAATGCGTCTTGTACGACGAGCCGACCACCATGGTCGATCCGCTCATGTCCGACCACCTCAGCGACCTGATGCTGCGCCTGAAAAAACAGCTCAAGCTGACCTCCATCGTGGTCACCCACGACTTGGACCTGATGTACAAGGTCGCCGATCAGGTTGTATTTCTCTTTGAAGGCAAAGTGATTTTCTTCGGCCCCCCCGCGGATTTGTCGAAATCGGACCACCCCCACATCCAGGAATTCCTGGAGATGGACCGCGTGGCCTGACCGCCGCCGGAACCCGTCCCTAGTGCGCCCGCATGGCGCGCGCGATCAGTCCCAGACCGCCCGCCAGAAGCACCAGCATTACAATCGTGTTGAAGAGAGTCGTCGGGTGAAAATATATGCGCAGGTTCGCCAGCACCCCCGCCAGGATAAACAACGCGCCCGCCGCCGTCAACAGCCATCCGATCACACTGCGGCCGTCGCGGAACAACAGCACGACACCCACCAGCATCGGAATCAGCGTGATCCCAAAGGTGTTATTGCCCCAAAAGCTCCAATAGTTGCCCGCCACCATCACCTGGTTGCTCAACAGGTAGCCGCCGATGCAAGCCAATGCGAAGCCCAGCAGGAACTCCCCCAATCCACCCTTGGTTCCGCCCACATCGCTGAATCGCCGATCCGCCATAGTCCGAGGATATCGCAAACCCCAGCCGGCGGTCACGCGCCGTAAAGATAAACTTTTATGTTTGTTTTCTTCCGTTTATGGCTGTTCGTCGACCTTGCGGTTCGCATCTCTGGCATGCTCCGCGCATAAAATCAGGTCGAGATTATATGACACGCCCGAAAACAACACCCCCTACCGAACGCTTTGACCGCATCGACTATCTGCTGTCGGAATTGCTTACCGCCATCGATCCCGAAGGCGAGTCCCACATGCGCGCCGAAATCGAAACCAAGTATCGCCCTCTGGAGGCGATGGAGAACGCTATGGTGGATTGTCTGGCTATGCTCTCCTGGCGCATTCACGGTTGTGAAGTCGCCGAAACCGGCCAGTGGAGCGATGTCGCGCCGGCTCTCCCGCCCGACGTCAGCCGTGACCTCCAGGACCCCGCGATCATCGCCAAAATCAGCCGCTACCGGCTCAACCTGTCCGGCCATGCCGACAACTGCCGGCGTACTCTGGATCGCTACGCTGCTTTCCGGAAGCGTCTGTCGACCGTAACCGGCGCGCAACTGAAAAAGCTCAAACCGTGCACTTCCGTTATACAATAGTGTGATGCTCCCCCGGCCGTCGATTTGCCGTCCTGGTCTGTTTGGTTCCGATTAATCCCTCGCATTTTCTTTTTTTGCAAATGTTTTAGCGATTTTGAATTGTAAGGGAGATTGTGTATGACCAAGACCGTGGAGGCGATCCGGAAGGATCTGCCGCAGCTCGCCGGCCCTGTGCCTGGACCCCGCGCGCTCGACCTGATCGCGCGCGACGACCGATTTCTTTCGCCGTCCTACACTCGCTGCTACCCGTTGGTGGTCAGCCGCGGCGAAGGCGCCCTCGTCGAGGATGTGGATGGCAACCGTTTCCTCGATTTCAACGCCGGCATTGCCGTGGTATCCACCGGCCATTGCCATCCGCGCGTGGTCCAAGCCATTCGCGATCAGGCCGCCCGCCTGATCCATATGTCCGGGACGGATTTCTATTACGAAGGCCTGGTGGATCTGGCCGAAAAGCTCGCGTCGCTGGCCCCCGGAGGCTTCGAACGGCGCATTTCTTTCTCGAATTCCGGCGCGGAAGCTGTCGAAGGCGCCATGAAACTGGCTCGCTATGCCACGGGCCGCGACAAATTCATCGCCTTTTTGGGTTCTTTTCACGGCCGCACCATGGGCGCCCTTTCTCTAACCGCGCGCAAGGCCGTGCAACGCCGCGGCTTCGGTCCGCTGATCCCCGGCGTGATCCACGCGCCTTACCCCTATTGCTACCGCTGCCCGTTCGGCCAGACGCCCGCCAACTGTGCGGTCGAATGTGCCCGTTACATCGAAGACACGCTGCTCGCCACCATCGCTCCAGCCGATGAAGTCGCCGCCATCGTTATCGAACCAGTGCAGGGCGAAGGCGGCTATATCGTCCCGCCCCAGAAATTCTTCGACGAACTGACCCGCATCACGGAAAAGCACGGCATCCTGCTGATCTGCGACGAAGTGCAATCGGGCGTTGGCCGCACCGGCAAGATGTGGGCCTCCGAGCACTTTCACCTCGCGCCGGACATTCTGACCGTCGCCAAGGGAATCGCCAGCGGCCTCCCGCTGGGAGCCACCGTCGCCCGCGCCGATCTGATGAACTGGCCCCCCGGCGCGCACGCGTCCACCTTCGGCGGCAATCCCGTGTCTTGCGCCGCCGCCCTGGTGACCATCGAACTGCTCGAACAGGAACTCCTCGATAACGCCGCGCGCATGGGCGCGCATCTGATGTCCCGCATGCGCGACTGGCCCGCGCGCTTCCCCATCGTCGGCGATGTCCGCGGACTCGGCCTGATGCTCGGCGTGGAACTGGTGCACGATCAGCAATCCAAGACCAAAGCCCCGGATCTGCGCGACCGCGTGGTGAATCTGGCCTTCGAGCGTGGCCTCCTGATTCTCGGCGCCGGCGACAACACCCTGCGCCTCTGTCCCCCGCTCATCATCTCCCGCGATCAGTGCGACTTCGCTTTGGATACGCTGGAAGACTGCTTTACCCTGGCGATGCGCGGTGACTGAGATCTGAAAGACGATGCTTTCCCCTGCCACCTGTTCAGCCACACCCAAACGCACCAAGGTACTCTTGTAAGGTGCCTGGAATCCTCGATGTCGGCTGCGGCATTCACAAGCAACCCGGGGCTATCGGCATCGACCGCAATCCCGCTAGCCGCGCCGACGTCCTCTGCGATCTCGACCGCTTCCCCTACCCCTTCGCCGATAATTCCTTCGACCGTCTCCTGGCTATCCACGTCATCGAGCACGTGTCCGACGTCATCGCCACCATGGAGGAGTTCCATCGCCTGGTGCGCCCCGGCGGCACCGTGCGCATCGAAACGCCGCACTACACCGATTTCAGCTCGTTCTGCGATCCCACCCACCGCAGCCACCTGAACAGCTACTCCTTCCGCTACTTCGGTGAGGATCACGCCGGCTTCGGCTACTACAGCAAAGCCCGCTTCCGCGAGGTTTCCATCCGCGTCAAACTGCTCCAATTTTGGAGATTGCTCGGATTCGAATTTCTGGTCAATCGTTTCCCCCGCTACCGCCGGTTCTGGGAGCATTACTTATGCTTCGTCGTGCGCGGCAAAGTCATGAACTTCGAATTCGAAGTCATTAAATAATCAAACTGGCGGTAGCGCCCGATTTGCAATCGAATTCGCGTAACAACTCACAAGCCGGCCGCCATCTTTCATCCACGAGGTAACGCGAAAGGAATCGCGGCGGGACAGGGGTCGCTTCTGGGTGGTACCGGCGCTCAAAACGCCCTACGAGATTACAATCGCGGTGGCCGTAACGGGTCCCGCTACCCAACGCTTCCAATTGAGCCGTCACGCGGTGACACCGCACTGTGTCCGCCTGATACACCCGCACGCGAAAAGCCCAGCGATTGGAGCGGCCCGGCACGGCCCGCGGCGTGCAATTCATTTCCAAATGCTCCGTAGACTGTGTCTCTGCTGCGCCCTCCTGGGCGCCACCGCCGCGCTGGCGCCAGCGCAGAACTTCCGGCTCGGCGTAAACTACTCCGAGCTGATCCCCACTGCTGCCATAACCACTGCTTACGGCGCGTTGGCAGGCACCGACGCGCAGGGATCGCTATACGTGTTGGAAATCGGGCTGGCTGGCTCACAAAACCCCGCTGTATCTTACTACCTCATCAAACTGACCCAGAATCGCGTGGTTTACCAGAACCTCCTCCCATTTACCCCCTTGAACATGGCGGTCGATCCGGCAGGCAACGTCTACCTGACTACATATTCAACCAGCCAGAGCGTGGTGAAAATAGGCACCGATGGCGCGACCGTCGCATATACCACAAACATAGGAGCTAATCTGAACCTGGCCAGTCTGGCCGTGGATGCCGCCGGGCGCGCTTACGTGGCTGGTTCCACGCAGGGCAACGGCATTCAAACCACGCCCGGAGCCCTGCAGTCGACACCCGCCAGCGCCAACAACACCGCCTACAACGGTTTCGTAATACGTTTAACCCCCACCGGCGCTATCGATTACGCCACGTATCTAGGCGGCAGCAGCCAAGCGACTCTGTCAGGGATTGTGGTAGATGCGTCGGGATCGGCATTTGTCACCGGAGTTGCCTCGTCGGCGGATTTCCCCACCACCGCCGGCGCGTATTTGGCGGCTTCCGGCATCCCTAACTTCAACTATGCACCCTTCCTGGCCCGCCTGTCCGCGGATGGCTCGGCGCTGCTGTATTCCACGTTTGCGGCCGGCTCGGGGTACCCCTACTTTGTCGCTTTGGACTCCGCGGATAACGCGGTAGTGGCGCTCGCGAATACCGCCACGGTTTCCGTCATCGAGAAATTCAATCCGCAAGGGACCGCTGTCGCGTTTTCCAAAAGCCTGCCGGCATACGCGGCTGCTGGTCTGGCAGTGGACGCCGCCGGCAATACCTATGTCCCCGGAATCGCCAATGGAAATTATCCGCCGGTGAACAGTCTGGCGACCTGCGAAACGGCGCCATCGGCTGCCCTGACCGTGCTCGATGCGAGCGGAACCGTCTTGCAGTCGACCTACATTCCGGGATCCTCAAACTCTCAAGCGTTCGCACTTGGACCGGACTCGACGGTCTACGTGGTGTCGCCGGATGCCTCGTTTGCGCCTACACAGCAGTTAGCCGGATCGTCGGGCGGGTTATTAGCTTTGACCGGCCTCACCCAGAACGCAAGCGCACCTGTCGTTCAACTCGCCTGCGTCGCCAATGCGGCCAGCTACGACAGTGCCGGAATATCCGGCGGCGAGATCGTCAGCCTCTTCGGACAGGGGATCGGACCCGCCAATGGCACGCAGCCGCAGGTGGACCCAAGCACCGGGGTTCCCAATCAACTAGCGGGCGTGCAGGTAACCTTCAACGGGATCCCAGGGCCGCTGTTGTATGTGCAGGGCGCACAGATCAACGCCATCGCTCCGTGGGCGCTGCAGGCCGGAGAGACGGTAAAGGTCTGTGTCGTCTACAATGGCACGCCTACAAATTGCCTCCCGCGGCCCGTGGTCAACCAGCATCCCGGTGTCTTCACGCTGGACGGTGTTTTTGCGGCAGCGCTGAACCAGGACGGGAGCTTCAATTCGGCGTCGAACCCAGCCCAGATCGGCGACATAGTCTCGATCTTTGCCACCGGATTGGGGCCGATCACGCCACCGCAACCCGATGGCACATTCGTGGGACTTCCTCTTCCAACCAACGTCCTGCCGGACTATGTCTACTGGCTGGAGGATACCTTCTTTATCGGAACTATAGCCGAAGGGACGACCGTGAGCTATGGCGGCCCGGCGCCGTTCGAGGTGGCTGGTGTCAGCCAGGTGAACTTTGTGGTGGTCGACACCTCGCAGCCCAATTTCGGGCAAGTCCCATTCATCTTGCAAGCGGGCGGGCCCATGGACGTCGGAGCCATCTGGGCGCCGGGAAGTAACGGATTCCTGGTGCACACAGCCGGGATCCTTTACCCCACTGCTTCCAATTCCTTGCACGGCCACTAGCGAAGCCCGGGAAGTTCAAGAGGTGGGTGATCCCATCCGCGTTCATCCCCGGCCGCTTCCCTCTGCCGCCTGCGGACGCCGGTGCACAGTCGCCCGACCCAGGACCACGAACAACAAGCAAACAGCGACCGCCGTGAGCAGGGGGTATTCGAACACGGGACGCCTGAGACCCAGGCAATCGTGCCCGCCTTGCCACGCGACAATGGCTTCGTTCAGTTCGACCGTACCGCGTCCGGCCAGAACGCTAACTGCGTAACCTGATACAAATCCGGCCATGCCCATGATCGAATCGAGCACGACGCGTCGAGGCATCCCAAAAGCCAGGGCGGCAAGGACACCCACAGACGCGCCCAGAACTAGCCCAAGGACCAGAGAAAGCAAAATGGAGATCGCTCCGATTTGCCATTGAATAGGTACCATCTTTCACTCAGGGGCGCTGCCTCTTTCAGTAACCCGCCTCCCCAAAGGATAACTCCAACCCCCATATACATATCCCCATTCATCGCCACCCGTCCCGCCCAACCCCATATTCCCCTGAAATCGGGGCCACGTGACCGAGAACGCACAGCGCTGCCAACGGGCTCGGCGCGCCGGTTTTCTTTCGCAACGCCTCTCCCCAGCGGCATCCATGAACGCCAACCCTCCCGAAAGCGGCAAAAACACAGCACCGCAGCCGCCTGCGCTGATTCTAAAGGACATGTGGGTTGGAATTAACAAAAATCATCGTTTGCCCAACGCACAAAAACGCACAATTCCGCACAACGCGGCCCGCCTACACCCACAATGGAGAGACTTAGCTCCGCCTCAACCCACTCTGTTACCGAAGTGGCCAAGTACCTCATCCGCGTTCATCAGCGTTTATCCGCGGCCTTTTCCCTTTACCGCCTGGCCGACGCCGCCCGCCACCGCTACCGAACCCGGCACGCCACCACCGAACAGGCCAACGGCCGGCGCGGCGAGGATCTCGCGCATCGCTATCTGCGCCGCCAGGGCCTCGCCATCGTCGCGCGTAATTTCCACCCGCGCGCCAGCCGCGGCGAACTCGACCTGGTCGCCTGGGATCGCGAAACGCTCGTCTTTGTGGAAGTCAAATCCCGCGCCAGCGCCGACCGCGGCAGCCCCGGCCGCGCCGTCGGAAACGACAAGGAACGCGACTTGCGCCGCGCGGCGGGAGAGTATCTGCGCCGTTGCGGCGCCACCGAAGACCATGCCCGCTTCGACATCATCAGCGTCCTGCTCACCGACCCGCCCGAAATCGAATGGATCAAGAATGCGTTTCCCTTCAGCCGGACGATATAATAGCCTCTCCGCGTCCCGCTTCTTTCTTCAATTGCGGAGGCCTTTAAACATTGCCGGAATTACGTAAGGACCCGATCACGGGCCGCTGGGTAATCATCTCCACCGATCGCGCGCGCCGCCCATCCGATTTCGTTCGCGAGCCCGTTCCACCCGCAGTGGCGCGGCCGTGCCCCTTTTGCTACGGAAACGAGCAGAAGACCCCGCCGGAGGTGCTGGCCTACCGGCCCGGCGGTGGCCCCAACCAGCCCGGTTGGAGCGTGCGCGTGGTGCCCAACAAGTTTCCCGCGCTGGGCATCGAAGGCGAACTGAACCGCCAGGGCGAAGGCATGTACGACAAAATGAACGGCATCGGCGCGCACGAGGTCATCATCGAAAGCCCGGATCATTCGCTGACGATGGCGTCGATGACCGATCATCAGATCGAGGAAGTCTTGCGCGCATTCCGTGATCGCGTGAACGATCTGCGAAAGGATATCCGTTTCCGTTACATCATCCTTTTCAAGAACTACGGCGAAGCCGCCGGCGCTACGCTGGAGCACCCGCATTCCCAACTCATTGCCCTGCCGGTGATTCCCAAGCGGGTTAAAGAAGAACTGGACGGCGCCAAATTGTATTTCGATTTCAAGGAGCGTTGCGTCTATTGCGATATCCTCCGCCAGGAAACGTCCGCGGGCGTGCGGGTGGTCACGGAAACGGACCGGCTGCTGGTGCTCCAGCCTTGGGCGCCGCGTTTCCCTTTTGAGACCTGGATCGTGCCCAAGCGGCACGAGTCGCACTTCGAGAATACCCAGGATGCCACCCTGCAGAATCTGGCTTGGGCGCTCCGCACTACTCTGCGCAAAATCGACAAGGTTCTGGAACACCCGCCCTTCAACTTCATCGTCCATAGTGCCCCGTTGCAGGAAAATCATCTGGCGCACTACCACTGGCACATCGAAGTGATCCCCAAGCTGACCAAGGTTGCCGGATTCGAGTGGGGCACCGGATTTTATATCAACCCGACCCCGCCCGAGGAGTCTGCCAAATTCCTGCGGGAATCGGGGCTGGCATGAGCCCCCCGGCGGCCGGTGACGCTACCGCACCGCACCGCCGGATACTGGTCATCGTCGTCGCGCTGATCCTCTACGGATCGCTTTACCCCTGGCAGTTTTACGCCCGGCATTATCCGCACAGCCCGCCGTGGATCCTGCTGCACGCCTGGCCGGCCAGGCTGGATCGTTTTCTCATTTGGGATGTAGCCGTCAATGTGGTGCTGTATTTGCCGCTGGGCATCTTCGCTTACCTGGCGGTGAGCCGGAAGTCCTCGCTGCTCGCGCGGATCGGACTGCCCCTAGGGCTTGCGCTGCTGCTTTCGTCTTCCATCGAGATGATCCAGTTGTTCGATGACTCCCGGATGTGCAGTCTTTCCGACGTGGCCTCCAACGTGGCGGGCGCGGCCATAGGTATTGCCTGTGGGGCGCTGTACCGCCGGGCATTCGATCGGCTCCTGTCACGGGATACCGCATCGTCGCTTCTGCGCCCGACCGGAGCACTGCTGCTGCTGTGCTGCTGGCTGGGCTATCAGATCTTCCCGCTATTCCCCTCCTGGGGGCGCACCAATCTGATGCGCAGGATTGCGGTGCTGAGACACAGCGACCTGTCATCCGCCGATACGCTGATCGTCATCGCCGAGTGGCTGGTGGTAGCGTGTCTGATCGAAAGTATCCTCGCAGGCAGAACCAACCGCCTGCTGGCTTTGCTTCTGTTGCTCGTGCCGGCTCGCTTGCTGATCGCCAGCCGCACGCTGGCCTGGTCGGATATCGTGGGTGCGGCCGGCGCATTTGTGATCTGGTTGTGCGTACCGCACCGCTACATCCGCCGTGCGGCGCCCACGCTGCTGGCCTTTGCCGTGATCGTCGCCGAACTGGCGCCGTTCCACTTAGAGGGCGTGCGGGCCTTCAACTGGGTGCCGTTCCGGGGTTACTTCCGCACGGATTGGCAGGATGGCTTCGTGGTCCTGTTCCGAAAGAGCTTCTGGTACGGATCCACGTTGTGGTTATGGCGCGCCGCCGGATTCCGGCTGCTCTGGATTACAACCATCGTCGCCGTAGCGCTGTTTCTGTTGGAACAGGCGCAGGTATTCCTTCCAGGTCGCACACCCGAAATCACCGACAGCGTGCTCGCCATCTTGATGGGCGTTCTATTGTGGATCCTGCGCGACGCGTGACTCTATCCCGCCGAAGCCTGCGCGTTCAGCACCTCACGCACCTTGCGGGCCAAGGCGTCCGGCAGGAACGGCTTTTGCAGGAACGGGGCGCCGGAACCCACGATGCCGTGGTGCAGAATGGCCTCGTCGGTGTAGCCGGACATGAAAAGGACCCTGACAGTCGGGTGCAGTATCCGGATCTGTTCCAGAGCTTGCGGGCCGCTCATCTCCGGCATAACCACATCCGCCAGCACCATGTGAATGCGGCCGCGATATTCCGCGGCGATGCGTATGGCTTCTTCTCCACGCACGGCTTCCAGCACGTGGTACCCGCGGCCGCTCAGCACTTCGCAGATCAACTTGCGCACGCGCGCCTCGTCTTCCAGCACCAGGATGGTTTCGTTGCCCCCTGGCGTGGCCGCCGCTTTCGGCTCGGTAACCTCCGGTCCCGCCTTCGCCTCCGCGGAAGGCAGATAAATCTTGACTGCGGTTCCGCGGCCAGGCTCGCTGTAAATGGAAATCGCGCCGCCGCTCTGCTTTACGATCCCGTACGCGGTCGCCAATCCCAGGCCCGTGCCCTTTCCCGGCGCTTTGGTGGTAAAGAACGGCTCGAAGAGGTGTGCGGTCGTCTCGGAGTCCATCCCCATCCCCGTATCGCTGATCGTTAACGAGATGTACGAACCGGGCCGCAGGTCCACGTTCGATCCGGCATAAGTCTGATCCACCTCCACATTGGCCGTTTCGACGATCAGCTTGCCGCCACCCGGCATAGCATCGCGTCCATTCACCACCACGTTCATGATGACCTGTTCCAGTTGCCCGGGATCGGTGCGCACCATGGCCGGATCGGCGCCGGCAACAGTGATCAACTCGATGTCCTCGCCGATCAGGCGCGAAAGCATCTTCTCCATATTCACGATCAGGGTATTCAATTGCACCATGCGCGGCGTGAATGGCTGCCGCCGGCTGAATGCCAGCAGTTGGTGCGTCAGCGCGCCTCCCCTTTCGGCTGCCCGCCGGATCTCTTCGAGCGGCGTCCTCTGCTGCGCTTGTAGATCCTCGCCGACCAGGAGCAGATCGGCGTAACCCGTGATGATCGTCAGGAGATTATTGAAGTCGTGCGCTACGCCGCCGGCCAACCTGCCGACAGCTTCCATTTTCTGGGCTTGCCGGAACTGCTGTTCCAGGCGCTTCCGCTCGCGCCGGCCTTCCGCCTGGCTCATTTCCCGGCCCACCGTCACGACTAAACGGAATAACTGGTCGCGCGCGATATGGCTGGCCGCCCCGGCCTTCAGGATTTCCAGCACGGACTCCTCGGCCACCGGACCGGAGATGGCGATGAAAGGAACGTCTTCACCGCTCTCGTGTAGAATCTCCAGCGCCGCCATAGGCCCCAGCCGGCTTTCGTAAGCCGCCAAAATCAGCTCCCACTTTTGTGTGAGCGCCTGGCGAAAGGCCTTGGAACTGGACACGCGCTCATAGGTTGGCACATAGCCGCCTTGTCGCAGTTCCCCGATGAACCGTGCCGCGTCGTCCTCTTGTTCCGAGACTATGAGCACCCGCAGCGGTATGAGCATCTGGTAATTTCTACCAACAGACAGAATCTGATTGCAACCTGCTTGGCCGTTGCCGGGGACCACCTGGGTGCGATCCGGCACAAGCATCACCCGTGCAGCTACCTAACGTGTATCATAACGGAAGATGCAGGGTACACACCCGCCCGTCGGGATCGAATCGCGTACTGCAAGTTTGCCCCTCTCCATGTGGGTGTGGTTTGCGGTGCTGCTGCTGGTTTCTTACGCTCCCGTGCTGTGGCGCCTGGCGCAGCAGTGGAATAGCGATCCGGATATGGGCCACGGTTTTTTTGTGCCGTTGGTGGCGGGTTTCATCATCTGGCAAAGACGCGCGCAACTGCGATCCCTGCCGCCAACGCCCGACTGGCGTGGACTGGTTGTGGTTGGGTATGCCGGATTACAACTCTACATCGCCACGCTGGGCGCGGAATTGTTCCTGGCGCGCTCCGCATTTGTCATTTCCATAATCGGCGTCATCCTGTTGCTGGGCGGAATGGCGTGGCTGCGCGCTCTGGCGTTTCCGCTATTCCTGTTGTTCTTCATGATCCCGATCCCGACGGTGGTCTACAACAGCATCACCTTTCCCTTGCAGTTGCTGGCCAGCCGCGTTTCCACCGAAGCGCTCAACCTGATGCAGATTCCGGTTCTTCGCGAAGGAAACGTCTTGGAGCTCGCGGAACAGAAACTGTCGGTGGTGGAGGCTTGCAGCGGGATTCGCTCGCTGCTTTCGCTCACCTTTCTGTCCCTGGTATACGGCTATTTTTTCGAGAACAACGCTTGGATCCGGGCGGCGCTTTTCGCCGCTACGATTCCCATCGCCATCGTGGCGAACGCCAGCCGCGTGACGTTGACGGGCGTGCTTACCGAATACAAACCGGAGTTGGCCGAAGGTTTTTTTCATACGGCCTCCGGCTGGGTGATCTTCATGGTCGCGCTGGCGATTCTGGTTCTGCTGCATCAGATTATGAATTGGGGGTACCGGCGATGGCATCGCAGGTGAAGATCCAATGAGCTGGCTCGGCAGCAAATACGCAGGCGTTCTCACGATCGTGCTACTGGCGCAGACCGGGCTGTTCTATGCCGCATCGCGCGGCGAGAAACTCCCCGCCGGGCCGCCTCTCGACCAGTTCCCGGCGAACCTTCCGAACTGGCAGGAAGTGGAGAACTATCCGGTGGAGCAGGAAATCCGCGATCAGCTCAAAGCGGACGACCTGCTCAACCGTGTTTATAAGAGTCCCTCGTCGCGGGCCGGGGTGGACCTGTTTGTGGCCTATTTCAAGACCCAGCGCACGGGGCAGTCGCCGCACTCGCCCAAGAATTGTCTACCCGGATCCGGATGGGAGCCGGAGGCCACCGGCAGTCTGGATGTCGCGGTAATCGGCCAGCCGGAACCTATCCGGATCAATCGCTACGTGGTCTCACATGGCGATGAAAAGAGCGTCGTCCTGTACTGGTATCAGAGCCAGCGGCGCGTGATTGCCAGCGAGTTCTCCGCCAAGTTTTGGCTGGTGATGGACTCGATCCGCTATCACCGCAGCGACACGGCTCTGGTGCGAGTAACTGTTCCCGTCATTGAACATGATCAGAACGCGGCCACGCAACTGGGAATTTCGTTCGTGCAGACGATGTTCCCGGTTTTAAAGAGTTACCTGCCCGCGTAGCCGCGAACGCCGATCTCACTTCACCGCTATAGTGACACCGGACGGGCTCTGGTAGCTCCCGGCGGCGAGCACTACCGGCAGGTCGCCCGCAGGCACGAAACCCGTAGGCACTTGCGCATTGATCTGCAACAATCCCACGAATCCCGGTGCTTCGGCGGCAAACAGGATGTTGGCCGGAATGCCTCCGATTGTCAATGAAATTGGAAGCACCGGCTCGGGAAAAGGGGATTGCGCGGATTGACCCGTGAAGCCCGGCGGCGAAGTCTGTCCTTCGCCGGTAGCGTAGAGCACCACGATGGAACCGCGAGGCGCGGGATTTTCGTCCGAATTGATGGAGCCATCCGGGTTGACGACTACGGCGTTCCCGGCGCCGTTATTCACCGTGAACAAAGCCGGATTGGCGTCTGCCAACGCGACCTGTATGGCGTTCAGCAACACGCCCTGATAGATGACCTGGATTTGAGCCGAAGCCTGCCCAGCCATTTCATAAGGCACCTGTGCGTTGATCTGTTGCGCCTGCGTGTAGAACAGCGGCGCGGGAGTGCTATTGAACAACACTTGGACGCCGCCCAGATTCGTAGATAAATGGCCCGCGGAATCGAACATGCCGGTGGAGGCCGTGGCGGGGCCAATGCCCTGGCCGAAAATGGAGAAGATCTCGCCCGGCGCCAGCGGCCCAGACTGCAAACTGGCGGCGTTGGCCAGTGACACGCTGATGGACTGCGCCGGTGTAATCACGGCCGGCGCGGCGGAAAGTTGGCGCACGCGATTGTTGCCCGTGTCGGCGACCCACACGTTGTCCTGGGAATCCACGCTGATGCCGGCAGGATTATACAAGGCTACGTTCAGCGCCGCGCCGCTGTCGCCGTTATAGGCTGCGATGCCGGTCCCGGCGATGGTCGCGATGTTGCCATCGGGTGTTACCTGGCGCACCCGGTTGTTTCCCGTGTCGGCGATGAACAGATTCCCGAACGCATCAACCGCTACCGCCCCTGGGTAACTCAATTGAGCCGCAGCCGCCGGACCGCCGTCGCCGGCAAAGCCCCCAATGCCTGTGCCGGCGATAGTCGAGACCACGCCCGCGGCGCTGAGCATTTGCACACGATGGTTCTGCGTATCGGCGATATAGAGGTTCCCGTTAGTATCGACCGCGATCCCCGTGGGGCCGTTCAACTCAGGCAACACCGAATCGCCATCGCCCGTACCGCCCGGCGTGCCCGTGCCCGCAACGGTATGCGTGCTTCCGGTGGTATCCACACAGAGCACCCGGTTGTGATTCGTATCCGCGACGTATACATTGCCGGCATTGTCGGCGGCTACCCCTTGCGGCGCGTCAAGCGGCACCTGCGTCGCCGGATCACCCTCGCCGCCGAAGCCGGCGACCTGTCCGTCGCCGGCGAACGTGGTGATCACGCCCGCCATATCGACCCGGCGCACGCGCTCGTTGCCGATGTCGGCAATATAGAGATTGCCAGTGGTATCGAAGGCCACGGCGCCCGGTCCGGACAAGCCGGCGGCGGTCGCCGCGAGTCCATCGCCCGAATAGTTTGCGGTCCCGTTACCCGCCACGGTAGCAATGCTGCCCCCTGAGACCTGCCGGACTCGCTGATTGCCCCGGTCGGCAATATAAAGCGAGCCGCCGGCTACGGCAACCCCGGTGGGAGTGTTCAGCACCGCCAGGGTGGCGGCTCCGCCATCGCCGCCAAACCCGAATGTGCCGTTACCGGCCACCGTGTTGATGATGCCGGTTGCGCCGGCGATCCAGCGGACGCGCCGTGTTTCGGAGATGTACAGGTCTCCCGCGGCATCGAGCGTGACACCAACCGGCGCCGCCAACGCAGTATTCAGAGCCTGCTGACCATCGCCGGTATACGCGTTGCTGCCGGGCGTGCCCGCCATGCGCGTGATGCCGGTGGCGGGAGTCCACTGCCACACGTACGCGCTGCCAGTATCGGGTATATACAGGTTGCCGGCGGCGCTGGCGGCAATGCCCGATAGTTGGACGTACGGCATGCCGAAACTTTGCTGATTGCAAACGGAGCTGATGATTCCGGTGCCTGCGAGAACCTTGCGTACGCGCACGTTCAGAGTGTCCACGATATAGAGGTTGGCGGCTCCATCCAACGCCAGGCCGGCCGGATAGGCCAGTTGCGCCGTGGTTGCCGGTCCACCATCGCCGCTGAATCCGGCTATGCCAATGCCTGCCACCGTGCTGATGATGCCGGCCGGCGACACCATGCGCACGCGATGGCCATCGAACTCCGAGATGTAGAGATTGCCGGCCGGATCGAACGCAACGTTGCGAGGCCCGAGCAGGAGGGCGGAAACGGCCGGCCCGCCGTCGCCGTTGCTGCCATTCTGGCCATTGCCAGCGACGGTGGTGATGTTGCCGTCCGACCCGATGCGGCGGACGCGCTGGTTGCCGTAGTCGGCGATATAAAGATTGCCGGACGAATCCAGCGCGACGTCGTAAGGCTGGTTCAGTTGGGCCGCCGCGGCTGGGCCGTTATCGCCGCTGAAACCGGGATGGCCGTTACCCGCGACGGTGCTAATGACACCGGCCGGCGTGACCAGGCGAACGCGATGGTTGGCCGCGTCGGCTATGTAGAGGTTGCCGCTGGAGTCAACGGCCAAACCTTCCGGCTGCGCCAACTGCGACGCGACAGCCTGCCCGCCATCGCCCACCATGTCGCTCCCGGCGACGGTTGTGATTTGGTAAACCACCGGCGTGGCTGACGATGCGGAGAGACAACGAAGCCCGAACAGGGCTAGAACCAGGGTGGTAGCCCGAAGCCCGACATGCATATTCCTTTAAGGTGTGGGAGGAAGGGGCGATTTTTCTCAGAGAAGGCTGAGGAAAGATGGCCTAGGAGGGGAGGGTACTGCCATCATCCCGGGTTTGGTCTGAGGTCGTCGCTTCTGTCGGCTATTAGGATCGAGCGCATTCCCTGAGTGTCCCAATTCGGGGTCACGCGACGGTTACTTCTCCTAATTCATTGCGTACCGCGCTCGTCGGCTGGCTCAGTTGATTGCGGCTTCGCCGCGGAGTTGATCGAGTCTGTGATTGCATCTGCGAGCCGCCGACTGAAGGCCGCCGCATAAGAGGCTGGCATTACCAGTCCGATCTTCGGCTGCACGACTCCGGTGGGCAGATCGTCGCCGAATGCAATACGCACTTGATCCTCGGTGCAATACACTTCAGCATAGTTGACGAACGTGTATGCCACTGTGTCGAATACGGAAGTCGGCTCGTTTTCACGAATGGACGAAGAATCGCCCTCGATGGGTGTGGTGTCCTGGGTACTCATTTTGTTAAAGCTAGCGGCTGTTGCAGGATGTTCGCGGTCCTTTTAACTTTAATCACCGGTCCGCCGCGGAGGAACACGGAGCGCTGGTCCACAAAGGCACGCACTAGAGAGTTAAGCGGAGGCTTACGCCCTATTTGCTTTATGTAAACGCGCGGCTTCACATTGGCGATAGCTGCCCTCTCGGTAGCGAACCTCACCGAATGCCCTTTGAGGACGCCAGTGGGCGAAAACTCGCCCAGTTTATGTCCCACCGTGCTTTCGGTGATGTAGACCGGAACAAAGCGCCCCGGAGCTATTGAATGAGTTGGCAAGACGGGGATCTGAATGGGGATCGGTGGCGCCATCACCGCGGCACGCACGAACCTCCAGTGACTCTCCAACTGATCAAGCTTCTCTGCCGAGAGCACACCCGAGTTCCGGATTGCATGTACCTCTGCTTCCACCGAAGGGAGAGTGGCGGCGGCCGCGCTGAGCAGCCGCGCGCGCTCTTCCGGCTCCCAGGCATGCACCGCGCCCGTGAACAGCTCCTTCACCGCCTGGAGACCTGGCGCCTTCGCCCTTTCTTTTTGGCTAGCCACCGCTGCCGGATCCAACTCGTTCTCGTCGAAAGGCGCCCCTGGCAGTTTTGGGTACAACTCCGCCAACTCCGCCATGATCACCTGCTGTTGCTCCTCGGAAACCGTATACTGAATCGTTTGGCCGCCGCGGGGCAGGGATGCCCCTTGACTTGCCTTACCGACAGAAGAGTAGTATTGTGGATTTCGGTTCAGCACCGTACGGACGGTCGGTCCTTTAACCCCGCTCATACGAGCTAGCTCATTGATAGTAAACGTACTAAGCGTTGCCATCGCGCCCAGGACGCGATATTTGCTTCGCATCTCCAACTCCATTCTACCGTATCTGATTCTTTTTTCAAATGAATTGTGAATGGATTGCGAAGACCAGCTTACATTGTTTGTGCCAAATCGTCGATGAACTGTGCAGGGCCGCCGCCTTCTAGGTATCGGTCTACAACCCTTAATTTTCGCATCGCTACGGGACTTCGTTCCATGGGCTCACCGCTGAACAACTGTTCCAGCGCTTGGTATGGCGGATATGGGTTGGCATTTGAGCCGCGCAGCAGGTTCAGATCGAACGAACAACGAAAGAGTTCCTTGCGCGCGCGATCTGCAGAATTCGTGCGCCTGTAAACATACTGCTCATAGTATCTTGCCTGGGCGGCGCCTTGCTGGTACGTCAAGGGCCAATCGGCGAATTCCAGCCGATCCCGGTGGAAGCCCTCCGATGCGCGCCACTCGCTGTACGATAGCGGCGGACCCAGGCCGATCCCGTCGTGCAGTTCCCTCAAAATTCTATACACCATATCGTCCATCCACCCTTCGGCGAATCTGTCCTGCTCGACTGTCGCTTGCCTGCGCAAGGGCTGGACGGCCAGCCCTTGAAAGGCATGGCATACGATCTCGTGAAACATCACGTAGCGGAGCGCCTGAAAATCAAGCTCATGAAAAGCCAGCTTTTCCGATTCACTCTCGGTTAACTTCTGTTCGTGCAACGCGAAGTGAATTCTGGCCGCGTTCTTTTCATCGGTGTCAAACCTTGTTGTGCCACCCACGTTAAAGGCTGCTCGGCCTCCCATCGGTCTGTACAGCGAGGGTGGGTCCGTGGTCCACGAACATCGCTCCCGCAAGCTGGCCCGGGCGGCGTCCCGAAAAAGTTCGGCAAACGAGCTGTACCGCTCGTGGTAATCGGCTGCACATTGAAAAGCGGCGTGTGCCATCTCTTCGAGCGGCCCCAAGCACCGGCACTGATCACAGGTGCGAGTCCGATCTTCGAGCGGCGCAACACATTTCAGAGCCAATGCCTCGTTCCGGGCACGTTCCACCAGCGGCAATAACGACACCCAGCTCGGTTCCGCCCTGGTCGTCTCGGCAAATTGCCGGTACACCTGCTGCACAGAACTGTCGAGAGACAGATCATCGGATTCGAGAGCCAGGTGGTTGGACTTCTGGACGAGCATTTGTGCGAGCGATTTATAGGCGGGCTGGGACTTGAGAGTGGGATGCACGCGTGCCGCATCGAAGAACAGCAAACGGGCGCAAAGCGATTTTCGCAGCGGCAGCCGGATTTGCGTCTTCGAAGGAATCACGGCTCGGTACGGGTTGAATCTTTCTTACGGATCGACTCCGGGGCACGTCCTTTACAGACTTCCTCCATCAAAATCTTGACCAGCTCAACCGTCAGACCCGCCGCGACCGCGATCAGAAAATCATCCACCCCCACCACCCCGGCGGCTTGGGGGCGGACAGTGACGGCATCGCTCCGGCGCTTGGGTAGTGTGACCGGATCGATGTGCGCTTCACTCAATTTGCCTAGCAGCCCGGCGTCCGTTCGCAGCCGCGGCCAGATCCGGTCCAACTCGGAATCCAGCTCCTCTTGCGTAAGTCCTAAGATTTCGTAGATCTGTTCTTGGGAACTCATAACACACAGAGTATAGCTGAAACGCACTCCGCCAAGGAGGAGTAAAGCCGTAATAACCCCACCCGGCGCAAAGCGCAGAACGCCAAGATTGTGTCACTTGGCGATCATGGGTATGTGCTTCAAAACGGGCAAATCAGCTTCCGCAGGGTTCGACAGAGAACCACACCGCTTCTGATAAACACCACTGCTCACCGCGAAGCTGCGCCAGACCACACGGTTTGATTTGCAATGGGACGTGAAGGTTTCGCGGAAAGCTTACGATCTGGCGGTGAGGGTGGGATTCGAACCCACGGAACCCGTAAAGGTTCAACGGTTTTCGAGACCGCCCGATTCAACCGCTCTCGCACCTCACCGGCACTTCTAATTTACCTGATTCCGCCGCGCCGGCGCAAACCTGAAAACCCTGGGGTTGGCGCGCTGCGCCGTGGCAGGACTTTCGACCGGTTTTCTCTAGGTTTGGAAATGTGGCGGGAGCAAAGGCGAAATCACTTATAATCGGGGCGTGATCCGCGCGAGTATGCAAAATGGCGGGTGGCGGGACGTGTGCAAGTAATTGCTCACTGGAGCGAAAGCGTGCGTGCACGATGAGAGTGGTGCTACGCATTTCCGCCTCGCCGGCGCTCGCTGGATATTTCAAGGCTATTAACCAAATTACGCAAGGGGCGTTGATGACGCGCCGCCACACGACTCCGGATGTGACCGGGCATTGGCTCTCGGATGTGGGGTGCGTCCGGAAGATCAATGAGGATCGCGGACTGTTCTACAAGCCGGAATCGAGCGATACAATAGCGGCCAAAGGTGTTCTCGGGCTGCTGGCGGACGGCATGGGAGGGCACGCGGCGGGCGAGGTGGCCAGCAGCATGGCCGCCGATATTGTGCAGCGCTATTACTTTGAAAGCGACAAAGAGCCGCAAGCGGCGCTTGTGGAAGCGTTTCGCATCGCGAATCGCGAGATCTACGCGCGCGCGCGAAGCGAGAAGCGGTTTCGGGGTATGGGCACAACTTGCACTGCCATCGTGATCATCGGTAGCCGAGCAATTTGCGCCCATGTTGGCGACAGCCGTCTTTACCTGATCCGGAAGAGAGACATCACTCGTTTGACGGAGGATCATTCCGAGGTGATGTGATGAAGTTATTAAAGGACGGAGTAATTACGGCGAAGGAAGCCGCGCGGTACCCGAAGAAGAACATTTTACTGCGAGCGTTAGGCGTGGAACCTGAGGCGCCAGTGGACATCTGGCCGGAAACCCTGGTTGTCCGTGCCGACGACCGGTTTCTTTTGTGTTCCGATGGCTTGTCGGATCTGGTAAAAGATAACGAAATCAAGAAGCTCTGCGCACGCGGATCTCTTCAGGAGGTCTGCCAAGCACTCGTAAGTCTGGCGAAGGCGCGTGGCGCGCCCGACAATGTTACTGTGGTTATCCTGGAAAACAGAACTCTAGCCGTCAGAATGAGCCATTGAGCTCGAGTTTGTCCTGGGGGGCGCGGACGGGTAGATCCGCTCAACATCGAGGCCACGCCGATGCCAAGGGTGCGGTTTCTCGAGATCGTCCTACCGGCCCACCGCCTGCGATTCGATGGCGCACTCCCCGATTAGATGCGCCAGAGCGCCAAAGGAGCGCTTTGGCTTCGTATTCTGCCATACACTTGAGTTCCTGTACCAACAGCGATGCTCGATGGCGCGCGCGAGTGTCCTTCTCAGATAGGGCTAAAGAGTGCACAGATGCGTCGCCGCGCCAACCTCGCGATCGCGGAAATCCCCCAAGCCGTTCCGAGGTAAAGCGGTGGCAGGATCGGCAACAGGAATCGATTATAAACCACATGCGTCAGCGCGACTGCCAGGACGTAGGAGGCAATCAATAATGCCAGGCATGAGATTGTTCGCCTCAGCTTCGGAAAGCCCAAAAAGCCTATCACGCCAAGTAGGAGCGCGACCGCGAGATAGCGTCTCTTAGAAAAGGTTAGCGCGAACGCCTTCCTGGCCATCAATCCGGGTACCTTGGCGTAGTTTGCCCGCACCCAGGCGACCGCTGCCCGTTGGCCGGCGGCGCTCACCTCGATTTCAGATTCCAGCGAAGTGCAGACTGCGGCATAGAGCATGGCGTCGAATCGGTGGTCGCTCGCATCGTCGCCCGGATTCGCGGTCCAAAGCTTCTGGAAGGATTCCTCCGAAAAGCCAGGGGGAATCGGAATCGGCCGGTTCGCTTGCGACGGGGGTATCCAGGCATCCCGGATACCTCTGCCGGTCCATTCACCGCCGGTATCGAGAGCGACATCGCCGTACTCGTCGGGAAGACTAACACCACCTTGTGTGCCCAGCGGCATCAGTCGGCCTGAGACCGTTATATTGCGAACCCACCAGGGCATCTGAACCGAAGTCGCCACGACTAAGATAAGGAGCCCGTCTTTCACAATACCGGCCCGGGTCTTTGTCCGTGCAATGGCCAGCACGAGGCATATACACGGCATGGCCAACACAAAAATCGAGCGGTCCAAACAAAGCAGACCTACCGCGAACCCGGCGGTGAGGTTGTACCACGCCGGTCGAAACCTGCCGCTATTGGCCACCAGCCAGGCGATCAGACTCACAAAAACGAAGGCAAGCCCTTCGGTTCCCCACCCTGGAAGGTACGCGCGACGCAACGGGTCGCCGACCAGGATAAGCAGTATGGCGACCATCCCCGCCGTGCCGCCTTGGACAAAGGCCACATCAGACAGTAGGCAGGCCGCCACGGCAAATGCGGCGCTATCGAAGATTCGCCAAGCTCGGAAGGAATCGCGCGGAAAAACTTCCAAGATTCCTGCCACGAGGATCGGCATCAATGGAGGGCGAAACATGGTTGGATACGCGCCTCGGCGGACCAAGATGAAATCGAACCTACCACCTGCATTCTGATCCTGCCAGAGGCTACGCCAGCGTTCATCGTTCCAGTCAAATGAATATCCCCGACCATGTGCCAAGCTGTAAGCGATATTGTGCACTTCAGCCGCATCGCCATCCTGCGGCGGCCTGTTGCTGTCTCTTCGAACGACTCTATAGGATACGAAGGCGAAGAGCAGCAGGAACAGAATAAACCAGCGGAGCTTCATTCAGGCTTTCTAAAGCATAGTCGCGAAGAACTCAGAGTCCTTTGATTTTCCATCCGAGTGGGGTTTACGCCGGCCGTTTGTGAGGTAGTCCGCAATGCCTTCGGCGTGGAAGATACGGCAGCCGCTCGCGAAGCGGAACAGGGTCCGTAGCCGTCGCCAGCGATGCCCGGAGCTTTGACGTAGTCGAAGAACTTTTCGAACTGTGGCAGGGCATTTCATTCGGCTTATCGTCCGAATAACACTGGGACAATGCGGATTCCCCTCACCGTTTGGGAGAGGACCGATGCATGCGGGAGCACGGGTTGGACCGGCGCTTTTGCCCCTGCCGGATCGCGGCCTGTGGAATGATCACTGAGGACGTCCACTGCGACTTCCACGTCGAGATGGGGATTCCGAGGCTAACTTAGCTACAGCACCGTAGTCCACCACCCCGAAAGCAGCGCGGGGCAGGCTGACCTACTGGGATTTACCAGGCCGCGTCGCAAAATAAACACCGATTCCGATGGCCCCGCCTGCGGCAATTGCTATACCGGCGTATAACGCGGTATGGCTGACAGGGGCACTCGTCTGGGGCGGGGGCCCCACAATTGCTCCAGTCCGCGTGAGTTGTGCCCCAAGCGCCTGGGCCGCACCGACACATCCCCCTTCGCCGGTCTTGTCGACCTTGGCGACTGCGATTACCTGTGAAGCACCGGCCGGACCGGCTACAGCCGTACCAGTAACGTGGACAGGA